>CABUKB010000003.1 GCA_902492045.1 uncultured Oscillospiraceae bacterium | reverse complement strand
AGCCACCGCAAGGACAATGAAGAATTCTATGCTTCTCACAAGTTCTTCTCTTTCGCTGACTTTGCCGCTCAGCTTGCCCTCCGGCAGCGTCAATACAACAATTTCCCCATCCGCCCTCTCAACTGGCTCTCTCCTAAACAGCTCTTATTCTCTTTCCCAATTTTGTAACACATCATTGACTAACCGACACATCAAGAAAGATCAAAGCCAAGAACACATCTTGACAAACCCGTTGAAAAAGAGTATAACCATTGTGGAGTGTTAGTTTCAACTAACCAAATTGATGAAGGAGCGTTTCAACGGTGGAAAGCCATCGTCTGAGCGGTTGATGGATTTATAGACTAAGAAAATTGGGGGGATGGCCGTGCTGAAAATCACGGTGCAGATCGAGGGAATGCAATGTGGAATGTGCGAGGCCCATGTCAATGACGCGATACGGAATGCCTTTAAAATTAAAAAGGTAATTTCTTCCCGCAGTACTGGGCAGACCGTCATTTTTTCGGAAACAGCCATCGGCGAAGAACAACTGAAAAAAACGGTGGAGGCAACGGGTTATCGGGTTTTGTCTGTACAGTCCGAACCCTATGTGAAAAAGGGATTTTCTATTTTTCGGAATCGCTGAAGCCATGGCCCCATATAGGGACCGCGCCGTTTGTAAAACGGGAGATGGGAATGCTCCGGCTGTCTGGCCGGGCGTTCCTATTTTTGTAGCCAAACCGCTTAAAAGAAGAATGACGGACAGCCTTTGAGAAAACATAACCTAGGAGATAGTTTCATTTTACAATCAAGCGGCGAATGAGTTTGAACAGTCGATAAAACTTATAATGTACGAATAGCGGAGGAGCAGTATGTGCAGAAAAAATTACCAATTTTACGCAGTCATCGAGCCGGTTCCCGATAAAGGAGGCGCTTATGTCCGTTTTCCGTTTGACATTCGAAAGGAGTTTGGAAAAGGTCGCGTACACGTACAGGCGAGCTTTGACGGCGCTCCCTACATCGGCAGCATTGTGAATATGGGTGTGAAAAACGAAGACGGCTCGATTTGCTATATCATAGGGGTTCGCAAGGATATCCGCCAAAAGATAGGAAAGCAGCCTGGAGATACCGTTTTTGTTACAATAAAGGTGTAAAACATGAGACAGGCGCATTCCCGGCGTGTTTTCGTTAAGACCGACTGGCCGTGGATGGTGAGACAGCCGAAAAATCGGCGTACTTTCAAATTCAGGGGACTTGTGATAAAATCATAAACCAATATTGACAAAAGGTTCAAAGAAGAGTAAAATAGGGAAGAAACATTTGTTCGAAATGGATCCGCAAAAAACCGGTATTTATCCATTTACGATTGAGGGTACGAAATTTCAGTTTTTTGCCGATACTAGTACTGTTGGATAGAGGAAAATGACATGAGCAGTCAAAACACCGAATCGTTCAAATTAGTCTCCCCCTACAAGCCGACAGGGGACCAGCCCGAAGCAATAGCGAAACTGGTGGAGGGAATTCAAAAAGGGGATAAAGAGCAGACTTTGCTGGGGGTGACGGGCTCCGGCAAGACCTTCACCATGGCCAATGTGATCGCCCGCGTGAACAGACCGACGTTGGTACTGGCGCACAATAAAACCCTGGCGGCCCAGCTTTGCAGCGAGTTCAAGGAGTTTTTTCCACATAATGCGGTCGAGTATTTTGTCTCCTATTACGATTATTATCAGCCGGAGGCCTATATCGCCTCAACCGATACCTATATTGAAAAGGATTCGGCTATCAACGACGAGATTGATAAACTGCGCCATTCTGCCACATCCGCGTTATCGGAACGGCGGGATGTCATCATCGTCGCGAGCGTCTCCTGCATTTACAGCTTGGGCAATCCGATTGATTACCGCAATATGGTGATCTCCCTTCGCCCGGGAATGATAAAGCCGAGGGACGAATTGCTCCAAAAACTGGTGGAACTCCAATATGAGCGTAACGACATCAATTTTGTCCGCAACAAATTCCGCGTCCGTGGCGATGTGGTTGAAGTTTATCCCGCCTATGCGGGGGAGACGGTTATCCGGGTGGAGTTTTTTGGCGATGAAGTGGACCGCATCAGTGAGATCAATCCGCTGACCGGGGAACTCAAAGGCCTGCTCAACCACATCGCGATCTATCCGGCTTCCCACTACATCGTCCCGAGGGACAAGATGGAAGATGCCATACGGGAAATCGAATGCGAATTGGCGGAGCGGGTGGAGTTTTTTAAGAAAAACGGGCAACTGCTGGAGGCGCAGCGCATTCTTCAGCGTACCAAATACGACATCGAGATGCTGCGGGAAATCGGCGTGTGCAAGGGGATCGAAAACTATTCCCGTGTGTTGGCAGGAAGAGCGCCGGGTTCCTCGCCCTTTACCCTTCTCGATTATTTTCCGGACGATTACCTGTTGTTTGTGGACGAATCTCATGTGACCCTGCCTCAGGTACGCGGCATGTATGGCGGGGATTACGCCCGCAAAAAGAGCCTGATTGATTTTGGATTCCGCTTGCCCAGCGCCTATGATAACCGGCCGCTCAACTTTGACGAATTTTATGAGCGGGTCCATCAAGTGGTGTTCGTCAGCGCCACGCCGGAGGATTTCGAGCGGGAGCACAGCGCCCAAACCGTGGAGCAGGTGATCCGGCCAACCGGACTGCTGGATCCAGAGGTGCTGGTGAAACCGGTCGAGGGGCAGATTGACGATCTCATGGAGGAAATCCGCGTGCGCGCCGCCCGGCAGGAGAGGGTGCTTGTCACCACCCTGACCAAAAAAATGGCGGAGGATCTGACGGCCTATTTTGACAACGCCGGCCTGCGGGTGCGGTATATGCACCACGATATTGATACGATGGAACGCATGGAGATCATCCGGGATCTGCGGCTCGGAGAATTTGACGTGCTGGTGGGGATCAACCTGCTGCGGGAGGGTCTGGATATTCCGGAAGTGTCTCTGGTGGCGATTTTGGACGCGGACAAGGAGGGGTTCCTTCGTTCTGAAACCTCGCTGATCCAGACCATCGGACGGGCGGCGCGCAACGCCCAGGGACAGGTCATCATGTATGCCGATCAAGTGACTCCCTCGATGGAACGGGCTATCCACGAAACCAACCGCCGTCGTGGCATCCAGATGCGGTATAATGAGGAACACGGTATCGTTCCCAAGACCATCCTCAAAGACGTGCGGGACATCCTGGAAATCACGCCCAAAAACAAAGGGACGGAGAAACCCGAAAAGCGCATGAGCCGTGCGGAGCGGATGCAAAGGATCGAACAACTGACAAGAGAGATGAAGAATGCTGCCCGGCTTCTCGAATTTGAACACGCCGCCTGGCTGCGGGACGAGATCGAGAAGCTCAAAAAGATGGACTGAGTCTGGTGCTCGGCAGCGAAGCGGACAAAAGCTATGATATTTTGGATGCGCTGTTTCACAGCGGATGCCGGATAGAACAGGGCGGCCGGGGCCGCCGGAAATAGGAAGGAACATCATTCATGCAGGACAAACTGACCGTCAAAGGCGCCAAAGAACACAATCTGAAAAACGTAGATATTGAAATTCCACGGGATAAGCTGGTGGTGTTTACCGGCTTGTCGGGGTCTGGCAAATCCTCTCTCGCTTTCGACACGATTTACGCGGAGGGACAGAGGCGGTATGTGGAGAGCCTTTCCTCCTATGCCCGTCAGTTTTTGGGCCAGATGGAAAAACCGGATGTGGATTCAATCGAGGGATTGTCGCCTGCCATTTCCATCGACCAGAAGACCACGTCCAAAAATCCCCGTTCCACGGTGGGAACCGTGACGGAGATTTACGACTATCTGCGCTTGCTTTATGCCCGTATTGGGATTCCGCACTGCCCGGTCTGTGGGCGCGAAATCAAACAGCAGACGGTAGATCAGATTGTCGACCGGGTGATGGCGCTCGATGAAGGAACGCGGATTCAGGTGCTCGCACCGGTGGTGCGGGGACGCAAGGGGGAACACGCCAAGGAGTTTGAGGCGGCCAGAAAGTCCGGATATGTCCGGGTCCGTGTGGACGGCAATGTGTATGACCTCTCCGAAACCATCCCGATGGAAAAGAATAAAAAACATACCATCGAGATTGTGGTGGACCGGCTGGTGGTCCGGGCGGACATGCGGGGCCGGCTGGCCGATTCGATTGAGACCGCGACCGGTCTGACCGGCGGGCTCGTCACCATTGATGTCGTAGGGGGAGAGGAACTGCCGTTTTCTCAAAACTATGCCTGTCCTGAACACGGAGTGTGCGTGGAGGAACTCACCCCCCGCATGTTTTCCTTTAATAATCCTTTTGGGGCCTGTCCAAAATGTACCGGACTCGGAGTTTTCATGTCCATGGATCCCGACCGGATTATTCCCGACCGGAACCTTTCCATCCGGCAGGGCGCTATCCACGCGAGCGGGTGGGGCTATGCCGACGGAGGAACCATTGCTCAGATGTATTATGAGGGTCTCGCCGCCCATTACGATTTTTCGCTGGACACACCGGTGAAGGATCTGCCGAAAAAGGCGCTCGATCTCATCTTATATGGGACAAAGGGCGAAAAGATCAAGATGACCCGGAAAATGGAGTATGGAAGCGGGGAGTACTTCACCGACTTTGAAGGGGTATTGAACAACCTCCAGCGCCGGTACAGAGAGACCTCCAGCGAATGGATGCGGGAGGAATTGGAAGAATATATGAGCGAGATCCCCTGCCCGGAATGCCATGGACAGCGGTTAAAACCGGAAAGTCTGGCCGTGACCGTGGGAGGGCTGAACATTTCGGAACTCAGCTGCCAGTCGGTTTTAGGAGCGTTGCGGTTTCTCGACGAATTGGAACCGCAGCTGACCGATCGGGAGAGGCGGATCGGGGAGCGTATTTTGAAAGAAATCCGTGAGCGCCTTGGATTTCTTCAAAGCGTCGGCCTCGAGTATTTGAGCCTTTCCCGGGCATCTGGCACCTTGTCGGGCGGCGAGAGTCAGCGGATCCGCCTCGCCACTCAGATCGGCTCTTATCTGATGGGGGTCCTCTATATTCTGGACGAACCCAGCATCGGCCTGCATCAAAGGGATAACGATAAACTGCTCGCAACACTCAAAAGGCTGCGGGATTTGGGCAATACCCTGATCGTAGTGGAACACGACGAGGATACCATGAGGGCGGCTGATTGGATTGTGGATATCGGCCCGGGTGCGGGTGTCCATGGCGGAAAAGTGATCTGTTCGGGTCCGCTGGAGGAGGTATGTGCTTGCGAAGAGTCGATTACCGGTCAGTACCTCAGTGGGCGCCGGTGCATTCCCGTGCCGGCGAAACGGCGCAAAGGCTCGGGCCGGTTGCTGACCGTCCGGGGGGCCGCCGAAAACAATCTCAAGAATATTGACGTCTCATTCCGGCTGGGGGCTTTTAACTGTGTGACCGGAGTGTCCGGTTCCGGCAAATCGTCTCTGGTCAACGAAATACTCTATAAGCATTTGGCGGCGGAGCTCAACGGCGCGCGTTGCCGTGCCGGTGTTCACCGGGCTATCGAAGGGCTGGATGCCCTGGATAAGGTCATTGACATCAATCAAGCGCCCATCGGGCGGACGCCCCGCTCCAATCCCGCCACCTATACCGGGGTTTTCAACGATATCCGGGAACTGTTTGCTTCTACCGCCGACGCGAAAATGCGGGGCTTCTCTGCCGGGCGCTTTTCCTTCAATATCAAAGGCGGGCGCTGTGAAGCCTGTCAGGGGGACGGCATCATCAAAATCGAAATGCATTTTCTGCCCGACATCTACGTCCCCTGTGAGGTCTGCAAAGGCCGCCGTTACAACCGGGAAACGCTCGAGGTGAAGTACAAGGGCAAGAGTATATACGATGTGCTGGAAATGACGGTGGAGGAAGCCCTGTCCTTTTTTTCAAGTGTGCCGAAGATTGCCCGCAAACTGCAGACCCTGTACGATGTGGGACTGGGGTATATCAAGGTCGGCCAGCCTGCCACGACCCTTTCGGGAGGCGAGGCCCAACGGGTCAAGCTGGCCTCGGAACTGTCCCGCCGTGCTACCGGCAAAACGGTGTATATTCTGGATGAACCCACCACCGGCCTGCATACCGCCGATGTGCAGCAGCTTATCGAAGTGCTGCAAAAACTGGTGGACAGTGGCAATACCATCATCGTCATTGAACACAACCTGGATGTCATTAAAACCGCCGATTATATTGTGGATCTTGGCCCCGAAGGAGGGGACAAAGGCGGCGAGGTGGTCGCGTCCGGTACCCCCGAAGAAGTGGCAGCCGTTCCCGGATCGTATACGGGCCAATATCTGAGCAAAATGCTCGGGCCGGAGAAGCGATGATGTTGAATCGTCGATTCAGGCTGCCGGTAGAAAGAGGAGTTGACGGCCGGAAGAATGGCCTCCTCATTTAAAAGCGATGGTGCCAGAACGGCAGGTACAGGGATAGGCACCCGGATGGTAAGCGGGTTCCATGTGGTCAGGCTCTTTTACTCAATGAACCGCCTGTGATCGACCAGAAGGACAGCTTGGTGAGAAAACAGGGGATAGGCCGACGCAACCGGCGGAGTTTCCGCCGGTTTTTTGCGTATGGCGGTTGTATAGCGGCGATGCCCTTTTTAATCAAAGGGCGGCGCATAAAAAATTTGTATGTCAAGATTATTTACAATTCTTTCATATACTGTTTTTCTCCATATTGTATGATACTATAGACGTCAGCCGTAAGGTGGAAGGGCATGCCATGTTTGGATATGTGAAGGTGTATCAGCCGGAACTGAAAATGGGTGAATTCGAGCATTATCGCGGCGTTTACTGTGCATTGTGCAAACAACTGGGAAAACGGTACGGCTTTCTGGCCCGTATGACCTTGAGTTATGATTTCACCTTTCTGGCGCTTTTCTATATGGCGCTTCGCGATGACTGCCCGGGATTTAGGCGGGAAAGGTGTGCGTTTAATCCCCTGAAAAAGCGGACCTGCTGCTGTGGCAGCCCGGCGCTTGAGGATGCGGCTGACGCGGCGGCCCTGCTGGTTTATTACAAGACCCGGGATACCATCGCCGACAGCGGTTTTTGGAAAGGGCTGATGGCCCGATGCCTGCTTCCCTTTGCCTCCTTGGGCCGGAAAAAGGCCGCCAGGAAAAAACCGGAGATGGAGGCCGTGATGGGGGACTGTATGCGCCGGCAGGCGGAGCTGGAACGGGCAGGTACCCTCTCCATTGATGCGGCGGCTGAACCGACCGCGCGTATGTTGGCCTATTTGGCGGGCCTTGCGGGGCGGGATGAGCGCGAAAAGCGGATTCTCGACCGGTTCGGCTATTGTCTGGGCCGTTGGATTTATCTGATCGACGCGGCGGATGATCTGGAAGACGACCTGCGCAGAGGGAGTTATAACGCCTTTGTCCTTTCCCGTCGCCTGACCAATGGAGATACCGATGCGCTGAAAGCAACCAAGGCGTACGCCGAAGGCTCCTTGAATGCCTCCCTGGCGGAATGCATCGCGGCCTATAATTTGCTGGACATCCGGCGCTTTGACGGCATCCTGCGCAATGTTTTGGAACTCGGTATGCCCAACGTACAGAAACAGGCGTTGTTTGGCGATCCGCAATCGAAAAACGAAGAAGGCAGAAAGCGAGAGGACCTGAACTATGACTGATCCCTATCAGGTGCTGGGTGTACAGCCGAGCGCCACCGATGACGAGGTGAAAGCCGCCTATCGGGAACTGGCCAAAAAATACCATCCCGATCATTATAACGATAACCCTCTGTCCGATCTTGCTCAGGAAAAGATGCAGGAGATCAATGAGGCCTATGACACGATTATCCGCATGCGCCGCCAGGCAGGGTCCTCCCAGGGGGCTTCATCCTCCCAGGGAGGAGGTGGCTCCTCCCGCTTCATGGATATCCGGAACCTGATACGCAGCGGGCGGGTGACGGATGCGGAAACCCTTCTCGACGGCATTCCCGGCAATTCCCGGGACGGGGAGTGGTATTTTCTGAAAGGGAGCGTGCTGTTCAAAAAAGGGTGGCTGGACGACGCTTACAACCATTTTTCCACTGCGGTGCGGATGGATCCGGGCAATCTGGAATACCGGCAAGCCCTCAATCAGATGGAAATGCGGCGTCAGAACGGCGGATACCGTGCCGGGCGCCAGAACATGGGCGGCTGCACCGCCTGCGATGTGTGCAACGGCCTGATCTGTGCGGACTGCTGCTGCGAGTGCATGGGCGGTGACCTGATCCGCTGCTGTTGAGATAGAAACGTTTCACTTGGCCGGTTCTCGGTCGGAAAGGTTTGATGGCGCTCCATGAAGCATAGTCGGAAAATCGCATTAGGGGGTCTTCTCGCGGCCTTGTCCCTCGTCTGTATGCTCCTGACGATTTTTCCTTTTGCCGATTACGCCCTGCCCGCACTGGCGGGGGTACTCCTCATTCCCATCGTCCTTGAAAGCGGTGTAAAATGGGGATTTATGGTATACGCTGTAGTGGGGATCCTCAATGCGATCTTGACCCCTTCCCTTGAAGCCAAGGTTTTATTCATCGCGTTTTTCGGCTACTATCCGGTTCTCAAGGCCCTTATTGAACGCTTATCTTCCCGCGTTCTGGAATGGGGGGTCAAACTTTTGGTGTTCAACGGCGCGATGGTCGCCGCGTATGCGCTCATGCTGTATGTATTTGCTCTGCCAGCCGACAGCCTGGAGCTGTTCGGCGTGAACGTTCCTTTGCTTCTCTTGGGCCTTGGAAACGTGGTTTTTCTGATTTATGATGTCGCAGTGACCAACCTCATCGCCATGTATCAACATACGCTGCGCCCCAAACTCATGCACATATTCCGTATCTAACATGGACAGCCGGGTGCTGTCCATGTTGCCCCTTGTTTGCAGGAACGGGGATTTCCGCTTGCAATTCCGGCGTAAAAGCATTACAATACCAGAGGATTACGCCACGGCATCCGGAAAGGTTGGATGGACTTGAAGACAAATTTGATTGCGCATATCACCCGGCAGATGGCCGGTTTTTCAAAGGGGCAGAAGCGGATTGCCCAATATATACTCGAACATTATGACACGGCGGCGTTTATGACGGCCTACCGCCTGGGTGAAACCGTTGGGGTGAGTGAATCCACGGTGGTCCGTTTTGCGGCGGAACTGGGATTCGAGGGGTATCCCCAGCTTCAGAAGGCCATGCAGGAACTCATCCGGAGCAAGCTGACTTCGGTGCAGCGGGTAGAAGTCACCCGGGCCCGGATGGGAGACAGGGAAGTGCTGGACAATGTTATGTCCTACGACATGGCCAACATCCGTCAAACGCTTGAGGAATTGCCGCGGGATGTGTTCGACCGGGCGGTGGATGCCTTGGTGAATGCTCGTAAAGTCTATATTTTCGGGGCGGGGAGCTGCCGCGCCCTTGCCAATTTCGCGGCGTATTATTTGAAACTGCTTTTGCCGGATATCCATCTGGTGTATACCTCCAGCGAAACCGAAATCCTGGAAGAACTGATTCATATCAGTGAGGAGGACACCATTGTAGGAATCAGTTTTCCGCGCTATTCCAGCAAAGCGGTTAAAACCCTGCATTTCGCCCATTCCCGGAATGCCAAAGTCGTGGCGATCACCGACAGTCTGCTGTCTCCCATTGCGGACTTTGCCACCTATCTGCTGCTGGCGCACAGCGACATGGCGACTATCGTGGATTCCCTCGTGGCACCACTGAGCATCCTCAACGCGTTGATCGTGGCGGTATCGCTCAGGAGAATGGAACAAAACCGGGAAACGCTCAACGAACTTGAGGGGTTATGGGAAACCTATCAGGTTTACCAGCCGTTTGAGAAAGCGGCGGACGGGGTATGACGGCGCAGGACAGAAAACCGGATGCCGGTATCGTTGTGGTCGGCGGCGGCGCCGCGGGCCTGATGGCGGCAGGATGTGCGGGCCGACGGGGGCGCAGGGTCACGGTGATGGAGCGAAATCCCCGGATGGCCCGCAAGGTGCTGATTACCGGCAAGGGGCGCTGCAATGTCACTAACCGATGCACCGTCGAGGATGCCATTGCCCACGTGCCGGGAGGGGGACGCTTTCTTTACAGCGCCTTTTCCGCTTTTACGCCGCAGGATTGTATGGCTCTGTTTGAGGAATTGGGTGTGCCTCTCAAAACCGAACGGGGAAACCGGGTGTTTCCCGCATCCGACAAAGCGGCGGATATCGCGGACGCGCTGGTCACGTATGCCCGGACAGGAGGAGCCCGTTTTATACAGGGCCGTGTGACGGAACTTCTCCTACAGGATGGGGTTTGCCGTGGCGTGGTGCGGGATGACGGGAGTATCCTAAAAGCAGACGCGGTGATCGTCTGCACGGGCGGGTTGTCCTACCCGTTGACCGGTTCGACTGGGGATGGATACACGTTGGCGCGGCAGGCCGGCCATACGGTGACACCGCTTCGTCCCTCGCTGGTGCCGCTGGTGGCGGAGGAAGACTGGTGCCCGAAACTCCAGGGACTGTCGTTGAAAAACGTCGGATTGACGGTTTGGGATGCTGTGGCGAACAAAACGATCTATCGGGATTTCGGAGAGATGCTGTTCACCCATTTTGGTTTATCAGGGCCGATGGTTCTCAGCGCCAGTGCCCATCTGCGTCAAATGGAAGCGGGGCGGTATACCGTCCATATTGATTTGAAGCCAGCCCTGACGGTGGAACAACTGGATGCCCGGCTGTTGCGGGATTTGAGGCAGGAGCAAAACCGGGCGTTTGGGACTCTGCTTGGCGGTTTGCTGCCCCGGTCAATGGTTCCCGTCTTATCGGAGCTATGCGGTGTTCCGGCTCAAAGGAAATGCCACAGCTTGACCAGAGCAGAACGGGCCGGGCTGATCCGGCTGCTGAAGGATCTGCCGGTGAAAATCGCGGGCTTTCGTCCGATTGAGGAAGCCATTGTCACGGCTGGAGGCGTATGCCTGAAGGAGATCGACGCGAAAACCATGGCTTCTAAAAAATCCCCCGGGCTCTATTTTGCCGGAGAGGTCCTGGATGTAGACGCCTATACCGGCGGCTTTAATCTTCAGATCGCTTTCGCCACCGGTCAGGCGGCGGGCCGGGCGGTCTGACAGCCTGGGTGTGGAAAGGACACGGATGGATGTACAATAACGACTATATCCTGCGGATGATTGAGGAAATGGGGCGGATGCTGCGCCAGGTGTTTCTGCAGGAAGAGGAAGAGATGTACGAGATCGTGGACGAAGAGGGGCGTTTTTCCCAAAGCGACTTTCTCGGCTACCGCATTGGACGGCTGCTGCTGGAAAGAAAGATCAATGAGGCGGAAAACCTCCTGTTCGATGAGATCGAAAGGGATCCGCAGCCTGCGTATCTCGCAGTGGGCGTACATTTTTACGAAGATCTGCAAGAACTGACCGATGCACAACTGGAGGACGCGGATTTTTCACGGGCTGAAATCGCCGAGGGACTGGAAGCCCTAAAACGGCTTTGCCCGGCTTCCGTTGTCGAAAGTATGGGATCTAAGGAGGAATCGTCCATGGAGGATCACAAAACGATGCCCGCCGATCCCGGCCGCAAACCGGTTTCGGTGGCGATTGACGGACCATCGGGAGCCGGCAAAAGCACCATAGCCCGCATTCTGGCAAAACGGCTGGGCTTTTTGTATGTCGATACCGGTGCGCTTTACCGCGCGGTAGGGTATTATGTATTGGACCACGGCGGCGATCCGGCTAAAGCGGACGAAGTTGCGCCTTTGCTTGCCAGCCTGCGCGTGGAACTATCCCACGAAAACGGAGAGCAGAGGGTCCTTGTCAACGGAGAGGACGTGACCATGCGCATCCGCACGCCGGAGATTTCCATGGCGGCCTCGGCCGTGTCAGCTCTGCCCGCCGTGCGCCGTTTTTTGTTCCAGCTGCAACGCGACATCGCCGCAGTGCAGGATGTGATCATGGATGGACGCGATATTGGCACCGTGGTTCTGCCGCATGCACGCCTCAAAATTTTTTTGACGGCGTCGGCAGAGGAACGCGCTGCCAGGCGAACAGAGGAACTCCGCGACAAGGGCATGGACGTCGCATATGACGATGTGCTCGCGGATATGAAACAACGGGATTATCAGGATGAGAACCGGTCGGAGGCGCCTTTGCGCGCGGCAGAGGATGCCGTGCGGGTGGATACGACGGGAAACACGCTCGAACAGTCGGTGGCGATTTTGGAAAAGCTGGTTCGGGATACGATTGGCTGAAGGGGGCATACTACCATGTGGCTCGGCAGATTTTTGCTCTGTTTTTTTAAACCGCTGGCGTGGCTGCTGTTTCCGTTTAAAACCGTCGGCCGGTCCAATATTCCGGATACGCCCGGGCACCCGCCCGTGATTCTCTGCTGCAACCATATTTCGGTGATTGATCCGGTTTTCCTGGAGATGTGCCAAAAACGCCATGTCTATTTTATGGCGAAAGAGGAGATTTTTAAAAACCGGTTGGCCACCTGGTTTTTTGGCAAACAATTCGGTGCGTTTCCGGTTAAACGGGGCGCCGGTGATACCAATGCGCTGGATATTTCCCGGAAAATTGTGGAGGAAGGCAAGCTCTTAGGCATTTTTCCGGAGGGGACCCGTTCGAAAGACGGAAAACTGGGCCGGGCGAAGTCGGGCGCCGCATTGATTGCGGCGCAAACCGGGGCCTCGATTCTTCCGGTCGCGATCGTGACGAAAAACCAAAAGCTCAAACTTTTTCGGCCCACCCGTATTGTATTCGGCCGGCTGCTTTCTCCAGAGGAACTGCATCTTGACAACCCGGAACATCCGGACCTGCGTTTTGCCTCCCGGTTGATTATGGAGAAGATCGGTGGCA
The DNA here is from genome assembly GCA_902492045.1 of uncultured Oscillospiraceae bacterium. Lineage (GTDB taxonomy): Bacteria > Bacillota > Clostridia > Oscillospirales > Acutalibacteraceae > UMGS1623. Next base: position 108,449 of record CABUKB010000003.1, on the reverse strand, counting down.
TGATGGAGGAGAACGCCTGACGGAGGGTGCCTGATGGAAATACTGGTGGCGAAAACCGCTGGCTTTTGCTTTGGCGTGAACAAAGCCGTCAGCGCCGTTTATAAGTTGCTGGATGAGGGCAAGCAGGTTTGCACGCTTGGCCCGATTATACACAACCCTCAACTGGTCGCAGATCTGGAAAAAAGAGGGGTGCGGATTATTGAATCGCCCGATGAGGCACCGCCCGGTGCCACGCTGGTTATCCGTTCCCACGGCGTACCGGCGTCGGTATACGACCGGTTGCGGGAACGGTCGCTGCCCTATCTCGACGCCACCTGTCCATTTGTGGCGAAAATCCATCGGATCGTGGAACGCTATTCGTCTCAAGGGTATATTGTCCTTATCGCAGGGGATCCCGGCCATCCGGAGGTGAGGGGAATCCGCGGGCATTGTCTTGGTCCGTCCTTTGTTTTTTCCTCTTTGAAAGAACTGGAAGAACTGGGAAAAACCGAGGCAATCTTAAATGAAAACCCCGTGATATTGGTTTCCCAGACCACTTTTCAGATGGAAATATGGGAAAAGTGTTCCCGATTCGCAAAAAAACACTATACAAATCCTTTGGTTTTTGATACAATATGTAATGCGACTGCCGAAAGACAACATGAGGCGGTTGTTTTGTCGCAGAGAAGCGATGTGATGGTGATTGTCGGCGGGCGTCAGAGCTCCAACACCGCCAAGCTTCGGGACGTGTGCCAGCAAGGCTGTCGGACGATTCTGATCGAGACGGCGGACGAGCTGTCCTCCGGTCCGTTTGCTGGAGCAAAGGTCATTGGCCTTACGGCCGGCGCCTCGACCCCTGCCGATATTATAAAGGAGGTACTTTCAACCATGTCCGAGATTGTCAACAACGAAGTTCAGGAAAACGAGATCCTTCCCACGGAGGAAGAAGCGGCTCCGGCCGGGGAGACAGCCGTTCCCACTGAGACGGCGGAACAGGTGGCGGAAGAGGCTAAAGCGCCGGATGAGGCGGCTGCGGATACGGTGTCCGAGGCACCTGCCAAGTCCTTTGAGGAAATGAGTTTTGAAGAGGCGCTGGAGGCCTCTCTTCAGAGTTTATCTACAGATGAGAGAGTCCGCGGCATTGTCGTGGGCATTGCCCCGAACGAAGTGCAGGTCGAGGTGGTCGGCCGCAAACAGGCGGGATACATTCCGGTCGATGAACTGTCCGCGACAGGCGCGAATCCGGCGGATCTCGTCAAGATTGGCGACGAACTGGATCTTCTGATTATGCGCACCAACGATCAGGAAGGCACTATTATGCTTTCCAAGAAGCGGGTCGATGCGCTCAAAGGCTGGGACACCGTCGTGGCCGCGGAAGCAAGCGGGGAAATTCTGGATGGCGTTGTCACCGATGTCATCAAAGGGGGCCTGCTGGCGGTTACCCATGGTGTGCGGGTCTTTATTCCGGCTTCCCAGGCTTCCGCCATGCGTATGGAGGATCTTTCTCCCCTGCTGAAACAGGAAGTGCGTTTTAAAATCATCGAGGTCAATCCAAGCCGCCGCCGTGCCGTCGGGTCCATCCGGGCGGTTGCCCGGGAGGAGCGCAAGGAAAAAGAAGCGGCTTTCTGGGCAAAGGCGGAAGTCGGTCAGCGTTATACCGGTGTGGTCAAGTCTTTGACATCCTATGGTGCTTTTGTGGACTTGGGCGGCGTGGACGGCATGATCCATATTTCCGAACTGTCCTGGAGCCGGATCAAGCACCCCTCCGAAGTCGTCAATATCGGGGACACGGTGGATGTCTATATCCGTGACCTGGACACCGAAAAGAAAAAGATTTCCCTTGGATACCGCAAAGCGGAGGACAATCCGTGGGAGATCTTCAAGGCTCAATATCCCATCGGTTCGGTGGTGGACGCCAAAATTGTGGGAATGACCACTTTTGGGGCCTTCGCGCAGATTATTCCCGGGATCGACGGCCTGATTCATATCTCGCAGATTGCCGACCGGCGGATTGATAAGCCCCAGGATGAGCTGAAAATCGGCCAGGAAGTGAAGGTCAAGATCATCAACGTCGATTATGAAAACAAGCGGATCAGCCTGTCCATCCGCGCTTTGCTCGAGGGGGAGAATTCGGCGTCTGCCGAAAAAGCGGCGGAGGCCGATGCCACTGAGGAGGATTCCTCAACAGAAGCATCCGGCGAACCCGTGGAGGATACGCCGGCTGAATAAGTTTCGGTCGATATCACACAATAGAGGGGAAACGGGGCGGCCGTTTCCCCTTTTTCACAGATGAGATGGGAGGACGATTCGGTATGATTGCGATTGCTTGTGACCATTCTGCATTGGAAATGAAAAAAGAAATTGAGGGTCTGCTTGAGGAAATGGGCTTGCCCTATCGCGACTATGGTACGTGTTCGACCGATAGCTGCGATTATCCTATATTTGGAGTCCGGGCAGCCAAAGCGGTAGCGTCGGGCGAATGCGAGCGGGGAATCGTCATCTGCGGCACCGGGATCGGCATTTCCTTGGCGGCCAACAAAATTAAAGGTATCCGATGCGCCTTGTGCAGCGAACCGTTTTCGGCGGAACTCACCCGCCGCCACAATGACGCCAATATGCTGGCCTTGGGCGCCCGGGTGATCGGGCCGGAACTCGCCAAAAGCATTGTGCGGGTCTTTTTGACCACGGACTTTGAGGGGGGACGCCATGCCCGTCGGATTGCGATGCTCACGGCATTGGACAACGGAGAAGATATCGAATGAAGGCGGCCTCTTGGAATGTCAACGGGCTGCGGGCCTGTTTGAATAAGGGTTTTGCCGACGTTGTGCAGGCGGTGGATGCGGATTTTTTTTGCGTGCAGGAGACAAAACTGCAGGCTGGACAACTGGATCTGACCTTGCCCGGTTATACTTCGTATTGGGATTATGCCGAAAAAAAGGGCTATGCCGGGACGGCCATCTTTACAAAGGAACCGCCTCTGTCCGCAGCTTACGGCATTGGATCGGAAGAGCACGATCATGAAGGGCGCTGTGTGACCCTGGAATACCCGAACTATTATCTGGTCACCCTCTATTCGCCCAATTCCCAGGAGGGGTTGCGCCGCCTTCCTTTCCGGCTGTCGTTCGAGGAGGCGCTGCGCCGTTACCTGAAAACGCTGGATGGGCATAAACCGGTGATTCTCTGCGGGGATCTCAATGTAGCCCATCGGGAAATTGATCTGAAGAATCCGGGCCCGAATCGTGGCAACGCCGGATTCTCGGATGAGGAGCGGGAGGCCTTCGGAACCCTGCTCGCAACGGGATTTACGGATACTTTCCGTCTGCTTCATCCCAACCAGGCAGGGGCCTATAGCTGGTGGTCCTATCGGTTCAATGCCCGGCGGAACAATGCCGGATGGCGGATTGATTATTTTCTCGTCAGTGAACGGCTGGCCCCTCTGGTGACCCGGGCGGAAATTCTCTCAGACGTTCTGGGTTCCGATCATTGTCCGGTTTTTCTGGAACTTACGGCGCCCGAAGAGCGGGATGCCGTACCGTATTCCGATGCGGATACCGCGTTATAACCGAAAGGACGGATCGAAATGATGGAATTAGCACGCGAAATCGTGCGCAAACAGATGGAAACCGCCATGGAAAATTTGCGCAAAAATCGCATGGATGCGTATTATGTATCCCGGAAAGAGGACGTTGTTCCGCAGGTGCGTGCGCTTCTGCGTCCCGGGGATACGGTAGCCGTGGGCGGCTCCGAAACCTTGAAGGAAACGGGGGTTTTGGATCTTCTGCGCAGCGGAGATTACCGTTTCCTGGACCGGTATGCCCCCGGATTGACACCGGACCAGATCCATCGCGTGTTTCTGGACAGTATGTCTGCCGACGCCTTTCTCTGTTCGGCCAACGCGGTCACTATGCAGGGAGAACTCTATAATGTGGATGGAAACGGAAATCGCGTCGCGGCCTTGTGCTTCGGTCCGGCATCGGTCATCGTCATAGCCGGCCGGAACAAATTGGTGGCCAATCTCGACGAGGCTGTCCGCCGCGTGAAACGATTGGCCGCGCCAGCCAATGCGCTGCGTCTGGAGAAGGAAACCTATTGTTCCCGTTCCGGGCACTGTTTGAGATATAGCGGTCAATCCTGCGCCGACGGCTGTTCCTCTCCGGACCGGATCTGCAGCACCTATGTTGTGCAGGGGTGGCAGCAGGAAAAAAACCGGATCAAGGTTGTTTTGGTGGACGATGATCTCGGATTCTGATGGAAAAATTTACATAATGGAAAACGGTAAAACCTCTCTTGGATGAAGTGTGCGCCTGCTGTCCATACTATGATTACGGGCAGCGGATATCACCGCGTCCCTGGATGGATTTGGCATACGATTTCATTTGATTTTTCAGAAATCCATGCTATAATAGGAATGTTAAATTTCGTGGGGAGTTGGATGAGTTTGGAAAAATACCTGATCCATGGAGGGAATCCCCTGTTTGGTGAAGTGGAAGTCAGCGGTGCCAAAAATGCCGTTGTCGCCATTTTGTCGGCGACTTTGTTGGCCAACGGCGTTTGCCGCATCGAAAATATACCGAATATTGCCGATGTTACGACCAGCCTCGATATTTTAGATAATCTCGGTGCCGTGGTCAAACGTATCAATAAAAACACCGTCGAAGTGGATTCACGGCCGGTATCCAGCCACACCGTCCCGCACGATCTTGCCAGAAAGATGCGGGCGTCGTATTATTTTATGGGGGCTTTGCTGTGCCGGTTCGGCACGGCAAAAGTGGCGATGCCGGGCGGGTGCAATTTCGGGGTGCGGCCCATTGACAAGCATTTAAAAGGGTTTATGGCTTTGGGAGCTGCCGTGGCGCCGATGGAAAACGGCATGATTGAACTGAAAGCCGATCGCCTGGTCGGGAATTCGGTGTATCTGGAGGCGTCGGTGGGGGCTACGGTGAACGTCATGCTCGCCGCTGTCAAAGCACGGGGCGTCACTGTGATTGAAAATGCCGCCAAGGAACCCCATGTGGTCGATTTGGCCAACTTCCTCAACTCGATGGGGGCGGATATTCGCGGTGCCGGTACCGATGTTATCAAGATTCGAGGCGTCGAGCGCCTGTATGGTACCACATATTCCGTGATTCCGGATCAGATCGAGGCGGGAACGTTTATGGCCGCTGCTGTTGCGACCGGGGGGGATGTCCTGGTACGCAATGTGATTCCCAAGCATTTGGAATCCATAACGGCGAAACTCCTGGAAATGGGGGCCGAGGTGGAGGAATACGACGATTATGTGCGGGTATGCCGCCGTGGACCGATCCTCCATTGCAATGTTAAAACGATGCCGCATCCCGGCTTTCCGACCGATATGCAGCCGCAAATTGCGGTTTTGCTTGCGATGGCCGAGGGGACCAGCATCATCACGGAGAGCATATTCGACAACCGTTTCCAGTATATGGATGAGCTTCGCCGGATGGGCGCCGATGTTTTAGTGGACGGCAAGGTGGCGGTTATACAAGGAGGAAAGCCGTTGACGGCGGCGCCGGTCAAGGCGGTGGATCTGCGCGCGGGCGCGGCACTTGTCATAGCCGGGCTGGCGGCCAAAGGAACAACCGAAGTGGAAGACATCCACCATATCGAACGCGGCTATGAATGCATTGTGGACAAGCTGCGCCGCCTGGGAGCGGATATCGAGCTGGTTGATCAGGCGGAACAGGTGCTGCGCACCGCTCTGTAAGGAAAGAAAAGGTGTCTTCAAGTGCCCTGCCGTGCATTTGAAGACACCTTTTTCGGAAGGTTGTACCCATGGGGTTCTCTTTTGGGATCTAGATCGAGAACCGGGCCGGGTATTTTTCGAGTTGTGGTATTCTTATGGGAAAGGATACGTATTCCTATGGCAAGATTTTGCCCGTTATTCAGCGGCAGCAGCGGGAATTGTACATATGTGGGAACCCCGGAGGGGGGAATTCTCATCGACGCCGGTGTGAGCGCCAAACGCATTGAGACTGCCTGCTGGGACCGTGGGATTGGGATGGACAGCATACGGGGGATTTTTGTCACCCATGAGCATTCCGATCACACGGCCGGTCTGCGGGTCCTGCAAAAACGTTTCGGTATTCCGATATTCGCCTCCCGAGGAACCTGCGCCGGACTGATAGAAGGAGGCGCGTTGCCGGTTGATGCGGACTGCCGCGTAATGGAAAGCGCCGTGGAACTCGCCGGGCTTCAGGTCCTGTCCTTTCGAACTCCTCACGACAGCCGGGAGAGTACGGGGTATCGTGTGAGTACCAGCGACGGCCGCACGCTGGCCGTCGCAACCGATATGGGACATATGACCGATCAAGTGCGTGCGGCCTTATACGGCTGTGACTTGATTTTGATCGAATCGAATCACGATATCCGGATGCTGGAAAACGGCCCTTATCCCTATGTCCTCAAGCGGCGCATTTTAGCCTCAACGGGGCATCTATCCAACGATGCCTGTTCTCTGGAATTGCCGGAATTGGTCCGCCGGGGGACAACCCGGCTGTTTCTGGCACATCTAAGCAAGGAAAACAATTCACCGGACCTGGCCTATGTAACGGCTCAATCGGCATTGACCGAGGCAGGAATGCGGGCTGAAGTGGATTTTGTGCTGCGGGTGGCACCCCGGACCGATCTGGAGCCGGTGATGGTGTTTTAGCTTGGCCGAATCACCTGTCAGCCGGGTATTTTTAAAGGGATGGATGACGATGCTGAACTGCACCTTGCTGTGTGTCGGCAGCCTCAAGGAAGGGTATTTCAGGGCCGCGAGCGAAGAGTACAGCCGGAGGCTGACCCGTTTCTGCAAACTGCGGATCGCCGAGACGGAAGAGGAAAGGCTGCCTGCCGTGCCTTCACCGGCGCAGATACGGCAAGGGCTTCAAGCCGAAGGACGGCGGCTTCTGGGCATGACACCGCCTGGAGCGGTGGGGGTTGCCCTGTGCATCGAGGGAACGCTGTTTTCGTCTGAGAAGCTGGCGCAAACAATCGAACAATGGGCGGTTGAAGGCATGGGCCATATCGCGTTCTATATCGGCGGTTCCCATGGGTTGTCGGAGGAGGTGAAGGGGGCATCTCGTCTGCGGCTTTCCATGTCCCCCATGACTTTTCCCCATCAGCTTGCACGGGTGATGGTGCTCGAACAGCTCTACCGGGCCATGCAGATTCGCATCGGCGGGAAATACCATAAATAAAGACCGTTTTCCGGAAAGATGAAAAACCCGTTTCCGGCGGACCCGGTACGGATTTTATTCCAACGATTCATGGGATAAGTAATGAAAAGAGTGAGGCTATGCGGAGGATGCGGCGGATAGACAGAAAGTTGAGGTATGATGAAGCGCGGGCGGTTCTGCACCGCGCGCTTTATGGCGTGTTGTCCTCAACCTGTGATGACGGAATGCCTTACGGGGTTCCCTTATCCTTTGTGCTTACGGGCAACTCGCTTTATTTTCATGGTGCCACGGAAGGGCAAAAATTGGACAATATCCGTCACGATTGCCGCGTGTGCTTTACAGCGGTGACGGATGTGCAGCCGGACCCGGTGCATTTGACCATGGCATATGAAAGCGCCATGGCGTTTGGAACGGCGCATATCGCGTATGCTGAGGATGAACGCCGGGCGGCATTTCGCTTGCTGGCAGAGAAATATGCGCCTCAAATGACCGAACAGGCGCTCGATGCCTATCTCAAAACTCACGCCGGGGATGCGGCGGTTGTGCGCATAGAGGTCGAGTACATCTCAGGAAAAGCGCATCACGGCCGTTCAGAAAATGGAAAGGCCGATCCTCCCGAAAAGCGGATACCCCCTCAGGATTCGCCCTGAGGGGGTATCCGCTTTTCGGGAGGAATCAAACCAGGGATATATTTTCGTCGGTTTCAGCAGTCTCAGCCGCCTTCAGCATAGAGGGAAGCTGCTGCTGGATCTGGTCCCGCAACCGGCGGATGACAGCCGGGTCGAGTTTCCCCGAAATCGAAACAGACAGGGAATCAGTGAGGACGACGGAAGGAAAATAGAAGGTGCCGAATGCCGCGGGTTTGAGAACATTGACCGGAACGCCTTTTGCCTTACATTCGTCGGATATGGCGATGTTGAGCGCTTCGTCTTCGGTGGCGGCGACGCAGAGATAGGCACACGTACAATCCCCGCGAAAATAGCGGCGGGGGATATAGCGGATCTGGCCTTTTTCATCGAGAAGCCGCAGACCCTCGCACAAAACAGGGCTAATCACCGTTACTTTGGCGCCAAAGGAGAGCAGTGTCTGTGTCCTTTCCAGCGCGAATTCCCCGCCGCCCAATACGACACAATTATTGCCATGCAGATTGATATATAAGGGAAATCCGAGAGCCATGCCGTCACCTTCTTCGCAATTATAGGCTTTAGAATCTGTCAAATGTTACGCTCTTTCGACAGTATAACATAGAATAGTGTTCTTGACAAGCATAGCTCCTTTACAAACTGCCCAACGGAGCCAAACGATAGGAGTCGAGATGCAGGGCGGCGGAAAATCCCCCGCCGTTCGGGGCCTGATAGTCATAAAAAGAAGAAGGAGACCCTGGATGAACGCACAGCCGGCTGAACATGGTCATGATACAGCCGCCGTGGGTAATTACGGCAGCCGTTTTGGCGCCTCGCTTTTGGCAGTCCTCGCCAATCTTGGTTAAAGCCCCTTCCAGCCGGAGGGCAAAATCCTGTCCGCTCTCGCCGCCGGGAGGGGCGAGCCGCCCCGCAGAGCCGATCCAACGGCGATAGGCCGGATCGTCTTTAAGCTGCTCATACGTTTTTCCTTCAAATACTCCGAAATCCTGTTCGGCCAGCGAAGGAAGCAGAATGGGAACCAGCATAGGATAGATAATCCGCGCCGTTTCGATACATCGGAGCAACGGGCTGCTATACAACATCTCGGCCTGCGGATACGGGCGGGCGGATTTCCGTTCTGACAGGGTTCGCCGTCCCTGTTCGCTCAGGGACGGGTTTTCGTTGCGTCCGAGATAACGGCCCTCCAGATTCCCTTGGGTCAGCCCATGCCGGATCAGATAGATTTCCACAGTCATCACGGTTCGCCTCTTTCACAGCATCCATGATCATGATATCCAAAGGGATGCGAAAGCCAGCAGCAAAAGAATCAGGAGTTCCAGCGATTGGATCAAATAACCGAGCAGATCTCCCGTGATTCCCCCGAATTGTTTCATAACCATCCGTCTGTACCAGAGGCTATAAAGGACCGTTCCGCCGGCCGCAAATACGGCGGCGAATAGCCCCGCCAGGCCGGCCGCCATCCAACCGGAAATGAGAAGAAGCAGGATCCCGAGCAGAAACTCGCAAAGCCCCACGATGGAAACCTGACGGGCGGCCCGTTGAGCGAACAGGACCCCGAGCGTACTGGTTTTGGCATATGGCAACCGGCTTCCGGCCGCCACGGCGGTGCAGCGGGACAAAATACAGGCCGTACACGCGGGCCAGAGCAAAGAGGAGGTGAGCAGCTGACACCAGGCGCCCAGTTCCAGCAGAAGCAATGCCGCGCAGGAAAGGACAGCAAAGGGCCCGCAATGCGGATCTTTCATGATTTCGAGTTTACGATCCCGGTCCCGCCGGGAAAAAATGGCATCCGAGGCGTCGAGATACCCATCCATATGAAATCCGCCCGATAGGAGTATCGGCAATAAAACAGCGACAACTCCAAAAAAAACGGGGGAGACGGGAAGCCGGCGTGCGATAACGGTCCATCCGGCGAGGAGGCCGCTCCCCAGAATTCCCACGACAGGAAGGCAGGCGAGGGACCAGCGCATATTCTCCTCTTTCCATTCCACTTGGGGAACGGGCAGGATGGAATACATGGACAGGGCGATGATTAAGGACGATCCCATATTGTTTGTCCCCTTTAGGTTTTACGTCAGGTCGGATTTTGATACGGGGTGCCTGGTTACAACGTTGATGAAGATAAGATTCGCGGATTACAAAGCTGCGATATCGACAACCTCATAGTAAGCGGATAAGGCATAATCCAACAGTGCGGCGCCGAGAACGCCTCCGGTCCCTTCCCCGAGGCAGAGACCCGCCTGGATGGGCGCGCTCAGGCCGAGTGCGTCCAAAAGAAGACGCCCGGCCGGTTCGGGGGAGCAATGGGACGGGAGCATATAGCCTTGACACAAGGGGGCTATCCTCGCGGCAGACAGGGCGGCGGCCGCCGATATGATACCGTCAATGACAACAGGCAAACCACAAGCCGCGCCCCCGATAAACAAGCCGCACATTCCCGCTATATCCAGACCGCCGACCTTGCGGATAATGTCAAGCGGATCCTGCGGGCAAGGCCGGTTGATGTCAATAGCCCGGCGAATAACGGCGGCTTTATGTGCGACAGCCGAGGGCTGGCCCGCACCTTTGGCGGTGACTTCTTTGGGCGGCCGACCTAACAGGAGGGAAGCGACGGCGCTGGCCGTCGTGGTGTTCCCGATCCCCATCTCGCCTGTAATCAAAAGATCAGTGCCACGCGACGCCGCTTCTTCCGCTAAGGAGATTCCGATTTCCACAGCCTGGCGGCATTCCTCCGCCGTCATGGCGGGACCGCAGGCAATATTGCCCGTTCCCGGGCGGATGGAGCGATACAGGATACCCGGATGCCGGCAGGGTGTGGCGATTCCTATGTCTACCACCAACACGTCCGCACTGAGATGGCGGGAAAGGGCATTGATGGTGCCCCCTCCTTCGGCAAAATTCACCGCCTGTGCAGCGGTGATGCGGGGATCGGACGGAGAAACCGACTCGGCTGTCACGCCGTTGTCGGCGCAAAAAACCACGACCTGTTTGCGGGCGGCTTCAGGAGAGGCGGTGCGGCGGATGCCGGCAAGCCGGACCACGGCCCATTCCAGATCGCCCAGGCTGCCTGGAAGTTTAGCACGGGAATCCCAACGGCCTTGAGCTTCCATTTGCGCTTTTGCGTCCAAAGGACGGATCCGGTCCACAGCTTCCTGCAAGGTCCATGACATCGCCGGTCCCTCCTTCCCAAACTGTAACCAGTATACCATACAAATCCCGAAGGGGGCAAGGAAAAGTCCCACAAAGACGCTTGTCTTTTGCCAGAGCGGGTGCTATAATCAACCAATAAGGGCGATGCAGTGCGGATTGTCCGCGTCAGGGCGGAGAGCCGTCTGCGATTCGGCGAGGAAAGGGTGGATTCAGTATGGCGGAGGCCGGATTCTTCCGGACTAGCTTCCGGGGCTTTCACAAGATGGATGTACTCCAATATGTCGATGAACTTCAGCAAAAACAAAAAGCCGAGTTGGAAGATTTGCGGCAGCGTCTGGACGAGGCGGAAAAACAGGCTTCTCAGGTGGAAACAAAAGCGGTACAAAGCGAGGAACGCCTGCGCGAGGTGGAAGGCAACTATGAGCAGGAAAATGCCCGTCTCCGCCTGAAATCCGAGGAGCAGGCGTCTAAAATCGAGTCGCTTGAACAAAAGGCGGCGGCGTGTTCCGCCCTGGAAAAGGAGATTGCCGATCTGCGGCAGCGCGAGGAGACCGGCCGCCGTATGCGGCAGGAGCAGGACGCGTTGCGGGCGGAATTGACCCGTTTGAGAGAAGAGAGCCGGGCATGGAACGAGGAAAAAAACGCTCTGCTGCGGCAACTGGAAACCGCCAAACGAACGGTGCGCGAAACAGGCGAACAAAATAACCGCTTATCGGCGGAAAAACTGGAAACGGCGGCTAAAGTCCGTGAAATGGAGCGCCGCGTCCTGGAACTGTCGGATGCCAACGGCCGCTATGAAAAACTGGTGGGGGATGTCGGCGGTTTTATCATGGAAATTCGGTCCATGGGTCAGCATTTTCTCGATGCGGCATATAAACGGAGCGATGTCTGTCTGGATGCCGTGGCCGGAGCAGCCGACCGTTTAGAGCAAGAACTCGCCTCCTGCCGCGAAGGGCTTGCATCGGCAAGACAGGACTTGCTTGACCAGGCCGGAGCAGCCGGCGTCCGTCTGGAGGAATGGGTGCGGACCCTTAACAAAACGGCGGAAAAACTCAGAGACAGGACGGTTTTATCCGAAAAACTTCCGGAATCCGGGGACTGAACATAGGGCGGTTGTCCATTCTTCCCGGAATGTCTGGGATGTGCCCTGCATAAGCTAGAAACTGGAGTGACGCATTCTATGCCGACTTCGATCCACACCGATTTTTTGTGCGAGGCTGCTGCAACTTTGCGCGCCGGCGAACGAATACTATTGTCCGGGACGGTCTATACGGCGCGAGACGCGGCGCATAAACGGCTTTTTGCTCTTTTGGACGACGGAAAACCGCTCCCATTTCCGTTGGAGAACGCCGTTATTTACTATTCGGGTTCGACACCAGCCCCCGCAGGGTTCCCCATAGGAGCCTGCGGCCCCACCACGTCCGGGCGTATGGATATTTACACGCCGCGCTTGCATGATCTGGGCGTGTGTGCTACTATAGGCAAAGGCGCCCGTTCACAGGAGGTGGTACAGGCTATCCACCGTCGTGCCGGTGTGTATCTCTGTGCAGTGGGCGGCGCCGGGGCTTTGGCGGCGAAGAGCGTGGTCTCCAGCCAGATTATCGCCTTTGAGGATCTGGGCTGCGAGGCGGTCAAACGCCTTGTCATTCGAGATTTTCCGCTGATTGTCGGGATCGACAGCCGGGGCGGAAGCCTGTTTGGACAGGCGTGAGAAAACAATCGTGAAGGAGTGCGGTATATGGCGGAACTCAAGTATGAAATCCTAAAGGAATGCGGCGTGTTGTCTCAGTCGCCTTCGGGCTGGACAAAGGAACTCAATTTTGTCAGTTGGAATGATCGGGAACCGAAATACGATATTCGGGAATGGGCGCCGGACCATAAAAAAATGGGCAAGGGCGTGACCATTTCCCCTGATGAGATGATTCTGCTGCGGGATTTGCTCAATGAAATCGACCTGTAAGGCAGGATGATCACGGTCCCGTTTTATTCGGGGCCCGGAAAGGGTGGCATCAACCCCATGGATTCTTTTATTGAGATTCTCAAGGCCATATTGCAGGGGATCGTGCAGGGGATCACCGAATGGCTTCCCATCAGCAGTACAGGGCATATGATCCTGCTCAACGAGTTTTTGCCTTTTTCCCTGTCTGCGGATCCGGTACGCAACCAGGCATTTTTTGACGTGTTCAAGGTGCTGGTGCAGCTGGGTTCCATTCTGGCGGTGCTGGTCCTCTTTTTCCGCAAACTCAATCCTTTTTCCCGTAAAAAATCGCCGTTGGAGCGCCGCGACACCTTTTCTCTCTGGGGTAAGGTGCTCATCGCAAGCATACCGGCCGGGATTGTCGGTATTTTGCTAAATGATTTCATTGATGAAAAAATGTCTCTGCCTGCGGTGATTGCGGCCGCCTTAATCCTCTACGGCGTCCTGTTTATCTGGATGGAAAGCCGGCATAAGGAGCCCCGCATTCACAATTTCAAGGAACTCGATTACAAAACGGTGTTGCTGATCGGCGTGTTTCAGATGTTGGCGCTGATCCCCGGGACCTCCCGGTCGGGTTCGACGATTCTGGGAGCCGTTCTGCTGGGAACCTCGCGGTATGTGGCGGCCGAATTCTCCTTTTTCATGGCGATTCCGGTCATGGTGGGGGCCAGTGGCGTCAAATTATGGGGATTTCTAAAGGACGGTATGAGTTTTACCGGACTGGAGTGGACTGTGCTGCTCACTGGGATGGCGGTTGCTTTCCTTGTATCCCTGCTGGTCATCCGCTTCCTCATGAACTTTATTAAAAAGCATGATTTCAAACCGTTTGGTTATTATCGCATCGCTCTCGGGATGGTGATAATCCTCCTGCTCTGTACGGGGCTGTTGCAGAATACGTCGGCTGGATGATCGAAGTATACTAAGAGGCGCTATAGGAGACCCTTCGGCAGATCGAGAGTAAGTCTGGACATCTGAAAGAGAAAAGGACAGACGAATGATTCGGTCTGTCCTTTTTCTATGCAGGTTACCGACATGCCAAAACCGAAACGAAAGCCCCGAACCGGGGCTTTATGGAGATTAAAATTCGGCTTCTACCGGAAAGCCGGATGTCAGGGAGGCGACCGGATCCAGAATCCGCTGATTGGAGGAGCCACGGAAACGGAGCAGGGGAGAACGTAAGGATTCCATATAGGGTCCGTCCACCAGGCGGTCGGTTCCTAAAAGCAGCTCCCTCCAGCCCTTGTGTTCTTCCAGATGCGCAAGCAGATATTCCATGGTATAGCCCGTATAGGTTATGACCGTTTTTCCTTTTTCGCGAACTCGGTACGCAAGTTCCGCGAGGGGGAGGGGCTGCTGAAAGGGATCGCCGCCGGAAAAAGTGATTCCGGCCAGCAAGGGGTTTTGGCAGAATGCTTCAAACAGCCGGTCGGTATCTCCCATGTATCCTCCCGCCGGATCGTGTGTTCCCGGGTTTTGACAGCCAGGGCAATGGTGGGGGCACCCCTGGGTAAATACCACAAAACGCAGTCCGGGGCCGTCCACAATAGATTCCCGAATCACGCCCGCGAGGCGAATCGCTGCCATGTGAATTCTCTCCTTTTTGGTAAGCAAAGGCGTCTGCGGGCTTTTATCTGCCCCAGACGCCTTCTCTTATCGGCGGTTTATCCGACCTGTTCCAAATTGCCGGAACCTGTCCCCAAAGAATGCTTGACGCGGTCCTGCACTTCGGCGTATTTCGCGTCGTTGAAATGGTCCAGGGTTCCTACCAGATATCCGGTAATGCGGCGGATCCGTTCAAATCCAACGTTTTCTCCTACGTTTTTGGTCTTTTCCATATGACAACATCCTTTCTTATCCATTGGCGTAAGCCGTTATTCGCATATGCAGGGCATATTGGGATACATTTTGCGCAGTTCCTCGATTTTTTCGGGGCTGAGTGCTTCCCCTTCCTTCCGGCCGCAGCGGGGGCAGACATCGCCGATGATACCGGTATAGCCGCAGACCGGATCCCGGTCAACCGGATGGTTGATGGAGCCGTAACCGATCCCCGCCTCCTTCATGGCCCGAATAATCGTTTCAAATGCCTCCAGGTTTTCAGAGGGGTCGCCGTCGAGTTCCACATAGGTGATATGCCCGCCGTTGGTCAGTTCGTGATAAGGGGCTTCGATGGCAATCTTATCAAAGGCATTGATGTCGAAATAAACCGGAACATGGAAGGAATTGGTGTAGTAGGGCCGGTCGGTCACGCCCGGAATAGAGCCGTATTTTTCCCGGTCGATGCGGACAAAACGTCCGGAAAGCCCCTCGGCCGGCGTGGCGATCAGGGAGAAATTCAGGTGATGCTTCGCACTGGCCTCATCCATCCGTTTGCGCATATAACCGACGATTTCAAGGCCGAGATTCTGCGCCTCCCGGCTTTCGCCGTGATGAACCCCTAAAAGGGATTTGAGGCATTCGGCCAGACCGATGAAGCCCAGCGTGAGGGTGCCGTGTTTCAGAACCTCCCGCACTTCGTCTCCGGGAGAGAGCTTGTCCGAGTCGATCCAAACCCCCTGGCCCATCAGGAAGGTATAATTGCGTACCTTCTTTTTGCACTGGATTTCAAACCGCTCGAGTAGCTGATCAATCACAAGGTCGATCTTGCGGTCGAGTTCCTCAAAGAAGAAGTCGACGTTTCCATGGCTGCGGATGGCGATGCGGGGCAGGTTGACCGAGGTAAAGGAGAGATTGCCCCGCCCGAACACAACTTCACGGGTAGGATCGTAGGTGTTGGCCATGACACGGGTGCGGCAACCCATATAAGCGCATTCGGTGTTGGGGTCGCCCGGTTTGTAATATCGGAGATTGAAGGGAGCATCCATAAAAGAAAAATTGGGGAAGAGGCGTTTGGCGCTGACCCGGCAAGCGAGTTTGAACAAATCGTAATTGGGTTCGCCCGGATTATAGTTGATGCCGTCCTTGATTTTGAAAATATGAATGGGGAAGATGGGGGTTTCACCATTGCCAAGGCCCGCTTCGGTGGCGAGCAGGACGTTGCGGATAACCATGCGGCCTTCCGGGGTAGTATCCAGGCCATAATTGATGGAACTGAAGGGAATCTGCGCTCCGGCCCGGGAATGCATGGTATTAAGGTTATGTACCAGCGCCTCCATCGCCTGATAGGTGGCGCGGTTGGTCTCCGTATTGGCTCGTTTCCGGGCGAAAGAGAGAATCTTTTCGGCGGACTCTTGATCCAGAATTCCGGCGAGTTTTTCGCCCAATGCTTCATCAAAACCATTGTCGGCCGCCAGGACGGCGGTCATCCCTGTCTCTTCTTCGACAGAGGCGACCAGGGATTTGGCGGTTTCATCCGCGTCGGAATCCCCGTTTTGCAGTTCCAGCGCCCGGGACAGGTTTTGGCGGTAAAGGCGGCGATAGGTTTTTTTGACGCCGTCCGCCATACCGTAATCGAAATTGGGGATGCTCTGGCCGCCATGCTGGTCGTTTTGGTTGGACTGTATCGCGATGCAGGCCAGCGCCGCATAACTCGCAATGTCATTGGGTTCCCGAAGGAAGCCGTGTCCCGTGCCGAACCCCCCGCGGAACAATTTTTGAATGTCGATTTGACAGCAGGTGGTGGTCAGGGTCAGGAAGTCCAGATCATGAATATGGATATCGCCGTTTCGATGGGCCTCGGAATGCGCGGGATTGAGAATAAACATTTCATAAAATTGTTTCGCGCTTTCCGAACCGTATTTCAACATGGTTCCCATAGGGGAATCCCCGTCGATATTCGCGTTTTCCCGCTTGATATCGTTGTCCTTGGCATCCTGAAAGGTCAGATCTTCCATCGTTTTCATCAGCCGGGTGTTCATTTCCCGGATACGGGTCCGCTCGGCACGGTACAGAATAAACTCCTTGGCTGTGCGGGCGTGCCCATTTTCAATCAGTACCTTTTCTACGGTATCCTGTACCTGCTCCACGGTCGGCGCGGTGGTGCCAAGATGCGTCTCCAGTTCTTTTACGACTTGACCGGCCAGGGCGAGTGAGGTTTGATAATCATGTCCGCCGATAGCCTGGGCGGCTTTGTAGATCGCATTGGCAATTTTTTCAACGTCGAACGGGCGGGTGCGGCCGTCCCGCTTGGTGATACAGGTAATCATGATACGTCTCCTTTAACCGGTTTTCGGAGGCACAATATATTGTGCATTCCATCGCGTTCCGGAGACTATTATAGGCAATATGTAGTGGCTTGTCAAGAGAATCTGCATGGCGAAAAAGCATAAAAAAAACTCACAATTTTTGGCAGGGTGCGTTTTTAACTGATTTTATAAAACGGGGATTGCCCTATTTGCAATCCCCGTTTTTGAACGATTCGGATATTCTTTAGGAATGGCTATCGGGGTTTTCATGGGCATGTCCGGGCCGCCCCATGAAAAAAGGGCAGATCCCGGATTCCCGCATCTGCTTCATGTGCTCCTGCATCCGTTCAATGCGGGCCTCGACCCGCTCCGCATCGAGAATGCCGGTGTTCGCCAATTCCCGGAGCCATTGAATATCGGCGTTCATACGGGATTCGGCGAGATCATAGAGTTTCAGTTTCTGCTCCTCGTTCAGGGAATTCCATTTTTCCATCGCCTTTTCCTGAAACTCCTGCATCTTCATCTGCCGTTCGTTCGGCCCCTGCTCCGGTACGGAGGATCCGCTTTGAGAAGCCTGGGGTTCCGGCGCAACCTGTTCGGCCGCGGTTCCGAAACCGGTGAAAAGCATGGCGGTCATCATCATAGAACCGGCCACGGCCGCTATTTTTGTCTTTGCGTGATTCGTTTTCATTCCGCATCCTTCTTTCCGTTTATTCTTGAAAAGCGCGCGGGCTGACATCACCTCCTTTAGATTTAGTATCTCCTTTTGATCTCGTTTTTTTCTGCCAGCCATTATTTCATACATTGGCTGGGAAAATATAGAAAAAAATTATCCGCCCGGACCCTATGCCGATCCGGGCGGACAGTCCTATTCTCGCAGAAGGCACGAATCAATCGCCGAACGATACCCCGATTTCCCGGGCCATGTGAACGGACGGGCAGTCCACCGGAACTTTTTTCAGCTTGCCCGCCACTTCCTCCAGGGGTACAGGGACAATTTCCTGATTGACCACGGCGCACATATACCCGAATTTTTCCTCCCGGATCAAACGAGCGGCGGCGGCGCCAAGCATGGTGGCCAGCATGCGGTCATAAGCACAGGGCGCACCTCCGCGCTGAAAATGGCCGGGTACACAGACTCGGGATTCGCCGCCCGCATAGGGTTCGAGTTCCTTGACCAGACGGTAGGCGATGGAGGGATATCCCTCTTTCTGCCGCGAAGCGGCGAATTCCTTTTTCCCCATTTTCGCTTCCCGTTTGGACAGTGCCCCTTCCGCCACGGCTACGATAGAAAAAGGCTTGCCTTGTTTTCGGCGGCGTTCGATTGCTCCTCCGACTTTTTCAATGTCATAGGGGATTTCCGGCAAGAGGATGATGTCGGCTCCGGCGGCCACTCCGGCGTGCAGGGTCAGCCAGCCAACTTTATGGCCCATGACCTCCACGATAAAGACCCGGCCGTGGGAGGTGGCGGTGGTATGGATGCAGTCGATGACATTGGCCGCGATATCCACCGCGCTCTGAAAACCGAACGTGATATCGGTTCCCCACAGATCGTTGTCTATGGTTTTGGGGAGCGTGATGACTCGGATCCCCTCGGTGCGCAGGAGATTTGCGGTTTTGTGCGTGCCGTTTCCTCCCAGGATGACAAGGCAGTCGAGCTTGCGCTTTTTTACCGTTTCCTTCATGGCCTCGACTTTGTCAATCCCATCCTTTTCGATGATCCGCATCATCTTGAAGGGACAGCGGGAGGTGCCCAGTATCGTGCCGCCGAGTGTCAATATCCCCGAAAAATCTTCTGGTTTCATCAGCCGGATCCGGTTTTGGATCAGACCCCGATAACCGTCCAATATGCCGTAGATTTCGACGTCGTCAAACGCTTCATACAGGGCTTTGGCTACGCCCCGCATCGCCGCGTTCAGTCCCTGGCAGTCCCCGCCGCTCGTCAGCAGTCCAACTCTCAACATCGTCACACATCCCTTTCGCACAACCGTGCTTTATATTTTCCGGTTCCGACCCGGGGTTTCTCCGCTTAATCTTCTGCGATTGAAACGGATTCCGCCGCCTCCCGTTCTTTTTGGGCGACGGCTTCCTTCGCCAGGCGGTACAGGGCCAATTGACTGTTGACCGCCGGTCGGCCGCGTCGGTCGGGAAGTTCATAGGTTCCGTCGGCGCGAAGTTCTCTGGCGTTTACATTGTCCGCTAAAAACAGGCGAATCGCCTCATCCACCCGGCGGCGGATTTCCTCATCCTCCACTGGGAAGAGCAGTTCCACTCTGCGGTCCAAATTGCGGGGCATCAGATCGGCGCTGCCCAGATACAGCTTGGGGTTCCCGCCGTTTTCAAACCGGAAAATCCGGCTGTGTTCCAAAAGCTGGCCCACGATGCTGATTACCCGGATTTGGGAACTCACCTCCGGCAGACCAGGTACCAGGCAGCAGATGCCCCGTACCACCAGTGTCACCGGCACTCCGGCCTGTGACGCTTCGTACAGCCGGGCGATGACGGCGGGATCGACGAGCGAGTTGACCTTGGCAAAGATCCCGGCCGGCAGGCCGTGGGAGGCATTTCGCATCTCGTTTTCCACCATGTGGTAAAAGAAAGAGCGCATCCCGTCGGGCGCCACTACCAGCCGGCTGTACTGTGGAGGCCTGGAATACCCGGTCAGCACATTGAACAGGGAGGAAGCGTCCGACCCGTAGCTTTCCCGGCAGGTAAACATGCCCATGTCGGTATACAGGCGGGCGGTGGAATCGTTGTAGTTGCCGGTGCCCAGATGAAGATAGCGGCGAAGGCCGTCCTCTTCCCGGCGGACGACCAGCAGGATTTTACAATGGGTTTTCAACCCCGCCAGGCCATAGATAACGTGACAGCCGGCCTCTTCCAGCTTGAGCGCCCAATGGATGTTATTCTCCTCGTCAAACCGGGCCTTGAGTTCGACTAAAACCGTGACTTGTTTGCCGTTGTCGGCCGCTTTCATCAACGCGGCAATAATGGGGGATTGACCACTGACACGATATAGGGTTTGTTTAATGGCAAGGACATCCGGATCCTCTGCGGCCCGCCGGACGAAATCCACCACACAGTCGAAACTTTCATAGGGATGGTGGACAAAACGGTCCCGCTGCCGTATAGCCTCGAAAGGATCCTCCATTCCCCAGAAATCCGCCGGTGTCACCGGCAGGATGGGGGGGAGGCGCAGGCGGTCATCCAATCCGCTGAGTTTGAAACAAAAGGTCAGGTCGAGAGGCCCCGGCACTTCGTAGATATCCCGTTCGTCCACATGAAGCATCTCGGTGAGAAATTCCTGTAGTTCCCGGTCACAGTGGCGGGAAAGTTCCAGACGGGCCGGTTTTCCCCTCTTCCGTTTCTTGATGGATTGCTGAATTTCGATGAGAAGGTCCTCAGCCTCTTCATCAATGGAAAGATCCCCGTTTCGGGTGACTCGAAAAGAGGCGACCGCGTCAATATCGTGAAGTTCGAACAGTTCTCCCAGATGGAGGCGGAGAAGATCCTCCAACAGGATCCATACCCGTCCGCCTTCACTGGGGAGTTCCACTAGACGGGGCAGGATGGAGGGTACCTGTACAACGGCGAAGGCCGTTTCCCCCTCCTTATTCAGCCGCAGCCCTAAGTTGAGGCTTTTGTTGGAAAGCATGGGAAAAGGACGGCTGCGGTCCACCGCCAGAGGAGTTAATACCGGGAAGAGCACCTTTTCAAAATAATCCGCGATAAACTCCCGTTGCTCCCGGGTCAGATCATCTGCGGTGACAAGCGTGATTCCCTGCTTACGCAGTTGGGGAAGCAGGGAACGCGAAAAACAGTTGTATTGCCGTTCAACGAAAGCGTGAATCGCCTCCCGCAGCCGGTGCAGCTGCGCATTCGGCGTCAACCCGGCGGGATCCGGCTCCCTATAGCCGGAACGCACCTGTTCCTGCAAGCCGGCGACCCGCACCATAAAGAACTCATCCAGATTGGACGCGGTAATGCCCAGAAATTTGCATCGCTCAAGGATGGGATTTTCTTTCTCATAGGCTTCTTCCAACACGCGGGCGTTGAAGTCCAGCCAACTCAATTCCCGATTGGTATAGGGCAAAGAGGCCGGTTTCTTCATCTCAGTCCCTCCTTACAACAGGCTGTTTTTCACTATCAGCACCGGCTCGATGCCGAACACATCTTCAAAAAAGGAAGCGCAGTCGCCGAAAGCCCATTGTTCGAGCAGCAACTCCTCCCGCGCCTTGACCGTGATAACCAGGCGTTCCTCCTCCAGACGGATCTTGATATCGCTGATTTTCCCTTTTCGGGATTCGTCGAGCGTGTTGGCGAGATTGAGGATAGCCGCAAATTTATCGGCCAGAAGTTTGGGGCTGTCGGAGAAAGCCACCCTGCCCGGGCCGGGCCGGTGCAGATCGCCGTATTGCGCGATTTCAGCAATCAGGTCGGTTTCATCCTCAGTCAGGCCAAAAAAGTAGGATTGCTTAATGATATCATACGTAGCGAGGGATGTATTTTTGGCGTTGACGCCGTAACCGGCTTCGTGGAGCAGTGCGGCGCATTCGAGCCAGATTCTCTTTTTGCCGCTGACGCCGTGCAATTTTTTCAGTTTTTCAAATAACTGGACCGCATACTCGCGCACCCGTTCGGCGTGGGCGAGATCCATTCCTCTACGCGCGCACAGCTCCCGCGCGCAGGCAAGGGCCCCGGAGCGTTCCTGTGCTTCGAAGCGGTTTTTATCGGAGGGCTGCAGCATCTGACGGGCCAGTATATCCATCAGGTGCAGGCGGGGGGACAGGATAACCGGAGCCAGGGCAAAATCCATCAAACGCTGGTAGATCACAAGCATGGGCAGCAGCTGGTCGGCCGTTTCCTCCGAAACCGCCAACTGGTCCGCGATCAATTTAACAGGCAGATTTTTGATCTTCGCGTACAGGCTGTCGAGGGCTTCCCGGGTAATATGGAAGACACCGTCTTTCTCCTCGGCGCCGCACAGAGAGGCGATGGTCCCCAATTTTCTTCCGGTAAGGATCAGCTTGCGCGGGGATCCTCCCGCCAGACGCCAGGACAGCCGTTGAAAATAGGCGTCCACATATTCTTCGATGACTTGGTAAAAGCGGGTGGTGCGGTCCTCCATACTCCGCAGGATCTCGCTGAGTTTCAGAAATCCCAAAGTGATGTTACAGGTTTGTACCACCTCATGCCGGCGGCAAAGTGCCACCCCAACGCTGCCGGTCCCGACATAGGCCAGCATGGCATCGTTTTCCAGATCAGGGGAAGGGAGCAGCTCTCCGTAAATCAGGCCGCTTTCCTCGCCGTCTTCGAGAACCTCCACCACCAGGTTATTCTGTGTTTTGAGCTGGTCGAGGACATAGGCGCGGTTTTCCGCCTCCCGCAGGGCGGTGGTCGCGATGGCCCGGTATTCCGATACCCCATATTCCTTCATCACCTGGGTATAGCCGCGCAGCAGTGAAGAAAGCTCCCGCACCGTTTTGGGGCTGATATGACCGGTTGTAAAAACTTCGTGTCCGATGCGGTGCGGATATTCCAGCATATCCAGTTGATCGGCTCCGGTTTTTCCCGCCTGGTAAATCCCCATCCGGACGGAATTGGAACCGATATCCAAAACACTGACAATTTTGAGTGAGCGTTTCATAGCCAGCCAGCCTTTCCGATAGCAATCGGGGAAGTTCGAAACGTTTCCTATAGTATACAATATAAAAGGGGAATATTACAACAATGTAAAGAAAAAAGGTAGGGGACGAAAAAAGGTTTGTCTTTTTTATCCAGTGGCGGTATAATCAGAAAAAACAGGGAAGGAGTTCTGCTTTATGCCGATTATACACGCCCACCGCGGGGCCTCCGCTTATGCACCGGAAAACACGCTGCCCGCCTTCCGCCTGGCCCTGGAACAGAAAACCGATGGGATCGAGACGGATATTCATCTGACCTTGGACAATCGTTTTGTTGTCTGCCATGACGACGAGATTTCCCGCACTTCAAACGGTCAGGGAAAAATCCAGGAGATGACGGTCGAACAACTGAAGGCGTACGACTTCGGCGTCAAGTTTTCGCCGGAGTTTTCGGGCACGCCGATCCCCACCTTGGAGGAGCTGCTTGAGGTTGTGAAGGATGTCGACCCAATCAATATTGAAATCAAAGGCCCGTTCCGGGAGGATGCGGATATGGCGGCCGCCTACCGGCTGCTGTTTGAAACGCTGGAGCGCTTCGATTGTGTGGGACGGACCCTCTTTTCGAGTTTTGGCCACGGCTGGCTGCGGGATCTCAAGGCGCAGTATCCGGTTTTACGGACGGGTCTGCTTTACGGCGGCGATCCCAAAACACCGGAAGAAACGCTGGAATTGGTCAGGGCCTATAATGCCGACGCGATCCATCCGTACCTCCATTCGATCAACCGGGAGATTGTCGATGCCTGCCGGGAAAACGGCGTCGATGTAAATGTATGGACGGTGGATTCCCCCGAAGACATCGCTCTGGCTGTTTCGTATGGCGTCACAGGCATCATTACGGATGTCCCCGACCGGGTGCGTGCCTATTGTGAGGCGCATGAATGATGGAGAAGGGCTGTGTCCATATATACTGCGGGGACGGCAAAGGGAAGACCACAGCGGCCGTTGGACTGGCTTTGCGGGCTGCCGGACAGGGCCTGACCGCGGGCATCGCCCAGTTTCTCAAGGACGGCCGTTCGGGAGAGTGCCGGGTGCTGTCTGCGGTGCCGGGTATCCTCCTGTTCCCGTTCCTTCCCGAAGTTCCTTTTTCGTTTGCCATGACGCCGGAACAGCGCCGGGAGGCGGCGCGGTTTTACGCGGGGCTGCTGGATACGGTGGGGCAGCGAAGCGATCTCGATCTCGTCGTCCTGGACGAAGTACTCGACGCGGTGGGAACCGGGCTTCTGAAAGAAGAAGCACTGCTCTCGTTTTTGCGGATACGTCCAGTGGGTCAGGAAGTGGTTCTGACCGGCCGCAATCCTTCTCCGAAGTTGCAAGAGGCCGCGGATTATATCACCGATATGCGTGCGCTCAAGCATCCGTATGCAACGGGACAGGCGGCCAGACGGGGCATAGAATGGTAGCTGTTTGTCCGGAATTGGGTCCAAAGGCGAATTGAGAAGAGGCCGTCTGCGTCAGCAGGCGGCCTCTTTTGGTATCGGAGCACGGCACGGATTTTAGGATGCGGCGGTAGCTGCCGGGGCTTTGGACGATTCGACGATGGACGGATCGGTGGGGAACTGGGCATCGCTCCGGACGATCAGGCGGTTGGCCATCTCCCCGGCGGAGATAGGAAGGATGGGATGCCCCGTGATCCGTACGCTGTATTCGGTGGAAACGCCTTCCTCTTGCACCTCAATGTGAAGCCATAGTTCCCGAATACTGCTGTTGTCACCGCAGTAGGATGCGATGGACGCAAACGCGGCGGCGATATCTTCCTTGGAGGGATTTTTCTTATTTGAAACCGCAAAAAATTCGGCGTTTACCGTTATGGGCCAATCGGTGATGGTGTCGATATCCTGGCGGAAAGAGGCCCAGATTTGGGAGTCGTCGTAAACGTAAGCGTGGACGCTGCCGGTACAGCGGGCATCCGCTATAGCCGTTTCGACGGTATGGACCGCGCCGTTCTTTTCCGCCGCGATGCGTTGCGCATATGAGGCGGCGTGAGCGATGGGAGGGCCAATCAGAGAACCAATCAGGGTCACAAAGGTGATGAGGATGACCATGAAGATGGAGAGGCCGTCATAACGGAATTTCTCTGTTTTGAACCGGATGGCATAGATGAGGACCATCTACACCACCGCCCTTTTCGCCCATCCGTTTATAAAAACGAGAGACATGGATTAAAACCTTCAGGTTCATCGGATTTTTTCATTATAAAGAGGAAATCCGATGAAATGACCGGAGAAAAACGGAAATTTTTTTAAAGAAGGGTTTTTATCGGCAGAAGTATGAAGCTATACAGCCTGGGGAAACTAAAATGAAAAGGCGTTGAAGTTAAATTTGGGTTAAATTGACCGGTATTTCCTCAAAAACGCCGATTATAAGATAAATCGGAGCCGTTTGGAGCGTTTATCCTCAGATATCGCTTGCAATCACAATATATTGTGCTATAATGTTGACGGTAGCATGGATGCACTCATAATTTTGACCATGCGAAGAGCAGGAGGTGGACAGGGTGAGTCCTGACCCTGGCAGTCGAAACGTCAACAAGAGCGGGATGCATCCGGTCCGGCCCTAGTCTTTGCGCGGCCGTCGGGGCTCCCGGGGAAGGGGTATGTGCCGATGATCGCTTATTACAAAACTGTCAACGGACGGGTGCGTCCGCAGGAGGAATTTGAAGAGGGCTGCTGGATCAATGTGGTTAATCCCGATGAACGGGAGATCAACAGCCTGATCCATCAGTTTTCCTTGGAACAGGATTTCATTCGGGCGGCCTTGGACGAGGAGGAATCGTCCCGCATCGAAGCCGAGGATGGAAACACGCTCATTATCCTTGATGCTCCCATAGCGGAACGCCAGGATAATGAAATTGCCTATTACACCTTGCCGATGGGCATTCTGGTCACACCGTCCTGTGTGATTACGGTTTCCCTGCGGGAAAACGCCATTCTCTCCGAATTCGCGGAGGGGGTGGTCAAAGGGGTACAGACCAATCTCAAAACGCAGTTTGTGCTGCGGCTCATGCTGCGGGTGGCACAGCGGTTTCTTCAATTCCTCAAGCAGATTGACAAGCTGTCCAGTTCCCTGGAAAAGCAGCTGCGCAAATCCATGAAGAATAAGGAACTCATCAATCTTTTGGATGTGGAAAAATCCCTGGTGTATTTCTCCACGTCTTTGAAAGCCGACGAAACGACGCTGGAAAAGTTGATGCGGGGTAAATATATCAAGCTGTACGAGGACGATCAAGATTTACTTGAGGATGTTCTCATCGAAATCAAGCAATCCATCGAGATGTCCAGCATTTACCTGAACATCCTCTCCGGAACTATGGATGCGTTTGCTTCGGTGATATCCAACAACCTGAATATCGTCATGAAGGCGCTCGCCTCGGTGACGATTGTGATATCCGTGCCCAACATCATTGCCGGTTTCTATGGCATGAATGTGGAGGGGTTGCCACTGACCCAGTTTTTCTGGTTCCCCGTTCTGCTGTCAGGGGTTGTGATGGCGGCGGTGGCCTTCTTCCTGCATAAACGGGACATGATGTAACCCAGTCATACGGTATGGAGACATAAAAAAACACGGTATCCCCTGCAGGCTCAGGGAATACCGTGTTTTTTTATTCTGAAGAGGAAGGTGGTTGCGGGGCTGTCCCGTCCGGAGGGGACGGGTCCTGAGGCGAGGCGTTCTCACAGCCGTTATCGGACAGGGGATCCGGAGGCTCCGCCGTCGATGGCTCACCGCCGTAATACCGGTAGAGGTCAAACCCGCCAGTGTCGTCCTCCTGCGCAGCGGAGTCTTCCAGGGGCCGTGCGTATTCCCAGGTATCTGCACCGTTTTCCTCTTTCGGAGGGGACAACGGAATTTCGCGGTCGAGTTTGCGATGCATCCGGCGATCCCATATCCGCATAAGGAAATAGTACAAAACGAATAGCAGAACCGCCGCAAGGGTAATCAGGATGCCAATCGCCAGCCCCGGTGTGTGGTAATCGAAGCGGATGGTGACTTCGTCATCCGTGGCGGGGCAGACCACCGCCATGAAACCCACGTTTACCTGATAGATGGGAACCTCTTGGCCGTTGACGGTGGCGGTCCATCCGTCTTCATAAGGTACGCTGAAAAAGACCGGGGTATCCTCTTCCACCCGAATGGTCGCGGTAAAACCGTGGTTATCCGTAACAAAAGAGGAGGCGGACTCAGCCTTGCGCGCGAGACAATCGGCGAAGTAGGCCTCTTTGGTGTAGGAGACCGAACTGCCGAGCGGATCGAGCAGACCGGACAGGGCCGCAACGTCCTCGTCCTCTATCACCAGCGCCTTCAGCAAAGCGAGTTCCCGGTTGCTTTGGCTCAAGGCATTGTACTGGGAACGGGTCAGCATGGCGTCATATGTGAAACCCATGGGAATATAATAGTCGTTTTCATAGATCTTAAAATCGTTCTGAGTATCCACATAGGTCCAGCCAGGCATTTGGGTGGCGCCGTTGCTTTCAAAAAAAGTGTTTTTGTTTTCATTCCCACTGGTATTCGCATAATCGAACAACCAGCGAACGGAGGTCAGGCTTCGCACAGCATAATGGGCGACCTCCGGACGGGTGGCGACGCCCCGTGCGATTCCGATGGTGGGATAAAATTCCATGACCGAGCCGGGTACAATGCTGTGAAATGCCTGGATGGTAGGCATCTGCCAAAACATCCCCTGATTATCCATACCGTTATAAAAATCGACGCGGGCAAACTGGTTTTGTGTTTCCGGCAGATGGATTTTGTCTTTCCCCTCGATAGCGGTTTCAATGACGTAGGATGAGGTATAGTTGGAATTGACTTTTCCAAGGCCAATCAGATACCAGCTCACCATCAAGCTGACGCATAGGGTGGAGACAACGGTTAAGCGGAAAAAGTTTTCGCGTTCCCGCTTGAAAACCGCGATCAAGATGGACGCAACCACCAGGCAGACAACCGCAATGCCGACAAACAGCCAGAATCTGGCCGGGCGTTCCATCAACCCAAAGTCAAGCTTGCCGGTCTCTTCATCGGGCTTCCAGCTTTCGGGGGTCAGGCCGATGAAGAGTGCGAAAAAGGCCGTGATCCCAAAAGTCCACCCGAGCGCGCGGTTCCAGTTGACGGGGGTTTCTTCCGCCTCTTCAAAGCACTTGACGGTGGAGAGAACGAGCATGAGGACCATCATATAATACCACCGGGCGTAATAAGCCCAGTTAAATAATTGGAACATGGCGTTCAGACCGGGTATGACGGCACAGAAAAAGCAGATCATCAGCATGCGGCGCAGCCAATCCTTGTGTTTGCGGGATTGGAAATACGCAATGGCACCCGAGCAACTGAACACCGGCAGCCAAGCTGACATGGAGGACCATTTGTTGTCTGAATCGGGAAAGAAATTCTCCCTGGCGGGGATATCCTGCGGAAAGAAGAAGGAGTGCAGGATATCAAATAGGCGCTGCGGTTTGTTATAAATCAACAGATCCCAGCCGGCCAGTAGACTGTCGGTCCGGGGGTTCTGAATTACCGCGAGATAGGATGGGAGAAGCAATACCGCCGCACCCGCCGTGCCGATCACCGCTTCAAAAACCAGCCACAGGAATTTGGACATGGTGCATTCCCATTCGCCTGAGAACATCCGGACAAACCAGTAGATCAGAATAAAAATGGCCTGGCCGATAAAGAAATAATAGTTGTTCAGGGCGCTTAAGCAGACCATCAGGCCGAACAGACCGCGTTGGTCGTCCTTCATATAGCGCTCAAGGCCGAGGAGCATCAGGGGAAAATAGATAATGGCCTCATGAAAATGGTTAAAAAAGACGTTATAAATGGAAAATCCCGAAAACGCATACAGGATGCCACCGATCAGAGCGTAGTCGGGCCGGACAAACCGGCGGAGCAGCGCATAGGCGGCGGCTGAACTGCACGCGAATTTCAAAATGAGCAATGGCCCCATCAAATACGGAACAACGGCGCTGGGGAAAGGTATGGTCAGCCAGAAAAACGGGCTGCCGAGCAGATAGAAGGAGTAAGAGCCGATGAAATTGGCGCCGAGGTCGGTGGTCCAGCTCCAGAAGATGTTGCCGGAACGGACGCTGTCGTGGGCCATTTGATAAAACGGAATCTGTTGAACGTTGAAGTCCCCGTAATAGATGAAGTACCCCCGATCGAAGATCAGGAAGGGAAGAAACAACAAGGTTGCCGCAGCCAGGGGAAGGAGGAAAGAGAGCCAGGCCCGTTCTTTCAATTTGCCAAGGGTGGGAGTGTTCAAGTTGCGTCACGCCTTTCCGATATTGGGCTATTCGCATCCGGCCGGGTTTTTCCCGGAAGGGACCCGTCTCCGCTTTGAGCAGGGGGAAACGCTGTACGAAGCGTCAAAAGCAACCCCCACAGAAAAACGATCAGATTGACCAGAGACATCACAATCATCACAGGGCCAAATATCTGGTTCCAGGGAGCACTGGGATCCCGAATGGTGTTATTTTTTATGAGCAGCATGAACTGATTGATAAAAGTCATGAGGGAAAGGGCCACATACTGCCACAGCCAACGGAAGTCCCGCCACCGCAGGAACAGCATGAGAGAGAACAACAGCACCGGAAACTGATACCGCTCGTGCATCCGGGTGGTAAGGATAAACGCACACTGCATGAACAGAAAGCAGCCCAGCCAAAGCCGGTTTTCACGTTTTCCCCGAAGCATGACATAGATCATCAGAATCAGAGAGAGTAACAGCATCAGGGTGCTGAAATGGTGCAGGGTGAAGCCCCCCACGGCATACCCGTCTTCGCCGGTTGTACCGAATAGGAGAGAGTGGTTGTCTCTGACCATATTGAGCGAAGAAGCCCCGTAAAGGTTATAGGCGTTGAGGGTCGCGTAGGGATATTTCCCGAATCCTCCAAAATAGACTTGGAAGGGCAGGAGGAGGCTTTTGGCTCCCCAGGTTTTCCAGCTTCCCGCGATAAAGGGGAGAAACCCCGCTATTCCGGTCAGCAGGGCCACCCCGACACAGGCGCACGCGTGCCCCCATCGCAGCCGCAGTAAAGAATCCACCAGACGGCTGATGCGGCTTTCTGAACGGGCTCGGTCAGGCGGGGTATCGGGCCGGAGCAGAAAAACAAACAAGGCCGGGGCGAAGTATAAACACTGCATTTTGGTCAGGCAGGCGACGGCAAACAGGATCGAACCGAGAAACGGCTTATTCCGTTCAAATTGATAAAAGGACAGCAGAACGAGCAGCACCATCAGGCCGTCGGTCTGCCCCCAATGGGCACTGTTGAAAATAGCGGAGGGGTTGAGGGCCCAGAGAGCCGCAGCCAATATCCCGAACGTTTCGCTTTGCCTGCGGCAAACCAGATAAAACAATCCTGCGGCCATCACATCGAATAGGATGGGAAATGCTTTCATCGCCAGCATATCGAGCATCCAGTAGTCGGCAATCGGAAAATACCGGTACAATTGCCCGACGATATACAAACAATATAAATACATGGGGGGGTAATCCAGTGCGTATGAGCCGGTATTCAGACGGGTGTAAGCATCAAAAAATCCGTCCTGAAAGCCGAGCGCCCATGTACGGTACCAGGTAATATCAAAATAGTTCGCATACAACATGCCGACGCACAGGCGAAATATAAGCGCGAACAACAGGATGCAGATGACCGTCTGTACGCCCTGCCGGCGGCTGAAAGCAAGCGATGGCAAAATAACCGACATCCTTTCTCCCTATCAGAACGAGTATAGCAAATACGGGCGTAAAAGAAAAGAGCCAAATTGGAAGAAAAAGCACCGTTTGGCTTGGAAAAGAGACCGCGATAAGCTATAATGATAAGAAAGAAAGGGATAGGGGGCTTTCCAATGCGTTATAACTTTTTCGCACTGCTTTCCCGCATGAAATATATCACCCGTTGGGCCCTGATGCGCAACACCCGGCCGGAAAATCTATGTGAGCATACCCAGGATGTGGCGGTTCTGGCACATGGGCTGGCCCTTTTGCAAAACCGCCGGTTCGGCGGGACTGTGGATGTGGGAAAATGCGTTTTGCTCGCACTGTATCACGATGCCCCTGAGATTTTGACCGGCGATCTGCCTACTCCGGTCAAATACTACAACCCTGCGATCCGGGACGCTTACCGGCATGTGGAGGATGTCTCCGCCAATAAACTGCTTTCCATGCTGCCGGAGGATATCCGCCCGGATTACCAGGCCCTTTTTTTCCCCGGGGAGGATCTGGCCGAGGAGCGGCGTATTGTCAAAGCGGCGGACAAGCTGTCGGCTCTGATCAAATGTGTGGAGGAGCAAGGACAGGGAAACCGGGAGTTTGAACAAGCCCGCCGTTCGACCGAGGCGGCGGTCCGGTCCATACATCTGCCGGCGGCGGATTGCTTTTTGGAAGAATTTCTGCCCGCGTTTGAGCTGACGCTGGATGAACAGAACTGACAATCTGATCAAACCTCTCCGGGGGCCTGGTCACGCGAAGGACGGGCATGTCCTATCAACTGAGAGAGTGGGCAGGCCATGTGGCTATTGGAAGACCGTCAAACGCCCTGCTCCGCCTAGTTGCGATCAAGTATGATCGCACTGACGGACAACAAGGGGCGGCTGCAAAAGGATTTCTTTTGCAGCCGCCCCTTGACAATTTTCGGCACCGATTACCGGTATTTCGGCCGGGCGGTATAGTGGGTATGCAGGCAATGGTGCGCTTTATGCCCACCGAATCCGTCGTCAAAGAACTCTTTGTAAAGGGTCTGAATGACGGGGGACTGATGGGATTTGCGCAATGCCATGCCGGCATCCTGGTCATACAGAGCCTTGGCACGCAGAGCCTTGAGATCGGTGGTGTTGCGCACAGAAGCGGGCTGAATGGGTTGACCGCCGCCGTTGACACAGCCGCCCGGACAGCACATAATTTCAACAAAATGCCAGGGGGCTGTACCGTCCCGGATACAGCTCATAATGTAATTGGCACTCGCAACACCGCTGGCAACCGCGACTTTGACATCCATACCGGCAATGTTGTAAGTGGCTTCCTTCAGGCCGGCGGTGCCGCGCACTTCATGGAAATCCACTGTCTCATTGTCCTTTCCGGTGAGCCAGTCGTTGGCCGTGCGGAGCGCCGCCTCCATGACGCCGCCGGTAGCGCCGAAAATAACGGCGGCGCCGGTGTCCTCACCGAGCGGCGAATCGAATTCCTCATCCGGCAGGGAAGTAAACTTAAGCCCTGCACGGTCGATCATCCGGGCCAATTCGCGGGTGGTGATCGCAATGTCGATATCGGGCACGCCGACCGCACTCTGTCCGTCCCGCCCGCACTCGAACTTTTTAGCGGTGCAAGGCATCACCGAAACATTGACGATATCCTTCGGATCAATTCCCATCTTCTGAGCGTAATAGGTTTTGATGACCGCTCCGCTCATTTGTTGAGGAGATTTGCAGGAAGAAAGGTGGTCAAGCTGATCGGGATAATAATACTCCGCAAATTTGACCCAGCCGGGTGAACAAGAGGTGATCATGGGCAGTACGCCGCCGTTTTTCACCCGATCAACAAATTCGTTTGCCTCCTCCACGATGGTGAGATCGGCTCCAAAATCGGTGTCGAAAACCTTGTCAAAGCCGAGGCGACGGAGAGCAGCGACCATTTTCCCTTCGACATTGGTGCCGATGGGCAGACCGAAACATTCACCGAGAGTGGCGCGAATCGAGGGAGCCGTGGTGACAATCACGTGTTTCGTTTCATCCGCCAAAGCCTCCCATACCTTACCGGTGTCGTCCTTTTCGGTCAGGGCACCGGTGGGACATACAACGATGCACTGGCCGCAGGAAACACAGGGGACATCGTTGAGTTTTTTCTCAAATGCCGTGCCGATGTGGGTATCAATGCCACGGTCGTTGGCGCCGATGACCGACACAAACTGCTGACGGCAGGCGGCGACACAACGGCGGCAAAGGATGCACTTGTTGTTGTCCCGGACCAAATGAGCGGCGGAGGTGTCCAGTTCATAATGGGGTTTGAATCCGTCGTATTTGCCGGTGTCCTCCACCCCGTAATCCTTGCACATCTTCTGCAGTTCGCAGTCGTTGGAGCGTACACAGGAAAGGCATTTTTTCTCATGGGTAGACAGAATCAATTCCAGTGTTGTGCGACGGGCGGCCTGCACCTTGGCGGTATTGGTCTGCACTTCCATGCCTTCGGAGACCGGATACACACATGCGGTCACGAGGCCGCGCGCGCCGGTTGCCTCTACCACGCAGATGCGGCAGGCACCGATTTCATTGATGTCCTTTAAAAAGCAGAGGGTGGGAATTTCCACACCGGCATAGCGGGCAGCCTCCAGAATGGTGGATCCTTTGGGGACTTCGACCGCAATGCCGTTGATTTTCACATGAACCATGTCTTCCATTTCGGTCACTCTCCTTCCTTAAACCTTTATGATCGCGCCGAAACGGCATTTTTCCATACAGGCGCCGCATTTGATGCAGGCGCTGACATCAATGGAATGCGGATTCTTGACCGTGCCGGAAATGGCGCCGACCGGGCAGACGCGGGCACAGGCGGTGCAGCCTTTGCACTTATCGGCGACGATCTCATAATGGAGCAGAGATTTACAGACCCCGGCGGGACATTTTTTGTCCACAACATGCGCAACGTACTCATCCCGGAAAAACTTAAGGGTGGAGAGTACCGGATTGGGGGCCGTCTGCCCCAGACCGCACAGAGAGTTGGCTTTGATATAGTGGCAAAGTTCCTCGAGTTCGTCGATGTCCTCGAGCGTACCGTTGCCCTTGGTGATTTTGTCGAGTTTCTCGAGCAGACGCTTGGTGCCTACACGGCAGGGAGTGCATTTGCCGCAGGACTCGTCCACGGTGAATTCCAGAAAGAACTTGGCGATGTCCACCATGCAGGTGTCTTCGTCCATGACGATCAAACCGCCGGAACCCATCATACAGCCCATGGCGATCAGGTTGTCATAGTCGATCTTGGTGTCGATCAGGCTGGCCGGGATACAGCCGCCGGAAGGACCGCCCGTCTGAGCGGCCTTAAACTTCTTTCCGCCCGGAATGCCGCCGCCGATCTCCTCGACGATCTCCCGCAGGGTGGTACCCATGGGGATTTCCACCAGGCCGGTATGTTTGATTTTGCCGCCCAGGGCGAACACCTTGGTGCCTTTGGATTTCTCGGTCCCCATGGAAGCAAACCACTCGGCACCCTTGAGGATGATCTGAGGAATGTTCGCAAAGGTCTCGACGTTGTTCTCCACCGTCGGGCAGCCAAACAAACCTTTGACCGCCGGATAGGGGGGACGGGGACGAGGCTCACCACGGTTGCCTTCGATCGAGGTCATCAGAGCGGTTTCCTCACCGCAGACGAAAGCGCCGGCGCCCAAGCGGATTTCCATATCAAAATCGAATCCCGAACCGAAGATGTCCTTCCCTAAAAGGCCGGCTTCGCGCGCCTCGTCGATGGCGATTTGGAGACGGCGCACAGCGATGGGGTATTCGGCGCGGACATAGACGAACCCCTTGGTGGCGCCAATGGCGTAACCGGCAATGGCCATCGCTTCCACCAGACAATGGGGATCCCCTTCGAGGACCGAACGGTCCATAAACGCGCCGGGATCGCCTTCGTCGGCGTTGCAGACCACATACTTCTGCGGCGCCTTGTTGGGGGCGCATAAAGCCCATTTCCGGCCGGTGGGGAATCCGCCGCCGCCGCGCCCCCGCAGACCCGAATCCGTGACGATCTGGATGACCTGTTCGGGGGTATACTCGGTCAGGCACTTTGCCAGCGCCTGATAGCCATCCATGGCGATGTATTCATCCAGGGATTCAGGGTTGATGACGCCGCAGTTGCGCAGCGCCACCCGCACCTGTTTTTTGTAGAAGTCGGTTTCATTCAGAGCCTTGATCTCATCTTTCCCCACGGTCTCGTCATAAAGCAGACGGGTGACGATGCGGCCCTTGAGAAGATGCTCGGAAACGATCTCGGGGATATCCTCTTCCTGTACCCGGGAATAGAAGCATCCTTCCGGATAGACAATCATGATGGGGCCCAGGGCACACAGGCCGAAGCAGCCGGTTTTGACCACCTTGACCTCGTCGGTCAAACCATTGGCAGCGATCTCCGTTTCCAGAGCTTTGATGATTTCCTGGCTGTGCGAGGAGGTACATCCGGTGCCGCCGCAGACCAGTACGTGTGAACGATACATCCGTTTTTCCCTCCCGCGTTATTTCATCAGATTCGCGACGGTGTATTCCGTCACGGGATTGCCGTTGACCAGGTGGTCGACAATGATCCGTTCCACCTTATCCGGGGTCACTTTTCCATATGTGACCTTTTCCTTGCCCGGCATCAGCACCTCAACGATCGGTTCAAACTGGCACATGCCGATGCAGCCGGTCTGGGTGACGGTCACTCCGGTGAGATGCCGTTTGGCCACCTCATCCACAAAGGCGTTGAGGACCGGACGGGCGCCCGCGGCGATGCCGCAGGTGGCCATGCCGACCACGACACGGGTCTCGGCTTCCGCGCCCTCCCGCACAGCCATTTTCTCCCGGGCTTTTTCCCGGATGGCCTGCAGTTCTGCTATCGTTTTCATAGGGATACCTCCTAGTTCAAGTATCAGAATGGGGACGGCGCGCCGCCGTCAGGCGGTGCCGTCAAGCTGGTTCTCATTTTCCTTTAAATAACTGTCGATCCACTCCATCACATCCGGCTCACAGAGGGGGACATCGCCGAGCTGTTCCCTCAGTTCGCGAGTGTCCATCTGAAAAGAACGGCCGTCCACCGTATGACGGTAAACAAAGTCCACTTCCGGATTCAAACGGATCAGGGCGGTGATGGTCCCGATCATATCCCCCAGGGGCATGCGGTCGATATGGGACAAACCGAACGACGCCGTTACCGCCGTTCCCTTACCCGGCTGTGATGCGATATCGAGGCGACCGCCGGTCATCTCCGCCGCCATGCGGAACAGGGGAATGCCCATCCCCACTTTGCGGGTGGTACGGGTGGTGTAAAAAGGGTCCCGGACCTTTGCCAAGGTCTGCGCATCCATGCCGCGCCCGTTGTCCTCGACGGAAAGGCGCAATAAATCCGCCTGTTTATCCTCCTTCACGGTCAAAGTGACAAGGGTGGCACCGGCCGCGAGGGAGTTCTGGGCGATATCGAGTATGTTCAAAGACAGTTCCCGCATACTAGTCGGCGTACTTGGCCAAAATACCGGGGATATCGTCCACGGTCAGTCGTCCGTAAACATCGTCGTTGACCGTGAGGACCGGTGCCAGGCCGCAGGCGCCGATACAGCGGCAGGCTGTCAGGGAAAACTTGCCGTCTTCGGTGCATTCGTCCGAACCGATCCCGAGGGTTTCGCTGAGTTTGTTGAACAGATCGCCGGATCCTTTGACGTAACAGGCGGTGCCGAGACAGACCGAGATGTTATACACGCCTTTGGGCGAGAGGGCGAACTGCGCGTAAAATGTCGCCACCCCATACACCTTTTCCAACGGCACATTCATGCCTTCGGCGATCATCTGCTGGACCTCAAAAGGCAGATATCCGTAAATATCCTGCGCCTGCTGCATGACCCCCATCAGGCGACTGGGATCCTGCCGGTTTTCAGCGATGACGGCCCGGAGTTTTTCCTCCTGCTCCGGGGTCCCCTTAAAAGGGAGAGTGCTGATCTTTTTTTGCATCTTGCCGATTCCTCCTTGAGAATTTGGAGACCGAATTTTCTTCAACCCGTTTGTCTGATTTCGGCCGGCGGACAAGCGCCGGCGCGCAGAAGCAAATCTCTATGATTCACCCCCAGATCCTGCCCAAGGGCAGGATGAGCTCAATGTTATTCATTATACATGACCTATTTCCTTTTTGCAATGAGGTAGTTCAAACTAACTCTTTTTTTCCGCA
Source organism: uncultured Oscillospiraceae bacterium (assembly GCA_902492045.1). Classification (GTDB taxonomy): domain Bacteria; phylum Bacillota; class Clostridia; order Oscillospirales; family Acutalibacteraceae; genus UMGS1623. Next base: position 71,833 of record CABUKB010000003.1, on the reverse strand, counting down.
AAATCCGCGTTTTTTCACGGTGTTTCCCATAAAAAACCAGCATGTCTCGAGAGGGATCGGTCATGGGGGAGGGAAGGGCAGCCCGAAGGAGATTTTTCATTTTCTCTTGACAACCGATCAAAAATCAGGTACGTTGTTCGGGCAAAACCACGGAGGAAATTGTCTATGAAAAAGCCGACCTATCGTTGCACGCTGCACGCTTGTTATTGGGGTTATATTGTGCAGGCGATCATTGCCAATCTAGCTCCACTGTTTTTCGTGACCTTTCAGGCGGACTATCATATTTCATTTGAACAGATCGGACGCCTGATCCTGCTGACCTTCGGTATCCAGCTGGTCGTGGATCTGCTGTCGGTCAAATTCGTCGATAAGATCGGCTACCGTGCCTGTCTCGTTATCGCGCATGCAGCCGCTGCCATCGGGCTGATCATGCTGGGGATCTTACCGGGGATTCTGGCCGAACCCTATATTGGACTGACGGCTGCCGTGGTGGTCTATGCCGTGGGCGGCGGTTTGATCGAAGTCCTCATCAGTCCCATCGTCGATTCTCTGCCCAGCGAGGCAAAAGCCTCTTCCATGAGCTTGCTCCACGCGTTTTATTCCTGGGGGCAGGTGCTGGTCATTTTGGTCACGACGGTATGCATCGGTTTTACCGGAGACGGGTTCTGGTGGGTGTATCCTCTCTTGTGGGCGTTGGTGCCTTTGACCAATTTATTCCGAGTTATCCGGATGCCTTTGATGCCGCCGCCCTCTGAAGAGGATAAAATTCCCTTGAGACATCTTTTTTCCTCCCGGATCTTCTTTATCGCGCTTTTGATGATGCTCTGTGCGGGAGCGGCCGAATTATCCATGTCTCAATGGTCCTCTCTTTTTGCCGAAAAAGGCCTGGGTGTGCCCAAGCTGATGGGGGATTTGCTCGGCCCTTGTCTTTTCGGGCTCCTCATGGGGGTTGGACGGACGATATACGGTATCTGGGGCAGCCGTTTTGATTTAAAAAGGGCTATGTTGTTGAGCGCCTTGCTTTGCATCGTCTGCTATGGAGTTACCGTTTTGGTTCCCTCGCCCCTGCCGGCCCTGTTGGGTTGTGCTTTTTGCGGTTTGTCGGTCAGCCTGATGTGGCCGGGCACCATCAGCCTTTCGGCGGCCCGGTTTCCCGGGGCTGGAACCGCTCTATTCGGATTGTTGGCTCTGGCAGGGGATCTCGGCTGTTCCCTCGGCCCCTGGCTGACCGGAGCGGTGTCGGATGCAGCACAGCGCCTGCCGTTTTTGCAGGGTGTCATGCAGGAGAGCGGGATGGCACCGGACCAGTGGGGACTGCGGGCCGGTTTGGCAGTGGCGGTGATTTTTCCTCTTTTGCTTGTCATCGGGATTGTCTTTCTGCGGAAATCCTCTAACCCGGCAAAAATACAGAATGACCCGCCGCTATAACGGTGGGTCATTTCGGTTGCTGGCGGTCTAAGTATTTTTTGAACATCATCATGTGCCTTGCGGCAGTGCGCCGCGTGTGCTATCATGGCAGAGGTATCGGAGAATTCGGGAAGGGACAAGTGGATTGGAACATATCGCGATAAACCGAGCGGGAACCCGATTCTTTCTGTTCTGTCCGCCATAATCGTGGGTTTGGGATTGATGGGATATGCCCCAGTGGTATAAGAAGGTTTCTAGAAAATCCTTGTGTGGTTTATTCGGTGAGAGCAGGAGAAGCGGATATGATTTATACGGTAACGATGAATCCGTCGTTGGATTATGTGGCGACGATACCGGCATGGAAGATGGGAAGTGTCAACCGCCCGGAGGAAGAGGCCTGGCACCCGGGCGGTAAAGGTGTCAATGTTTCCATTATGCTCACCAGATTGGGGATGGCAAACCGCGCACTGGGTTTTGTGGCGGGGTATACCGGCGAGCGGATTCAATCCATGCTGCTACAGGAAGGCTGCAGTACGGCGTTTGTCCGGCTGGATAAAGGAGATTCGCGCATCAATATCAAAATCAAAACCGACTGTCCGACCGAAATCAATGGCATTGGTCCCCCCGTTCCTGCTTGTGCAGTGGAAGCCCTGCTGAAGCAGGTCGAAGATTTAGATGATGGCGACACTCTGGTTCTTGCAGGCAGCGTACCACCTGCCTTGCCCTCGAACATGTATGAGCGGATTTTGCACAAGACAAAGGGGAAGGCGATCCGGGTCGTTGTGGACGCGGCGGGAGAGCTGCTGATGAAAACGCTGCCCTTTCGCCCTTTTTTAATTAAACCCAACCAGCATGAGTTGGGGGATTTGTTCGGAGTTACGGTCGATCATGTGGAGCAGGCGGAGTACTATGGGCGCCGCCTCCAGGCGATGGGGGCGCAAAACGTGCTGGTTTCGCTGGCAGAAAAGGGGGCGTGGCTCCTTGATGAAACCGGAAGGGGTCACAGAACCGTACCGCCGGTTGGACAAGCAGTCAATGCGGTAGGAGCGGGAGATTCGATGGTGGCGGGGTTTCTATTCGGATGGATGCAGTCGGGCGATTACAAAACGGCGCTGGAAGTCGGTGTGGCGGCGGGAAGCGCCACAGCCTTCGATTCCTGGCTGGCACAAAAGCAGGGGATACGCGCTCTTCTGAAAAACCCCGATGTTTACGGCTTGTAAAGACACAACGGACAGGGTTTCCCCCGCCCATATACGGAAGAATATACCGCAGAAGTGGGCAAACAGAGAAAACAGGGAACCGATATACCATCGGCTCCCTGTTCGACTTTCATCTGCACATAATTCAGCAGGTTTTCTTTCCGCAGTTCTTATCAAAACTGGGATTGCAGACATAGAAATTCTTGCTGTTGAGATGGTCGGTCGCAATCCGCAGCCCTTCGCCGAAACGCTGATAATGTACGATCTCCCGTTCCCGCAGAAATTTCAGGGGATCGCGGATGTCCGGATCGTCGATGAGACGGAGCAGATTGTCATAGGTGGTACGCGCCTTTTGTTCGGCCGCCATATCCTCGTGCATATCGGTGATAACGTCCCCTTTGCTTTGAATATAGTTGGCGGTCCAAGCGGCACCGGATGCGGCTTGCGGCCAGATGCCGGCGGTGTGATCGACAAAGTAGGTGTCAAAGCCCGAACGCACAATCTCTTCGGGGGTCATATTCCGAGTGAGCTGGTGCACCATAGCGGCAATCATTTCAAAGTGGGCCAATTCCTCTGTGCCAATATCCGTCAGCAAGCCTTTCAATTCCGGATAGGGCATAGCATACCGCTGGCTCAGATAGCGCATAGAAGCACCGAGTTCTCCATCGGGTCCGCCGTATTGGCTGATAATGATTTTCGCATATTTGGGATTCGGGCGGGTGATTTTGACCGGATACTGCAATTTCTTTTCATACTCCCACATGGATTAACCCTCCTTGTAATCCCAGGGCCACGGATTGCATATCCATGACCACCGGTCGCCGTTTACTTGATTGCTGGTGACGATATAGGGACCGAACTGGCTCTCGTATTCTGCGACTAGTACCGCTCGTTTTTCCTGCAGTTCCCGGCGCTTTTCCATCGCTTGGGTATCGTCGCAATGGGTGTCCAAATACATCTCCATTTCGAGAATGGCGAAATCATAGGCGTGGATACGGCAACGCATCGTTTTTTCATCCACAGTTGACCCCTCCTACCATCCAAGGTTTGTTCAGTTCGGGGAAAATGGTCCCCTGGCAGAAACCTTCCTGCGGATCGTAAATGGTGTTCAGCACCTGAATGGGGACATACGCCATGGCCAGTGCCATGGGTTGGCCGTCCGGTGTACATTCGACAGTGGCGGGAACAGCTGCCACTGCAGGCCCTCTGGTCTGAGACGGACGGCTTCCGGAACAATGCCCGGAACGGTTCGTTCGCGTCATGTAATAATGATTCATGCCGCAATGCTTGTTATCCAAAGCGCATACTCTCCTTTTTGCCATATAGTGGGGTGTGGTTCTCTATCAGTTTATGAATGGATCCGGCGTTGGTGATAAGTACAGGATATTTAACAAGAACATCCCGTCCGATTTGGCAAAGAAAAAGACCGGATGGGCTGGTGTTTTTTAAAATGATGGTGTATACTGGTCAAAGTAGAAAATTATCAGAAAGGAAGATCCAATATGAATGTAAGAGTTTATGCCAGCACGGATGCTATTGGGGCCGCCGGTGCGACCTTATTTGCCGCCACCGTGATCGCCAAGCCGGATTGCGTCTTGGGATTGGCGACGGGTTCCACGCCGATTCCGACTTATCGGAAAATGGCGGAGCTCTATCGGGCAGGCGCTGTGGATTATTCTCAAGTGACGACCTTTAACCTGGACGAATACGTGGGACTCGGGCACGAGCACGATCAAAGCTATTATTATTTCATGCATGAGAATCTGTTTCAACATATCAATATTCCCGAGGAGAGCATTCACGTCCTGTCCGGCACCGCCTCGGATCCGGAAAAAGAATGCGCGGATTACGAAAAGATGATCGAAGAGGCCGGCGGCATCGACCTGCAAATTCTTGGAATCGGCCGGAACGGCCATATTGCTTTTAATGAACCCACCACGGTGTTTCCGCCGAAAACCCATGTTGTGAATCTGACGGAAAGCACCATCGACGCCAACAAACGCTTTTTTGCCGACGTCAAAGATGTTCCCCGCCAGGCTCTGACCATGGGAATCGGCTCGATTATGAAGGCGCGGGCCATCTTGATTATCGCTACCGGGGCGGACAAGGCGCAGGCGGTCAAGGATATGATTCAGGGGCCGGTGGATCCGCAGTGCCCGGCATCTATCCTCCAATTGCATCCGCATGTCACGGTCATGCTGGACGAGCCGGCTGCCTCTCTGCTGGGATAAGCCTTCGCTTGGTGCAAAAGCCTCTTGTATGTAAAACGCCAAATCGCCGGCCGGACCGGCAAATTGGGTAAAAAGCAGCATGACCGGCGGAACCAATTCCGCCGGTCATGCTGCTTTTCGGTCTTCAAAGCCGAATCACGCTGTTTTTGGATGCCAGTAGTTCACATTTCGGCATCCAAAACAGGGATCGTCTGTCTTTTCGTCTTCTTTTACCCGGCCAATTCCACCACTTGCTTTTTAAGCCCCAATTCCGCAACCAGAGGAAAATGATCGGAAGGGTATAATCCGCCGGCATGTGTGGTGTCCAAATAGGCGTCCCGGATTATGAATTCGTCACTGACAAAAATATAGTCGATGGGGGGACGAGGCGTCATTCGGCCGGTAAAACCGTGATAGGTATTGGCGGCCGTTCGGTTTTTTATGAGATCATAAGCGTAGTTGAGGTGAATGTCCGGATAGGCATGCCGGTTTTCCCGCAGAATCCGGATGGGTTTGCTGTCCGGCGGCGCGTTGAGATCCCCCATGAGAATACAGGGCATGGGAGATCGTTCGTTCATACGGTGCATATACTCCAGTATAATGCGGACCCCCAACGTGCGGGCGGGACTGCATATATGGTCGAAATGCGTGTTAAAGACCCGGATCGACCGTCCGTATTCCTGCACAAACACCTCGCAGACCGTGCAAATACGGGGAAACATTGAAAAATAAGCGCGGCTACCGGATTGCTCGGGATGTTTGGAAAGCCAAAAAGTCTGGCCGCCGAGAAACCGGGTATCGTGATCCCGCAGTAAAATGGCGGATTGTTCATTGCTGCGATTGCGTTTGCGCCCGTCGCCGAAAATATGGTAATCTTGGAGCAATGTATGCAGATCCTCCCGCATGGTAGGAAGAAGTTCCTGAACGCCGATGATCGCCAGCCCCGACTTTCGTATGATGTCGGCGACCAATTCCCGGCGGTATGGCCAACCATGTGTCCCCTGAAAGCGGGAATCCCGTTTGATATTGAACGAAGCCACTTTGATACACGCATCCAACGCCGGATCCTCCCCATCACCAATTCTACTTGTATTGTACGCCACATTTGCCAAAGATTCAACGGATGAAAGTGGAAGAAATCATGAAGAATACGATCAATCGCAGGCCTCCAAAAACCCATGCGAATTTTGGCGGGGCCGATCCGCATGGGAAAGGATTGAAATGCTCCCCACTACCGTGATATACTGAAAGACGATATCCAATCCCGCCGGGATGCCGATAAAGGAGATGCAGGTTATGGATTTGCCGACGTCTGCGCGTCTGACCCTCCATGAAGGGCCGGGCCCTGTTTATTATTCCTTTCCTTCTTTCGACAAGCTGCCTTTTGTCCGGCATGGATTTTCCACCCGCCTGGGCGGTGTGAGCCGTGAGCCGTATGCTACGATGAACCTCAGCTTTACCCGGGGCGATGAGGTGGAGGCGGTCCGAAAAAATTTTGATCTCTTTTGCCACGGTCTCGGTACGCAGGCGGATGACGTAGTCATTTCAGCCCAGGAACACCATACGAATCTCTATTGCGCAACGGCGGCCGATCGGGGGCGGGGCGTGACGAGGGAACGGGGCTATTCCGATATCGACGGGCTTCTGACCAACGAGCCGGGAGTGGTATTATGCACCCAATACGCCGACTGCGTCCCGCTGTTTTTCGTCGATCCGGTCCGCAGGGTGGTAGCCACGTCCCACGCGGGCTGGAAGGGGACGGCCGCTCGGATCGGAAGAGTGACTGTGGAACGCATGGAGAAAGAATATGGATGTCGTCCCGAGGATATTCTGGCAGGAATCGGGCCGTCCATCGGACCTTGTTGCTTTGAGGTGGACAAACCCGTTGCCGATGCGTTTACCGCCTTGGAAGAAGGCGGGGACAATGTTGTGCAAAGCCGAAAGGATGATAAATATCATGTCGATCTTTGGGAGATCAATCGGCGTATTCTGCTGAACGCCGGAATCACGGCAGATCACATCACCGTAACGGATTTGTGTACCCGATGCCATCCCGACGTTTTTTGGTCTCACCGCGCCGCCGGCCCGCAGCGCGGCAGCCTGGCCGCTTTCATTGCCCTGGCGGACTGCCGGAGGGCGGAGACATGACATACAGTTTGACCGAAGTGCTTTTAACCTTTTTCCTGTATAGTTTTCTGGGCTGGGCACAGGAAACGGTCCAATGTTCGATCAAAGAAAGGCGATTTGTCAACCGTGGTTTTCTCAACGGCCCCATCTGCCCGATCTATGGCTGCGGAGCCCTACTGATTTTGTGTTTTCTCCTGCCGATTGAGCGCCGAGCCGCGTCGCTATGGATATCTGTACCGTTGGTTTTTGTGTGCGGGGCATTCATCGCCTCGGCGCTGGAATACTTGACCTCATGGGCGATGGAAAAGCTGTTCCATTCCCGATGGTGGGACTACTCGGATAAAAAGTGGAATGTAAACGGCCGGATTTGTTTCTGGATATCGGTCGGCTGGGGCCTTCTATCCATCGTTTTGGTGTTTGGAATCCAGCCTTTGTTTGAAAGCTGGTTGGCGGCTTTAACCCGGTTCCAGCCTCTTATTCCCATCCTGTTGGCTTGGGTTTTGGCTGGGTTGATGATCGTGGATATCGTTTTCTCGGTCAGAGCGGCCCTGTCAATCGGCAACCGCCTGGAACAACTGGAAAAACTGAGGGGCGTTTTGCGGGAGCATTTGGAGAATTTGGAATGGCCGACCGAAGATATTTTCCTGCGTCTTGAAAACGCATATGACAAGAGTAGACAGAAAAAAATGGCTGTTCAAAACAGCCGGCAGGCACGTCTGAATGCATGGCGTTCGATGAAACCTGAGGATAAAAGGCGGCATATTGCGGGCATGGTGGCGGAACTGCGCGGGAAACAGGACGAATTGCTTCGTTCCCGTTTCCAACAAAGGCGGCTTTTACGGGCTTTCCCGCATATGCGCCGGACCGATAAGGAAGACAGAGCGGGTAAAAACCGGCTGCTCGAGGAGCTGCGCAAACACCTCAATAAGGATAAAACGGCCGGTAAATCCGATCCCAAAGACCGCTCCTCTCGAGGCTGACCCGCAATACGCGGGACTTCCTTTGGCCGAATCCCAAAAACACCGGGCCGATCGGCCCGGCGAGATAAGGATATTTCCAAAAGCGGCAGCCACTGTTGTTTGTGGTTGCCGTTCTTATTTGTGTGTTTGGGATACTTTCCGGCAAGCTTGCCTGATAAAAACGTGTTTTATCACAGCTGTGCGATAGTTGATAAGAAATTTCCTGAGTGGTATGATGACAATGTTAAATTATTCATATAAAAAACACTGATTTCCGCAAGTGAAATCAAGCAATACAATTTCCATTACAGTATAATCATCATAGGGTGGTTGAAATGAGGTGAGTAGACAAATGTACGAGTGGCAACAGCAAATCCAAATAATCGTTAATGAAATTGACCATTGTATTAAACGCTGTCACGACGAAGCCCTAACGCTACGGTTTCTTTCACGTAAGCTTGGCTATTCCGAATTTTATACTACAAGAAAATTTAAAGAAATATCGGGTATGCAGTTTAGGGATTATTTACGGCTTAGAAAATTAGCCTTTGCGCTGAAAGAGGTACGGGACAGCGAAAGAAGCATTTTGGATATTGCTTTTGACTTTGGTTTTTCATCACACGAAGCCTTTACGAGGGCTTTCAAGGCAACCTATGGCATTGCTCCTAGCGAATATCGCAAAAAGCCTATACCTGTTGTCCTTCGTACGAAAATAAACCCTTTTGACCGCTACTTTTTAGGAATTGGAGAGATTGGTATGGCGAAATCCACAGCGGACGTTAAAATCTATTTTGTAACTATTCCCGCGCACAAGTTTTTGCACATCAAAAACTATGAAAGTAATGGGTATTGGGATTTTTGGGAAAAACAGAAAAACATCCCGGGGCAAGACTGTGATACCATCTGCGGTTTGCTGGACAGTATCAAGGGCAAACTGGATGATGAGGGCAGTGACGAAGCGAACGGCGGCAGTGGGCAAATTATGGCCTATATCAACGATCCGGACGGTAAGCCTTTCTGTTATGGTATTCCGCGCGCCGAATGTTATGGTGTTCGTCTTCCCCCGGATTATCAAGGCGAAGTACCATCGCAAATGCTTTTGATGGATGTTCCCGAAGCCGAGTATATCGTCTATGAACACGGGCCATTTGATTATGAGCAGGAAAACCGCAGTGTGGAGGAGAAGATTGACGCGGCAATTGCAAACTTCAATTTTGCAGACACATCTTATTGCCTTGACACTACCCCTGGTAGGGTGGCTTACTTTTTCCATGACCCGGAGCGTTTTTGGAAGTATATCAGGCCAGTGCGGAAGTCATAATTGCTGTTTGTTTTCACATTCTACAGATTTCTGTTTCATACCGGCCTCCTTTCAAAAGGGCGCAGTTATCCTGTTGAAAACAGGGGATTAGTTAGGCGTTTCGGCGAGATTTATTAGACAGCTTCCCGGTGCTGTTTTCCCGATTTCACGGGCTTTTGCGGATTTTTCACTCCGCTACCGCTTGCAGCTCCGTTTAACCGTCGTTTTTTCAAAATCGAGCGTGTAATCGTTCTGCCCGTGTCTGCTCCGCAGTAGGTATTCCTATTCGCGGAATACCATGACGCTGTGCGCGTCCTGCCGTGTCGTTTGCTTCCCGCACCCAGTGGGAGCCGCACAGCCTAATCGGGTCTGCGGTGCTTCCTTCGAACCGTTTGTCGCCATTATCCGTCTGGACGGGATCACCGCTCTTCGAACCCTTTAGCCGCCTCTTCATCGTCAAGGTAGGCCACTGCTTTTTTCACTCCCTTCGTTTTTTCATGTTACATCTTTAGTCTGACGATTACTGAAATCTCCCAATAAACGCAAAAAAGCGGCGCCCCCAATTTATGGGAGCGCCGCCCGCAGTGGCCCGTCCGACGAAAGGTTCGAAATTTCGTCGGGCGGCGAGGCTGGTTTTCTCTGTTTTTCTCCGTCCGTTTCTCCTAGCTCTCTGTTCTTCCGCGTTACCTGTTTCCCTTTTTGTTCTCCGCCGCCTGTTCTCTGCCGCAGTTTCCCGCCTCACTCTTAGTATAACGGAATTTGACCCATTTGGACGCATAAAGAAAGGACGGGCGTTTTCGCCTGTCCTTTTCCTTCCCTTATATCGGTTCCCTCTGCCTCTTATACATCCTTTTCAAGTCGGAGGGAACGGCCCGGTGTTTTTGTCTTGTTATCGCACGGATGCCGTTCGGCTCATCAGCGCAGAAAAGGCCCGGTGAGCCATATACACATCGAGTTTGGAAACCACTTCATACGGAGCATGCATAGACAGCACCGGCACGCCGAGATCCACCGTATCCACATCCAGATTGGCGATATACATAGCGACCGTGCCGCCCCCGCCCATATCCACTTTTCCGAGTTCTCCGATCTGCCAGGACACCTCGGCTCCATCCATCAAGCGCCGGACAAAACCCATGAATTCGGCGGAGGCATCGGACGTGCCCGATTTTCCCCGGGATCCCGTATATTTTGTCAGTACCACACCGCGGTTGAGATACGCGCAGTTGCGGGGTTCCAGCACCTCGGGATAAATCGGATCATAAGCCGCGTTGACATCCGCAGACAGGCAAACCGACTTGTTCAGAACATGCCGGGCCTCGGCGCCGGACAGCGCGGCGAGGTCCGCGATAAAATACCGCAGGTACGCCGACTGCATCCCGGTGTTTCCCTCCGATCCGATCTCTTCTTTATCGGCCAGAATGGTCACAGCGGTGAACTCGGGATTTTTCACCTCCAAAATGGAAGTCACGGCAGGATAGGCGCATACTCGGTCGTCATGACCATAAGCGCCGATGAGACTGCGGTCGAAACCCAGATCGCGCGCCTGGAAAGCCGGAACAGCTTCCAACTCGGCGGAAAGGAAATCCGCTTCGGTCATGCCATATTTGTCATGGAGAATCCGCAGGATGTTCAGCTTGACGAGTTCTCCTTCCTCATCGTTGCATAGCGGCCGCGAACCGATGAGGATATTCAGATCTTCCCCCTTGATGACCTCGGCGGCCTTGCGGGTCATCTGTTCGGTGGCGAGATGGGGGAGAAGGTCGGTCACGCAGAAGACCGGATCCTCCGGATCCTCCCCGATACGCACCGATACGCTGGTCCCGTCGCGCAGCACCACCACCCCGTGGAGAGCCAGTGGTATGGCGGTCCACTGATATTTTTTGATGCCGCCATAATAATGCGTATCGAAATACGCCAAATCGTGATCTTCGTACAGTGGATTGGGTTTGAGATCGAGACGGGGGGAATCAATGTGGGCCGCCGCAATGGACACGCCATCCGTGATTGGACGGGAACCGATGACCGCCAAAAGCAGCGCCTTGTTCCGGTTGTTGACATATACCCGGTCTCCGGCCTTGAGCGGGGCGGTGCGGTCAAAAGGAACAAATCCGGCTTCCCGCGCCATCCTCACCGCTTCATCGACGGCTTCCCGTTCGGTTTTGGCGGCGTTCATAAAGGATTTGTATCCCTCACAGTACGCATCCGCCCGGCGGATTTCCTCTTCCGTCATGGTTTTGGCCACATGCTTTGTCTCATACCCGAGTTCCTTTTTCATCTGCTTGGCTCTGGATTCATCCGACATGTTGTTTTCCTCCTATTCTATTACTCCAACAGTATTCACGGTTTTCGATCCGCTATGCGATTGTGAAGACCCGTCTACTCGAGATCATAGAGCGTCCGGTACATTTCCTGGGCCTTGCGCACCCGCTCCACGTAGTTGAGGGTTTCCTCATAAGGAATATGGTATAAGGTTTTGCCGTCCTGGGAATAGGCCGTGTTATCCAGCCACTCCGACACCCGCGTCGGGCCTGCATTATAGGCGGCGATCATGGTGTCGGTATCGGAAAACTGTTCCAAAAGCAAACGCATATAGCACACGCCGTAATGGATGTTTATCTCCGGATCAAACAGTTTTTCCGGGGGAAACGGCTCTTTTTCTCCGGCGCGCATCTGCACCCATGCGAAAGTTTCGTCCTTTATCTGCATCAGTCCCTTCGCTTGCGCCCGGGACACCACGTTTGGATCGAATTCGCTTTCCGTGCGGATCATCGCATAGATCAGAGACGGCGTGATGCCGTAAGTATCGGCATACGTTTCCACATATTCCCCATATTTGATCGGGTAGGCCGAGCGCATATACCGTTGATAACCATACCGCAGCGCCATAGTCACAACCGCTAGCACCGTTAGCAGGATCCCGGCTTCTATGCAATACCGCCACGCTTTTCGGCGCCCGGCGCCTGTCACTTTATCTTTCACGCCTCCACCTCTCGAGTTCCTCCGCCAGCTGATCCGCCGCAGCCCGCAAATGGGCCAGATCCCCGTCATTGTATATGATCGTGGAGGCCCTGGCAGTATAATAATCGTCGGAGGGTTGTGCACCCATCCGCAGTTCCGCCTGAGTATCCGTAAGACCGTCCCGCAGCCGGATGCGGCGGAGCCGCTCTTCGGGCGGGGCCAGTACGGCGACGGTCCTGTCGCAAATGCGGTCCATCCCGCTTTCAAACAAAAGCGGAGCGTCCACAACCGCCGCCCCCGCGCCGGCCTCGGCCGCCTGCCGCACCCGTTCCTCCGACAGTGCCATGACGGCCGGGTGGACGATGCGGTTGAGAAGCCGGGTTTTTTCCGGGGACTGAAACGCCAATTCAGCCAATCGCTGTCTGTTAAGGGATCTGTCCGGATGTAAAATGTCGGGGGAAAAGGCGTCGGCCAGAGCCGACAGGCAGGGGGAACCCGGCCGTTGTACCTCGCGGGTCAGTTCATCCGCGTCAATGAGCGGATAGCCTTTATCCTTTAAGAGCCGGGCGATCTCGCTTTTTCCGGAGCCGCTCGGTCCGGTCAGGCCCAACACAAACAGATCTTTCAAAGTTCGACCACCTCAAATCCCGCCGCCCGCAGCAACCGGTTATAAACCGCCAGTCCCATGCCGTCTTCCTCCGGGCAGGCGGCATAGGCAATTTTGTAGCCCAGACCGTCCAGTTTTCGCAAGGATTCAAATAATCTTTTGGCCTGTGAGGCCGAATCCCGACGGGAGCCGTACGGAACACAGGGAACCTGGAGCCGTGGCATGTCCTCGTCAAAACATAACGCTGCGATGCCCTGTTCCATTCGGGCGTTGACATAATCCGCATATGCCTCCGGCGATCCTTTGACGATGATCACCTGCGCATTCGGGGCGTAATGCTTGTATTTCATGCCCGGTGAAGCGGCGGTTTCCCCCTCCTGAAGCATATGGGTGACGGCGGGATCAATCTCAATATGCCCAGCCACCCGTTCCAGCATGCCGACCGTCACCCCCCCGGGGCGCAGAAGGCGGGGACGGTCATCTGACATGAAAAGCACAGTGGATTCTACGCCGACGGCACAGGTCCCGCCGTCTACCACGGCGGCGATGCGGCCGTCGAGATCGGCAAGCACATGGGAGGCCGTCGTTGGGCTCGGAGAACCCGAACGGTTGGCAGACGGAGCGGCCAGAGGGCATCCCGACTCCCGGATAAGAGCCTGGGCAACCGGATGAGAGGGCATACGCACCGCGACCGTGGAAAGACCGGCACTTACCTCGTCTGGTACGCGCGGCCCTTTGGGAAAAATCATGGTCAGGGGCCCCGGCCAAAAAGCCCGCGCCAGCTGTTCAGCAGCTGGCGGCACGGCGGATACCAGCCCGGCCAGCATCTTCCAATCCGCGATATGCACAATAAGGGGATTGTCCGCCGGCCGCCCTTTGGCCTCAAAGATCCGGGCTACGGCGGTGCCGTTTTCTGCATCGGCCGCTAGGCCATACACCGTTTCGGTCGGGATAGCCACCAGTTCACCGGCTCTCAGCAGGGCCGCAGCCTCTTGGATATCGTCTGTCGAATCCGAAAGCAATAAGGTCTTCCGGCGGCACATGCTCCATCAAGTCCTTTCTGTATAGATCGACGCACCGGTCAAACCACACCCTTATAAGCTCCCCTTGACGGCCAGCACCAAACGGGTAGTTATTCCGGGGCGGATGCCCGGAGCTTTTCGGCCCGGTCGGCGGTGATCAGCGCGTCGATCAGGTCATCCAATTCCCCGTCGAGGATGCTGTCGATCTTATACAGAGTTAACCCGATGCGGTGATCCGTCACCCGCCCCTGGGGAAAATTATAGGTGCGGATCCGTTCGCTGCGGTCGCCGGTCCCCACTTGGGAGCGGCGGTCGGCAGCAATGGCGGAACGCTGTTCCGCCTGCTTGCTTTCAAGCAGGCGGGCGCGGAGAACCCGCATGGCCTTATCCCGGTTTTTAAACTGGCTGCGTTCGTCCTGACATTCCACCACCAGACCGGTGGGCAGATGGGTGATCCGAATCGCCGACTCGGTTTTATTGATATGCTGCCCGCCGGCGCCACTGGAACGGAAGGTGTCGATCTGCAGATCTTTGGGGTCGATGTCCACCTCCACCTCTTCGGCTTCGGGCAATACCGCGACTGTGGCGGTGGAAGTGTGAATACGCCCGCCCGTCTCGGTCTCGGGAACCCGCTGAACGCGGTGGACGCCGCTTTCAAATTTCAGGCGGCTGTACGCCCCCTCGCCCGAAACCAGGAAACTGATCTCTTTGAATCCGCCGAGTTCGGTTTCATTGAAGCCGACCACTTCGGTCCGATAGCCCCGCGCGGCGGCATACATCGTATACATGCGATATAAGCTTCCCGCAAACAAGGCGGATTCCTCTCCGCCGGCTCCGGCCCGGATTTCCATGATTACGCTTCGCTCGTCGTTGGGGTCGCGGGGCAGCAGGAGAATCTTGAGTTCTTCGGCCAGGCGTTCGCGCTTGTCCTTGTTCTCTGTAAGCTCCATCTCCGCGAGACGCCGGATTTCCTCATCCAGACCGCCTTCGTTTAGCAGGTCTCTGGCCTCCTGCATATCCAAACCGGTCTTTTTATACTGCCGGTAGGTATCCACCAAGGGGGTCAGGCGGCTGCTCTCTTGAAGCAGCCGCCTGTATTCCTCCGGATTCCCGGTCACACCGGGATCGCACAGGCGGTGGGTGATCTCCTCCAACCGCCTTTCCACCTGATCGAGCTGTTCAAACATCGGCCATCCGTCCTTTCGTTGATTCCATGTCCCGGCAGGACTAGCCGTGATCTTCCTCGAGATGCTCGATTTTCCGGATATGCCTTTCGATCTTGAGCCGCGGGGCCATCACCTCATGCCCGCATCCCTCGCATTTGAGTCGGAAATCCATTCCCACCCGCAGTACGGCGAAACGGCGGCTTCCGCAAGGATGAGGCTTTTTCATTTCCAAAATATCACCGACCCGTACGTCCATTTAGCCGCCCTCCACGTTTGGCCGCCGATCCGGCGGCCACCTAGCGATTTGATTCGTGTCCTAGTATAGCATATTTTCCCAGTACCCTGCAAGAGCTATATCCGGGCCGCGCGTGCTTTCCCGCCATGCGGATCGTTCCGTCCTTAACGGCGTTTTTCTCCCGCATTGTGACGGGTGATCGGCCTACGCACCATCAGCGCCCATAACGCTTTTCCGTCAAAGGGGATGAGCGGATAAAAATAGCTGCGTCCGGATATGGTCCTGGTCGTCAGCAGCACGATAAACATCAGAATGACGCCGGCCGCGAATCCCCACAGGTTGAACAGCCAGGTCAAGAGGAGAAACAGCATGCGGAACAGCTTAAAGGCATAGCCCAATTCATAACTCGGCTGTGTGAAATTGGCCACGGCAACAAAGGCCATATACAACATGACTTCGGACACGAACAGCCCCGCTGTTATGGCGAATTCCCCCAGAAGAAGCGCCCCCACCATCCCAAAAGCGTTGTTCAGGGCCCCGGGTGTGTTGAGAGAGGCGAGCTTTACCCCGTCGATCATGACCTCTATGACGAACAACTGTATGATAATGGGCACCGTGTTGGGTTCCTTGATCCGGACGAATTCCAGCCAAGGCGGGATCATTTCCGGATTTTGCATGAGCAGATACCAGATCGGCGTCAAAAACAGGGTGAGGAAAAACACAATGCCTCGGACTAGGCGCAGGTAGGTTCCCACTAAAGGGGGAAAGTAAAAGTCGTTGGTATCCTGAATAAAATCGAAAATGGTGGTGGGCAGGATCATGACGGCGGGGGAGTTGTCCACTATCAGCAGGATCTTTCCCTCCGCCACACTTGCGCTCGCGCAGTCCGGGCGCTCCGTATACCGAACTTTGGGAAAGGGATTATACCACTGACGGCGGAGCAGGCATTCCGCCAGGCTTTCCTGCCCCATGGTCAGGGAGGGGATGCGTATGCCTTTCAGCTTGTTCCGCAATTCCCGCAGTTGTTTATGATTCACTCGCTCGTCCATATAGCAAAGGACAACATCGGTTTGGGAGGTGGTGCCGATTTGGAGGTATTCCATCGTCAGCTGCGGATCCCGTATACGCCGCCGTATCAAGGCGGTGTTGAATATCAGCGTTTCCACAAAGCCGTCGTGAGCGCCCCGCAGGACCTTGTCATCCTCCGGCTCCTCCACGCCGCGCGCCGGATATGTCCGTGCGTCGATCATGAGGGCCTGTTCGAATCCCTCAATAATCAGGGCAAGCGTCCCCGACAGTATGCCGGTGATCACCGCCGGGATATCCGCAGCCGTAGATACCTCCACATAAGTCATGAAATGCCGGGAAAACTCTTCAGCGCTCTGCCGCCCCGCCATTTCTTCCGGTGTCAATTTCATCAGGTATTCCAGAATTTTTTCCATGACCTCGTCTTTGGCAAATCCATCCACAAAATACAGGGTTGCCCGGCAGCCGCCAATGCGAATATTCCGGCCAATTAAATCAAAGCTAGCGGCTAGCCGCAGCTGGTTTTCCAGCATGGAGGTATCGGTTTCATACCGTCCCGTCATCGTTGTGCGCTTTTCTTCCATCTTGCCCATCCTTTCTCAATTTGTCTATAGTGTGTCCCAAAAAGACACCGCCACACCGCGCGCGGATTTTTTATCGAAATACCGTTGTAATCCGGCCGTTTTTTTGATATGATGTACGTAAAGAAACATTTGAGGAGGTAACCCCTAATGGCCGATGAATATACCCCCCGCCCGAACGATTCGGAGAACTCGCCGGAAACCCCGCAGCCACCCGTGCCTCCGCAGTATCCGCCTGTTCCACCGGCACAGCAGCCGGTCCCTCCTGCTCAGGCGCCTTACACACCTCCCCAAAACGCGGGGCAGTACAATTATTACCAGCAGCAGCCGGGATACACGCCGCCTTATTATTCTCCGGCTCCCGGCCCTCAGATTGACCCGGCCAAAGGCAAGGCCACGGCTTCTTTGGTCCTTGGAATCATTTCTTTGGTATGTTGTGGCTTTATTCCTTTGCCCATTATCGGCCTGGTTCTAGGACTTAACGCCAAAAGTCTCAATACGCCCTCCTCCGGCATGGCGACTGCCGGCATCGTCCTCAACACCATCTCACTGGTATTTTCCGCGATTTCCATCTGCCTTGCGGTTTTTAACTGGGGTTGGACGGAGCAAATTATGGAGAATATCTATGGGTTCTGCCGCCTTTTCCTGTAAGGGAGGGAAGGCACACCTTTAGCTAGGAGGTCCTTCGGTGTATCAATCCGATTCGAATCGCGGTTCCTCGCTTTACGGCGAACAGTACGCACCGCCGAGCGATCCGCCTGCGGCCCCGGCGTCATATCCCAATCCGTCTCCGGTTCATCCGCAGATGCCCGTCACACCCGTCTATCCGATCGTTCCCGGCAACACGATGCCCTATTACTACACGCTTCCTAATCCGGTCCCCGTCAATCAGGGCCAGGGAAAGGCGATTGCCTCTTTGGTGCTGGGAATTATCTGCATAGTCTTCAGCACCAGCTTTTTTATCGGGCTGCCATGTGCGGTCGTCGGATTGGTCCTTGGAATTTTGGCCAAGCGTCAGCGGGCTGGCGGCATGGCAACCGCCGGTATTGTGCTTTCCGGCATAGGTTTATTTTTATCTTTAATAATCGTGGTCATCATGGCCGTGCTGTTTATTGAAATGTATGAGTCCATACAGGAAATACCGTATATCGAACCGTACGGCTTGCCCTATCAACAGGCTTTTTGGGCGTGTATTTTGAAATAGCCGGGTAACCACTATCCGCGAATACGACCCGGCTTGTTTTTGAAGAATTTTTCTCCATTGGAGAGCTTCTGCCGGGTCAAAAGCCCCAGCAACTTCGGATTGCCGATAGTCGCTGGGGCTTTTCCGATGAAGCCGGTGTCGACCCGAGGGGATGCCCCTTAAAAGGCGGCGAGGGCAGCGGAATAGAACTTTTAAATAGATCCCAGAATAAAGCGTGAGGTATTTTGTAGGCTCGCAAAAAATCCAATGTTTTTTTCATACGCCTTTACAGGTGGGCCGGTTTAGTGTAAAATAGCAAAAGAGTACAGAGCGAATCCATAAAGAAACGGAAGTGACAACGATGCAGCCGAAGTATAAGCGGATCTTGCTCAAACTCAGTGGAGAGGCTATGGCCGGCGATCGGGGGTTTGGCTTGGATTTCGACACCGTTTTGAAAATATGCGCCTCGGTCAAGGAGTGTACGGATGCGGGAATTCAGATGGCCATCGTGGTGGGAGGAGGCAATTTCTGGCGAGGGCGCTCAAGCGGCAGCATGGACCGCACTAGAGCCGACCATATGGGAATGCTGGCCACCACGATAAACGCTTTGGGACTGGCAGACGCCTTAGAGCAGCTCGGATGTGTTGTGCGGGTGCAGACGGCCATCGGGATGAACCAGATCGCCGAACCTTATATCCGAAACCGTGCTGTACGGCATTTGGAGAAGGGGAGGGTCGTTATTTTCGGCTGTGGAACCGGAAATCCCTTTTTCTCTACCGACACCGCGTCGGCTCTCCGTGCGGCGGAAATCGAAGCCGATATTATTTTTAAGGCGAGCATGGTGGACGGTGTTTACGACAGCGATCCGAAAAAAAATCCGGACGCAGTACGCTTCGACACACTGAGTTATTGGGATGTCCTCAACCGGAATCTGCAGGTGATGGACACCACTGCGGCCACTCTCTGCCACGACAACGGTTTGCCCATTCTGGTGTTCGATCTCGGAGATCCGCAAAATATTGTGCGTGCCGCCTGTGGGGAACCGGTGGGTACCCTTGTAAAACCCTGAGTAGTCCTATTTTGAATAGACGGAGGTAACAGTATGGAACAGGTATTTCAAACCGCGCGGGAAAAAATGAACAAGACGGTCAATGCCATGATGGGGGAGTTTGCCACCATCCGGGCTGGCCGCGCGACCCCCAGCGTGTTAGATAAAGTGATGGTGGATTATTACGGCGCCCCGACGCCGGTCAACCAAATGGCGGCGGTGTCGGTTCCGGAACCTCGCACATTGTTGATTGCTCCGTGGGATAAAAGCACCCTGAAGGCCATCGAAAAAGCCATCCAAGCCTCCGACATCGGCCTGAATCCTCAGAACGACGGCAGTGCCCTGCGGTTGAATTTCCCTCCATTGACCGAAGAACGCCGGCGTGACCTCGTCAAGACGGTTTACAAATACAGCGAGGAGGCCAAAGTGGCGGTGCGCTCGATCCGGCGCGATGCTCTCGATAAGCTCAAGGATATGAAAAAGAAATCCGAGATTACGGAAGACGATTTGAAAGATGCGGAAAAACGGATGCAGGAACTGACGGATACGTTTTGTAAGGAAATCGACGCGGCTGCCTCCAAGAAGGAGAAAGAAATCCTGGAACTCTGATGCGGCCGGACAGGGCTATACGCATGACCGCCCTATCAGACAGATCGGGAGATGGAGCAACGGATGGGTTGGTTTTTGAAAAAGACGCCTCCTGTGGAAGTGATTTCCACGGCAAAGCTGCCGAAACATATCGGGATTATTATGGACGGGAACGGCCGTTGGGCCCGGCAGCGCGGTCTGCCTCGGCAGGCGGGCCATGTCACGGGCGCGCGGGTGTTTCGTAAAATCGTCAAGCATTGCGAAAAACGGGGGATCCGCTATCTGACGGTGTTTGCGTTTTCGACCGAAAACTGGAAACGTCCCCGGGCCGAAGTCGACGCGATCATGAATCTTCTGCGGGATTACCTCAAAGAATCGCTGGAGGATTTCACAAAGGAGAATATCCGCACCCGATTTATCGGGGACCGGCACCCGTTGGCGCCCGATATCCAGGAACTCATGGCCCATGCCGAGGCATCTACCGCTCACAAAACCGGCATGACTCTTAACATTGCGGTCAACTATGGGGGGCGGGACGAAATTCTCCATGCCGTCAAACGGCTGGCGGGAGATGTCCAGAAGGGACGCCTATCTGTTGAAGACATCGACGCTACCCAGCTTGAGGACCGGCTTTTTACGGCCGGACAACCGGATCCGGATTTGATTTTGCGTCCGAGCGGGGAGAGCCGTACGTCCAATTTTCTTATTTGGCAGTCTGCTTACGCAGAATATGTGTTTCAGGATATCCTGTGGCCGGATTATACCCCGGCGGCTCTTGACGAGGCGCTGCGGGAATACGCCCGACGCAACCGCCGGTTCGGCGGGGTGTGATGAAACCGGTCAGGCCGCCGTGGGCGGCAAAGAGTACGCCTGAAAGGCTTGATGTCATTGAAATCTCGTATTCTAACGGGAATCGTCGGAGTTGCGCTGGCCCTGGTGGTTCTGTTGTTGCTGCCCCCGATGGTGTTGAATTTTGCCATGGCGGGTATATGCGCGATTGCTATGTATGAAGTTTTTGCCGTCACCAAGATGGTCAACCATCGCGGCCTGGAAACCGCAGCGGTGATTTTTGCTTTGTTGTCCCCTTTTCTCGTGATGATGAGGCCGATCCCGTCTGCGACCGTGGTGCTGGGCTTTCTGGTTTCGCTGGCGATAATCCAAGTGCGGTATCACGATACCCTCCCTGTGGAACGCACCGGCTTCGTATTCCTGCTGTCACTACTTATCTCCATATCTTTCTCCTGCCTGGCTTATTTGCGGACTACCAGCCAGAGGGACGAGAGAGACGGCCTTTTTTATGTTTTCCTGGCCTTGATTATCCCGTGGCTGTGCGATATCGGCGCATATTTTGTGGGAACCTTTTTCGGCCGGCATAAGCTCTGCCCCACGATCAGCCCGAAAAAGACGGTGGAGGGCTTGGTCGGAGGCATCGTGGTGTCGGTCGCCAGCAGTATCCTTGCGGCGTATTTATATCAGATCTTGGCGTTGGGCGATACCGCTTATGTGAATCTTTGGCAGATCGCGCTGCTTGCCCTCTTTTGTGCGCCTTTGTCGGTGTTGGGCGATCTCTTCGCTTCCGTCATAAAACGGCAGAGCGGTGCCAAGGATTTCGGCCATATCATGCCGGGACATGGCGGCATTATGGACCGCTTTGACAGCTTGATGTTTGTCCTGCCCGTGCTCTATATTCTGGTGCAGTATGTCCCACTGGTCTATCCACTGTAACCGGGGCATATAAGGATAAAAAGCCCCGATATATCCCACTTTATGAGGAACTCCCTATGATAAAACGACCAATGCCCTCTGTTGCGCCAAAGCGATTGGCGATTCTCGGATCGACGGGTTCCATCGGAACCCAGGCCCTCGATGTGGCGGCAAGGCTCGGCTATCCTGTTTTGGCACTGGCTGCCGGGTCCAATGACCGTCTGCTTGAAGAGCAGATCCGCCGCTTTCGTCCGGCATATGCGGCCCTCTTTGATGAAAAGGCGGCCGCCTCTCTCCGGGTTCGGACTGGGGATCTGCCGGTCCGGATTTTCTCCGGAATGGATGGGTTGTGTGAAGTGGCGGCACTCGAAGATGCGGATCTGGTACTCAATTCGGTGGTGGGGATGGTCGGGCTCCTTCCGACCCTCTCGGCTATCCGGGCCGGGCATGACGTGGCGCTGGCGAATAAGGAGACCTTGGTGGCGGGTGGAGAACTGGTCATGGAGGCAGCACGGAACCAGCGGGTCCGGCTGCTGCCTGTGGACAGTGAGCATTCCGCCATTTTCCAGTGCCTGCAAGGGACGGCAGTGGGGCCATGGAGCCCTCCGGCGCCATTAGGAGAAGCCGGAGCTTCAATCCGCCGCCTGATTCTGACCGCTTCGGGAGGACCCTTTTTCGGAAAAACCGCCGAAGAGCTTCGGAAGGTGACCCCCGATCAGGCTTTGTGCCATCCGAATTGGAGCATGGGTGCCAAAATCACCATTGATTCCGCCACTATGATGAATAAAGGGCTCGAACTGATCGAAGCTCGCTGGCTTTTTGATATGGCTCCGGACCGGATCCATATCGTTGTCCATCGGGAGAGTGTGGTCCATTCGCTGGTGGAATATGAGGACGGGGCGGTTTTGGCTCAATTGGGGGCGCCGGATATGATGGTGCCTATTCAATACGCCATGACTTGGCCGCAACGGGCTTGCTCGCCGGTGAGGCGGCTGGATCTACGCGAGTGGGGCAAACTGCATTTTGCCGAGCCTGATGATGAGGCATTTCCCTGTGTACGGCTTTGCCGGGAGGCAATCCGCCGGGGGGGGTTGTATCCCGCCGCCGTCAATGCCGCAAACGAAGAAGCCAATCTCCTGTTCCGGCAGGGGCGTATCGGTTTTATGGACATCGGCTGTCTGGCGGGGCAGGCGCTGGATGATTCTCTTCCAGACGGCGGACAGGTAGAGGATGTTTTGCAGGCCGATGCCGAGATCCGCCGCAGAACGCGGGAACGGGCCGGAATGAATAGGGAGTAGGTGAAGAGACACGTGGGTTTTCTGATACAGGTTGGACGGTTGGCGGCGGCAATTCTGGTTTTTGGGATCATCATTATGGTCCACGAACTGGGACATTTTATCGCCGCTAAATGCATGGGTGTCAAGGTGAATGAGTTTTCCCTTGGCATGGGACCCAAGCTGTTGAAATTCGGAAAAAAGGAGACGCAGTATACGCTGCGCCTGTTCCCTATCGGTGGATATTGCGCGATGGAGGGGGAGGACAGCGCGGGAGGCGGAGAAGTCCGGCTTGCAGATAAAGAGGCCCCTCCACAGCAGGACAAGGAAGCGGGAAGCGCAGATGCCGCTTCCTTGCCACCCGATCCCAGAGCGTTTAACCAGAAAAAGGTTTGGCGTCGGATGATCATTATTCTTGCCGGACCGGTGATGAACCTGGTGCTGGGGTTTGTGCTTCTCATTGCATATTATGGTTTTTGTATGCTGCCGGACGAAAACGGCAAGGTACAGTTCAGCAGTACCACCATATCGGTGTTGAATGAGGACGCCTCAAGCTATCAGACCGGCCTCAGGCCGGGCGATACTATTTTAAAAGTGGACGGCAAAACCGTGTTTACCGATCGGGATCTCGCCATGCTGCTGCAGAGCGATGAAGACGGTGTATTCGATATGGAAGTCCGCCGCGAAATCGACGGCAAGAGGCAAAAGGTAAAGCTCGAAGGCGTCACCTTTGAAATCGTGACGGAGGATGACGGAACTCGTTATCTTCAATACGATTTCTATGTGCAGGGGATTCCCCAGACCTTTACCTCCACCATCGTGCAGTCCGCCAAGATGGAGTGTACGGTATCGGTGCTCATCTGGAGAACCCTCGGCGGTATGCTGACCGGTCAATACGGCCTCAATGATCTGTCCGGTCCGGTGGGGACGGTGGATGCCATCGGGGATGTGGTGGTGGACGCGGCACAGCAGGAGCATTGGCAGATTGGTCTGGGAAATGTGCTGATGCTGGTGGTGCTCATTTCGGTGAATGTCGGGATTTTCAATCTTCTGCCGATTCCGGCTCTCGACGGCGGCCGTTTCCTGTTCCTGCTGATCGAGCTGATATTCCGCAAGCCGGTTCCGCCCAAATATGAGGGGATCATCCATGCGATTGGTCTGCTGCTTTTGTTTGGGTTGATTATTCTGGTTACGTTCAGCGACATTATCAAGCTGTTTCATTCGATATAGAATCCGCCGCCTCCTGGCGGCCGGATAGGAGGACGCGGGATGGGAGAAAAGTTCGACCAAAAACGCCGCAGGAGCCGCCTTGTTCACGTCGGGAAGAGGGAAATCGGTGGGAATGCCCCGATTGCCGTTCAGTCGATGTTAAACGTTCCGGCCGAGGATCTACAGGGCAATGTCCGGCAGGCTCAGGAACTTTATGAGGCTGGATGCGACATTCTGCGTGTGGCGGTCCCCAACCGGGAAGCGGTCCGCCTGATCCCAGCCATTAAAGAGGCGGTGCCGGTTCCACTGGTGGCGGATATCCATTTCGATTACCGCCTGGCACTCGAATCCGCCGCCGCCGGAGCGGATAAAATTCGGATCAATCCGGGCAATATCGGGGGAGAGGACCGGGTAAAGGCGGTGGTTGGCGCTTGCCGTTCCCACGGCATACCGATCCGCATCGGTGTCAATGCCGGTTCTCTGGAAAAAGAAATTCTTGCCCGCTATGGCCATCCTACTCCGGAGGCTATGAGGGACAGCGCCCTGTATCACGTCTCCCTGCTGGAAAAGGCGGATTTTACGGATATTGTCCTGTCGCTGAAATCTTCAAACGTCGCCAATATGGTGGCGGCCTACCGTCTGATCGCAGAAGCCTGCGATTATCCGCTCCACCTTGGTGTCACCGAGGCGGGAACCGAACGGATGGGGATTCTCAAATCCGCCGCCGGGATCGGCTCCCTGCTCCTGGACGGAATCGGGGACACCATCCGGATATCTCTGACAGCCGATCCGGTCAAAGAGGTGGAGGCGGGGATTGACCTGCTCCGTGCGCTGGATCGGCGTGCGGGAGAGGCGTCTTTGGTGTCCTGCCCCACCTGCGGACGGACCAAAATTGATTTGATCCGCATCGCGGGCGAGGTGGAAAAGCGTCTGCGCTCGGTACACAAACCGGTCACGGTTGCGGTGATGGGATGTGTGGTCAACGGGCCGGGCGAGGCCAAAGAGGCGGATATCGGGATTGCGGGCGGCGACGGGAAAGCCGTTCTATTTAAAAAGGGACAGATCGTGCGCACGGTGGAGGAGTCGTGCGCTGTCGAGGAATTGATGAAGGAATTGGAAACACTATGAGCAACGCATCGTTTGCACAGCTTTTCGGCCCTTATCTAACCGGTGGAAACTATTCCGGCCTACAGGAGGCCGCAGTGGACCAAATCGAGCTGCACCGCGGCAGTGGCTGGCTTCACGCCCGGCTGCTGCTCGATCATTTTGCGGCTTATGAAGAAATCGAGGCGGCGGAACAGGCCGTCGCCAAGGGTTTGGGCCTGTCTTCGGTGGAATTCCGGCCCTTGTATCCTTCCGATTCGTTTTGTGCGGATTGTTTCCCGACCATGGTGTCGTTTTTGCGCCGCCGATGCACGGCGGTCAATGGGACGTTTCGGGATGCAGTTTGCCGCATCGACGGGGAAACGATGACCGTCACCCTCTGTCACGGAGGGTTGAATGTCCTCAAAACCACGAAAACCGATGCGGCTTTAGAAGCACTGGTTTTTGAAATGTTCCAACGCCGGGTATCTCTGGTTTTCGATGGTGAAGAGAGGGTGGATGATCAGGATGCAGGATACCGAGACATGATAGAGGCGGCTGAACGGGAAGCCGCTGTACGGGAAAAGGCCCGGGCGGAACAGATGGCGGCGAGGACGTCTGCGCCTGTTTCCGGTTCCACCACAGAACTACCCAGCCCCAAAAAGCCGTCCGATCCCACGATACCGCCTGCGGACGGACTGCCGGTCTATCTTGAATCGGCGAAAGCTTTGTTTGGGCCTGTAACCAAGGAATCTCCCACCCCTCTGCGTAGCCTGACCGATGACGGCAGCAACGTCACGGTGTGGGGAGAGGTTTTTGAATATGAGACCAAGGCCTTCAGGGACGGCACCCGGATCCGCCATACCTTGTCGATAACCGACGGGACAAGTTCCATCACCGTCATCCTTTGGACCGACACCAAGAGGGATAGAGCCAGGCTTGAGGCGATGCAGGCCGTTAAAAAAGGCTGTTGCCTCCTTCTCAGCGGATCATACGAGTTTGACGTTTTTGCCAAGTCTCAGGTGCTGGCACCGAAATCCATGGCACTCGTAGCCCGTTATATCAAACAGGACCGTGCGCCCGAAAAACGGGTGGAACTGCATTTACATACCAAAATGTCCGCTATGGATGCGGTTTCCGACGCCGAGGCGCTCATCGCACGGGCTGCGGAATGGGGACACAAAGCGATCGCCGTCACCGACCACGGCGTGGTACAGGCTTTTCCGGAAGCCATGAACGCTGCAGCCAAGCTGAAAAAACAGGGGAAGGATATCAAAATCCTCTATGGCGTGGAGGCTTATTATATCAACGACCGGATTCCGGTGGTGGAGGGGGCGGCGAACGAGGAACTCGACGGTGAATTCATCGTGTTCGATATCGAAACCACCGGACTGAGCGCGCAGACCGAGCGCATAACCGAAATCGGCGCCGTACGGCTGAAAAACGGTGAAGTGACAGACCGTTTTGATACGTTTGTCAACCCGGAAAAACCGATTCCGGCTAAGATCACAGAACTGACCGGCATTACCGACGAAATGGTCAAAGACGCCCCTGGTGAAAGGGAGGCTTTGGAGAAGTTCTACGCTTTTTGCGGGGAGGCCCAGATCCTGGTCGCGCACAACGCGCCCTTTGACACCGGATTTATCCGGGCGGCCGCGGGACGGTCGGGCCTGCCGTATCCTTTTACCTCCATCGACACGGTTCCGATCTGCCGGGCTTTATATCCTCATCTCAAAAACCATAAGCTTGATACCGTGGCCAGCCATCTCAAACTGGACCCTTTCCAGCACCACCGTGCCTGCGACGACGCCAAGGTGCTGGCGGACATTTTTATCCATTTGGCCGCGGACATGAAGGCGGAAAAGGGCATTGTATCGGTGGATGGAATCAATACCCTTTTGGCCGGCGCAGACAGCAAGAAGGCGAGGCCTTTTCATCTGATTCTTCTCGCGAAGAATCTCAAGGGGCTGAAGAATCTTTACAAGCTGATCTCCTGGAGCCATCTGCACAATTTTTATAAAAAACCCCGGATTACGAAGACCAAACTCATGGAGTTCCGGGAGGGGCTGATCGTGGGCAGCGCTTGTGAACAAGGCGAATTGTTCCGCGCGGTGTTCGACGGTAAGCCATGGGGAGAACTCTGTGACATTGCGAAATTCTATGACTTTCTCGAAATCCAGCCGCTCGGCAACAATCGGTTTATGCTGCGGGAGGGGTTGGTTCAGTCCGAGGAGCAACTGAAGGAATTCAACCGCACCATCGTCGGTTTGGGGGAAAAGCTGCATATCCCGGTCTGCGCGACGGGGGATGTTCATTTCATGGATCCGGAAGACGAGATCTACCGCCGGATTCTTCAGGCAGGCCAGGGATATCCCGATGCTGACCAGCAGGCCCCCCTCTATCTGCGCACAACGGAGGAAATGCTGGCTGAATTCGACTATCTTGGGAATGAGAAAGCACATGAAGTGGTGATTCAAAATCCCGGGCGCATCGCGGATATGGTGGACGATATCCGACCGATACCGGAGGGTACTTTTACCCCGCACATCGACGGGGCGGAGGAACAGCTCCAGGAGATCACCTGGAGCCGCGCAAAAGCACTTTATGGAGATCCGATGCCGGAAATCGTATCGGTACGGCTCAACCGCGAACTCACGTCAATCGTCAAGCACGGCTTTGCCGTCCTATACATGATCGCGCAGAAGCTGGTGCAGAATTCGGTCGAAAATGGCTATCTGGTGGGTTCCCGTGGATCGGTCGGTTCTTCATTCGTCGCCTTCATGGCCGGAATTTCAGAAGTCAACCCGCTGGCCCCCCATTATCTTTGCAAAAAATGTCATTATACGGAATTCTTTACCGATGGCTCGGTTGGTTCCGGCTTTGATCTCCCGGATAAAAATTGCCCGGTATGCGGGGAGCCTCTTTCCAGGGACGGACACGAGATTCCGTTCGAGACCTTTCTGGGATTCGATGGAGACAAGGCCCCCGATATCGACTTAAATTTCGCGAGCGAATATCAGCTCCGAGCCCACAAATACACCGAATCGCTGTTCGGCAGCGACCATGTGTTCAAGGCCGGAACCATTTCCACTGTGGCAGAAAAAACCGCATTTGGGTATGTAAAAAAATACGCAGAGGAACACGGCCTCGTCTTCAACAACGCCGAGATCAACCGTCTGACGGCCGGATGTACCGGCATCAAACGAACCACCGGACAGCATCCCGGAGGTATGGTCGTTGTTCCCAACGATCACGAGGCCGAGGACTTTTGCCCGCTCCAACATCCCGCAGACGATTCGAGTTCCGATGTCATTACCACGCACTTTGATTTTCATTCCATTCATGACACGATTCTAAAGTTGGACAACCTTGGCCATGTCATCCCGACGATTTACAAATATCTGGAGGAATACACCGGCATCCCTGTCACCGAAGTCAATATGTCCGATCCGAAGGTATATAAACTCTTCACCTCCCCAGAACCACTCGGGGTGACGGCGGAACAGATTGAGTGCGAGAACGGCACCCTGTCGATTCCGGAAATGGGAACGCCTTTTGTCCGGCAGATGCTTCTTGAATGCAAGCCCAAGACCTTTGCCGACCTCCTTCAAATTTCCGGCTTGTCCCACGGAACCGATGTGTGGCTCGGGAATGCCCAGGAGCTGATTAAGAATGGCACCTGCACCATTTCCAACGTCATCGGAACACGGGACAGCATCATGACTTATCTGATGCACAAGGGCTTGGAACCTAAAATGGCGTTTAAAATAATGGAGATCGTGCGGAAGGGAAACGCTACCAAACTGCTTACAGAGGAGCATTTCACCGCCATGAAAGAACATGGAGTGCCCGATTGGTATAAGGACTCCTGTATGAAGATCAAGTATATGTTCCCCAAAGCCCATGCCGCTGCTTATATCATCGCAGCACTCCGGGTGGCCTGGTATAAGGTGTATCATCCGGCGGCCTATTACGCGGCGTATTTCACCGGACGGGGCGAGGATTTCGATGCCGAACCGGTTTCAAAAGGGAAAAACGGGGTCAAGCAGTGGATGGATACCCTGCGGCAAAAGGGTAAGGAGGCTACCGCCAAGGAGCAGTCCCAGACTGAAACGTTGCACGTGATTTATGAGTCCATGCAGCGGGGCATCGAATACCTTCCGGTGGATCTCTACAAGTCTCATTCATATAAATTCATGCTGGAGGACGGCAAAATCCGCCTTCCATTCAGTGCGGTCAAGGGGCTTGGGGAAGCGGCCGCCGAGTCGCTTATGCAAGCCAGGGAGGCAGGGCCGTATATATCCTGTGATGATCTGCAAAACCGATCCGGCATCACCAAGGCGGTGTTGGAATCCCTGCGCCAGCTCGGGGTGCTGGACGCCCTGCCCGCGACCAGTCAGATGAATTTGTTTGAAATGTAGGCAGGGGCGGGACCACGGCGCATATCTGGACGAATTTCTGAATTCTTATCCAGTATCGCGGATGATGCAGTGGCAAAATCCATGTCGGATGGCGCCAGCCCCGAGTCCTCTGATTGGATGCTGTCCGGTGCCGGCGGCAGACACGGATTTGGGGTTCTTGACATAGATTATTTTATCTGCTATCATAGTAGCACGCTATCACGATAAAGTGGATCAGAGGTTTCGGAAAGTTCGGTGATACTGTGAAACAAAACATACGCATCACACCCGAGGGGACCCGGGATTTGTTGTTTGAAGAATGTCTGGCCAGGAGAGAAGCGGAAAGCATGCTGACGGATCTCTTTATTTGTCACGGTTTTTCCGAGGTCATGACGCCGGGTCTGGAGTTTTTCGATGTCTTTCAGGCCGGTCATCCCGCCATCCCGGCCGAGAGCATGTATAAACTGACCGATTCCAAAGGCCGGCTGCTTGTTATGCGGCCGGATTCCACCATGCCCATCGCCAGGCTGACCGCTACCAGGCTCAAACAGGTGTCCCTCCCCATCCGTTTGTACTACGCTCAGGATGTTTATCATCTCAACCACAGCCTTTCCGGGCGGAACGACCAGGAATTCCAGGCAGGGGTGGAACTCATCGGCACAGGAGGCCAGCGCGCCGATCTGGAAATTCTGTCTTTGGCGGCGGATGTCCTGCGTCTTCCTTGTATCGGCGGCGATTTCCGTTTGGAGATCGGCCATGTCGGTTTCTTTCAGTCCCTTGTGGAGGAAGTGGATGTGGAAGAGGATGTCCGGGATGAGATCCGGATGCTGATCGAAATGAAGAATTATGCCGCGCTCTCTGATACCTTGGACAGACTGCCGGATAATGAAGCGGTGGAAGCTCTGCGGCGTCTGCCTCGTTTGTTCGGCGGGGAGGAGATCCTTCAGGAAGCGCAATCCCTGTGCCGTGGAGATCGCAGCCGGATGGCGCTGGATCATTTGGCCCGGCTGTATAGCTCTATGCGGAATTTAGGGCTGGAGCATCAGGTCACGATTGATCTGGGTCTCGTTCACCGCAACGAATACTACACCGGTGTCATTTTCCGCGGATATGTGGAGGGCAGTGGGGACACGGTGGTGTCGGGCGGGCGTTACGATACGCTGCTTCAGCAGTTCGGATCCCCATACCCCGCGACCGGGTTCGGCGTCAATGTCGACGCCGTCATCAAGGGGATGCTGGATAAGGGACAGGTGGAACCGCCCATGCTGCCCGAGATTTTGGTTTTTGCAGAGGATGGGTATGAAGCCGAGGCCCTGAGCAAGGTACGCTCCTTGACGGACGAAGGCTGTCTGACAGAGTTCAGCCTGCAGGAAACTCGCTCGGATGCGTTGTGTTATGCTGAGAAACGGGGGATTCCCGTGGTATACGTCCTCTCGGCCGATGGCGAAGAGCGTATCGAGGTTTGACCGACAAAGGAGAACAGGAGTATGAGACCGATCCGTATGGCGCTGACGAAAGGGCGTCTGGAAAAGGAGACGGTGGCGTTATTTGACCGCGCTGGGTTGGATGCCTCTGCCGTTAAAGACAAGGGACGCAGGCTGATCCTGCCGGTCGGGGACCACCTGGAGGTGGTGCTGGCCAAGGCGGCCGATGTCATAACCTATGTAGAACATGGGGTGTGCGACCTCGGGGTGGTGGGGAAGGATACCATCGCGGAAAGCGGCGGCAGTTTTTATGAAGTGTTGGATCTGGGATTCGGCCGCTGCCGTTTTGCGCTCGCGGCTCCGAAGGGAACGCCGTTTTTTGACGGATATCACGTCAAAACCGTCGCGTCGAAATATCCGAACGTCGCCCGGGCCTATTTTGGCCGGAAAGGGTTGGATGTGCGGATTATTAAGATTGAGGGCTCTGTGGAACTGGCGCCTCTTCTGGGATTGGCAGACGGTATCGTGGATATAGTGGAAACGGGTTCCACGCTGCGTGAAAATGGGCTTGAGGTGGTGGAGGACGTGATGCCGATCTCCGCCCGCCTGATTGTCAATATGGCCTGTATGAAGCTGCGCAAAGCCGAAATCGAGGATTTGATCTCCCGGATATCGGCGGCCCTTGGGCGCTGATCCATCCGGTTAAGGAGGTAAAAGAACATGATGCCATTGGTGAAAGCGGACGGAAAGGCGGAACTGGCCCTTTTGGAACAAATGACCTCCCGCAGCACCGAGGTGGACCGCCGCGTGACGGTGTCGGTATCCGCCATTCTGGACGCAGTCCGTTCCCACGGAGACGACGCCCTGAGAGAATATACGCGCCAGTTCGATGGAGTGGAACCGCTCCTGGAGCCCATCGGCCGGGAACGAATTCGGGAAATGGCGGCCTCCTGCCCTGCCGATGTGTATGCGGCCCTTGAGCGTGCGGCGGCCAATATCACGGATTTCCATCGCCGGCAGTTGCAGCAGAGCTGGCTGGATACACGGCGGGACGGAACCATCGTGGGGCAAAGGATCCGTGGTCTGGCCCGGGTGGGGATTTATGTTCCGGGGGGAACGGCGGCCTATCCTTCCTCGGTTTTGATGAACGCGATTCCCGCCCGCATCGCGGGCGTGCAAGAAATCGTCATGGTGACGCCGCCGGCGAAAGACGGAGGGTTCCATTCCGATGTTATGGCGGCGGCTTATATAGCGGGCGTGGATAAGATCTACCTGGTGGGTGGCGCTCAGGCGGTCGCGGCCCTGGCCTACGGCACCGAGTCGGTTCCCCGGGTGGATAAGATTGTCGGGCCGGGGAATATCTACGTGGCCACGGCCAAACGCCTGGTGTACGGCCAGGTGGATATTGATATGGTAGCCGGTCCAAGTGAGATTCTCATTTTGGCGGATAAAACCGCGGATCCACGGTATCTGGCCGCCGATCTGATGTCCCAGGCCGAACACGACGTACTTGCGTCTTCCATTTTGCTCACCGATTGCGAAGAAATCGCCGAGCAAACGCTTGCGGAGTTGGAGATCCAGATCAGCGTTCTGCCACGGCAGGAGATCATCCGCCGCTCTCTTTCCGATTTCGGTGCCGCCATTGTTTGCCGCGATATGGACGAAGCCGTGCGGTTTGCCAATCGTCTGGCCCCCGAGCATTTAGAGGTGATGTGTGCCGATCCCATGACGTATATTGGACGGCTGGACAACGCGGGATCGGTATTTCTT
The DNA here is from genome assembly GCA_902492045.1 of uncultured Oscillospiraceae bacterium. GTDB lineage: Bacteria > Bacillota > Clostridia > Oscillospirales > Acutalibacteraceae > UMGS1623. The sequence goes on along the minus strand of CABUKB010000003.1, from coordinate 39,350 downwards.
GGGAAATATTCGCCCGAACCTCTGGGGGATTATTATGCAGGTCCCAACCATGTTCTGCCGACCAGCGGCACTGCGCGCTTTTTCTCCCCGTTGTCGGTGGACAGTTTTATCAAAAAATCCAGCTTCATCTGTTATAATCGGTCCGGCCTGGAAGCAGCCAGGGACGACATTCTGTGCATCGCTCACGCCGAGGGGCTGGACGCCCATGCCCATGCGGTGGCCGTTCGATTCGAGGGAAGGGAAGAGTGAGATATGTACAGATTATCTGACAAGGCCATGTCCTTGACACCATACGATCCTTCGGAGGGAATCTATCGGATCAGAATGGATGCGAATGAGTCCTTTCTTCTGCCGACCGATCAGGATCGGGAAAAGATGGCGCGGGCAGCCGCTGACATCGCGCTCAACCGCTATCCCGATCCTTTGGCGCGGGAGGTGTGCGATTCCTTTGCCCGCGCTTACGGCATTCGGCCGGATCTGGTCACGGCCGGTAATGGTTCGGACGAGTTGATCTCCATTATCTTATCGGTATTTCTTCAAAAAGGTGAAAAGGTGTTGACCTTGTCGCCGGATTTTTCGATGTATCGTTTTTATGCGGCAATCGCCGAGACCCCCTGCATAACTCTGGAGAAAGACGAACATTTGCGCATTTCGGTGGACCGAGTATTGGACACATTGGAACAGGAACACATCCGCTTGTTGATTTTTTCAAATCCCTGCAACCCCACCTCGATAGGACTTGGCAGGGAAGAGGTGCGGCGGATTCTCAGCAATACCGACGCGTTGGTGGTGCTGGATGAAGCCTACATGGATTTTTGGGACCAATCCCTGCTGGATGAAGTGGAGAACTACGATAATCTCCTTATTTTGCGCACCTGTTCCAAGGTGCTCGGCATGGCCGCCCTCCGTCTGGGCTTTGCCGTGGCCAATCCCCGCTTGACCGGCATTTTGAGGGCGGCAAAATCTCCGTATAACGTCAACGCCGTGACTCAGGCTATGGCCAATATAGTGTTGGCCAACCCGGTTTATAAATCCGTATACCGGGAACTCCTCCTCGAGTCGCGCGATGAATTGCTCAACAGTCTTCGGAAACTCGAGGCGGATGGTCTGCTTGACCGGGTATATGAAAGCTGTACCAATTTTGTTTATGTCCGCCTGAAAGACGCCAAACGGCTGTATGGCCTACTGTGCGACCGTGGAATCCTGGTGCGCCGGTTCGGAGATCAGCATTTGCGCATAACGGCTGCCACTCAGGCGGAAAACGAGGAATTGGCGGCGGTAATCCGCTTCTTACAAATGCATCAAGAGATCGTGTGAAGGCGATTGACTTTACAAAAGGGGAGACGGCAATGCGAATCGGGACATGCAGCAGAAGCACGAGGGAAACCACCATTTCGGCTGCGCTCAACCTCGACGGCGGTACTGTCGAGATCTCGACCGGTATAGGTTTTTTTGACCACATGTTGGAGGCTATGGCCGTACATGCGGGCTTTGGATTGACTTTAAAAGCGGAGGGCGACCTTCAGGTAGACGGGCATCATACCGTGGAGGATTGCGGTATCGTGCTGGGCAAGGCGCTGGCGGAGGCGCTGGGGGACAAGAGCGGCATCCGGCGATACGGCTCCTTTTTCATTCCGATGGATGAATCCCTCGCTTTAGCGGCTTTGGATGTCAGCGGACGCCCGTTTTTGGTTTTCGACGCCCGTTTTCCGGAGCAGCGCATCGGAAATTATGACTCCTGCCTGACACTCGAGTTTTTCCGGGCGTTGGCCTATAACGCCGGTATTACGCTGCATTTGAAGATCCTGTACGGTCAAAATTCACATCACATGACCGAGGCTCTTTTTAAAGCGGCGGCGCATGCCTTCAAAGAGGCTGTCCGGCCCGCAGAGGGGCTTCTTTCTACGAAAGGCGCACTGGATTGACGGGAGAGGAAGGCGTTTTATGATTGTTTTACCGGCGATTGATATACAGGGCCGTCAATGCGTCCGTCTGGTCAAGGGGAATTTTGACACGGCGCATGTCGTGGCCGGCGATCCGTTGGAGACTGCCGCCTCCTTTCGGAATGCGGGGGCGGAGTGGATCCACATGGTGGATTTGGACGGCGCCCGGACAGGAAACCGGGTTAATGCCGATATTTTTCTGACCATTGCTGCTCAAAGTGGGTTAAAAGTGGAGCTTGGCGGCGGAATCCGTGACATGGCCACTCTCGAATACTACTTGTCGGGCGGGATTTCCCGTTGCGTTTTGGGTTCGGCTGCCCTGAAAGATCCGGCTTTCGTCCGGGAAGCGGTAAAGCGTTACGGAGAACGGATCGCCGTTGGGATTGACGCTGTGGACGGCTGGGTGGCCGCCGAAGGATGGCTCGAAGTGTCCCGGGTATCCTACCTGGATTTGGCGCGTCAAATGGAGGACATCGGCGTGCGCACGTTGATTTTTACCGATATCTCCAAAGACGGCACTCTGGCTGGGCCGAGCCTGGAGCCGTTGGAACGGCTGGACCGGGCGGTTTCCTGCAGCGTCATCGCATCGGGGGGGATCCGGGAACTCGGCGATATCGAGGCATTGCATCGGCGGCGTTTGTATGGCGCGATCTGCGGGAAGTCCCTTTACAGCGGGACGCTGGATCTGTCACAGGCGATTGCGGCGGCGGCTTATCCGTCCGATGCCCTGCGGTTGGAGCGATTTTTTGAAAAGTCGCCGTTGGCTCCGGCGATTGTACAGGAAGCAGCGACCGGTGAAGTGCTGATGCTTGCCTATATGAACCTGGGCGCCCTGCAGCGAACGGTGGATACCGGAACCACCTGGTTCTGGAGCCGTTCCCGCCGGGAATATTGGAACAAAGGCGCTACCAGCGGCCACGTGCAGAAGGTGGTGTCCATATCCGGAGACTGCGACGCCGATGCGCTGCTCATTCGGGTGGATCAGACAGGCGCCGCTTGTCATACCGGGGCGCATAGCTGCTTCTTTGACACTGTTTTGGAGGAACATGGCCATGAATGACTGTATCCGTACCCTATATGACACGATACTCGACCGCCGCGAACACCCTTCGGACAATTCCTATACCCGCTATCTGTTCGATCAGGGGATCGACAAGATCCTCAAGAAGGTGGGGGAAGAAAGCGCGGAGGTCATCATTGCCGCTAAAAATGGGCGGACTGACGACACGATCGGCGAAATCGCCGATCTGACCTATCACCTCCTGGTGATGATGGCGGATCAGGGAATCCGTCCTGAAGAGGTGTCTGCCCTGCTCGAACAACGGCATGGAAAAACCGGTAATTTAAAGACCATGAAGACGGTGGATAAAAACACCTGAGGGGGTGAATGCCGGTGTACGAACTGCATCAGGTGGGATGCCGGACATATTACCTGGAGGCCCCGGCCAATGTCGGGGTTTACCTTTTGCCGGATAACGAAGCGGTTCTGGTTGATAGTGGCAGCGACAAGGAGGCCGCTAAAAAGATCCTCCGGCAATGTTCGGAAAAGGGTTGGAGTATTTCCGCGATTTTGGCCACCCATGCCCATGCCGACCATACCGGTGGAAATGCGTACATTCAGGGCAAGACGGGATGCCCGATCTATGCCAGCGCGTTTGAGGCCTCTGTCGGCAGGTTTCCGGTTCTGGTGCCGGTGGCATTGTACGGCGGATATCCCATATCGGAGCTCCGCACCAAATTTCTCTTGGCAAAACCAAGCGATATCCATCCTTTTCCAGATCCCCTTCCGGGCGGTTTGACCACCATCCCCCTTCCGGGACACAGCTTTGATATGGTGGGGTTCCGTACTCCGGACGATGTGGTTTTCCTAGGGGACAGTGTGGCCGGAGAATCGCTTTTGCAAAAGCATCTGGTTCCGTTTTTATACGATGTCCGGACGTATCTGAAAACTCTGGAGGAGCTCGACCGGCTACAAGCAGCGGTCTATGTGCCGGCTCATGCCGACGCGGTTACAGACATTCATCCCTTTGTATCCTTGACCCGCTCCAGAACAATGAAAATTCTGGAAGAACTGACCGCCATCTGCGCCATTCCTCATACATTCGAGGAAATCCTGAAGGCGCTTTTTGACCGGAACGATGTTGATTTGGATATTCTGCAATACGGATTGTCCGGGTATACCGTGCGCTCCTATTTGGCGTATTTAAAAGAGGAAGGACGCTTGGAGGCCCATATCCACGAAAATCGGATGCTTTGGACCGCCTTGTGAATGTTTGCCCGATGGCACCCGCAGACACTCTGTGTTTCCTTGACCAATAACACCAGATGGCATAAAAGCAGCCCGGCCGGTACGTTTACGTGCCAGCCGGGCTGCTTTCTGTTTTGGAGCCGATGCCCGAAACAGCGATTAGAACCCCCGGGAACTGCCGCCTCCACCGAAGCTGCCGCCTCCGCCTTTGAATCCTCCCCCAAAACCGCCGCCGGAAAAGCCCCCTCCGGAAAATCCCCTTCCCGAGAATCCGCCGCGTCCGCGAGGCCCACGGGGTCCGCCTAAGAAGAAAAAGATACCGCTCCGGCTGAGGCCGACTACGACTGCCAGGATCACAGCCACAAAAAGGACCTCAAACAGCAGGGATGAAGCCCCCTTTTCCGGATCTTCGACCGGCGTATAGCCCGACTCAGGGGAGAGGTTGTATTCAATATACACCTCGTTGACCAGGGCGTTGTAGGTATTCCACATTCCGGTGGAGAAATCGTCTTCCTGAAAATAGGGGATGGCATATTCATCGAGCAGCACACCCGTTTTCGCGTCGGTAAGAGCGCCTTCCAATCCATAGCCGACCTCAATGCGCACCTGGCGCTCTTCCAAGGCGAAAAGCAGAACGACGCCGTTGTTTTTCTCCCTGTCGCCCACGCCCCATTGGCGTCCGAGCTGCAGGCCGAAATCGCTGATATCCATGCCGTCGAGAGAAGGCACGGTGACAGCTACCACCTGCGCCTTGGTCTTATCATACAACTGCACACCGGCTTGGTATATCCGTTCCTCGTCCTCCGATGTCATCACGTTGGCAAAATCATTGATAAAAAAACGGTCGGTCGGGTCCCATTTGACAGCCGCAGAGGTTGGAACGCAGAACAAAATCGCGCACATCATGCCAAATAAGGCAGCGGCCGCTTTTTTCATATACGATCTTCCTTTCCCGAATGCGGGATTTGTGGCCTTGCAACAGCGGAAGAGAGCCTTTTCGAATTCGACAGCGATTCCACTGGTTCCTCTTCATCTCACAATCGGTTAGAAACTGACCGTGGGATTGCTTGTTGCGGCTTCGCTGGCTTTGAATCCTTCGGCCTTTTCAAAACCAAACATGCCCGCGATGATGGAATTGGGAAAGCGGCGGAGCAGGGTGTTATATTCTTGAACGGCCTCGTTATAATCCATGCGGGAGACTTTGAGGCGGTTTTCCGTTCCTTCCAGTTGATCTTGCAATGTGCGGAAGTTTTCACTGGCCTGCAGTTCCGGATAGGCCTCAACCACCACGCGGAGCTGCCCCAATGCCTGGGTCAGTTCGCTGTCTGCTGCGACCCGGTCTTCAAGAGTGGTGCTTCCGGCCAGCTTGGCGCGCGCTTCGGTCACGGCCGTGAGAACCTCTTCCTCATGAGCCGCATAGCCCTTGACCGTACTGACAAGGTTGGGCACCAGATCCGCCCGGCGGGTCAGATCGGCGTCAATGTTGGCCGCTTTCGCCTGGACGTTTTCATCCGCCGCAACTAAGCTGTTATAAGCGGAAAAGCCCCAGCCGATCACTCCGATCACCAGGATGACCACAACGGCCAGTACACTCAGTCCAATGATCGTGCCTTTTTTCAATATCATCGCAACCTTTCTTTAAGCATCCGATATTATGTCTGCCATATAGTGTATAGTATGTCATCCCAGAGTGCAAGTATTTCGTTAAAATTTTGACCAAAGTTTACACTCTCGCCATAATTGGCCATCTATTTGAACAAGAATTTCCGCCGTGAAAAGCGAAAGAAAAAAGCGGGATCTCTCCCACTTCGGCAGTATCCGACTGGTTGCGCGGCTATAATAAAAGTACGGACGAGACGGGAGGGAACAGGGATGCCGGTCGTTTATCTGGATGTACTGGTCGTACTCAACTGGTTTATTGATTTTCTCCTGTTGTCGTCAGCCGCCCGGATACTGCGTCTGCCGTTCAAACGATGGCGATTGGTATTGGGGGCTCTGCTCGGCGGGGTGAGTGCCTGTTTGATTTTTTTACCGGCGATGCCTTTTGCGCTATCCATGCTCGTGAAATTGGTTGCCGCCAGTCTCATTGTTTTAACGGCTTTTCCCTGGCTAGGTCTCCGGGCATATGGAAAGCAGATGCTGGTTTTTTTCGTCATATCGGCGGCCTTCGCCGGAATCGCAACGGCCGTCTGGTTTTTTGCCGCACCGGCGGGTTTGATGGTGGCCAATGGCGTTGTATACTTTGATGTTTCTCCGCTTTTGCTGGTGGGACTTACCGTATTGAGTTATGGCTGTATTCGAATTTACGACCGCTTTATCCGAAAAAAAGCCCCGGTCAATCGGGAATACCGGCTGCAGCTGGACGGCGGTGCCGGAACAGTGGAGCTTCGTGCGCTTTATGACACTGGCCTGCATTTAACAGAACCTTTTTCCGGAAAACCGGTCATCGTGGTCCGTCAATCCGCTGTTTATCCCAACCTGCCGCCCGCCCTGCGAGAGGCGCTATCTGTCCAGGTCACGGATGATCACGTGCATTCCCTGGAAACGGGAACGGTGCAGGCTGTGGCCAGCCGGCTGCGGATGGTTCCTTATCAAACAGTCGGAGGCAAGGGCCTGCTTCCCGCATTCCAAGCCCCCAAAACCGTAATAACCGGTGTGGGAAAGGCGGATAAGGATATCACCGGCGTATACATAGCTTTGGCCCCGGAACTGGGGCGGGGAGAATACGAAGCGCTTTTTGGCAGCGATATTGGGGATTTGCTGCTATAACTGGTCTTGCGGAACGCAATCCGTTTGGTTTTGCACGAAGAAAGGTGGATGGTCATGACAGGCGTAGCACTGCGCAACCTCTTCTTGCGTCTTCTCCTGCGGTGGAGACGGCTGGTTGCCCGCATGCGGGGAGAGGGTGTTTATTATATCAACGGGGCCGATACGCTTCCGCCGCCGTTGTCCCCCGCTGAAGAGGCCGATGCGATCCGGCGCGCGGCGGAGGGCGAAAGCGAGGCACGGGATTTGTTGATAACCCATAATCTGCGCCTGGTGGTGTACATAGCCCGTAAATTTGAGAGTTCGGGCGTGGGGATCGAGGATTTGATCTCTATTGGAACGATTGGGCTGATCAAAGCGATCAATACCTTTTGCCCCGGGCGGAATATCAAATTAGCTACCTATTCCTCGCGCTGTATCGAAAATGAAATTTTGATGTATCTACGGAAAAACACCCAGCTGCGCAACGAGTTGTCGATAGACGAACCCCTCAATGTCGACTGGGACGGCAACGAACTCCTCTTATCCGATATATTGGGCAGTGACCCGGATCTGGTCAACCGGAATATTGAGCAGGAGGCGGAACGGGATCTGCTTCTCGAATGCGTATCGCGACTATCCGAAAGGGAACAGCTCATTATGGAACTGCGGTTTGGCATCAACGGCAATCAGGAGCATACGCAAAAGGAAGTAGCGGACCTCTTGGGAATTTCGCAGTCTTACATTTCTCGATTGGAAAAAAAGATCATCAAACGGCTCAAAAAAGATATCGAACGCTCCGGATAAATGCGGTCGTTGTTCTTTCGGATGGGGGAGCCTGGTGTGATAGATAACCACAGTCACACCGGATGAATGAAGGGCCGTATGCGTTAAAACTCAAAATTTTCATACAGATATTGATCAATCTCCGCTTGCATTTGATACAAAAGAGCCATCTTCTCATTTTCGTAGCGCGTGTTTTCCTGATTATATTTCTGGGTAATTTGCTGGCGCCCGTATTCGATTTGTGTAAGAGCGGTTTGATACGCGCCCGTATTTTCGTAACCCAATTCCCTGAGCTGTCTCAGCTTGATCATCGCATCCAGTTCATATTCCTCCGATTCCCGAATAATAGCCGCTATATTCGCTTCATGCTTTTCTTCGATGGCCTGGATATCCGATGCGTGCAACTGTACGAAATGATCAATAACCGCATCCTCGATTTCGAGGGTGAGGGGCGGTTTCGTGGGCTGAGGCGGTACGGTCGGGGCGGCTGTCGTGGGTGGGGCGGCGGTCGTAATGGGCGCAGCCGTAGCAATGGTAGGGGGAAGGGTAGGAAAAGTCACCGGTTTCTCTACCGCTTTTTCCGTCGAGGGCGCCTGAGCCGTGGTTTCCTCCGTGACGGGTGTTGTCGTGACGGGCGGGTCAACCGTAGTTGTCTCTGTTTCTTCGGATACGGGGTCGGTATAAGGTGGTTCCTGAAGCCCCCGGGAACAGGATAGACAGACCAGACAAACGCACAAAAGAATCGACAAAACCGCTATTTTCCGCATGAGCCTTCCTCCTCTTTTACGGACGGCTCTGTATATAAAACGCCGCCCCTCTCTTCAAGAGGATAACGGGGCAGTGACCATATGGCAAGTGGCGGTTTTTCACACAGCTTGTATCGGCGTGGGCTCTGTTCACGCTCTCGATCGGCTTCACATCCCGTTATAAAAAGAAAATCCCCTGCCGGCGGGCATGGGGGATGCGGCGTTTTGAGTTAGATCTGCTTTTTGATCCGTTCCAGCGCCCCTTTTTCCAGGCGGGAAACTTGAGCCTGAGAAATACCGATTTCGGCGGAGACTTCGATTTGTGTCATCCCTTTGAAAAAACGCAGGTTGAGAATTTTCTTTTCCCGGTCGTTGAGCCCCCGGATGGCTTCTTTCAAGGCGATCTCGTCCAGCCAGTTGTTGTCGTCGTTGTGATCTCCCACTTGATCCATAACGTAGATGGTGTCTCCGCCGTCTGAATACACCGGCTCATACAGTGAAACCGGTTCCACAATGGATTCGAGTGCCATCACCACCTCTTCGCGGGGAAGCTCCAGTTCCTTGGCGATCTCTTCCACGGTGGGTTCCCGCAGGTTCCGGGTGGTCAGCCTTTCTTTGACTTGCATGGCTTTATAGGCGGTATCCCGCATCGAACGGCTGATTCGGATGGCGTTGTTGTCCCGAAGATACCGCCGGATTTCTCCGATAATCATGGGTACGGCATAGGTGGAAAACCGTACATTTTGGGACATATCAAAATTGTCGATGGATTTGATCAGACCGATGCATCCAACTTGAAACAGGTCGTCGAGATTTTCGCCCCGCTGTGTGAACCGCTGGATAACGCTGAGAACCAGCCGCAGGTTGCCGTTGACCAATTCTTCTCTGGCTTTTTTATCCCCTTCCCGGCTCAATTTCAGTAACCGCATTTTCTCGCTTTCGCTGAGAACCTTTAAATTCGCCGTGTTGACACCGCAAATTTCCACCTTGTTATACATACGGCTGCGTCCTCCCCGAAATCTGGAACTGTATTTCCATTATTGCCACTTCCAGGAAGAAACATGCAGTAAAAAGCTGGAATTTACGGCGGGCTCCCTTGGTTCTATCTTGGCCCGCCAGGGCATACATTAGGATAGAAAAAAGTGTCGAAAAGGAGGCAGACAGATGTTCTGCAGAATTACGGACATGCACGACAAAGAGGTCATCAATGTATGCGATGGAACCCGAATCGGCTGTGTGGACGATGTAGAAGTGGATACCTGCACGGCCCAACTGGTATCCATCATCGTGCATGGCCGTCCCAAATGCATGGGGCTGCTGGGACATGACGAGGACATTGTGATTTCATGGAAGGAAATCGAGGTCATTGGGGATGAAACCATACTGGTCAACCATCCCATGCCTCCGTGCTGTCCCGGGCCCAGACCCAGAAAAGGCGGGATTTTGGGCGGTATCTTTGGGGGAAAATAGAGTTCATCGTTGATTTTATCCAAATCCGGGACGGGGATTGCCGGGGTAATAAGAGAAAAATGCCGAATTTGAAAGGTCGGCTTGCCATATTGCTTCATCCATGGTATACTATTACGGCAAAACACATGCGGAAGCGTTGCCCTGTCGGGTGCCGCCCTGTGCGGTTGGCGGGGATGCCGTCAAAAATCGCGTTTGATGAGCAGCTTCTGCAGCGGGTAAAACCCAAGGAGGATTTTGTATTATGGCAGTCGTTTCCATGAAACAGTTGCTCGAGGCCGGTGTCCATTTTGGACACCAAACCCGGCGCTGGAACCCCAAGATGGCCCCTTACATTTTCACCGAACGCAACGGCATTTACATCATTGATCTCCAAAAGACCGTGCGTAAGCTGGAAGAGGCCTACATGTTTGTGCGCGATTTGTCCGCCAAGGGGGAGACCGTACTCTTTGTCGGCACAAAAAAGCAGGCTCAGGATTCCATTCGGGAAGAAGCGGAGCGGGCCGGTGCTTTCTATGTCAATGCGCGCTGGCTGGGCGGCATGCTCACCAATTTCCGTACCATCCGCGGTCGCATTACCCGTTTGAGCCAGTTGAAAACCATGTCGGAAGACGGTACCTTTGATCTTTTGCCGAAAAAAGAAGTCATCAAGCTCAATCACGAAATCGAAAAGCTGGAGAAATTCCTCGGCGGGATCAAGGGAATGAATAAGATTCCCGGTGCTTTGTTTATCGTCGATCCCCGCAAGGAAAAGATCGCTGTGGCGGAAGCCAAGAAACTCGGGATTCCGATTGTCGCGATTGTGGACACCAACTGCGATCCGGATGACGTGGATTACATCATTCCCGGCAACGATGACGCGATCCGCGCCGTCAAGCTGATCGCGGGTACGATGGCGAACGCCATTCTCGAAGGCCGTCAGGGCGAGGACGGCGCGGCGGAAGAGGACACCCAGGCGGAAGACGCTGCCGGGGAGCCGGCCGTTGCGGAGGCGGAATGATGGTGTTCCGCCGTTCCCTTGGGGACTTCCAGAAAATGCGAAAGGAATGGTGACAACATGGCATTTACTGCAAAAGATGTCCAGACGCTGCGGGAGAGAACCGGCGTCGGTATGATGGACTGTAAAAAGGCTCTCACTCAGACAGACGGCGACATGGAGAAGGCCATCGACATTCTCCGCGAAAAGGGTCTTGCCGCCGCCGCCAAAAAAGCGTCCCGCATTGCGGCGGAAGGCCTCGTTTACGCGGCGGTGGATGAAGGGAAAAAGGTCGGCGTCGTGGTCGAGGTCAACTCCGAGACCGATTTCGTAGCCAAAAACGCCGACTTCCAGGCGTTTGTCAAGGCGGTTGCGGAGATCATCGCCGACAAAAACCCGGCGGATGTCACAGCTTTGTTGGCGTTGCCTTTTGAGGGGGCGCTGACCGTGGCCGATGCGTTGCGGGATAAAATCCTGGTGATCGGTGAGAATTTGAGTATCCGCCGTTTTGTCCGTTACGAGGGCGATTGTGTGGCGTATGTTCATGGCGGAGGCCGCATCGGTGTTCTGGTCCGGTTTGAGGCGGAGGCTTCTGTAAGCGGTTCGGACATCCTTAAAGAGTGCGGCAAGGATGTCGCGATGCAGATTGCCGCGCTGAATGCTTCTTATCTGGACAAGGAGTCGGTTCCGGCCGCGGATCTGGAGAAGGAGAAGGAAATCCTCATCGCTCAGATTAAAAACGATCCCAAAAATGCGAACAAGCCGGATGCGATCATGCATAAAATGGTGGAAGGCCGCATTGGGAAGTTTTATGAGAATAACTGCTTGATGCAGCAGGCTTTCGTTAAAAACGGCGACATGACGGTGGAGCAGTATGTGGCGGATTGCGCCAAGAAAGCCGGCGGCGCGATGAAGGTCGTCGATTTTGTCCGCTTTGAGAAGGGCGAGGGCCTGCAAAAGCGGGAGGACGATTTTGCCGCCGAAGTGGCCGGCATGGTCAAATAAACTTTCGATAATTAAGCTCTTGAAAGCAGGAAAAACCCGCGCCCCTTGTGATCTTGTCATCACAAGGGGCGCGGGTTTTTCTCGAAGATGCTGCGTACGACTTCGGACCTCTTCCGGGGACAATTCATCAGACCAGATTAGAGCCCTTGATTGCTCTGATCGGACCCGGCTTGAACCGATGACCCATATAAATTCTCGGTCATATCCCCGATGATGTATCGGGGACGGGCCTTGACTTCATCATAGATTTTGGCAATATAATACCCGATGATACCAAGGCTCATCATCAATACGCCCCCGATTATCAGCAGCAAAAGAATGACCGTCGTAAATCCCTCCACGGCCTGGTGCGTAAAATATTTCACCAACGTCTGGATACCCAGCACAACCGAGATGATGAGGAGCAGGATCCCCAGCCCCGTTACCATCTGCATGGGGGCGGAAGAAAAAGAGGTGATATTCGACACAGCGTATTTCCAAAGCCCTTTGAGCGACCATTTCGATTGGCCGTACTTTCTCTGCGCAACTTCATACTCGATATGGATGGAACGAAATCCCGCCCAAAAGGACAAGGCGCGGAAGAATGTATTTCGTTCCGGAAGACGGTTCAGGACATCGATCACCTTCCGGTCCAACAGCTTGAAATCCGACGAGTCCGCCATATTGACCCCTGTCAGCTTGCCAAGCAGTTTGTAAAACAGCCCTGCCGACAGTTTATAAGACAGCTTCTCCTTGCCACGGTTGCTCTTGATACCTTCGACAATTTCATATCCCTGTTCCCAGTAACGGTACATTTGCGGTATCATCTCGGGAGGATGCTGAAGATCGCAGTCGATCACCACACAGCAATCCCCCTTTGCCAGCCGCAGACCGGCAAAAATGGCGGCTTCTTTTCCGAAATTCCGGCTGAACTGTACGCCCCGCACCCGATTGTCCTGGTCGGAGGCCCGGCGTATCAGGGGAAACGTCTGATCTTTGGAGCCGTCGCTGATAAAGAGCAGTTCATATGCGATATTGGCCTGCTGCAGTACAGTGGATAGAACGGAAATGGTGTTTTGAATATTGGACTCTTCGTTATATGAAGGAACAATGACACTCAACAAAGCCATAAGATTCTTTCCTCCCACGTCCGGCAAATCTCTGCCTTCTATGGTATCATGCCGGTCGCAGGCTGTCAATGAGCCTCAATAGCCGATGATTATTCATAAACGTATCGAAAGAGACAAGCCTCTTGTATTTCCGGCGGGGCGATAGGGCCTTCCGCCCCGCCGTCCATTTTCGCGTTTAAATCACGCAGCCCTGGCCGCGAAAAATGATGGAAACCGTCGTTCCCACATTGACGAAAAAATAACAATATGCTATACTGATGATAACCGCTTTTTTCCCGGAAGCGGCGCGTATCTATTCGATAAGGCCCTCATTCATTCAGAAGCGAAGGGAGTTCATAGTATGGATTTGATGGTATGTGTGGGAAGTTCCTGCCATCTGCAGCACTCGCGGGAGATCATTGACCGGCTCAAAACATTGATTGCGGAAAATGCCCTGGAAGGCCAAGTGGAACTCAAGGGTTCTTTCTGCATGGGCCACTGTGCGGAGGAAGGCGTCTGTGTCAAATTCGATGACCAGGTGTACAGCCTGACGCTGGCAACAGTGGATGGCTTTTTCGCCGACAAAGTGGCCGCGCAGTGGAACTCTTAATGACAGGCTGAAAGGGGGATGGCAATGGCCGGCTATATCAGCGTCAAAAAAGCTAACTGTAAAAACTGCTATAAATGTCTGAAATACTGCAACGTCAAATCAATCAGCTACATCAACGACCGGGTAGAAGTCATCGCCGACCAGTGTATTCTGTGTGGTCATTGCATCAATGTGTGCCCGCAGAAGGCCAAAACGGTGGTCAATGATCCGGCCAAGGTTTTTTCTATGCTGGCGGATCCCGGTACGCGGACAGTGGCAAGCCTTGCCCCTTCGTATGCCGGAATCTACGGGCGGGACAAAGAACGGCTTGTCAAGGCGCTTTATGCCCTTGGTTTCGATGCGGTGGAGGAAACCGCCGTTGGAGCGAAAGAGGTGACCAGGGAGTATCGGGAACTGATGGATCAGGGCGAGATGCCTTGTATTCTCACCACCTGCTGTCCCACGGTCAATCTCCTGATTGCGCAGTATTACCCCTCGCTGGTATCGTACATGGCGCCGGTTGTGTCACCGGCACTCGCTCATGGCCGGATCATCAAAGAACGGCTGGGTTCCGACACCAAGGTGGTGTTTATCGGTCCCTGTCTCTCCAAAATCCGGGAAATTGATGAGCATCCCGAATCTGCCGACGCGGTGCTGTCGTTCCGCCAGCTCGACGAGATCCTGGCCGACCGGCAGATCGCTTTGGCGGAACAGGAGGCTATGACGGCGGAGGAGTCCCCGTATTCCCGTATTTATCCGGTACCAGAGGGGATTCTGCGGGATGTCTCGTTTCAGGGCGGTGTATCTCCGGAAGAAGGATACGCCGGATATACCTTCATGAGCGTGTGTGGTTTGGACAATGTGATGCAGTTTCTGGATGAATTAAAGCAGACCGATCGTCCGGACCGTCTTTTTGTGGAACTTAACGCCTGTGAAGGCGGATGTGTGGGGGGGCCCTTGATTCCAGAGGAACGCCGGGGTACCTATCAGGCTCAACTGGCGGTGCGGACTTACGCCAAGGAACCCGAACGGGGCACCGCCTATACCTGCCCCGGCCTAGAACAGCGTTTTAAACCGGTTGACCGGCATACGGAGATTCCGGATGAAAAAACCATTCGAAAGATTCTCACCGAAATCGGTAAACCCACCCCGGATAAGGAACTCAACTGTGGATCCTGCGGGTATCCCACCTGTCGGGATAAGGCCATTGCCGTGTATCAAGGCAAGGCCGAGCTTTATATGTGCCTGCCCTATATCAACGATCTGTCCCAGTCCCTGAGCAATGTCACCTTGAGTGTGACCCCCAACTATATTTTGGCGGTGGATCGCGAACTGCGGATTCTGGAGATCAACCTGCCGGCTCAAAAGCTGTTTGGCGTATCCCGTCAACAGGCGCTCAAGGGGGATCTTTTTGAGTATATGGATCCCTCGGATTTCGAGGAGGTTTTCGAAACTCATCGAAACATAGTGGATAAAAAGGTTAAGCTGGAAGGGCAAAATCTCATCGTCATGTCTACTCTGGTTTACGTCCCCGAACAGGATCTGGTGGTGGGCGTGATGAAAGATATCACGGAGGAGGAAGCCCGCAAGGAAAGTGCTTTCAAGGCGCGGCTGGAATCGGCTGAGATGGCTCAAAAGGTCATTGAGAAGCAGATGATCGCAGCACAGGAAATCGCCAGTCTGCTTGGGGAGACAACGGCTGAAACCAAGACCACCCTGAACACCCTGAAAAACCTCATTCTCAGCGAGGGGACAGAATCATGAGCGGGCGGCTGTATTACGACGTGACCACCAAAAGTCTCAATAAAAAAGGCGAGGAGCTCTGCGGAGACAAGGTGGAGATCGTCCGGACCGACGAAGACGTCATCGTGGTGCTGTCCGACGGGTTGGGAAGCGGCGTTAAAGCCAATATTCTGGCCACCCTGACCTCCAAGATTATCGCCACCATGATGAAAGCCGGCGCCACTTTAGAGGATACGGTGGATACCATTATCCATACTCTGCCGGTCTGCAAGGTGCGCCATATGGCCTATTCCACCTTTTCTATTCTCAAGCTGACGCCGGAGGGAAAGGTCTATCTGACCGAATTCGACTGCCCCGGATGCATCTACACCCATGACGGTGTGGTATATCCCATTGATTATACCACCCGTGAAGTAGGGGGAAAGACCATCAAGGAAGCGGTCTTCGATCTGGAATGCGGCGATATGCTTACGCTGATCAGCGACGGTGTGATGTATGCCGGGATTGGGGCGGTACTGAATCTGGGTTGGAACTGGGACAGTGTTTGTGAGTTTCTCGAGGATAACTGGAAGGACGAGAATACCAGCGCCCGGATGACGGCGGCTCTTATCGGCGCATGCGAAGATTTGTATATGCGCAAACCGGGGGACGACACCACCGTTGCTACAGTCAAGGCTATTCCGGAGCAGATTGTCAGCATCTTTTCGGGTCCGCCCCGGTTTCCACAGGACGATGAACGGGCGGTGGTGGATTTCATGTCCCTTGACGGCCTCAAAATGGTGTGCGGGGGCAGCAGTGCCAACCTGGTAGCCCGTGTCCTCGGCCGGGAAGTAACCACCGATTTGAGTTATGATGACGATCTGCCTCCGATTGCCCATATCAAAGGGATCGACCTGGTGACCGAGGGGGTCCTGACCATCCGTCAGGCTAACGTTATCGTCAAGCAGGTGTTGGATAATCCCGCCGATACGGAGAGCCTGAAGCTGTTGGACGGACAAAACGGCGCTTCTATGATTGCACGAATCCTGCTTGAGCAGTGTACGCACTTATATATGTTTATCGGCAAGGCCATTAACCCGGCTCATCAAAACCCAAACCTGCCTGTGGATCTGAGCATTAAAATCCGGCTGCTCGAAGATCTGGCAGACATGCTGCGGGGAGCCGGTAAAGTCGTAAAAATTCGATATTATTGAACCGGCAGAAGATAATGGCTCCAACGGTCGGTTAAATAGCCTGTTCTGTCGAAAGTGGGCAAAACGCCCCTTTCAGTAAAATGGCCAAAACCCATGCGATTCCCCGGCATCTGGAAAGGAATGAGTCATCGTTATGAACAATGTGACCGATATCGTACAAATCAAACACGCGGTTCTAAAGGCCACAGCCGCTTATGCGTTTGCCGGGACCCTCTACGACGAAGGCAAGGACAAGATTCCATACGATCTGATTCAAGGGATCAAGCCACAGTTCCGCTGCTGTGTCTACCGGGAACGGGAGATCATCCGGCAACGGGTCCGCATGGCCATGGGCAAATTGCCAGTGGATGTCCTGTATACCGATGCGGATAGTTCTCAGGTGGTTCATGTCATTCCCTGTGCCTGTGAGGGATGTCCCATCACCAAAATCACGGTGACTCAGAACTGCCGGGGATGTCTGGCGAAGAAATGTGAAAAGGCCTGCCCGTTCGGAGCCATTACCAGTACCCCGAAGGGGGCGATCATTGATCCGGAAAAATGCCGCAAATGCGGTAAGTGCGTGGCGGCCTGCCCCTATAATGCGATTGTTGAAACCGAGCGGCCTTGCAAACGCAGCTGCCCGGTCAAGGCCATCAGTATGGACGACAATGACATCGCCACAATTGATCCGGATAAATGCATCAACTGCGGGGCATGCGTTGTCGGCTGTCCCTTTGGGGCGATTTCCGATGTATCCATGATGACCAATGTCATTGATGCTCTGCTCGATCCCAAGCGGGAGGTTGTCGCCCTGATTGCCCCCTCGATTGAGGGACAATTCGGTACCGCCACCCTGCCTCAGATCAAGGCGGCGGTCCGGCGCCTGGGATTTGACGATGTATACGAAGTGGCGCTCGGCGCCGATATGGTGGCGGTAAACGAAGCGGAAGAACTGCTTGAGCATAAGGCGGCGGGAATGGCGACAACGTCCAGCTGCTGTCCGGCTTTTGTCAGCATGGTGCGCAAGCACTTTCCGGAACTGATGAAATTTGTTTCCACTACTGTCTCCCCCATGGTGGCGGTGGAGCGGTATGTCCGTACCCAAAAGCCGGGAGTGACCACGGTTTTTGTCGGCCCCTGTATAGCCAAGAAAAACGAGGTGATGAGCAGCTACATCGGGGAGCTCGACTATGCGCTGACGTTTGAGGAATTATACGCGATGATGTGTGCAAAGGAGATTGAACCGACCGGAGAAGAGACCGGGGAGGATGATGCCACCCGCTACGGAAAGGGCTTTGCACTATCCGGAGGCGTGACCAAGGCGGTGTCCCAGGTTTTGGCGGAGAGGGGAGATGCGCCTGAGATTCGGGCACTGCCCTGCAACGGCGCGGAAGAATGCCGCAAAGCTCTGATGCTTCTCAAAGCGGGCAAGCTGACGGAGGATTTCATCGAGGGCATGTGTTGTGTGGGCGGCTGCATGGGAGGACCGGCGAACCTAAATGAATGGCAAAAATCCAAAAAAGTGTTCGAGACCCGGCTCAACGGCCGGGAGGAGATCCTGTCCAGTTATAAGGAAAAGGGCCTGGACGCTGCGGATATTCATCGGCGTTCGTGACCGGTCCTATCCGGCGTTTTATGGAACGCAGTGACATCCGGCCCGAAATAAGGAGAAAAGCGGTGCGGCTATTGGGCCGCACCGCTTCTTTGTTGTATCCGGTTTATTTGGCCGGTTCTGAAGCGTCAGAGGGGCTGGAAGGCGGAAGATGGATCTGTAGCTGGTTATAAGGAATGGTAATGCCTTTTTGGTCAAAGGCCAGCTTCACCTTCTCCTGCAAATCGTAACGCAGATCCCAATACACATCGTTTTGGCACCAGACGCGCAGCAAAAGCACGACGGCGGACTCGCCCTGTTCGTTGACCATGACGCAGGGAGGCGGGTCTTTCAGGATGAGCGGATGGGCCTGTGCCAATTCCAAAAGCACCGCTTTCGCCTCACGAAGGTCGCTGTCGTATCCGATGGAGAACAGCAGATCCTGCCGTCTGGTTTCATATGCGGAATAGTTGACGATGGTGGCGGTCATCATTTTTGTGTTGGGTATGGCGATCAGCGTGTGGCCGGGAGTGTCCAAATAAGTGTGCATAATTTCGATTTCCTTAATCGAGCCGGAGACGTCCTCCACCTCGATGTAATCCCCGGCTTTAAACGGTTTGGTAAACAGCAGGACGACACCCGAAGCCAAGTTGGACAAGTTATCTTTAATCGCTAAAGCCACGGCCGCACCGATGGCGGCCAGCATGGTCAGCAGGCTGCTCACCGGAATTCCCAGTTTGTCCATTACCATAATGACCGCAATAAACCAAATCAGGATCTTGATAACTCGATTGACGTATTTGACGGCCACCTCGTCGATATCGAATTTGCGCCTTTTGAGCATCGCCGCAATAGGACCCTCTGTCAGTTTGGTGACAATAAATGCGATCAAAAGGATGACGGCGGCGGCCAGCAGGCTGGGCAGAAATGCCACGATTTTCGCCCAGAAATCCGAAAGGGCGGCGACGAATTGTTTCATATCCTTTCATCCTCTTCCGTTCCATATTCTCAGGCAGAAAAAGTATATCCTATTTTCAGCCTTGCTGCAATCCCGATCCGGCAGATTTTCCGCGCTCATCCGGCAAATCGGGTACATAATTTTGAAACAGGGTCGCACACTATGAAAAAACAGAGAGGAAGAGGCATTCATGATAAAGAACACCGTTCATGCTTCGGCGTGGACTTCATTAACACCGGCGCCTGCACAGTACCGTTGGCTCGATGAGGATATAACCTGTGAGGTGGCTGTGGTCGGGGGAGGAATCGCCGCAGCGATGACGGCGATGCGCTTTGCAGAAGCCGGGCTGGACACCGTCCTTCTCAGCGATACTCCTATCGGTTACGGCGGAACGGCTGTATCCTCCGGCATGATGACCCTCTCTGGCGAGGACAATTTGATCTGTTTAGCCGATAAGATCGGAGCGGAGCGTGCCATGACTGCGGCGCACCTTCTCTCCGAGGCATTGGATAATGTTGAAAAGCTGTGTGCTTCTTTTCAGGAGCCGTGCGGGTTCAGAAGGATGGACAGCCTGCGTTATGCCGTCACCGAAGAGGGGAAGGCGCCTCTTCGCCGCGAATATTCCCTTCGGCTGCACAACGGTATGGAGGTCGAACTGCTCGACGCCGATACCGCGAGCACGCAATTCACCTTCCCGATGAGTGCGGGTGTTTATACCCAAAACGCGGCGGCACAGGTCGATCCGTACCGGATGGTGCATGGATTGGCTACCGCGGCCCTGAATAAAGGGGCGCGTATCTTCGAAAATACAGGCGCGGAAACGCTCGAACAGGTAGAGGAGAATACCATTCGGATCGAATGCGATACCGGGCATACCGTTACGGCTGGTTATGTGGTTATGGCGACGGGGTTGGATGTCAGCCGGCATTGCGGTGGTTTGGATGACGTGCGGACCACGTATATGGCCCTTACCGAACCCGTGGATGGCTTTGCCGGATGGAGGGGGCCCTGTGTAATCCATCGGGATGGAGAACCCCGCCTTTATCTGAGCGTCACAGCCGACAACCGGATCCTCATCGGGGGTCTCGACAGCGTTTACATGGACGAAAAGGGACGGCTGGCCGGTCTCATCAATATGACGCCTGCCGTGGAAAAACGGTTCGATACTTTAGGCCAGATCCTGCGGGATATGTTTCCCGCCATTCACAATATCACGGTCGAGTATGTATTTGCCGCCAAGGATGGTACCACTAAGGATCGTCTTCCTGTCATCGGCCGTCTGCCGGAAAGCAGCCGGATTGCCTATGCGATGTGCTGCGGGGATAACGGGATTCTTTATGCGGAGATCGCGGGCCGTTTACTGTTACAGCAATATCAGGGAATTGACGATCATGAACTCGGCTTATTTTCCCCTCACCGGGAATGGCGTGTAAAACGCTGAAATACGGACGGAAATGGAACGCCCCCTGACGCAGGAAACCACTGCGGCAGGGGGCGGAGCTATATGACCAACTCATCATGAGCCGGCTATATCTTTACATTTCTGGGATTACCCGACGACATAAAACAAAATACAAAAATAGTGGAGTATAGCCCCTGCCAAAACGAAAAGATGCCAGAAAGCATGCATGAAGCGGATGCCTTTTTTACGGTAGAAGAGGACGCCGACGGTATAGAATACACCACCGAGGACAAGCAGGATCACCCCGGGCAGTGCCATACGCTGAACCAACGGCACGATAGCGGCGATGACGCACCAGCCGCTCGCAATGTATCCGACCATGGAGACCTTCTTAAACCGTTCGATGCTCACCGAATTGAGGACGATCCCAACGATGGCAACGCCCCAGACCACGCCGAACACCGTCCATCCCACCCAGCCGCGCAGCGTGACCAGAGTAAAAGGGGTATAAGTTCCGGCAATCAGGAAGAAAATGGACGTATGATCAAAAACACGAAAAACTTTTTTGGCCGTGGGATTTGTCAGGGCATGATAGAGGCAGGACATCAGGAATAAAAAGATCATGCTGGCTCCGTAAACCGCCGAACCGACCGCCTGCCAGGCATCCTTAGAGCGAACGAGAAGAATCACCGTTCCGGCGATGGCCAGTCCCGCCCCTGCTCCATGGGTAATGGCATTGGTGATTTCTTCCCCCACAGTATAAAAGGGCGCTTTTTTCTCCACACCGGTGTTAGAGGGCATAAGAGATCTCCTTTCGGGTACAGATTAAGCGTTGGCCTTGCGGCGGCGGACCAGAGCCTGTATCCCTTTGGCAATCTCTACGACCACCAGTGGAACCAAAGCAAGCCCGGCGACAATTCCCCAAGCCGAAGCATTCATCTGCGTAACATCGAACACATTTTGCAGTACTGGAACAAAAAGCACCACAAGCATCAGAACGAGGGAGGCTAAGAAGGCCCCGAGCATATAAAGATTCGTGTGGAAGCCCACCTGGAATAGGGAATGGTAGGAACGCACGTTAAAGGCGTGGACAAGCTGAGAAAGGGCCAGCACAGCGAACGCCATCGTTTCGCCCAGCACTATATTGGAATGCGTAGGGGTGGCAAAAAGGCATCCCCAAAAGCCATCGCCAGCCGGATGCAGGAAGCGGGAACCGATGGCGTAAGCGACCAAAGCCAACAGTCCGATGAGGACTCCCTGGAGACCTGCGCGGATGCCCATACCATGGGCAAAGAGGCTTTCGGTTTTCGCTCTGGGTTTGCGGCGCATGACATCCCTTTCAACGGGTTCCATGCCGAGGGCCAGGGCGGGCAGGCTGTCTGTGACGAGGTTGATCCATAGTAGCTGGACCGGCATCAGAGGGCTTTCTCTCCACAATAACATGGCCAGAAAGACGGTGAGGATTTCACCGAGATTGCAGGAGAGAAGGAATTGCACGGATTTCCGGATGTTGTCGTAGATGCCGCGGCCCTCCCGCACAGCAGTGACAATGGTGGCGAAATTGTCGTCGGTCAGGGTCATGTCGGCCGCTCCTTTGGCCACATCGGTACCGGTAATACCCATGGCACAGCCGATGTCCGCCGCTTTTAGGGCGGGGGCATCGTTGACGCCGTCGCCGGTCATGGAGACGATTTCCCCCGCTTGCTGCCAGGCTTTGACGATCCGAATTTTATCCGAAGGCGTTACCCGGGCATACACCCGGTACCGCCGGATATTTTGGAAAAGTTCCTCATCGCTCATAGCCGCAAGCTGTGTACCGGTGACCGCCTCGCTGTCATCGTGAAGGATACCGAGCTGGCGGGCAATGGCGGAGGCGGTAATCACGTGATCGCCCGTGATCATAATCGTGCGGATCCCGGCGGCGTCGCATTCCCGGATAGCCTCCACAGCTTCAGGGCGGGGCGGGTCGATCATCCCGACAAGGCCGGCAAAGGTCAGGCCCTGTTCAAGTTCCTCCGAACGGCATTCCAACGGCACTTCGCCGATGGTTTTGTAGGCGACGGCCAAAACACGCAGCGCCTGCCGTCCCATTTGTTCGTTCGCCGCGGCGGCTGCTTCTACGGGACCCGATACGCACCGCTCAAAGAGTACATCGGGCGCGCCTTTGACAATAACGATATTCTGTCCTTCGATCAGATGAATCGTGGTCATGAGTTTTCGGTCAGAGTCGAAGGGGATTTCGCCCAGCCTGGGATGCTGGGCCATCAAATCCGCCTTATCCAGTCCCTGATGCAGAGCACAGGCGACGATAGCGGTTTCGGTGGGATCCCCGATATGCACTTCTTTGCCGTCCTTGATTTGAACGGTGCCGTCGGTACAAAGCGTCGCCAGACGGATGAGAGCCAACGCCCCCTCGGAAAGAGGACTGTCCAGATCGTCAATGATACGGCTGCCACTGAACAGGCGGGTCAGAGTCATCCGGTTCTGGGTAAGGGTACCGGTCTTGTCCGAACAGATGACCGATGCGCTGCCGAGGGTTTCCACAGCCGGCAGACGGCGGATAATCGCATTTTTGGCCACCATCCGCTGAACCCCGATGGCGAGTACAATGGTGACAATGGCGGGCAGCCCTTCCGGGATCGCCGCAACCGCCAGAGAGACGGCCGTCATAAACATATCGAGCACCGGCAGCCGGTATATCAGACCGACGACGAAGATAACGGCACAGATACCAAGCGCGAGGAACCCGAGGGTTTTGCCGAGATGGGCAAGCCGGTTTTGCAGGGGAGTAGCGGTGTCCTCCTCATTTTCCAGCATGGAGGCGATCTTGCCCATTTCGGTATGCATCCCGGTCTCGACCACGAGGGCACGGGCTCGTCCATAAGACACGGCGCAGCCGGAATAGGCCATATTCAGGCGGTCACCGAGAGGCGCAATGTCTGCGACTTCGGCCGAAGCGTCCTTTTCTACCGGAATCGATTCCCCGGTCAAGGCGGATTCGTCGCATTTAAAACTGGTGCCGGAGATCAGGCGGCAGTCCGCCGGTACCAGATCGCCTGCCTCCAAATCGAGGATATCTCCGGGCACGAGGCAGGTGGAAGAGAGAGTCTTTATCTCACCGTCCCGCAGAACCTTGGCGGAGGGGGAAGCCATATTTTTGAGTGCTTCGAGGGCGGCTTCCGCCTTGCTCTCCTGAATAACGCCGAGCAACCCGTTGACAATCACGATGAGTACGATGACAATCGGTTCGATCCAGTCGGCTTCCGTTCCCTGGATAAAGTTATAAATGCTGAGTCCAAGAGAAACGATGGCGGCGACAATCAGGATGATAACCATGGCATCCTTCATCTGATCTAGAAACCGCTGAAAAAAGGATCGGGGCTTTTTTTCGTTGAGTTTGTTGGTTCCATATTCTTGAAGCCGGATGGCGGCCTCGCCTTCTGACAGACCCTTCTCTAGATCGGTTTTCAGTTCCCGGGCCACATCGTCCAGATGGCTGCTGTACCAGATCACGGAAGACCCTCCTTATTTTTTATATCTTCTAAGTAGAATATTATACAGAAACAAATCCGAAATGCAAAGGGTTTTCCCATTATTTTTCTATGGCTTCGATTCTTGACGCAGCCGGAAGGGGTGGGGTATACTGGGACCAGAACGCGAGAGATGGTGATGTTATGGCTGTGCAGGCCGCTCAAACGGATATAGCCATTGTGGGCGGAGGAGCTTCGGGGCTGATGGCTGCGGTTTTAAGCGCGCAGGCTGGTGCCAAGACCGTGGTGTTGGAAAAAGCGCCAAGGGTGGGGAAAAAGCTGCTTGCGACCGGCAATGGCACCTGTAACCTGACCAATCTGGCGGTTTCTCCCGCCCGGTACCACGGAGAAGGAGCTGCCGCATTCGCACAGCCGGTTTTGAAAACTTATACGCCCCAGCGCATGATGTCCTTTTTTGACAAGATCGGCCTAGTATGCGAGGCGAGGGAGGATGGACGGGTCTATCCCCGGACGAGCCAGGCTTCTTCTGTCCTCGATTGCCTGCGGTTGGCACTGCACGCGGCTGGGGCTGAGGAATGGACCGCATGCCCTGTCGCCTCAATTCAAAAGACAGGGGAGGCATTTCTCCTGAAAACAGAAAGAGGGATGCTCAGAGCAAAACAGGTCCTTGTATGCGCCGGCGGGGCGGCGGCCCCCTCTCTGGGAGGCGGATCGGACGGATATGCGCTGCTTACCCGGATGGGGCACACCCGAACCCCGCTATTTCCTTCCATCGTACAGGTTAAAACCGATTTGGATGCCGTGCGCCCTCTTAAGGGGATTCGGTTGGACGCGGCCGTGGCGTTTCGGCTGGACGGCCGGAGCCTTGCAAGGGAAAGGGGCGAACTGCTGTTTACCGAATACGGGCTTTCCGGTCCTGCCGTGATGCGGGCTTCCCGCCCGGTCGGAGACTGGGAACGGAAGAAGACGGGACGAATGACGGCGCTACTCGACCTTCTGCCTGAAGTGGGGGAAGATGATCTGTCCCGATGCCTAAAGGAGCGCCGTGGACTGCCCGGCCGGAATCTGGAGGATTATTTCACCGGCCTTCTGCATAAACGGGTGGGGCAGACTCTGCTGCGCTGTGCCGGGCTTGGTCCTTTCTCTTGCCCGGCGTCCAACTTATCGGACAGGCAGGCGGAGACTTTGGCCAAGTTGATGAAAAGTTGGGAAATCCCGGTGACCGGCACCCAGGGAATGGGAGGTGCCCAGGTTACAGCCGGTGGGATCTCCCTGGCGGAGGTCTGGCCGGAGACCCTCATGTCTCGTAAGGTATCCGGTTTGTACATGGCGGGCGAAATTTTGGATATCGACGGGGACTGCGGCGGGTACAATCTGCATTGGGCTTGGGCATCGGCCCATGCCGCGGTGTCGGCCATGCTGGAGGCCTCTGGACGCGGAAAGGGGGTGGGGGCGTGATTCATTTGGACGGTATCGCCCTGCCTCTGTCTTATACCGAAGAGGATCTGCGGCGGCGGGTATCCAGAGAGCTGAAAATCCCGACGTCATCCCTGGTCCGTCTGCATATCCGCCGCCGGTCGGTGGATGCCCGTCATAAAGATCGCGTGGTGTTTCGTGTATCCGTCGATGTGGAACTGAAATCCGGGGAAGACGCAGTGGCGGCCCATCCGGCTGCCTCCCTGGTCAAGAAACCCGTAGAAACAGCCTGTCCGTTTTCTCCCGTTCGTCTGGAAAACGAGCCGCCCCCTATCGTGATCGGAAGCGGGCCGGCAGGGCTGTTTGCGGCGCTGGCTTTGGCCCGCGCGGGTCTTTCCCCGTTGCTGCTCGAACGGGGAAGGGATGTGGACAGCCGGCGCAGGGATGTCGAACGCTTTCGGCAGACCGGGATACTGGACACCGCTTCCAATGTGCAGTTTGGGGAAGGAGGCGCCGGAACTTTTTCCGACGGCAAACTGAATACCGGAATTAAGAATCCCCGTTGTCGCTTGGTCCTTGAACAACTGGCCGCCTGCGGCGCGCCCGAGGAAATTTTGTGGCAGGCAAAACCCCATATCGGAACCGACCGTTTGATTGATACCGTCCGCGGATTGAGGCAAGAGATTGAGAAACATGGCGGCCGGGTGATGTTTGAACACCGGGTTACGGACATCGTGGTCGAGAACGGACGGCTGGCCGGGCTGTTGGTGGAAACGCGGGACGGTCCGGCGGAATTTGTCTGCAACCGGGCGATTCTCGCAATCGGACACAGCGCCCGGGACACCGTGGAGATGCTGTTTGCCAAGGGCGTGCGGATGGAACGCAAACCTTTTGCCGTGGGGGTTCGGATCGAACATCCCCGGGAAATGATTGACCGCAGTCAGTACGGGCGGTTTGCGGGGCATCCGGCATTGGGGGCGGCGGATTACAAACTATCCTGCCACCCATCCGGGGGACGCGGGGTTTATACCTTTTGTATGTGTCCGGGAGGAGAGGTGATCGCCGCCGCCTCGGAAAAGGCGGGCGTGGCGGTTAATGGTATGAGCGTGTTCGCCAGAAATGCGCGCAATTCCAACAGTGCTGTGCTGGTGGGGGTGGAGCCGGCGGACCTTCCCGGTGAGGGGCCACTGGCGGGCATCACATTTCAGCGGCAGATGGAACAAACAGCTTTTAAACTGGCCGGCGGGGGATACCGCGCGCCGGTTCAGCTGGTCGGGGATTTTCTCCAGGGCGTACCGTCCACGGCCCTGGGTGAGATCGGCCCGTCTTACCAACCCGGGGTAACCCTGACGGATTTAAGGGACTGTCTTCCGGAATTTGTTTCGGCGTCGATTCGGGCGGCTCTGCCCCTGTTCGGCCGGAAATTGCGGGGGTTTGACCGTCCAGACGCGGTATTGACGGGGGTGGAATCCCGCAGCTCGTCTCCGGTGCGCATTCTCCGCAATGATAAAGGAGAATCCTCGGTTGGCGGCCTGTATCCCTGCGGCGAAGGGGCGGGCTATGCCGGCGGTATTCTCTCCGCAGCGGTGGATGGCCTGCGTTGTGCCGAATGGCTGGCTGATTCTTTAAACCTGATTTGAAATAGGGCGTTGAGAAAGGCGGAATAGGAAGGAAATGAACGGCATGGCCCCTTTGGAATACGGTTTAGTCCTGGCGGGCGGCGGAGCCAAAGGCATCTACCAGATCGGTGTCTGGCGGGCTCTTCGGGAAATGGAGATCCCCATCAACTGCGTGGTGGGAACCTCAGTTGGAGCGATGAACGGCGCCATGGTTGCTTGCGGCCAATATGAAGGGGCGGTAGCTCTGTGGGAAAATATGAGCATTGAAAAAGGGTTTGCCCTTCCTGAACCTCTGCGTGTACCGGACCGGCTGTTCAGCCTGAAAAACGCCGATATTCTCATCAAAGAGATGTGGCGCAACGGGGGCCTGGATATTTCACCCATCCGGAAGGAACTGGAAGCCCTGGTCGATGAGCAGACCCTGCGAGCCTCGCCGGTCGAGTACGGCTTGGTGACTTTTGAACTCAGCCGCCGTCAACCCCGGCATCTGTTTCGGGACCAGATCCCAAAGGGGAAACTGATGGATTACATCATGGCCAGTTCGGCGTACCCCGGTCTCAAGCGGCCTGAAATCTACGGCCATACATATCTGGACGGCGGGGTCATCGACAATGTGCCGGTGAAGATGATGATGCGCCGTCATCCCGACAACATCATTGTAGTAAATATCGGGGACGTGGGGCTGCCCAAGGGGCTGGATCCCAAACAGAACCTGGTTTATATCAAACCCATCGACTCCCTCGGCACCGCCTTTGAGTTCCAGCCCGAGACCGCCCGCGCCAAAATGGATATGGGTTGGTTCGACACGATGAAAGCGTTCGGTAAATTTTCAGGAGAATGGATGTACTTTCCGAACGAGGAATATCAGCGCCTTCAGGACGAACTTGGCGAAAACGTAGTCAAAGGTCTTGAACATGCGGCCAGGTTATACGGGCTCGATAAACTGCGGATTTGTACGGCGGAGGCATTTGTCCGGGAGCTGATGGACTGTGATCGGGTCTCTTCGGCCAAATTCGAAGCCTTCCGTTCCCATCTCGACCTGCCGTCCCTGCTGAAGGCTTTTTATAAAGGGACACTTCGGGATATAGACATCACCAGTGACGTGCTGCTTCAGCTCACCCAAAATTTACTCGATGACCAAAAAGAAAGACCAAAACTTTTCTCCATCGCCCGGCGGACGATTCCGGATCTGCTCCGGGCGGCCGAGGCCATGTGTCATCTGCGGGGGTATGTCACGGGAGAATGGTAAACCGAGACGGCCGTCAGAACAGGAAACCGGAGAAAAACAAAGGATAGTCGAGCAATCTGACCAATATTTTCATGTAAAAAAGCTTATACTCTATTTTTTTCAAGATTATAAGAAAATATCTTGACTTTTCCTAATA
Source organism: uncultured Oscillospiraceae bacterium (assembly GCA_902492045.1). Lineage (GTDB taxonomy): Bacteria > Bacillota > Clostridia > Oscillospirales > Acutalibacteraceae > UMGS1623. Next base: position 10,980 of record CABUKB010000003.1, on the reverse strand, counting down.
AACTCTTTATATTGTATGATGTTGTCTGAAAAGGAGGGCGTTTTTTCAGCAATGCTCTTTTCCGCCCCAGGCGGATGCATCTTGGCTTATCAAAGCGATATCAGGCCGCGCCGCAGCCGCGTCCCTTGATGGGAGGACGGCTGTGAAAAACCCTTTGCGGAGGGCGTGGCTCAAAGTATCGCGGTTTTTCGTCCGACCGGCCCCTTCGGGGGGTCAACGGGAAACTTTCGTACGGTTCGGTCCGGGCCGTATACACCGCAAAGGGGGATGCACAGATGAATCCTATCATCGAACTTCGAGACATTACCGTGGCATTTGACGGGGAAACGGTGCTCGACCATTTCAATTTGAGCATCGGCAACGGAGAATTCGTGACATTGCTGGGGCCGTCCGGCTGCGGCAAGACCACGACGCTGCGTATCATCGGCGGCTTCGTTCAACCCGACCACGGCGATGTCTTTTTTGACGGGCACCGGATCAATTCCCTGCCCGCCTATAAGCGACGGGTCAATACGATTTTCCAGCGGTATGCGCTGTTTCCCCATCTCAACGTGTATGAAAACGTGGCTTTCGGTCTGCGGGTACAAAAAAAGAAAAACGCAGAGATTCGGGAAAGCGTGAAGCGGATGCTTAAACTTGTCAACCTGACGGGTTTTGAGAGGCGCAAGGTCGATACCCTATCCGGCGGACAGCAGCAGCGGGTGGCTATCGCTCGGGCTTTGGCGAACAATCCCAGCGTTCTGCTTCTCGATGAGCCCTTGGCGGCTCTGGATCTCAAGCTGCGCAAAGACATGCAGGTGGAACTCAAAAATATTCAGAAAAGCCTGGGCATCACGTTTATCTATGTGACACATGATCAGGAGGAAGCACTGTCCATGTCGGACACCGTGGTGGTCATGGACAATGGGCTTATCCAACAAATCGGCAGCCCGCAGGATATTTACAACGAACCGGAGAACGCCTTTGTGGCGGATTTTATCGGCGAGAGCAATATTTTAGACGGCATTATGCAGGAAGACTATCTCGTCGAATTTTTCGGGCGGAAATTTCAATGCGTGGATTCCGGGTTTGCTTCCATGGAACCGGTGGACGTGGTGATTCGCCCCGAGGACGTGGATATCGTTCCGCCCGATAAGGGCCATCTGACCGGCACCGTGACCAATGTCACCTTCAAGGGCGTCCATTTTGAAACCATTGTGGATTTCAAAGGCTTTAAGTGGATGATCCAGACAACCGACTACCATCCGGTTGATTCGGTCATCGGCATTGTGCTGAACCCCGAAGATATCCACATCATGAAAAAATCCTCCTATTCGGGAATGTTTGGGGACTACAGTTCCTATTCCGAGGAGTTCGAGGAGATGGCGAACCCCGAAATCGACTTGACCGAGGAAAGCGGGGGAGAGCCGGAATGAAGCATAGCCGTTCCGCCGCCGCGCCTTTCGGGATTTGGATGACCCTGTTTACGGTGGTGCCTCTGGGAATCGTGCTTTGGTTTGCCTTTACCGATAAAGAAGGGCATTTTACCCTATCCAATTTGTCGGCCATACTCGATTACGCGAGTACTTTCGGTTTGTCGCTCGGCCTTGGCGCCATCGCGACGATACTCTGTCTGGTTTTGGCTTATCCCTTGGCTTACAGCATCTCCCGGTCGGGCGAACGGGTACAGCAGACCATGGTCATGATCATCATGCTGCCCATGTGGATGAACTTTCTGCTGCGCACCTATGCCTGGATGACACTGCTGGAAGACAACGGCCTGATCAATCAGTTCTTCCGTTTGATCGGTTTGCTGGGCCCCGAGGATACTATCCATATGATCAACACCAACGGCGCCGTGGTATTGGGTATGGTATACAACTTTCTGCCTTTTATGGTGCTGCCTCTCTATTCGGTCATGACCAAGATCGACGGCCGGGTCATCGAAGCCGCGCAGGATTTGGGTTCGAATGGTTTTCAGGTGCTGCTGCGGGTGGTCCTGCCCCTGTCGGTGCCGGGGATCCTCAGCGGCATCACCATGGTGTTTGTCCCGGCGGTCAGTACTTTCGTCATTACCAAGCTTCTCGGCGGCAGCAAGGTTCTGCTCATCGGCGATGTGATCGAGACCATGTTTATCGGGCAGGGCGCCAACTACAATGTGGGAGCCGCTTTGTCTCTTGTGCTCATGGTACTGATTCTGCTCTGCATGGCGATGACCAGCTTCGCCGAAAAGGATGATGAGGAAGGGGGGCTGGTGCTGTGAAAACCCTCTCTCGTATTTACAATGCGTTGATTTTCATTTTTCTGTATGCCCCGATGGTCGTCCTTATTGTCTTTTCCTTTAATTCTAGCCGCAGCCGGACGGTTTTTGCGGGACCTTCTCTCAAGTGGTATGCCGCCCTTTTCAGGGATACGCAGCTCCTCTCTGCACTGTGGCTGACCATTTGGGTCGCGTTGGTATCGGCCCTGGTCGCCACCCTGATCGGTACGGCGGCGGCGGTGGGTATCAACGGGATGAACAACCGGCTGCGACGGGTATTTATGGCAGTGAACAACATTCCCATGGTAAATCCCGAAGTCGTCACCGGAATTTCCTTGATGCTGCTGTTTGTCTTTTTATCCCGCGTGACCGGCGGTGTGATCGGTACTGGCGTGGTGGCTCTGCTGATTTCGCATATCACTTTTTGTATCCCCTATGTGGTGCTGCAGGTCATGCCCAAGCTGCGGCAGACCGATCATCACCTCTATGAAGCGGCATTGGATCTGGGCTGTCATCCCATACCGGCTTTTATGCGGGTGGTGATGCCGCAGATCACGCCTGGGATTGTCACCGGGGCGCTCATGGCGTTTACCATGTCTCTGGATGATTTTGTCATCAGCCTGTTTACCTCGGGTTCCGGGGCGCAGAACCTATCGGTGACGATATACGCGATGGTGAAACGGCGGGTGACCCCCGAAATCAACGCACTGTCTACGTTGATGTTCGGAGCGGTTCTGTTGTTGTTAATCCTCGTCAATGTTGCGCAGATTCGGTTGCAGCCCAAAAACCGTTCTGCCTGATGACGGGTCATATGGTTGCCATGCCGCATTCGGCTGGTTATATTCATTATTTTATTGTAAGGGAGATAGGTAGTTGAAAAAAATCGCATGTTTGGTTTTGGCGGTCTCTATGGTTTTGCTTGTCGCGGGATGCGGGGGTTCCCCTGCCGAAGAGGGCGAATCCGCGGCGCCTTTGACTGGGGTAACTCTCAATGTCTTTAACTGGGGCGAATACATTGATGACGAAGATTTCCGAGTAAACGAGCGGTTTACCTTTGAAACCGGGATTAAAGTCAATTACAAGAACTTTACCGATAACGAGAGCATGTACGCGGTCATCAGTTCGGGGGCTGCGGATTACGATGTGGTGTTCCCTTCCGATTATATGGTGGGGAAAATGCTCAAAGAGGGTCTGCTCGAAAAAATCAATTTTGACAATGTACCCAACTTTCAATATATTGATCCGGCGCTGAAGAATCCGGACTACGATCCCACCAATGAGTATTCCGTTCCTTACACCTGGGGGACGGTGGGGATCTTTTACAACACCAAGAAAGTAGATGCTGCCGATCTGGAACTGGGCTGGGATCTGCTGTGGTGCGACAAATACAAGGGTAAAATATTTATGTTCGACAATCCGAGAGATGCCTTCGGCATCGCGCTCAAAAAACTCGGATATTCCATGAACACCACCAGCGAGGCCGAATGGCGGGCGGCCTATGAGGAACTTTTGCGGCAAAAGCCCCTGCTTAATCAGTATGTCATGGATCAAGTTTATGACAAAATGATCAATGAAGAGGGCTGGATTGCGCCGTATTATGCGGGCGACGGCATCATCATGATGGATCCGGAAGAAGGCAACCCCGATATCGCGTTTTTCGTACCGGAGGAAGGAACCAATCTGTTTGTGGATGCCATGTGCATCCTCAAGGGGAGCGAGCACAAAGCCGAAGCCGAGCAATATATCAATTTCCTCTGCCGCACCGATGTGGCTAAAGCTAACGCGGAATATATCGGGTATTCTACGCCTCAATCCGAAGCGCGTGCTCAACTCGATCCGGAGATTGGGGAAAACCCGGCTTTTTATCCGCCGGAAAGCCTTCTGGAAAAAACCGAGGTCTTTTTGACCCTGCCGGACGAGACCAATACGCTGATGGACGAACTGTGGCTTGATCTCAAGAAGTAAAGGAGATTGTGATATGCCGGATCTGCACACATTGAAAAACGATCAGCTCACCGTGACGGCGTCATCCTTTGGGGCGGAGCTGCAGTCGATCACCGGCGCCGATGGGGTGGAATACCTTTGGAACGGCGATCCCGCTTATTGGAGCGGCCGGGCCCCCCATTTGTTTCCCTTTGTCGGTTCTCTGCGGGGCGGGCGCGCTTCCTGTTCGCAGGGAGAGGTGGTTTTGCCGCAGCATGGTCTGGCCCGCAAGACGCCTTATGAGACCGAAAGGGTGGAAGCAACAGAGGTGACTTACCGGCTGTCTTCCACCGAAGAGAGCCGTAAGGGGTATCCCTACGACTTTGTTTTCCGGGTTCGGCATTCGCTGGATGGCCGTTCGCTGACCACCGCCTATATGGTGGAAAACACAGGTGAAGTTCCCATGCCTTTCACGGTCGGCGGGCATCCGGCCTTTCGGGTGCCGTTGGTAGCGGGGGAGGCCTTCGAGGATTATTGTTTGGAATTTGAACGGCCGGAGACGATTGACTGTCCCCAGGTGGAATTGCCTTCGGCATTGATTGTCAATACCGTCCGCAACCGGCTGCTGACGGATTCCCGGATACTTCATCTCAATCACGTATTGTTCCGGGGGGAAGCTTTGGTGATGGACGGCCTGCGTTCCAGAAGCGTCCGGCTGGTGTCGGAGAAATCGGGGCGTGGCGTGCAGATGGATTTTCCCGGTATGGATTTCTTCGCTTTGTGGACCCCGGTGGCCAAGGATGCGCCTTTCCTTTGCCTGGAACCCTGGACCGGAACCGGTACACAGGTGACGGAAGACGATGTGTTTGAACACAAGCAGGGTATGCGGATTCTTCGCGCCGGAGAGGTGTATACCGTACACTTTACCATGACCATGCTGTGAAAAAGGCTGTCCGGTCCGAAAGGAGTTCCGTTATGAGGAAACCCGAAACCGTGGCGTTTGATCTGGACGGGACCTTGGCGGATACCTTGGCCGATCTGGCCCATGCGGCTGAGGAGGCGCTTCGCCTTGCGGGTTTTGGGCATGCGGACGGTTCGGTGCGGCATTCCCTGGAGGAATACCGGCGCTTTGTTGGTAACGGAGCCCGCCGTTTGATGGAACGAGCGGCGGGTGAATCGGCGGATCCCGCTGTTATTGACCGCCTTTTGGAAGATTTTATACGGATATACGACCGCGACTGCCTGATCCGTTCACAGCCGTATCCGGGTATTCCCAAAGTAGTCGCCGTGCTGCGGGAAAGGAAAATCCGCTTACTTGTCGTGACCAATAAGCCGGAGAAACAGGCGGTTAAAATCCTGCGTCATTTTTTCCCGGAAAATTCTTTTGCCGCGATCCGCGGAGGGCGGCCGGGCCGGCACCCGAAACCGGATCCATCCGCCTTTCTTGCGGCATTGGATGCGGTGGGAGCAAGGACGGAAACCGCCTTGTACGTCGGAGATTCGGATGTGGATGTCCTGACCGCCCACCGCGCGGGCATCCCATGTGCCGGCGCGGTGTGGGGATTCCGGGGAAAAGAGGAGCTGTCCCGTGCCGGGGCCGACGCGCTGCTGGATAAGCCGGTTGATTTGCTTCGTCTCTTTCAGGATTCTTAAATTGTTGGGACGGGAGGGATTCCTCCTAGTCACCGATCGCCTCCTGTTTGCATAGCTTGTACTAACAGGAGGTGATTTGTATGTGTTGTGCAGTGTTGGGCTTGGCAGCATTGGCGGCTGCCGGAAGACGTTCATGGGACAACTGCTGCGACTGCGACAGTGGCTGTGCACGTTTTGAACCTCGGATGAACGTAATTCGGGCCTCCGAACCGGCCAGTGGCTGTCATTGCTGCTGTTGCTGTGGGGATAACGCCGCCGCTCAGTCGGCAGCGCCTTCCGTCAGCTGTGGGGCGGCCGCCGCATTTGAGCGGGCGATGGATGCCCGGAACAATAACCGTGGCTGCGGCTGCGGATGCCGCTAAATCTAGGCGATGGCTGTCCGACCGGGGCTGTGAAAACAGCCCCGGTTTTTCAGTTTTCCAAAACCGGTTTGCCGCGAGAGGATGGATTTTTTCTTGACAAACGGCATTCGGATGTTTATAATAATTAACAACAATCATATGCCAGTGAAAGACGTTGAAGGGAATAAGACATGGGATTTCGATCCTCAGAGAGCCGGTATGGGGTGTGAGCCGGCGGCGGAACCTGTGTGGATAGCTCATCCCGGAGTCGTCCGTCCGAGCCTTTTAATGGGGTAGGGCGGGCCGCTTGGCCGCGTTACCGGCCGTCGCTTTCCGCGTTTGTTGCGGGGGAGCGGTAGAGGGGCGTTTCGGCGCCTAAAACTGGGTGGTACCACGCGCGATTTTTCGCCCGTCCCTGTGTGGCAGGGACGGGCGTTTTTTACTTTGAAAAAGGAGGCCGGATAGAGATGAAACCGCAATTTGAAAAATATAGGCCATTTCAGCCTGTTCTTCTGCCCGATCGAAAATGGCCCGACCGGGTGATCGAGAAGGCGCCGATCTGGTGCAGTGTCGATCTGCGGGACGGCAATCAGGCACTGGTGGATCCGATGAATATGGCGGAAAAACTGGAATTCTTCCACGCTTTGTGCGACATGGGTTTCAAGGAAATCGAGGTGGGGTTTCCCTCGGCTTCCGAAACGGAGTATGCGATCTGCCGGGAACTGATCGAGGGCGGACACATCCCGGATGACGTGACCATTCAGGTTCTCGTTCAAGCCAGAGAACACTTGATCCGCCGTACCTTCGAGGCCATTCGGGGCGCTAAGAATGTGATCGTCCATTTCTATAACTCCACCTCCACCCTCCAACGCAAGGTGGTGTTTCACAAAGATATGGGCGGGATTATCGAAATCGCCGTTGAGGGAGCGAAGCTCATCCGGGAGCTGACCGAAAGCTATGAGGGAGATACCCGGATTCGGTTCGAATATTCCCCCGAAAGTTTTTCGGGAACCGAGATGGATAATGCTGTGGCCATCTGCACTGAGGTGATGAAAGCCCTGGGTTCCACCAAAGAGAATCCGGTCATTCTCAACCTGCCCAACACGGTTGAGATGTGTACGGCCAACACCTATGCCGATCAGGTGGAATATTTTATCCGCCATTTACCGAATCGGGAGGCGGCGATCATCAGCATTCACCCTCATAATGACCGGGGGACCGGTGTGGCTGCGTCGGAACTGGCACTTCTGGCCGGGGCTGAACGGGTGGAAGGCACTCTCTTTGGAAATGGAGAGAGGACCGGTAACCTGGATATCGTTACCATGGGCTTGAACATGTACACCCAAGGGGTGGATCCATGTCTTGACTTCAGCCGTCTGCCCGCATTGAAGGGCATGTATGAACGGTGTACCAAGATGCGGGTGCCGGAGCGGCAGCCCTATGCCGGCGAACTGGTGTTCACCGCTTTTTCGGGTTCCCATCAAGACGCCATCAACAAGGGAATGCAGTACATGCGGGACTCCGGCACAGAGTATTGGGAGATTCCCTATCTGCCCATTGACCCGGCGGATGTCGGGCGTCAGTATGAGCCGATCATTCGCATCAATTCCCAGTCGGGAAAAGGCGGCGCGGCATTTGTCATGCAGACCGTTTTCGGTTACAATCTTCCCAAGGCCATGCACCCCGAATTCGGGGCACTGGTCAAAGCAGAATGCGACCGGATCGGCCGGGAACTTTCCTCCGACGAGCTGTTCGGCGTCTTCCGCCGGCATTATCTGGAGGTGCCGAAAAAGTACGCTCTGGCGGGGCATACCCTTTTTGAAGAGTCAGGGAGTGCCAATGGCGTACACTTTAAAGGGGCTTTGAGTGTGGACGGGGTTCGCCGGGAACTGGAAGGGACCGGCAATGGGCCTCTCGACGCCTTCTTCAATGCGCTGCGCAGCATTGGCATCACCGGCTACACCTTCCAGTCCTATCACGAACACGCGATTTCCACCGGATCGGATTCCAAGGCTATCGCCTACATCGAACTTCAGGACCCGGATCGAAAACCGGTTTTTGGCGTTGGAATTGAAAGCAACATCAATCTCGCTTCCATCCAAGGCGTTCTTTGTGCCATGAACCGGTCGGAAGCCGGGGAAGAAAGGTGAACAGATGCCGAACTGGGATGCGAATCAATACCTGAAATTTGAAGCCGAGCGAACCCGTCCCGCCCGGGATTTGGCAAACGCTGTTCTGCTGCACCCGCGCACCGTCCTGGATGCGGGATGCGGGCCGGGGAATAGCACCGCCGTTTTGGCGGAGAAATGGCCGGATGCCGCGCTGACTGGTCTGGATTCGTCCGCAGATATGCTTCGGCAGGCTCAGGAGGCCTTGCCCGCCGTACCCTTTGTACAGCGGGATTTGCGGGGGGATCTGCAGGATCTGGGCCGGTTCGACTTGGTGTTTTCCAATGCCGTGCTGCAGTGGATGCCGGATCCGGATGAAACGGTATTGAGGCTGTTTGCTCTTGTGGAACCAGGCGGCGCCCTCGCCGTGCAGGTACCCTGCTCCAAGCCCCAACGGGATTATGGGCCCCGGCTGGAATCCCGGGAAGTGCATACAGCGCTGCAACAAACGGCTCAAGAACTGCCGTATGCGGTTTATGTGTCGAATACAGCCCGTCTATGGGAAATGACGGAAGAGAAGATAGAGACCTTGCTGTTGGATCAAGCTGTCCATCTGGAGGTTTGGGAAACCGCCTATCTCCATCGGCTGCGTGGTTATGAAGGGCTGCTGGACTGGTACCGTGGCACGGGTCTGCGACCTTATCTCGAGGCTTTGCCGGAGGCGCTTCGGCATCCGTTTGAACAGGAAGTCCTGGATAAACTTCGGAAACGCTATCCGACCGGGCGGGACGGTGTGCTGAACTTTTGGTTCCGTCGTTTCTTTGCCGTCGCGTATAAGCCAACATAAAGGAGAATGCAATATGAAAACTTATCGAATTACTCTGCTCAGAGGAGACGGGATTGGTCCTGAGATCGTGCAAGAGGCGGTCAAAGTTTTGGACGCCACCGCCGCCCGATATGGTTTTTCTCTCAGCTATACCGACGCTTTAATGGGAGGGTGCGCCATTGACGCGAAAGGAACGCCTTTACCCGATGAGACGGTGGCTGCCTGCAAAGCGTCCGATGCGGTTCTGCTGGGGGCTGTCGGCGGATATAAATGGGATACACTGCCCGGCAGCCAACGGCCTGAGGCCGGTTTATTAGGGATACGCGCGGCTTTGGGCTTGTTCGCCAATCTGCGTCCGGCCAAAATTTATGGACCACTGAAGGATGCCTGCCCTTTGCGCCCCTCCATCGTGGGAGACGATATGGATTTGCTTGTTGTCCGGGAATTAACCGGAGGCATTTATTTCGGGAAGCGGGGCCGGGATACTGTGGAGGGAGTTGAGTCCGCCTATGATACGGAGCGGTACTCGGTTCCGGAGATCGAGCGAATCGCCCGGGTGGCGTTCGACACGGCCCGCAAGCGCCGTGGCCGGGTTCACAGCATTGATAAAGCCAATGTGTTGGAATCTTCGCGTCTATGGCGGGAAACCATACTCCGGGTGGCTCAGGACTATCCGGATGTGGAACTCTGCCACATGTATGTGGACAATGCCGCCATGCAGCTTGTCCGGAATCCCCGGCAGTTCGATGTGATCGTTACCTCAAATATGTTTGGAGATATTCTATCGGATGAGGCATCGCAAATCGCCGGTTCCATCGGTATGCTGCCTTCCGCATCTCTGGGAGAGGGAACCCGGGGATTGTACGAGCCGATCCACGGATCCGCGCCCGATATTGCGGGACAGAATATTGCGAATCCGCTGGCAACCATTCTCTCGGCCGCCATGTTGCTTCGGTATTCGCTGGGGGAGACGGCCGCGGCGGATTCCATTGAAAAGGCCGTGGACCAGGTACTCAATCAAGGGCTGCGCACCCCGGATATCGCGGCGGAAGGCTGCCGGAAAATGGGAACCGACGAGATGGGGGACGCGGTGTCCGCCGCGCTTGCGTGATACCGCGCTTCTCAGAAAACATTAAAAGGATCGGAGTCAAGACCACCCCTAAGAGGGGTGGCATGACTAGCGGCCTAAAAGGCCGTAAAACAAGCCAGCGCCTAAATGACGCTGGCTTTCACTTCGTTCAAGCCCCTGTGGTATGATTACTTGCTACCCTTGAAAGGGTCTTCGTACTCTTTCCGGCTCAAACTATCCTCTATCTGATCTTGTTTATCTTGTTCTCGTATGTATTTTTGAACCGTTGCAGTGTTAATCCCTACTGTACTTACATAATATCCAGTTGCCCAAAAATTTCTGTTTCCAAACTTGTACTTTAGATTTGCGTGTCTCTCAAAAATCATCATCGCACTCTTACCTTTCAGATATCCCATGAATGATGACACGCTTATTTTCGGCGGGATACTCAATAAAAGATGTACATGATCGGGCATCATATTCCCTTCTATTATTTCTACACCTTTCCATTTACACAAATCCCGTATGATCTGCTGGATATCTTTCCTCAGCTGGTTGTATATGATTTTTCTTCTGTATTTCGGGGTGAATACTATGTGATACTTGCACACCCACTTAGGTCAGTTTACAAGGAACTACACGCAGACCACGAAACGGGGACTGCTGACAACAAATAAAGGCTGAGTATCAAGCACCGGGAAAGTGCGAGATATTCAGCCTGTTTTGTTGTCCGGGGTTTCCAAAGGGGCTTGCCCCTTGGCACACGACTTTGCTTGCAAAGTGTAGTGTGTTATACGCTCTGTCGGCGTTGCCGTAAAAAT
>CABUKB010000002.1 GCA_902492045.1 uncultured Oscillospiraceae bacterium | reverse complement strand
AGCCACCGCAAGGACAATGAAGAATTCTATGCTTCTCACAAGTTCTTCTCTTTCGATGACTTTGCTGCTCAGCTTGCCCTCCGGCAGCGTCAATACAACAATTTCCCCATCCGTCCTCTCAACTGGCGCTCTCCTAAACAGGTCTTATTCTCTTTCCCAATTTTGTAACGCATCATTGACTAACCGACACCAAATGACAAAGGCTTTCCCTTGAATTTTGGCGAGATCGCGGTTATGATCCCGGTTTGGAGATGCTTAGGATGCATGGCCCGTATGAGACCGGCTTTTTCGGCTGTATGGTCATATTCAAACAAAGAATACGGCCGGTACAGCATCGCCGTACCGGCCGGAGGATGGAAGAACTAGGAATTAGCAGCCACAGCCACAACCACAGCCGTTGTTTTGCGCATTAGCGCAACCACAGCCGCAATCGCAATCGTTGTCGTTAAACAGCAGGCAGAGGATAATGATGAAGAGCAGCCAGGTGCAGTCACCGCCGCAGAACAGATTTCTCAGGCACATGAGTCGATTTCTCCTTTCTTCTCGTACTATTGAAAAAGGGGGAGGGTTTAGCAGCCACAGCCGCAACCGCAGCCGCAGCCGTTGTTTTGCGCGCTGGCGCAACCACAATCGTCGTCATCAAGAATCAAAAGGATGATGATGACAAACAGGATCCAAGTGCAGCTATTGCCGCCGTAAAATAGGTTCCGCAGACTCATTCTTTGCCGCCTCCTTTCAATGGGTACATTCCATACTATGCCACCGACGGGGTTTGGTTACAGAGAAGGAAAGAGAATGGAAAGGTATCCGAAACGGCGCATTCCGGCGAAAGAGGCCGACCGCATGCGCTATGGTGAGTTCGTTTCAGGCGTCAAACGTTCATGGCAATATTTCTTTCTGATTTGACCATTATTGACTTTGACTTTAATTGACCAATAAACTATAATGAGGCTATCATTGGGAAAGGTGGGAGGTCGATGCGCATAAGCGATACCATTGCCGCCTATATTCTTCATAGAATAGATGAAGCCGGGAATGGCGCGGCGGAATTGCGGCGGAACGAATTGGCGGAAGAACTGGGTTGCGTGCCCAGCCAGATCAATTACGTCATCACTTCCCGTTTCACTCCGGAACAGGGATACATTGTGGAGAGCCGCCGGGGAGGCGGGGGATACATTCGGATTCACCGCATTCGGTATACGCCGGATTGCCCGCCCCTTATGCATGTGGTCAATTCCATTGGGGAGGAGCTGGTTCCCGCTGCGGCTCAGGCGATTCTGGACAGTTTGGCGGAGCAAAGGTGGATTACATCGGATGCGGCCGCTTTGATCGGTTCGGCTTTGTCGGATCAGGCCTACCGGGACGTTCCGGTGGAGTGCCGGGACCGGCTGCGGGCCAAACTGATGAAACAAATGCTCACGGCTTTGAATATGTAGAATAGGGGAGGAAAGACGATGCTTTGTGAAAATTGTGGCAAAAAACCCGCGACCACTTTTTTTAAGAAAACCATCAATGGGGAGACATCCGAGATCCATCTTTGCGCCGACTGCGCCAATCAGCAAGGGCTTTCTATGTGGAACGGGCTGGGGTTTGATTTAGGGGATTTTTGGGGAACCCTCTTTTCTGAACCCACGGTACGCGAAAAGGCGGATACCATCCGCTGCGAAGTCTGCGGCCGGAGTTTTAGTGAGATCGCGCAGTCAGGCAAGGCGGGATGTCCATCCTGTTATACCACCTTTTACGACCGCCTTCTTCCCTCAATCCAGCGTATTCACGGAAAGGCCAAACACACTGGCAAGATTCCGGACGGGGCCGGCGAGCGTTTGAAGAAAGAACAGGAACTCGATTCGCTGCGTCAGCAGCTCGCGCAGTGTATAGCGGATCAGCAGTATGAAGAGTGTGCCGCGCTGCGGGATCGCATTCGGGAGCTGGAGAAGGAGGAAACGCAGCATGACGGAGAATAAATGGTACCGCTCTACAGGCCAGGACGGCGATGTCGTAATCAGTACCCGTGTCAGATTGGCGCGCAATCTTCCCCGCGTGCCATTTCCGGCCTGTATGAATACGGAACAGAAGTATCAGGCGGCTGTGACGATTCAGAAGGCTCTGCCTGAAGGCATCTTTCGGATCGTGGATATGCATGAGCTTCCCCATATCACGGCCCTCTCTCTTGTGGAGCGCCATCTGATCAGTCCCGAATTTTCCAAGGGGGAGGAGGGCAGCGTTTTATGCCTCTCCGAAGACGAAGGCGTGAGTTTGATGATCAATGAGGAAGATCATCTGCGTATTCAGGTGATGCGGGCGGGCCTCGATCTGGATCAGGCCTATCAGACGGCGGACGCCTTGGATACACTTCTGGACAGCCGCCTGCACTTCGCCTTTGATGACCGCTTGGGTTATCTGACCCAGTGCCCCACCAATCTCGGAACCGGTATGCGGGCCAGTCTGATGCTTCATCTGCCGGCTTTGCAGGAGGGAGGCGCGATTCAGCAGCTTGCCAACACGGTCTCCAAGCTCGGCCTGACCATCCGCGGATTGTACGGTGAGGGCAGCAAGCCGGAGGGGGCTATCTACCAGTTATCCAATCAGGTGACGCTGGGAATATCCGAATCGGCCGCCATTGAAAACCTCAAGGGTATTGCCGCCCAGATTATTCGGGAGGAACGCGCCGGCCGGGAGGAACTCTGCCGCAATCCCCATTTTGAGGACCGGGTTTGGCGGTCTTTAGGCATACTCCGCACGGCTCGTCTGCTCCGGGGGGACGAATTTATGTCGCTGGTATCCAATCTGCGTGTGGGGGTATCGCTGCAAATGATCGAGGGGATTCCGTTGGATCTCATCAGCGGATTGATTGGAGATGCGCAGCCTGCCACCATCATGGCGGCCTCGGGAAAAGGCATGGAACCGGCCGAACGCGATGCAGCCAGAGCTGCTATGGTCCGGGCACGTCTGGCTTAAACCGAACGGCTGTCCGATAGAAAGGTTGGAAGAATATGTACCGATTCAAAGGATTTACGGAAAAAGCGAACAACGCCTTGAACTTGGCTATTGAATCAGCCGAGTCGCTTGGGCATACCTATATTGGCACCGAACACATCGTACTGGGGTTGCTGCTGGAAGGGACCGGCGTGGCCGCCTCCGTGCTGGGAAGCCGTGGTGTGACCGCCTCGCAGTATCAGCAGAAGATTGTGGAGAGCGAGTCGAGCGGACAGCGCACCCGTCTGACACCGGAAGACTTTACGCCCCGCGCAAAAAAGGCCATGGAAATGGCGGTGGCGGAAGCCGCCGTTTTACAGCATGGCTATGTGGGGACCGAGCACATCCTAATCGCCGTGCTGCGGGATGAAAGCAGCGTCGCTGTGCGTTTGATCGCATCGCTCGGCGCCCGCCCCGATGAACTGATGCGGGATATTGGCAAAGCCATCGGCGCCAGTCCAGCTCAGACGGCAACGGAAGGGGTCCGGGGCGGTTCTTCCGCCTCGAAAGGTGCGGGTAAAACGCCGACGCTCGACCAATTTGGGCGGGATTTGACCGCCATGGCAAAAGACGGCAAGCTCGATCCGGTGATCGGCCGGGGAAAGGAAATTGAGCGGGTGATCCAAATTTTATCCCGCCGTACCAAAAACAATCCCTGTCTGATTGGAGAACCCGGCGTAGGCAAAACGGCCATCGCCGAGGGGCTGGCGCAGAAGATCACGGCGGACGAAGTGCCGGAACTTTTGCGCGGCAAACGGGTGGTGACGTTGGATTTAACCGGTATGGTGGCCGGGACAAAATATCGAGGCGATTTTGAAGAACGGATCAAAAACGCGATTGACGAGGTAATCCGGGAAAAGAATGTCATTCTGTTCATTGATGAGATCCACACCATTATCGGCGCGGGAGCCGCAGAAGGCGCGGTGGATGCGGCGAATATTCTGAAACCGTCTCTGGCCCGGGGAGATCTTCAGGTGATCGGTGCCACCACCTTGGACGAATACCGCAAGCACATCGAAAAGGATGCCGCTTTGGAGCGGCGCTTTCAGCCCGTCACCGTCGGCGAACCCACGTCCGAGGAGGCGATCCTCATTCTGCGTGGGCTGCGGGATAAATACGAGGCGCATCACAAGGTAAAAATCACCGACGAGGCGCTGGAGGCGGCCGTCACCCTGTCAACGCGGTATATTTCCGACCGCTACCTGCCGGACAAGGCGATTGATCTGGTGGATGAGGCCGCTTCCAGGGTAAGGTTAAAAGCCTTTACAGCTCCGCCCGATCTAAAAAAACTGGAAGACGAGGTAAAACGCCTGTCCGAAGAAAAAAAGGCCGCTGTAAACGAACAGGATTTTGAGCGCGCCGCCCATTTACGGGACGAGGAGAAGGAGCTTTCTGAGCGCCTGGAGGAGCAGCGGGGGCATTGGCAGGAGAAAAATGCCGGCATCACGGGTGAAGTGACCGCCGCCGATATCGCGGAGATTGTGTCAAGCTGGACAGGGGTCCCGGTGGTGCAGCTTACCGAAGCCGAAGGGCAGCGCCTGCTCCGTATGGAGGAGATTCTGCATGAGCGGATTGTTGGTCAGGACGAGGCCGTTACAGCCGTTGCCAAAGCTATCCGCCGCGGCCGGGTCGGGCTCAAGGATCCCCGCAGACCGATTGGTTCTTTCATCTTCCTGGGGCCGACAGGGGTAGGCAAAACCGAACTGTGCAAAGCCCTGGCCGAGGCGATGTTCGGAGACGAAAACGCCATGATTCGGCTGGATATGTCGGAATATATGGAAAAACACACGGTATCCCGTCTGGTGGGGTCTCCTCCCGGTTATGTGGGCTATGACGAGGGGGGACAGCTCACGGAGAAAATCCGCCGTAAGCCCTATTCGGTCGTACTGTTTGATGAGATTGAAAAGGCTCATCCCGATGTTTTCAATATGCTCCTGCAGATTTTGGAGGACGGTATCCTGACCGACGCGCAGGGCCGCCGGGTGGATTTCAAAAACACCGTCATCATCATGACCTCCAATGTGGGGGCCCGGATGATCACGGAGCATCGAAAACTGGGGTTTGCCGTCGCGGACCCGAAAGACGCCACTGGCAATCAGAAGCAGATTCGAGAGGATGTGCTGGGGGAACTGAAAAGAGCTTTCCGTCCGGAGTTTCTCAATCGGGTGGACGATATCATTGTTTTCCAACAACTGTCCGAGGAAGATATCCGGCGGATAGCGCGGAGAATGCTTCGCTCCCTCGATAAGCGGCTTGAGGATATGGGAATGACCTTAGAGGTCAGTGATGAGGCCGTCGGCGAAATTGCCAAGGAGGGATTTGATCCGGTTTACGGAGCACGTCCCCTTCGACGGGCTATCCAATCCAAGATTGAAGATGCGTTGGCTGAACAGCTTTTAGAGGGGAAATTCCGGACAGGTGATGTGGTCCGGGTTGGTGTGAAGGATAAAAACTTTACGTTTGAATCCGGATCGGATGAAGCAGTCCAGTAATTTGCAAAACGGCGCATGACCACCATGCGCCGCACCGTCAGCCACTGAATCTGCGGAAAACCGCTCGAGTTCGAGCGGTTTTTTTGTGTTAGCTTATAATCTGTCGGTTAGTCAAAGATGTGTTACAAAAATGGGAAAGAGAATAAGACCTGTTTAGGAGAGCGCCAGTTGAGAGGACGGATGGGGAAATTGTTGTATTGACGCTGCCGGAGGGCAAGTTGAGCGGCAAAGTCATCGAAAGAGAAGAACTTGTGAGAAGCATAGAATTCTTCATTGACTGGGATTGTGTAGAAGATCAGATTGCTGCCATCGAAGAAAAAGGCGTCAAGATTACAGTTGTTGAGGAGCCAAAATGAACCGTGAGCAGAAACTACGGAACTTGATTCTTGATAGATATGCGAGCCTTCGCCGGTTCGCTATCGAGGCAGATATCCCGTATAGCACACTGATGACCTTACTATCTCGCGATATTGGCGGGGCTTCCTTTGATGTAGTAGTCAGAATTTGCCGAAAGCTTGAGATAGACCCATTAGAATTTTTATTCTAAAAAATGAACCATTCGATACAGGTATTCGTCTATATAAGTGAAACCGGTTTTAATCACTTATGTACCAGAGGAGGTGATGATATGGATGAGTTTGAAAACTTGCTGCAAGCAGAACAAATAACCGTGGAAAGATTCGTGCGGTTTCGAATCAGTTCAAAATCCGATGCAGATGATGTTTTGCAGGAGGTATTTTTTACAGCTTATCAAAAGTTTTCTCAGCTGAAAAATAAAGATGCTTTCAAAATATGGATTATCAGCATTGCACGAAACAAATGCAATGACTATTTCCGCAAACGTGCAAAGGCAATGGAAATACCGCTTGAAGAAACAACAGAAATGTCTCTTTCTTACAGCCGCTTCGGCATTACGGAAACAAGTATTGTTCGAGAAACGCTAAGCAGTCTTGCTGATAAGGACAAACAGATCCTGTATCTGTTTTTCTTCCGTAATTTGCCACAATCTGAAATCGCGAAAAAGCTTCATATTCCAATCGGAACGGTAAAAAGCAGGTTATACACGGCAAAACAAAATTTTAAAAACAAATATCCATATCGCACCGTTGTATCGAAAGGAGAATGTGATATGAAAAAACTGCCTGAATTTATGCCTGAGTATAAAATTGAAGCAAGTACCAAAGCTCCCTTTGCAGTAAAATGGGAAGAACTTATGGGATGGTTCCTTGTTCCCAAATTAGGCGAAAGACTGACTTGGGGAATGTACGAAATGCCTAGTCGACAAATTACTTCTTCATATGATTTATCTGTCACGGGGAATTCCATGATTCATGGAGTGTATGGCGTTGCTATTGATGTAAAACGCAATCTTTTTCAATCTAAACCTGACAGAAATCTTGATATGTTTTTCATCGCGCAGCTTACGGATTCTCATTGCAGATTTTTAGCTGAAAGGCATTACAGCAAGGATCTGGATGCTTGGCTGAATTTTACATTTTTAGACGGCGATGAGATGTTTGATAACGTGGGCTCCTTTATGAGCAACTGGGGATTCGGAGAAAATAATTGCGGCAATGAAACGAATCTGGCAGTTAAGGGAGATATCAAAAGAACCGGGACAACTGTTACAAGTGCCAATAAGGACTTCTTACTTGATATTGTAGGACGATATACCGTTACGATCGGCGGGGAAAGTTATGATACCGTTTGCGTAATGGACATTGAAACCCATAATTGTGGTGTAGTAACCGAGCAGTTTCTGGATAAAAACGGTCGTACTATTCTCTGGCGCAGATTCAACCGTGATGACTGGAACCTTGAACATTATAAAAAGAAGTGGAGCGAGCAACTGCCGGAGAACGACCAACTTACCGTAAACGGTGTGACCTATGTTCACTGGTATGATTGCATCACCGATTATATCCTCTAACGAAACTACAAGGCAGGGATTGCCCCTGCCTTGTTTGATTTTTGTTTAGAATTTTTGGGTTATGTCGCCTTGCGATAAAGACCGGCTTGACAAAATCCCCCCAGCGTCCTATACTTATTTTAAATTCGCATAGGGTGAAGGGCTTTGATGGGAAAAACCTGCAGGATCGGCGTTTTCAGAGAGGACGGCTGCGCGGTATCTATCGCGGGCTGAAAGGCGGTCCATTGAGCTGAGAGCAGGGGGCCGTCCCTGAGCCCCGCCGTGAAGAACGGCGGCGTACCCCGCGTTAAGGGATTCAAGCGGCATCCGCTTTGGCGGTGCAAGTTGGGTGGTACCACGGAAGCCTCCGTCCCATATTTGGACGGGGGTTTTTTTATGAAAGGACGGGAATCGGAATGGAATGGATGGGGCTCAATGACTTAAGGGAGATATATCTCGCCTTTTTCGAGAGCAAGGGGCATCTGCGCTTATCCAGCTTTTCGCTGGTGCCGCAGAACGACAAGTCTCTGCTGCTGATCAATTCGGGTATGGCGCCGATGAAAAAATTTTTTACCGGCGAAGTCGTCCCCCCCCGCAAGCGGGTGACCACCTGCCAAAAATGTATCCGTACCCCGGATATTGAGCGGGTGGGAAAAACCGCCCGGCACGGCACCTATTTTGAAATGCTGGGCAACTTCAGTTTTGGTGATTATTTTAAACATGAGGCGACCGCCTGGGCGTGGGAATTCTGCACAAAGGTTCTCGGAATGCCCGTGGACCGGCTGTGGGTCTCGATTTATCAGGATGACGACCAGGCATTTGAAATCTGGACCAAAGAAGTCGGCGTGGATCCCGGTCGGATTGTCCGTCTTGGAAAAGAGGACAACTTCTGGGAGCATGGCTCCGGTCCCTGCGGTCCCTGTTCCGAAATCTATTTTGACCGGGGAGAGGCATACGGCTGCGGCTCGCCCACCTGTGGCGTGGGGTGCGACTGTGACCGGTATGTCGAATTCTGGAATTTGGTATTTACCCAGTTCGACAACGACGGGAAAGGCCATTATACGCCGTTGGAACATCCCAATATTGATACCGGTATGGGTTTGGAACGTCTGGCCTGCATCATGCAGGGGGTGGATAACATCTTTGAGGTGGACACCTTCCAAAGCATTCTGAAACATGTCGGCCGTTTAACAGGGGTTTCTTATGGCGAGTCGGAGAGAGGCGACGTTTCTCTGCGGGTCATCACCGACCATATCCGGTCCACCACCTTCATGATCGGGGACGGTGTCATGCCCTCGAATGAAGGGCGAGGGTATGTTCTGCGCCGCCTGCTCCGCCGTGCTGCCCGGCACGGCCGTCTGCTCGGCATCCACGGCCCTTTCCTGTACCAGGTTTGTGAGACAGTCATTGCGGAAAACCAAAATGCCTATCCGGAACTTAAGGAAAAGCGGGAATATATTGTCAAGGTGATTCGCAATGAGGAAGAGACCTTTGAAAAAACCATCGACAGCGGTTTGGCTCTGCTCGAAGAAATGCTGGCCGGTCTGAAAGAGTCGGTCCTCTCCGGAGCCGATGCCTTCCGGCTGTATGATACTTACGGCTTCCCGGTGGATCTAACCCGCGACATTCTACAGGAAAGAGGCTTTCAACTCGACGAGGAGAAATTCCAGGAGTTGATGGCGAAACAACGGGAACGGGCCCGGGCCGCCCGCAAAAAGATGGGAGAAGACGCCTGGAAGGCGGGAGTGGGGGTCCTCGAACAACTCATGGCCGGAGGATTTGTCGGGTATGACATGCTGTCGGCTGACTCCCGCATCACGGCCATCATCCGGAACAACGAACCGGTGGAAGCGGTCAGTGAAGGCGAAGAAGCGGTGCTGGTTTTAGATGTCACCCCCTTTTATGGCGAAAGCGGAGGCCAGGCTGGAGATACCGGCGTGATTGTGGCAGGGGATGCGGTTTTCCGCGTTTCAGATACCCAGAAATCGGCCGGCGGGGTGATCCTGCATATCGGCGTAATGGAAAATGGGGCTTTGAATGTTGGCAACACTGTCACCGCCCAGGTCGGTGAAGCGGCCCGCCTGTCCACCATGAGAAACCATTCCGCCGCTCATCTGCTTCAAGCCGCGCTGCGTCAGGTGCTTGGAACTCATGTCCAGCAGGCCGGACAGCTCGTAAATTCCAGCCGGATGCGTTTTGATTTCACCCATTTCTCCGCTTTGACGCGGGAGGAACTCACCGCAGTGGAAGATCAGGTCAATGCCTGGATTCTGGAGGCACTCCCGGTCACTGTTCAGGAAATGCCGCTTGAGGAGGCGCGGCGGCAGGGCGCCATGGCGCTGTTTGGGGAAAAGTACGCCGACCAGGTCCGGGTGGTTCGGATGGGCCCGGTATCCATGGAATTGTGCGGCGGCACCCATGTGGACAATACGGCCAGGTTGGGGCTGTTCCATATACTGAGCGAGACCTCGGTTGCTTCGGGTGTCCGGCGGATTGAGGCCGTGACCGGAACAGGGGTTCTCACGCGGATACGAGAGGCACAGGAGACATTGGAGCGCACGGCTGCGGCGCTCAAAGCCAACGGGCCGGAGGATCTGGAGCGGCGTGCCGCACAGCTGATGGGCGAACTTAAGGAGAAGAAGCGGGAATACGACAGCCTCAAATCCCAGATGGCCGGCCAACAGATCGAGGGGCTTTTCAGCAAAGCACGAGAGGTTCAGGGGATCAAAGTGATCGCCGCCGCCTTCACTGGGACGCAGGCCGATGCAGTCCGTTCGATGTGCGACCAGTGCCGGAGCCGGGTTCAGGGAAATGCCGTTATCGTGCTCGCCGGCATGGATGAAAGCACCGGTTCGGTCTCCATCGGCTGTGCCTGTACACCCGGCGCGGTGGAACGGGGCGCGCATGCCGGGCAGATTGTCCGGGAGGTGGCGGCCGTGTGCGGCGGACGCGGAGGCGGCCGCCCGGATATGGCGATGGCCGGGGCCAAGGATCTATCCAGAGTAGACGATGCGATCAATGGTGTGGATGAGATTTTGGAAAAACTGCTGATGAAGTAAGGAGGAGCTTTTTTGGACTGCGTATTTTGCCGCATTGTTGCCGGGGAAATCCCCAGCAAAAAAGTATTTGAAGATGACCGGATATTGGCGTTTTACGACATTGAGCCCAAAGCGCCGGTACATGTATTGGTGATTCCCAAAACCCATATTTCGGGAGCCTCTTCCGTAACAGGCGAAAACAGCGGGCTTGTGGCGCATATATTTGAAATTCTGCCGCAGATCGCGCAGAAACTGGGGATCGAAAGTTTTCGCGTGGTGACCAATAACGGAGCCGAGGCGGGCCAGACGGTTCCCCATCTGCATTTTCACCTTCTTGGCGGCGGGCATTTGGGGGATATGGCTTGACACATGACGGAAATCATATTGGATCTGGAATGGAATGGTTCGTATTCCAAGAAAGCGCATGGTTATTTCAATGAGATCATCGAAATCGGGGCGGTGCGTGTGGAAGACGGGTGCCGGATGGCGGACACCTTTCACGCCGTCATCCGCCCTGTATACAGCGAAAAACTGACGGAGTTTGTGACCAATCTGACCAATATTACCGAAGGCGATTTGGCACAGGGCGAGACTTTTCCAGAGGCGGTGGATAGGATCCGCCGCTGGATGGGCGATGGGGATACGGTTCTGCTCACGTGGAGTACGACGGATCTGTTGGTTTTGATCGAGAACTGCGAACGTTTTTTTGGCTGCCGGACCATCCCTTTTATGAAAGCTTACGCGGATTTGCAGGCTTATACCCAAAAGCGGATGGGGGAGGATTTATCCCGTCAGCTTGCCCTGGGCAAAGCCTGTGAAAAACTCTCCATTTCGGAAGAGGGAGCCGATCTCCACCGGGCGCTCGATGACAGCATTCTGTCTGCGCGGATTTTTATTCAGCTTTATGAAGCCTCGTTTGCCGGCGAGATTCAACCGGTAAACCAGGAGTTCTATGATCGCATCACCTTTAAGAGTTATTACATCCGCGATATCGACAGCCCGTTGATTCCCCGGAGTGAATTGCAGTTTCGCTGCCCGGCCTGCAATCGGAACCTGAAAAGGGAGGGCGACTGGAAATACCGCAATCGGGCTTTTTATGCGGATTTCCGATGCGGGGAATGTGAACGCCGGTTCGTGGGACGGGTTCAGTGCAAGCGGAAATACGAAGGGGTTGTGTTTAAGAAAAAATTGATCGAACTGGTCAAGGTAGAAGGCCAAATTCAGTCAGACAATATTATGGAGGCGAGAAGTGAGGAGCAGCAGATCTAATACCTCCGCTACGCAGGGGGCCGGACCCGTTCTCTCTTTCCGTTGGCTTTGGAATACACGGACGGGAAATCGTGTTCTGGTGGGAGGAATCGGTGGAACGGCCCTTTTGTTGGCGATTCTGCACTGGCTGGGGATATCGCTGACAGGCTGGCTGCCGCCCTGCCCTTTTCACCTGATGACAGGATACAACTGTCCGGGATGCGGCACGACCCGTATGCTGGAATCCCTGTTGTCCGGGGATATGGCCAGAGCCTTTTCTTATAACCCTTTTTTCTTTTTGGTGGTCTTTGCGGCGATGATTTTTTTCGTCTGGTTTTTTATCCGGTCTTTTCTGAAAACATGGCGCCCTCTCCATATCGAGTGGCGCAAGCGATTGTGGCTGCCGGTTCTGATTCTCTTTCTTTTGTTTGGTGTGGTGCGGAACATGCCTTGGTATACGGCCTATTTTTATTAAGCTGACGGTTTCTCGAATTTATAAGTAGTAGGTGATAACGTGACGGATAGCGAGACAGCGCACCGCTTACAGAAAATCCGTTGTTTTTTATTGGATATGGACGGCACGATCTATCTGGGAGACAAGCTGTTTGACTTTACAACATCGTTTTTACATACCGTGCTGCAAACGGGACGGACATACCGCTTTTTTACTAATAATTCCTCAAAGAACCGCCAGGCGTATTTGGATAAACTCGCCCGCATGGGGATTGCCATTCCGCCTGAATGGATGTATATCTCCAATCAGGTGGCGATTCGGATTTTGAAGGACCGGTATCCCGGAGGCCATATGATGGTATTGGGTACGAGTTGCCTTCTTCAGGATTTTCAGGAGGCGGGGTTTCTGGTCAATGCCGGTGACCGGCCCGACGCCGTCGTACTGGGTTTCGATACGGATATCACCTATCAGGACATCTGGGCGGCATGTGACGCGGTGCGTGCGGGCGCTGCTTTTTACGGCGTCAACCCGGATTGGAACTGCCCGGTGGAAAACGGGGGATGGATGCCGGACTGCGGCTCTTTAGCCAAAGTGATTGAAGCTTCCACAGGAGTAACCCCCGAATTTTTTGGGAAACCCACCCGGCATACGCTCGAATTTATTCTCGATGAAACCGGTTTTCGGCCGGAGGAACTGGCGGTAATCGGCGACCGGTTGTATACCGATATAGCCTTGGCGCATCAGACCCCTGTTACCTCCATTCTGGTTCTCACGGGAGAAGCATCGCTTAAAGAGGCGGAAACTTCACCAACACCTCCGGATATGATTGTGGAATCCCTGGCCGAACTGCGGGATATCCTCATCCAGGCATCGCCGCTTGGCTGACGGCCGCGCATGGACCGATTTTGGCAGGAGAGGCAGCACTCTCATAAGAATGGAACAAAGGCCAATCCCCGGAGGGATTGGCCTTTTACTCGCTTTATGCAGCGAGCCTGCCCCCGGCTCAGGCCCGGGGGCAGGCTCGTTTCTTTGATCTGTGAATTTTGTCCGTCATGGTCCTCCAACGGAGCATAAAATATTGTTATACATGAAACTTGAGCGAGGAGGGGGAAAATTTCGTGTTTCGGCAGACTCACACAACCAAACAGACTGTCATAGGATAGAACGTAAGACCCGGATAGGATGAAAACATAATGGAGGGTATGGATATGCGCAACATAGAGACTTTTGCGGTAATAGGAGGAGATCTGCGCTCCGCCTATCTTGCCGGACTGTTGGCAGCGGATGGGTATAAGGTGATTACCTCCGGATTTGATGGTACCGACCTTCCTCCCTGCGTCACGGGCTGTACCAATCCGGTTCAGGCCGTGACACTCGCGGACTGCATCATCCTGCCTCTGCCGGTGACAACCGACGGCACAACCGTCAATGCCCCTTTTTCGCGGATGCGGATTCCTCTTGACCAGGTACTCAACGGCCTGGTACAGGATCAATTCCTGGTAGGGGGAAAGATCTCGGAAGTGGTGCGAAAGGAGGCGGAGTGCCGCGGACTGATCATTTCGGACTACCTGCAGCGCGAAGAACTGGCCGTCATGAACGCCGTTCCGACAGCGGAAGGGGCGATCCAGTTGGCCATGGAGGAACTGCCGATCACCATCGACGGGTCGAAATGCCTCGTCACCGGATACGGAAGGGTAGGACGCACCCTGTCCAAGCGTCTGATTTCGCTGGGCGCGCATGTGACCGTGGCCGCTCGCAAATTTGCGGACCTTGCCTGGGCCAAGGCGGCGGGGTGCGATACGCTGGAATTGGATAATCTGGCGAATGCCGGAGCCTTTGACGTTATTTTCAACACGGTGCCGGTTTTGCTGTTCGGACGGGAAATCCTGAAAGGCATGGAGAAAGAGACCTTGTTGATTGATCTGGCTTCCAGGCCGGGGGGCGTGGATTTCAACGCTGCGGCGGAATTACAGATCAAGACCATTTGGGCGCTCTCCCTTCCGGGAAGGGTGGCCCCGAAAACAGCCGGAGAGATTATTAAAAAAACAATACTCAACATGGTGAAGGAGGGAGCCCGATGATGCAGCTATCTGTCGGCTTTGCGATGTCCGGCTCATTTTGTACATTTGACCGGGTGATTGTCCAGATAAACGAATTGGTTAAGGCGGGCATGGAAGTCACTCCGATCCTGTCCTTCAACGCCTCCTCCCTGGATACCCGATTCGGAAAAGCGGAGGATTTTCGCCGCCGGCTCATCGAATTGACCGGCCGCGAGCCCATGACCACGCTCACACAGGTTGAGCCAATCGGACCGAAAGGCCTTTTCGACATTATGGTTGTCGCTCCCTGCACGGGCACCACGCTGGGGCGTCTGGCCAACGGTTTGAGCGACACACCGGTTTCTCTGGCCGTCAAATCCCACCTGCGGCGCAGCCGCCCGGTGGTGCTGGCGGTTTCCACCAACGACGCGCTGGGAGCCTCCATGCGCAATATTGCCCTGCTTAAAAACACCAAGAATATCTATTTTGTCCCGATGAGCCAAGACGACGCCGAGAACAAACCGAATTCCCTGGTGGCGGATTTCACCCGCATTTCGGATACCATGGCGGCTGCCATGAACGGCATACAATTGCAGCCGTTGTTTTCATAAGGGTGTCATCGGACCGTCAGCCTATATAAAACCCGGCCGGAGCGAATCAGCCCCGGCCGGGTTCATTCGATTTATGTTGAGCCGGCATAGTCCGTGTTTTGAAGGACGGCGATCAGGCCCTCCTCATAGGCGACACGAACATATCCCTGTGCTTCGAATTCAGCCACTGCCGTTACACCGCCCGGTTCTCTGACCGAACGCAAATCCAGAACGACGTACTCGGTCTGATGATCGGCCGGATAATGATACAGAATGCGCCGTTGTGCGAGTTTCGGCGTGAAATACCCGGACGCCGTGACCGACGCCTCTTCCGGGATCGACTCGAGATAATGGTCGAGTTTTTGATTGGTCTCCCGGTTTTCAATCGCGCGCTGCAGATAAAAAGTCTGATTGCTCATGGTGGAAAGAAAAAGGACGACGGTGGCCATAACCGCGAAGGGAAGGGCCTTTCGGCGTTTTGAATTGTCGAATGCCGCGGTATTTCGGACGGTCAGATAGAAAAACAAGGCGACGGCGGCGAATCCATACTGAAAATACAGGCTATGATGGTAAGGATAATCGGACAAAAGGTTGATGACCAGAAAGGGCAGGAGAAGCACCAACTGGGAGAGGCGCTTGTTGAACAGGGGAATGCAGGCGACGGGCAGCAGCATCGTGATCAGATACAGCAGCTTTTCGTCTTTGAATACCATGCTGAACATATATCCCGGATCGAGCAGGAGGGTGCGGACAATGTTGAATGGGCCCGCCGAGGGATCGGTCATCAGGCTGCTGAAATGGCTGCTGAGAAGAGAGCCGTATTCTTGAGACTGCAAATACGCGTACGCTCCCAGAAAATAACCGGCGGCCCCCACAAAAAGGATCGGTCCCCGGATCCATTCCTTGCGGCAGATCAGCAGATACAGGCCGATGCAGGCGATATAAATCGCCGCGTCCTCTTTGACGGAAAGGACCAGCACAACAAAAATCCAGAACAAAGGCCATTTCTTTCGTTCGTAGAAGTAAAAGAGCCACAATAACAGGGGCGTGAGAAAGAAATTCTCATGTATATCGTAAAAGCATCCGCCGGTCAGGGCGGGAAAGAAACAGTAGGCAAATCCGATCATCAGGGTGGAACGGTTTCCGAGCGCCATATGCCGGCAGAGGAGGATAACGGGAATCACGCCACTGGCCAGAATCACCGCCTGAGAGATCTGCAGGGTGACAGGGCTGGGAAACAGGGCGTAGAAAGGCAGCAGAACATAATAGATGGGAGAAATATGGATAGCAAAGTGGGAGACAAGATCATTGCGCTCGCAGGTCGTCATGGGCAGGCCGGTTTCTTTCATCCAATAAAACATTTGGGAGAAAATGCCCAGATCATAGGTGGACGAACTATAGGTGGTATACCGCAGGCTGGTCAGTCCGCCCGTGTAGAGGATGTAGACGGCGGCGCACCCGGCCAGTATGCCGTAAACGGCCTTGGTTGACAGGGGCATATGAAGAAGTCCGAGCTTATCGTCTTTGAGCAAATAATAGCCAATAAAGGTGAGGACGATGAGAATCCCGAGGCCGAACCAGGTGTCCTGCTTCTGTGCCGTCAGGACCAGGGCATAGGCGTACACAAGAAGAAACATCCCGTAATGATCGGTCTTTCCGGAAGGGAAGAAGACGGCCAGCAAGGATAGAATGAGAAAAAGAACGCCGATACAGCCGATAAAAGGAAGTAGCGGCACCTGTTTGACAAAATCAATCCTGTGAAAATCGTACGGTACCAAAAACAAGGAGATTAGCCCGGCACCGCACCAGGATGCCAGAAAACGCACCATCAGCTTTTCGGGTGTAAAGAAACGACGGATAGACAAAACGGTCCCTCCCAAACGTACTTGCAGGTTCAGTATACCAGAAAAATGAAACAGTTGCACGAATTTTTCCGGAAATGAGCCGAAGAAGACAGAAATACATCCTATTTTTTGAATTTCAAGATTCACCTCTTGTTCATGTCCCGTATAAACTGTGATAAAGACATCATTGCGGAAAGGGCGTGATCGCGGTGCGCAGGCGTTTGGGAAAACGACGGGCCTTTGGAAGGAGACTGCCTCCCGTCCGCCGCCCGGAAGAAGGGGGAAAGGGAAGGCTGTCGACCCGGCTGCGAATCCTGGCGTTTTTTTGTCTGTTGGTCGGGCTGCTGATTATCATGGACCGCAACTTGCGTCCGCTCATTCAATCCTATGGCGAGACGGCCGCCAAATGGGTGGCGACGCGGGCGGTCAATGACGGGGTGGAAAAAGCACTCGCCGCATCCGGCATCTCTTATGATCAGCTGGTGACGGTGGACAGAAACGAAGAAGGAACCATCACCTCCATCGAGGCGGACGTGGTACAAATCAACCGCCTCAAAGCGGAGGCCACCAATGCCGTGATGGACGAACTGGAAAAATATAAAAAGCAGACCGTGGAGATCCCGTCCGGAAATCTGATCGGCGGGGATTTCTTCACCGGCCGTGGTCCCTACATACCCATCAAAATCAGCATGAGTGGCACGGCGCTCTCCGTCATGAACAGCCGGTTCACCAGCGCCGGAGTCAATCA
Organism: uncultured Oscillospiraceae bacterium; assembly: GCA_902492045.1. Lineage (GTDB taxonomy): Bacteria > Bacillota > Clostridia > Oscillospirales > Acutalibacteraceae > UMGS1623. The sequence continues at coordinate 140,573 of CABUKB010000002.1, read as the reverse complement.
GACATCCCATCAGATCGAGTTGGAGGTCACGGTCCGGATTTACGCCGCCATTCCCGGAATCCGGTCGTCCATCGAAACCACCACCAATTATCTGGTGGCGGAGACCGTCCTGGTCGGGGAAGTTCCGGATTCCTTCACCCAAGTGGATGGCGATCAGGCGGATATGGTGCGAAAAATCTTTGATTACGCCGACGTGAAATAGTGGAAAAATCCCACATAATTTGGTATACTAAATCCATCTGCAGAAGAAGAGAGGGTCCGGGATGGATTTTGAGGAAGCCAAGCAGCGGGTCGCCGCGCTGCAGGAACAGATTGATTATCACAGCCACCGGTATTATGATCTGGATGATCCGGAAATCGAAGACAGTGAATTCGATGCCCTGACCAGGGAGCTTCGGAAACTGGAGGCCGAATATCCGCAGTTGATTACGGCGGATTCCTATACCCAGCGTCTGCATGGTGATTTGTCCGCTCTTTTTACTCCCGTTGTTCATGAAGTGCCGATGGCAAGTCTCCAGGATGTGTTCGATATCGAGGAACTACGGGAATTTGATAGCCGGATCCGCGAGATAATCGAGGATCCGCAGTATGTGGTGGAACCCAAAATCGACGGTCTGTCCATCGCCCTCGAATATGTAGACGGCGTATTCCGGAGAGGCGCCACGCGGGGAGACGGCATGACAGGGGAGGATGTCTCGGCGAATCTGCGGACCATCCGTTCCATACCGGCCCGTCTGTCCAGCCCGGTCCCCCGCGTCATCGTCCGTGGAGAGGTGTATATGCCCCGCGAAAACTTTGCTGAGTTGGTGGAGCGTCAGGAACTGGAGGGGGAGAAGCCATTTAAGAATCCCCGGAATGCGGCGGCCGGCTCCCTGCGGCAGAAAGACCCCAGGGTGACAAAGGGGCGGGGTCTCGATCTATTTGTCTTCAACCTTCAGTTGGTGGAGGGGGAAGATATCCACAGTCATGCCGCTTCTCTTGAACGTATGCGGGAATGGGGATTCCCCATCATTCCATTTTACAAAAAAACCGGTTCCATCGACGCGGCGATTGCCGAAGTGGAGCGGATCGGGGAAATGCGCCGAACCCTTTCTTTCGATATTGATGGGGCGGTCATCAAAGTGGATGATTTTGCGCAACGGGATCGTTTGGGCAATACATCCAAATTTCCCAAATGGGCGGTGGCATTCAAATATCCACCGGAAGAAAAAGAGACGGTTTTAACCGACGTGGAGATCAACGTCGGACGTACCGGCGTCCTTACGCCGACCGGCCTATTCGAACCGGTGGAGCTGGCGGGGACGACCGTCAGCCGGGCCACACTGCACAACGAGGAGTTCATCCGGGAGAAAGAATTGGCCATTGGCGACCGCGTTGTGCTGCGCAAAGCCGGGGATATCATTCCCGAGGTGGTACGAGTATCCAGCCACGGCGGGGGAACGCCCTATCAGATGCCAGACAATTGCCCCTCCTGCGGCGCACCGGTCAGCAGGGAAGAGGGAGAGGCGGCCCTGCGCTGCTTGAATCCGGATTGCCCGGCGCAACGACTGCGCCATTTGATCCATTTTGCTTCGAGGGACGCCATGGACATCGAGGGGCTTGGCCCGGCGGTACTCGAACAGCTTATGAATGCGGGCCTGATCGCCCACGTTTACGATCTCTATCATTTGAACCGTGACGAGGTGGCGGCCCTGGACCGCATGGGGGAGAAGTCGGCGGACAATCTGCTGGCAGCGTTGGACCAATCAAAAAAAGCTGGGCTTGACCGGGTAATCTATGCGCTGGGGATTCGCCATATCGGACAAAAAGCTGCCAAGCTGCTCGCCGGACGGTTTGGCACCATGGAGGCGGTGGTAAACGCGTCGAAGGAAGAGATCAACGCCATTGATGGATTTGGGGAGATCATGGCTGAAAGTGTGGTGAACTTTTTCCGTCTTGAGCCTTCCCGCGTCATGGTGGAAGAGCTCAAACAGGCGGGGGTGCGCATGGTGGACAACGTCCAACAGGTGGATACGAGATTTTCCGGCATGACCTTTGTCCTCACCGGAACCCTCCCGACGATGAAAAGGGAGGAAGCCGCCGCGCTCATCGAACGGTACGGCGGGAAAACCTCCAGCAGCGTATCCAAAAAAACGTCGCTGGTTCTTGCCGGAGAGGATGCGGGCAGTAAACTTGCAAAAGCCCGGCAACTCGGTATCCGGATTATCGGCCAGGCGGACTTTGAAGAAATGCTCAGGTGAATCCACGCCGTTTGAAACAAGGGGCCGCCGCAAAAGGAATCCTTTTGCGGCGGCCCCTTAAACTATGCATGGTCCAAAAAATCATCTTACGCATCTTATCAATGAAACGAAGCCCTCCTCTTTTGCGGCTTCTAGGTATACCCTATGCATTGCACGGCGGGGTGGTCAATGCCGTGCGGAAATCAAGATGGGCGGGAGGCTGTGCAGTCTGAATGTCGAAAGGCTCGCCTCGTTTTTGATGCTTTTGTTCCTCGATATAGAACCATAAAGAGGTTAAAGACACTTCGCCTTCCCGGAGAATCGGAACCACGAGGCATCCGTTCTCATACAAAATTTCTTCCGCCTGGTCGAGTTTTCCAAGATGGGCGTAGGCGTTGGCCAGATAGAATTTGAGCTTGCCGTCCTGCTGGAGTTCCGGCGGCATGGCGGCATACCGATCCACGATGCAGGCGAATTGTTCACACTCCTGCAAAAAACGGCAGGCGTCTCTGGCCAGTGATATATCGCCTGGATTGCGTTCGGTGGCTTCAAGTATATAGGAAACCGCTCCAGGCGTATCCTGCTGCGCATATCGGCAGATCGCCAGGCCATACAGGGCCCAGCAGGTAGGGGTGAGGCCCTGCGAGACTTTTAAGCATGTTTCGGCTTCGGCATAGGCTCCCCGGCTGATGTGAAAGAGACCTTCCATATAAGCCGTGTACCAGTTTTGGCTGTCCTGTTCGCGGGAGTGCCGCACCAAGGCAAACCATGCGTCATCCGCCATATATGATGGGGGCGGTTCATCGGCCGGAGGACAGGGGAATACCCCGGTTTCGAGCAATGTCAGCCAATGGCGCTGGCTATGTCCCGGTTCCCCGAAATCCAGATGGGCGGGCAAAAGCCGCTCTCCCGCCTTTTGCCGGCGGCGGTTTTCAAGGGCGCCGAACCCGGAACCTCTCTGGATGACCACGCCTTTTTTCAGTGCATAATCGGTTCGGGACAGGACCAGATACTCTTCCAGAAAAGCGGCGGACAGGCGTTTGTTGAGCTGTTGTTCCACTTCACGCCGGGCCTCCTGCCAGTCCCCGTGAACTTTGACGGGATCCGCTGACAGCGCGCCATAGGCCTCCACCCATTCCCAGGCGGAGCATGGCGGCATGGGCAGGCATTCATACTGCGTGTGTGCAAGTCCGGCTTGGATTTCAGAGTAGTCACCGGCCTTGTCGGTGAGAAATCGCTGCCAGGTATGCCCGCCGGTGTGCTGGCCCCAGACGAACAACTTGCGGCCTTTTAACCGGCGGGTGGAGGTTTGAACCAGGCCATAGCCGTCTTTGTCCAGATGGGCGATGTATTTTCGGCTGTCATCCGGCACGCGGTAAAAGTAATCCATCGAGCATTCGGTATGGACCGGATAGGTGACATCTCGGCCCGCCCGTATGGGGAGGGGGGTTTTGGCGATCCCGGTGGAACTGTAATAAGATTCGTCGGCGGGCACGACAACGCGGCGGTCCGGGGTCTCCGGAACCGCGATATTGCTCCACCAATACATGGGAATGGTTTTATTCTGCAGATTGGTGATGCGCATCCGGCAGAACAGAAAGGAAGAACCCTCCGGAAGGGAAAAATCCATTTGATAGGTTACGCCGCGCAGACGTTCATATTCGTACATCCTCAGAATGGGCGTGCCATCTTCCGCTTCGAGACGCGCCGTAAACAACGGCGAGCAGGTAAACGGGCTGTGGCCGATCATACCGATGTTCCATTCCACCCCGCCGCTGAACCAGGCGTTGCGAAGGGCCAGGTTGCCGTAGCGGACAGCGTCGTTGACATACAGCAGGTCCCGGCCGGCCTTTTTATCGTAAAGCGACCAAAGGCGCCCTCCGTGTTCTGGGAGAAACACCGCTTTCAAGAACTCGTTTTCCAGAATGGCCGCATGGAAGGTATGGGGTTCCAGGGCGCGGTCGTACAGATCCTGTTGGTTATAAGGAAAGATACTGCGTATTCTCCCAATATCAATAAAAATTTCATCGTCCTCATCCAGTTTGGCACTTTTTTCGGTCTGGATATTGTACACAGGCAGAATGGAGGGGAGATCGCTTTCTTTGCCCAAATGACCGGCCCGAAGGGTCAGCTCGTCGAATCGAAGGGTGGTCACGTCCTATCAGCTCCTTGGCATGATTTCCACGGTCAGTTTAGACGCCGATGGCCCTGGAATGGTTGGGATGTATGTCTTGGGTTCGGCATGCCCAGCATAGCATACTCACATTCTCAACGCAAGCCCCTTTTTGTCTCTATATTGGCTTTGGCGGACGCCAAAAAATCGTGCGAATAGAGCGACAATATCCAGATCATCAGATTGATTTAAACCATTGATTTTTCAAAAGAAGTGAGGTACACTGGCCTATGGGAAAACGGCTGTTCATGGCGGCCGTCGAGCCTTTTTGTGTATGCCACCAAATGATAGGAGGATATGCCATGACAAAGACGTTGACAGACTATCGGGATTTCTATCGCCGGCAGCTTCTGGAGGATGTGATGCCGTTCTGGATGAACAGCGACCTGCTTGACCGGGAATACGGCGGTTGCATCACCTCGGTTGACCGGGCCGGGCGGAGTTATAACGAGGATAAGTCGGTATGGTTCCAGGGCCGATGCCTCTGGACTTTTTCTGCCCTCTGCCGCCAATACGGAGAGAGACCGGAGTGGCGGGAAGGCGCGGAACTTGCCAAGCGTTTTCTCGAACAATACGGTGTCGATACCGACGGCCGTATGTTTTTCCAGACCACACGGGACGGACGTCCCCTGCGGAAAAGGCGGTATATGTTTTCCGAGAGCTTTTATGTCGTTGGCATGGCGGAATACGCAGCCGCCTTTGGGGATAAGGACGCCCTGCACCGGGCGGAAAGCTGTTTTGAACTCATGCTGCGGCTTTACCGTCAGCCAGAGACCGATCCGTATAAAATTACGCCCAAAACCTACGCCTCGACCCGCGTGGAATGCAGCGCCGCCGTGCCGATGGTACTGGTCAGCAGCGCGCAAGTGCTGCGCAGATGCGACCCTGAAAAGGCCGCCTATTATGGCGATATCGTTCGGGAAATCGCAGACAACTTGCTGCGTATCCATTATCAGCCCCATCTGCGCTGTGTACTCGAGACGGTTCAGCCAGACGGGTCCCATCTCGACAACCCCTCCGGGCGCACCATCAATCCGGGACATTCCTGTGAAAATGCCTGGTTTTTGATGAACCAAGCGCATGCCGTCCAGGACCGGGATCTTTTGGAAAAAGCCCTGCACATCCTTGACTGGTCATTGGAACGGGGATGGGATGAAGAGTGGGGCGGCATTTTCTATTTTGTGGATGTGGCCGGCCGGCCGTGCGAACAACTCGAATGGGATATGAAGCTATGGTGGGTACATAACGAGGCCCTGATTTCCACCCTGACCGCGTTTAAACTGACGGGAGAGGAGCGGTACTGGAACTGGTTCGAAAAGGTCCATGCTTATGCATTTGATCATTTTCCCGATCGGGAGCAGGGCGAATGGTACGGTTATCTCCATCGGGACGGTTCGGTATCACATACCCAAAAAGGCTCGATGTGGAAAGGCCCTTACCATCTGCCTCGCTGCCTGATGCTCTGCGACCGGATTCTGACCAGCCTGGCGGACGGCACTGACTTGGAGTCCCTGCTGTAATCCGAACGCTTTATCGCATATGGAACACGAATCGCCCCCTGCCGTCTATAGGTCTACGGCAGGGGGCGATTCGTGCGGCGGAAGGATTATCAAAGGACTGTCTGTCTCGAGAGCCTTGCGTTCGGAAAATCCGGAGGTTTTTATTTGGCTTTACAGGGGGATGGATCGGCTCAGATCAGGAGGATATTGATTGCAGTTGTTCGAGCAGGCGGTCGATTTTGTCCTGTGGGATTGTCCCTTTTGCAAACGCCAGGACCTGATTTAAGGTCATTCCTCCTGCAAGATGAAACAGCGGGGATTGGACCATTTGTGGAAACTCTTGTTTTAGCAAGGCATAGGCGCGCGGATTCTGCAAGACTTCCGAGACTGTGATTTTTCCGTTCTTTAAATCCATACGGAACACCTCCTCTACAGGATATGCGCCCGGCTGCCCGAATGACCGAAAAAAAGGGGTCCGGGGATGCGTACAAAAAGGAAGCGCGGCCTTTCGGCCGCGCTGAGAGGAGGGAGGTGTGAAAAAGCATCTATTCAAAACCTCTTGCGAGGGAATAGCCTTTCGATTTGCAGAGAGGCTTTCATTTGGAATGTCTATAGTATACGGGGGAAATGTGACCTAGATTTGAACCGGCAAGGAAGATTCCGTGAAATTCGTGTAAAGGAATCTTAAAGAAATCAAGGCTTTTTTTCGGTATTGCGTTCTTTTTTAACATTTTGCAGAGCATGTACCGCATCGGCGGGCGTTTTTGCCAAGGGGACATCATAGATTTCGCTGTAAGAATCGGCTTGAGCCCCGCTGAGGGGGGCCGAGGGGATCAGCCCGGTGCATTCGGTCGAAGAGGCCACGTTGAAGGTCTCATCGAAAATGCTGTCACCGTCGGCGTCATAAAGCGGCGGTTTCGGGGGATAACGTTTCATAGGGGATCCATCCTTTCTTGATTCAAAGAGATGCCTCATTCATGCGCTGCGATGCGTCCGGGAAAAGGCGCTGTCTTTATTTTTTCCTTGACGTTTCGCCCTATACCATGACCCGACGAGGGAAACGTTGGGAAAAACAAAAATAGGCTCGGAAGGGGTGGATTACTCGGGTCTTTTCTCAAAGTTTTGTACGCAAAATAAGCCCCCTTGGGGACGTCCGAAAAGATAGACACGGGTCTAAATTTTGGACGCCCCCTTAGGAGCTTTCGATGATTCATACAGAGAACGTTCGGTTGATTGGAAATGGCTTATTTTGTGCCGAAAATCCGGTCGCCGGCATCCCCGAGTCCCGGGACAATATACCCGTGGTCGTTGAGGTGTTCATCCAGCGCCGCACAATAGACCGCCACGTCGGGATGGGCTTTTTGCAAAACATCCAAACCTTCGGGGGCGGCAATGATACACATGAATTTGATGTTTTTCGGTCCCCGCTTCTTAATCTGCGAAATAGCGTCCACCGCAGAACCGCCGGTAGCCAGCATCGGATCGAGCACGATGACCTCCCGCTCGGAGATATCGCCGGGCAGCTTACAGTAATACTCGACCGGTTTGAGGGTCTCGGGATCGCGATATAAGCCGATATGCCCGACCCTGGCGGCGGGGACCAGTTCGAGTGCGCCTTCCACCATGCCGATTCCAGCCCGCAATATCGGCACAAACGCCAGCTTCCGGCCGGCAATCACCTTGGATTTGGTGATGGTGATCGGGGTTTCCACCTCGACCTCGCACAAGGGCAGATCGCGGGTTGCCTCATAACACATGAGCTGGGTGATCTCCTGAATGAGTTCCCGGAACTCCTTGGACCCTGTGTTTTTGTCCCGCAGTAAAGTCACCTTATGCTGAATCAGCGGATGATCGGCGATGAACGCTTTGTTTGACATGACGTAACCTCCCGATTTTTACACCATCTATATAAATGGTTTTATTCCCTTATTCCTTGCTGCTTGGCCCGCAGTTCCCGCTCGGCCTGCGGCAAGCGCAGATAGTGGGGCATCAACTCGTCCGCAGTCACCAAACGCTCCTCTTCGGCAAGGACCGCCGCTTCCAGCGCCACGCCGGCCGCCTGCTGATACCGAAACGCCTCAGGGGCCAAGAACAAGCCCGGCACTTTATCTTTAAGGCTATTATAGCACAATTCCGCGCCGTCTCCAACCAGAAAAACCGATTTCCCGAAAAATTCTGGAAGAACTTGAAAACGGCGCCCGACTTCCTCGATGGTCAGAGCTTCGTCGGGCGTCAGCCGCGTCACTCGCCCATCCGCACAGGAAAAAGAGGCCGTGTAGATTTGGCCGCAGCGGGCGTCCATACAGGCTAGAATGATGCCTGCAAAAGGAATCCCAGAAAGCCCCCGCGCCATCGCAGCAAGGGTGGAAACACCCGCACAGGGCAGTTGCCGGGCAAACGCCAAGCCTTTGGCCGCAGCGACGCCGATCCGGATGCCGGTAAAAGAGCCGGGGCCCGAGGAGACGGCCAGGATGTCTACGTCTGCCATCGGGATCCCCGCGTTTTTTAACAGATCCTCCATCATGGGCAAAAGTGTCTGGCTGTGCGTCAGTCCCGTATATACCGCGGCGCTCGCCACAATCCGCTGTTTTCCATCGGCGGCGCAATGCAGGAGGGCACACGAGGCCGGGCCTGCCGACGATTCCAGCGCCAAGATCACCCGGCCTTTTTCATGATTCTGCATTTGTTTCTCCTTTTCTGCCGCCTGTGATGGTAATCCGACGCACGGTTTCGCTTATCGCTTCAAACTGTACCCGAATCGTGCCGGGGGGAAGAGCCGCTTCGATGTTTTCGCTCCATTCCACGGCCAGGACCGCGCCCTTGCCGATATAGTCGAAAAAACCGGTAGCGTAAACGTCTTCCCAGTCATTGACTCGGTACATGTCGAAATGGACGAGGGCGGGGTTGCCGCCGTAATCGTGTACCAAGGCAAAAGTGGGACTCGATACCTCGGCTGTGAGCCCCATTCCGTCCGCCATGCCCCGGACAAAGGCGGTTTTCCCCATGCCCAGGCCGCCGTATAATGCGACGACATCTCCCGGCCGGAGATGGGGAACCAATTCGGCCCCGGCCTTCTCCGTTTCTTTCTCGGATCGCGTTTCCCACTGCACGGCCGTCGTCGCCTCCCAAATCGGCAATCTTTCTTAAACTATACCACATATTTCATGAAGTGAAAAGAAGAAAACTTGATTAGCGGTGTAAAAAACGGTATAATACTTCTTATAGTAAGGAAATGGAAAGAAATTCCGGTTGCCGGCATCACAGGAGGCCGCCTTGAAAGTACTGAAAAAGATTACCCATGCGGTGGGAACGTTTATACGGCAGACCGACCGCTTTCTCATTCTATCTTGCGCTCTTGCGGCTTCTTACGGCTTCATGTTGGTGTATTCCGCCACGACAACAGCCGGAGGGAGTTTTTCCGACTGCTTGATGCAGCTCATCTGCATTGTGCTGGGCCTTGTTGCCGCTCTGGTCATCTCGCGTTTGGACTATGAACTCATCGCGTCGATCTGGCCGGTTCTGGCGGGGATTTCCGTGCTGCTGATGCTTCTGACTTTTACGCCTTTGGGGTACAAAGTTCCCAATACCGATGACCAAAACTGGCTGGAAATCCCGCTGGGAGCCAAAACCTTTTTATTTCAACCATCCGAACTGCTTAAAATTGTTTTCATTATCACCTTTTCTTATCATTTATCCAAGGTGAGAGAACATATCAACCGCCCGCTGACCGTTTTGCTTTTATGTGCCCACGGTTTGTTTCCGGCTGTCCTGGTATTCGCACAGGGGGACGACGGTTCGGCGGCTATCTTTCTTTGCATCTTTATAGGCATGATGTTTGCCGCCGGCCTCAAACCGGTCTATCTCCTCCTCGGATTTGCCGGTGTTCTGGCTCTTGTTCCGATTTTGTGGAGCCGTTTGGATCAAGATAAAAAGGGGCGGTTTCTCAGCATCATTTTCGTGGACCAATATGCAGAAAATATCGGCTGGCAGCAGCAAACCGGATTGACAGCCATGGGCTCCGGACAGTTATGGGGCGTCGGATACATGAAAGGCGGGGGGCATCAGCTCTATGCCAGAAACAACGATTTCATCTTCACCGTCGCGGGAGAGGAATTTGGGTTTATCGGCGCTCTGGTCCTGATCGTTTTGCTGGTGCTGATTATCCTCGCCATTTTCCGCAACGCCTTGACTGCCAAAAACCGGCTCGGCATGTTCATGTGTGTGGGCATGATGTCTCTGATTGGGTTTCAGTCGGTGATTAATATCGGAATGACCGTCCGGCTGCTGCCTGTTTTGGGAATCACGTTGCCATTCTTCAGTTCGGGAGGCAGTTCGGTTCTCACGCTTTTTCTCGGCATTGGCCTGGTCTTGAGTGTACACCATTTTAGTCATGCGGGGAAAAGGGAAACCATCTTTATGAAACGGGCGTAAAATGGGCGTAGATCCGATGAATGCAAAAATGGCACCCCCACAATGGTTTGGGGTGCCATTTGTTATAGGAGTTTCGGGCGTTATAAGCCCGTCAAATTTTGGAGTAACCGTAGCTGTTGACAATGGCGTCGATTTTTTGATGCGCCTTGCATTGTTCGCATTGAGTGGAAAGAAACGTTCGGTAATCCGGCAGATCCTGCGCGGTGAATATGGAATGAACGGGGGTTTCTCCCGCATGGTCGATGGCGCTGAAAATCGCGGAAATTCCCACCAAACGACCGGAATAATATTGCAGGCATTCGATACTCCGATTGATCGTTTTGCCTGTTGACGCCGAGGAAATGAGCAACAGAATCCGTTTGCCCCAGATCATGTTCTGGGTGTTGTCCCGGAAAATCATCTGGTTGTTCGCATTGAGTTCCGGCGTTACGACACAGATATCGGCCCCAGCGTTCGGGCCGTCACTTTCCGCCTGAGCAAGTTCGTCCGCCAGAAAAGCGCCGAGCATCTCCGTACCTTCCAGGCAGATGATGGTGTCGATGGAGGTTGAAGGCGCATATGCGGCAGCCAGTTCCGCCGCCGCCAGCTTGGCCATCCGGTAGCGGCTTTTGATGCCCGTCATGTCAACATAGTAGTTTACATGGGAATGGTTGGTCGCAAAATGTCCCGGTATGACGCGTATTTTGATATCGCTGTTGCTGCGGGCGGCGATCTCCTGGATTCTGGTTTCCATTCAAATTCCTCCTTTTACTTACGGCACAACCGCTTTTTGCGGGCAGCAGAAGCCAATCCCGTTGGCAAGATTATACCATTTCTTATACACATATGCAATATTTTCAGCATAAAAGAATAAGAGGAATCATGGCGAATGTTGAACCCCAAACCCAAAATGAAAGATGGGACGATTGCCTATAACGGCGCTCCATTCGGATAATCAATCGTTATGTACGAGGGCGCGGACGGTCACAATTCGCTGACCGGCGGCATTGCCGTCAAAGGTCATCTGCCCCGTGCAAAAACGGCACGCCGGTTCAATCCGGTCTCCCTCAGCCATCATCTCCAGTTCAAGTCTTTTCTGGCTGGCGATGCAGGCGCGCTGCTGTCCCGAGACAACCTGGCCGTGGCCGCAATGACAGGGGACGATGATAATGGGTTTGCTTTTGCGGTTTTTCATCTGCTGAAAAAGCCGGGGACAATAAAGCAAATCGTTCTGCAGAATCTTGCGGAAGGAAGAAGAGGAAACGGAAAAATCGCGGACGAGACTGAGAGAACACCGCCCCGTTCGCAGAAAATAACATGTGGATTTATTGAGATTCAAGGTTACTTCGACGGTGCCTTTGACAATACTCATACGCAACTCCCATCCGCGTCGGAAGGAACGGTTTCCTTCAAAGATATGAGCCGGACCGGTTTGTGCAGGCGGATACATTCGGCCACTACCTGCTGCGTTCCGTGGGACGAGCCGTCCCAAAAGGCTAAAATGAGATCGGCGTAACGGACGATTTCGGTATTGCGTATAAGCGGGGCTTTCTTGCCATACTGCGCATAGTCGGGAAGAAAGGTGCGAATCGGCAGCTTCAGCAGATGGGCAATTTGGGAAGCGAGGGTATCAATCCCTGCGGCCCCTCCACTGACGATTTCGCTTGCATTGGAGGGCAGAACCTGTAGAATCTGCCGGATAGCCTGATCCCCGGCCTGACGGCTGCCGACCACGGCGACTTTCAATCGCAACGCCCCCTCATAAAAAACATGTGTTCGTTCCCAAGTATACCATATTTTGCAGAGGGTTCAACTCTTTTTTGAATATTTTTCTTTTTACATAGTTGTATAACGCCGGCATCTCATTCGCCGGAATTGTTTCCGGAAAACCATGTCCTTTTCGGTTCAAATTCCTACTCATACTTCCCGGGCCGCGTGGAACAGTAATACAGGCAAAACGCACGGTGAAAACAGTGCGGCCAGCATCACGAGGGACGGAAGGAAGAGTATGAAAAAATGTATTAAAAAGTTTTGTGTGATCGTTGCCTTTATATGCGGTCTTGTTCTCACGGCCGTGACCATGCTGTCAAGGTCCACACCCGAGCAGTTCAATGTTGTGGAAGGGCATACGCTTAGGCTGCCGGGAGCGATTCAAGTGACGAATCAAAAAAATGCCACGGGACAATCGGTCACGGCGTCGGCATTATCGGCGGGAAGCACGTATCAGGCGACGCTTAAATTATTTGGTCTGTTTCCGCTTAAAGATGTCAAGGTTAAGGTGGTGGATCAGCCACTGGTGATTCCCTGCGGTGTTCCCTTTGGCATAAAAATGTATACGGACGGGGTTCTGGTGGTGTCCATGTCCGATGTCGATACCGCCACCGGTCCGTTCAATCCCGCTCGCTCCGCCGGCATCAAGACGGGGGATGTCATCGTGTCCATCGACGGCAAAACCGTCACGACCACCGAACAGGTGGCCGAAATCGTGGAGGATTCCGGCGGGCAAACCATGACCTTTCACATTCGGCGGGACAATATCGCGTTTGATATCCGCTTTACTCCGGCTTTGTCGGTGAATGAAAACCGATGGAAAGCGGGTTTATGGGTGCGGGACAGCTCGGCGGGTATCGGGACGCTGACCTTCTTTGATCCGGACAGCCAAATTTTCGGCGGGTTGGGGCACGCCGTCTGTGATGTCGATACAGGAGAGATTCTGCCGATTGCATCCGGAGAAATCGTGCCGGCCAGGATTTATAGTGTGGTCAAAGGCACCGCCGGTACACCGGGCGAGTTACGAGGCGGATTTGAGGCAGGTTCTCTGGGCAGCCTGCAAATCAATGGGGAGACAGGTATTTACGGCAATCTCAGCACCACGCCGGTGGATGGACAGGCGGTGCCGGTTGCGATGAAACAGCAGGTGCATACGGGTCAAGCCCAGGTTTTGACAACCATCGACGGCACAACGCCGAAACTGTACGATATTCAGATCGATCAAGTGCGATTTAACGATTCTTCGCCCACGCGCAATATGGTGATTGTCATCACAGATCCGGAACTGCTCGAAAAAACGGGCGGGATCGTGCAGGGCATGAGCGGCTCTCCCATTTTACAGGACGGCATGCTGGTGGGAGCTGTCACCCATGTATTTGTCAACGACCCGACCAAGGGATTTGCCATATTTGCAGAAAACATGCTCAAAACGGTGGACAGCGTGGTACAGTCCCAGGATGAGCAAGGAGCCGCATAATAAAGGGACTGATCCAACGGATGAAACGGGTTTGAATCCGGCCGGTTTCATCCGTTATTTTTCATCCAGAACTATTTTTCCCTGTATCCGCAAAATATTTTTTCCAAACTATTGCAATTATTTCCAAAATATGGTAATCTATGTACGTCAAAATCATGATTGGAGGGTTTTCTGTAAGATGGAGAAGAAAATCAAGGTAGTGTTGGCGGATAATAGCGAAGCCTTTGGAATCCCCTGCGCAGCGGCCATGCGCTCTCACAGTCTGGAAGTGAATACCGTGGAAAAGGATGGGCGGCAGATCGTGGATGCTGTTGAGCACATCCAACCGGATGTCGTCATGATGGACTTTTTTCTGCCTCATTTGGATGCGATCGGCGTGATGAAAAGCATTCGCTCAACCCATCCGGTCCACATGCCGCAGTTTATGGTTATGTCGAGTTATGACAACCCCAACTTGGAACGCGAGGCGATGCAGGCCGGTGCCGATTATTACATACTGAAGCCTTTTGACACGGAGGAGATGTCGGACCGGATTCTGGCCCTTTGCGGCAAGCCCAAAGCCGAGATTCTGCGCCATCCCGCCACGGTTCCGGCGGCGTCTGGCGGCAGTTTGGAAATCCGGGTCACGGAGATTATCCATCAAATCGGCGTTCCGGCACATATTAAGGGCTATCAGTATTTGCGGGACGCCATCCTTATGGCCATCGAGGACGAGGAAATCATCAACGCTGTGACCAAACGCCTGTACCCGGCTGTTGCCAAAAAACATGGAACCACATCCTCGCGGGTGGAGCGCGCGATTCGTCATGCGATTGAAGTCGCTTGGGACAGAGGCGACGTGGATGTCCTCAATTCCTATTTCGGCTATACCATTCACAATGGACGCGGAAAACCCACCAATTCTGAGTTTATTGCCATGATTTCCGATAAATTCCGCCTGCAGTTGAAGATTTCTTAATGGCGAAATGGCTTGCGCTGAGATGTGCTTGACAATCGCACTGACAGGAAAGGCTACCATGTCTGTATGTACAGGATCCGCCGCAAAAGCATTGTTTTGCGGCGGATCCTTTTCAATGGAAATTTTTGCCTATTTATTGTAAACCGCCGGTCGACACTTGTCAAAAGTCCGGCGACGTCGTATACTGAACAAGAACTCACCGCAACGGATTGGGGGAGAAAAATCATGACGCCGGCAGATGTTGTCATAGCCATTCTGGCCGTTTTGTGTGTCGGAGGCGCTGCCGCGCTGGCGATATGGCGCCGAAAAACCGGCCGCTCCGGCTGTTCGGGAGGATGCGGGTCTTGCCCTGTTTCCGGGCGATGCCTCTCCCATCAAAAGTCCGGCAAGGATAAATGTGATAAGTGTTCACGCGAAAAGTGACCCGAAAACATTGCCGTATGGAGGAATACGGGATATAATGGAAACAAACCTTTGCCTGAAAATCATTCGGGGAGAACGTGCCGGGTATAACAACCGGCGGTACGGCGTTTTGATGGAGGCAAAATTCGAGATGGGACGGGGTATCGGCGTCGATATCCCGTTCAGCTTTTTCCAAAGAGGGTGGCGGCGTGTTTGCCAAAATTAAAAGTATGGGTTTGCTCGGTGCGGATGGCTTTATGGTGGATGTGGAGGCCGACCTTTCCCAGGGGCTGCCGGGATTCGATGTGGTCGGTCTTCCGGGCGCGGCGGTCAGGGAATCGCGGGATCGGGTTCGCGCCGCCATGAAAAACAGCGGCTTTTCTTATCCGGTCAGCCGCATTACGGTCAACCTGGCTCCGGCGGACATTCGGAAGGAAGGGTCCGTCTATGATCTTCCCCTTTTGCTGGCCCTGCTCATTGCAAGCGGTCAGATGAAAGCCTGTGTCGATGATTGTGTTTTTCTCGGCGAATTGTCCTTAACTGGGGAAGTACGGGGGGTGCCCGGTGTACTTCCCATGATAATGGCGGCACGGGACAATGGGGTAAAACGGGCTTTCATCCCGGCGGACAACGCCGCGGAGGGCGCGGTTGTGGACGGCATCCGGGTCTATCCGGTTTCCACTCTTTCCGATTTGCTGGAGCATCTGGCCGGCCATACCGTGCTCCAGCCTTTGGAACCGGTTGGATTCCAGCCGGGCCAGGAGCCGGGTGTTCCGGATTTTGCCGATGTGATGGGGCAAACGGCGGCCCGCCGGGCTCTGGAAATTGCGGCGGCCGGGGCCCACAACGTCCTGTTGATCGGTCCTCCGGGTTCTGGAAAAAGCATGCTGGCCAAGCGGCTGCCCTCCATCCTTCCCGACATGACCAGGCAAGAGGCCCTGGAAACCACAAAACTTCATTCCGTGGCCGGTACTCTGCCGGGTGGCGTGGGGCTCCTTCGTTCCCGGCCATTTCGCGCACCCCACCACAATATCTCGGCACCGGGACTGGCCGGGGGCGGAAGCGTTCCCCGGCCGGGAGAAGTTTCCCTGGCCCATAACGGCGTCTTGTTTTTGGACGAACTGCCCGAATTTTCCCGGCAGGCGATGGAATGCCTTCGTCAGCCCTTGGAGGATCACCAGGTGACGATTTCACGGGTCAGCGCTTCTTTATCCTATCCCTGTTCCTTTACCTTGGTTGCCGCGATGAATCCTTGTCCCTGCGGCTATTTCGGCCATCCCACCCGGCGTTGTACCTGCTCTGCGGCAGCAGCACAACGGTACCTCTCCCGGGTATCGGGACCGCTCCTCGACCGGATCGACCTGCATATCGAGGTGCCTCCGGTGGAGTTCGAACAGCTCGCTTCAAAGTCTCCCGGGGAAAGTTCGGCGTCTATCCGGAAAAGGGTTAATCGGGCCCGGGCCGTACAGAGGGAACGTTTTACCGGCACCGGTCTGCTTTGTAATTCCCAGATTCCCTCGCATTTGCTCAAAGATCTTTGTCCTCTTACCGAAGGGGCCCAAAAGCTTCTCAAAAACGCCTTTTCTCTCATGGGGTTATCGGCCAGGGCCTATGACCGGTTGCTCAAAGTGTCCCGGACTATTGCGGATTTGGCGGAACAGGAAATCATCGACAGCACCCATGTGGCTGAGGCGGTGCAATACCGGAGCCTTGACCGGAAATATTGGCAAACCCGGTAGTGTATATCCTGCCATGTTTTGTTCGTTTGGCCATTTCGCTGTAAAAGAATACCGGCCCCGAAAGGGAGCCGGTATTCTTAACTAGAATGCGTATGTATGCTCGCTGCCGTAACGATAGGGATCAAGGGGAGACGCTCTGGCCGATCCAGTCTTTCATATTGTAAAAGCCGGCCGGGCGGCCCACTAAGAAGAGCGCCGCGTTGAGCGCGCCCACAGCAAAGATTTCCTTGGACATGGCGGTATGGGTAATGGTGACGATCTCGTCGTGCCCGGCGAAAATCACTTCATGTTCTCCGACAATGGTACCGCCCCGAATCGAGGAAAAGCCGATCTCTTCTTTGACGCGCTTTTCGCGCCGGTCGTGCCGGTCAAATACATACCGAGGGGTATAATCAAGCCCTTCGGATACGGCATCCGCCAGCATCAGAGCGGTGCCGGAGGGCGCATCCACTTTCTGGTTGTGATGTTTTTCGAGAATCTCTACGTCAAAATCGTTTCCCAGGACACAGGCGGCTTTTTTCGCCAATTCCATGATAAGGCTGACGCCCATAGACATGTTGGCGCTGAAAAAAACCGGAATGTCCGCCGAAGCGTCTTTCAAGGCCAACACCTGTTTTTCATCGAGGCCGGTCGTGGCCATCACCAGGGGAAGCCGGTTATCGAGCGCATAGGCCAGCACCCCCGAAAAGGCGGAGGGGTGAGAAAAGTCAATGACAGCGTCGGCTTTCATATTGCAGTTGGCCGGATTGGCATATACGGGAAAACCGGCATGATTTTCGGTATTGAGATCAAATCCGGCGACGATGGAACAATCGCACCGTTCGTCGGCGCAGCGGGTAATCACGCGCCCCATTTTGCCGTTGCATCCGCTGAGGATCAGTCGAACCATTTGGGACATCCTTTCTCTTTCCATTCCGGCAGAAACCATCCGCTCGGCCTTATTTTATGAGGCGGTATTTTTGAAGCACGGAGGTGAGTTTGTCTTTGGCCGTGCTGTCCATGCCATACAAGGGCAGGCGGCATTCGCCCACGTCCCATCCCATTTGATTCATAGCCTCTTTGACAGGAATGGGGTTGACATCCATAAACATGGCATTGGCCAATTCCAGCAGTTCAAGCTGTAAAGCGCGACTGCCTTCCACGTCTCCAGCCAGCCATTTGGCAACGATATCGTGTGTTCGGCGCGGTTCAATATTCGCCATGACGGAGATGACGCCCTTGCCGCCCAGGGAGAGAAGCGGCACGATCTGGTCATCGTTTCCGGAATAAATGTCGATATCGCACAGGGCGGCTACCTGTGCCGCGGCGGAAATATTGCCGTTGGCTTCCTTGACCGCCACGATGCGGGGATGCTTCGACAAAGCGGCAATGGTCTCGGGTTTGATATCCACCCCGGTTCGGGAGGGGACGTTATAGAGAACGATGGGCAGACGGACAGCGTCGGCTACAGCCGTGTAATGGGCTACCAGGCCGCGTTGGGAAGTTTTGTTGTAATACGGCGAGACCAGCAGCAGGGCATCCGCTCCCAGCCTTTCCGCCTCCCGGGATAATTCGATGCAATAGGCCGTGTCGTTGGAGCCGGTTCCGGAAATAACCGGGATCCGGCCGGCAGTCTGCTCGACAGCGGTGCGGATGACCTCGGTATGTTCTTCATGGGTGAGGGTGGAAGATTCCCCGGTGGTGCCGCAGGCGATGATCGCATCGGTGCCATTTTGAATCTGCCACTCGATCAGTTCCCGATACTTCGCATAGTTGACGCTGCCATCGGCATTCATCGGGGTGACAATGGCCACACCGGAGCCGGTGAAAATGGTCTGCTTACTCATATTCGAAGCCCCCATTCAAATATTGATGCGGTCAGTCTAGGTATCCCTCGGCACAGAGCAGTTCCGCCATCAGGACAGCGCCGCCGGCGGCGCCCCGGAGGGTGTTGTGGGACAGACCGACAAATTTATAATCGTACTGAGTATCCTCGCGCAGGCGGCCCAGAGAGATCGCCATGCCCTTTTCGAGATCGCGGTGCAGACGGGTCTGAGGCATGTTATCCTCCTCAAAATAATGGAGGAATTGCTTGGGCGCGCTGGGAAGCGCCAATTCCTGGGGCCGGCCTTTATAGGTTTTCCAACTACCCAAGATCTCCTCTTTCGAGGGCTTATTGGCAAAAGAACAGTACACAGCGGCGAAATGACCGTCGGAAACCGGCACCCGCAGGCACTGCGCCGTAAAGGCAGGGGACTTTGCAGGCGTAATCACACCGTTTTCGAGTTTCCCCCAAATTTTCAGAGGCTCCTGCTCCGACTTTTCTTCTTCTCCGCCGATATAGGGGATGACGTTGTCCACCATCTCCGGCCATCGTTCAAAGGTTTTTCCAGCGCCGGAGATCGCCTGATAGGTACAGACGAGCACTTTTTCCACTCCAAATCCGGAAAG
The DNA here is from genome assembly GCA_902492045.1 of uncultured Oscillospiraceae bacterium. GTDB lineage: Bacteria > Bacillota > Clostridia > Oscillospirales > Acutalibacteraceae > UMGS1623. The sequence goes on along the minus strand of CABUKB010000002.1, from coordinate 121,496 downwards.
AGGAAAGAGGGCGGGAACATAACTTTGGAGGGAACAGTTGGATTTGACCGCCACAAATCCCCGCTTGGTGCCGAGGCGTTTCCGCTGAAAAGGAATCACGGCGGCGTGGTCGGCATTGAGTTCGGGAATCATCATGGGAACATCGGGTGTTGAGCGGTGGGCGCTGTTGTTGGAGATCACCGGACATTCGGCCCTGGCGTAGGCGTCCTCCAGCACTTTGATTTCGGATTTGGGCATATCCACCGCGCAGAATACAAAATCCACCATCGACGCGACTTTTTCAACTTGGGAAGCGTCCTGCACCGTCATATTTTCCAGGGAAGCGGGTACCGGCGTTTTCATCGCCCAACGGCTGCCCAACGCTTCCCGATACGTTTTTCCGGCAGAACGGGGGCTTGCAGCCAAGGCTGTAACCTCAAACCACGGGTGCTCCGCCAACAGGGTGGCAAACCGCTGTCCTACCATGCCTGTGCAACCAATGATGCCGACGCGATGCTTCTTCATGGGAAAAACTCCTTTCCGCCGAGGCGGATACTTCACCCCTCATCAGGGTGAGCCACATGCCGAGCAAAATCGCCGGAATAAGAAAAAACCGGTTGAAAACCGGTTGTCATCGTCTTATAATAGATGCATTGTCCGCAAAGACACTGCCGTTTGCGGGTGAATAGCGCTCCATCATAAATATGATGACAACCTTACAGTTCTTCACTGCAAAGCCAGATGTCCTGCCGGCCGGAAGACGGGCATCTTCGGCGTCGCACCCTTTTTCCCACGGTCAAAGACCCGGTGTCTCCCGAGGGATACTGATGTGCCGACGCACCTCTATTCAGTATATTCACTTGGCATGTAGGTGTTCTTATTGTAACATTCACTTATCGCCTTGTCAATCAATGGCGCGGACTTTTTGCTAGATCTACGAAATTTATCAGAAGGACAGGCTATTTGTATGAAAAAACAGGACTTTTATTATGATCTTCCCGAGGACAGAATCGCTCAGGAACCGGTCGAACCGCGCGATCATTCCCGCCTACTGGTGATGGACCGCAAAACAGGTGTGCTTGAAGACCGTCATTTTTACGATCTGCTTGATTATCTGCGGGAGGGAGATTGTCTCGTTCTCAATGACAGCCGGGTACTTCCCGCCCGGCTTTACGGGGAAAAATGCGGGACCGGCGCGGCGGTGGAACTGCTGCTTCTCACGCCGAAAGGGAAGGACCGATGGGAGGTTTTGGCAGGTCCCGGACGCCGGGCAAAGCCGGGTGACCGTCTACGGTTTGGAGAGGGAATCCTGGAGGCTGAAATTTTGGAAATTTTGGAAGGGGGAAACCGGCTGGTACGCTTTGATTATCAGGGGAATTTCTACACGGTGCTCGAGCAGGCTGGACAGATGCCGCTTCCTCATTATATCAAAACACAAATAAAGGATAAGGAGCGGTACCAAACGGTCTATTCCCGGGAGCCGGGTTCCGCGGCGGCACCTACGGCCGGGTTGCACTTCACGCCCGAACTGCTCGACAGTCTCCGGCTCAGGGGCGTGGATACGGCTTTTGTTACCCTGCATGTGGGATTGGGCACCTTCCGGCCTGTAAAGGTAGAAGACATTACAGAACATAAAATGCACGCAGAGCATTACGAACTGTCGAAGGAAGCGGCCGACCGGATCAATCGTACCCGTCAGAGAGGAGGCCGTATTATCGCGGTGGGAACCACCAGTTGCCGTACTCTGGAAAGCGTTGGCCTGACCGATGGGCGGGTAGAACCAGGCGAGGGGTGGACCAACATTTTTATCTATCCCGGTTATACGTTTCAACTGATTGATGGGCTGATCACCAATTTTCATTTGCCGGAAAGCACCCTGATTATGTTGGTGAGCGCCTTTGCGGGAAGGGAACACACGATGAGAGCCTATCGACATGCCGTGGAAAACAGATACCGGTTTTATAGTTTTGGGGATGCAATGCTCGTGGTGTGAGTAAAAATTCAAAGCGGAAAAGGACCCGCAAAGGCGCAGTAAACCTGGGCTTTTGCGGGTTTTTGACGTCTGATTTGAAAAACAACTATTTGGGTGTTTTTGGGCCTGAATCGGTAAAAAAGGCCGTTTTCACCCCCAACTCTTGCAAGAGTTGGGAAAGGCAGAAGCGGAAAATAAACATGCATTATTGTAAATTTTTATTCAATTTGAATTGAGCAATGTACAAGTATATTATAGGTTAGAATTATTAGCTTCGGGGAATTGATGAGCTGCTAAAAAGAGTTAATAGGGGTGGAAATATGTGGAAGATCGTAGTATTATCCGTGAAATACTTAAGGGTGGTCTATAAGAAAATCATTTAATTAAATATAACGGTTTAGAGACCATGATAGAAGAATGGGAGGAGTGTATATGTCAAACAAGACGCTGGTTCCTGATAAACTGCAAGGGTATCTGCTTCAAGTGAGGCATATGCTCTATGAACTAATTTCAGTTGATGACCGTGTTGTCAGCGTTGAGAAACTGGATGATGTGGCTGTGGAAATTGGCGGGAAAGTTATTGCTGAGCAAGTAAAAAGTGTTACGTCATCCAATAACCCAATAGCTGAAAGATCTGCAGTTTTTTGGAAAACACTTTATAATTGGTGTATTAGAATTGATATTAAGTGAGTTACAAAAGAATTGTGATAGACTAAAAATAGAGAGCGCATTAGAATATTCAAAGAACAATTATATCGCTTGGTGTAATGTTCACAGATTATTTTTAAAAATGGCTTTTATGACAGAATTATCAATTAATAAAGTAAAGAAGGATATATTTAAATATTTAAAACAAAATTATAGTAATGGAAGAGAAAATTCTTCAATCTCTGACATGAAATTTTTTAAATTCATGAAAATTTTTTCGATTGGGGGAGTATAGTGAGCGTATAAAGAATAACTAGTTTCTTACTGTTTTACAGGTGGCTGAATTGACAATTATTCTTTTACATGGTATATTATTTTTAGTTAAAAAAGAATATTCTTTTTCCTAGTTCTTTTAAATAATTTTTTATATTAAAAGTCAGAAGGGGGTTTCAAAATGTTAAAAAAAATTCCTACTCATTGTGGGGATGAGACATGCTCGTCTTGTGTAATTGCGGGAGACTTTATTTATTTGGCACATCATACAGGGGGATTTGACAAACAAGATATTACTCATCAAATGAGAGCAGTTTTTGAAAGAATGAAGAACACGTTAAGTTCAGTTGGAGCAACACTTAACGACATGGTCCAAATAAATTTATACTTGAAAGATTTGTCAGAATTTGATGCTGCAGCCGATGTTTTTTTTGAGTATTTTGATAAAGGTTGTTTCCCGGCTAGAATGACGTTAACAAGTGATTTTATTGATTCAGAATGTTTGTGTCAAATGGATGGCGTTGCGTATAAACCACAAAAATAGTGTATGTGTTCCGTTGAATTGGCAATAGTTTGATATTAAAAACGTTGTTTGGTTCAGCTTACGAACGAAGCGAGTCGAGATAAAAATCCTACGACAAGTCGTAGGATTCTTATTTTTATCAAAAATTTTGTTGATGTTTCATAGTTTTGTTCAAGGAGAGGTATGTTTTGCGTGCAGTGATATTTTTATTCTATCAAGAAAGCCATATAAAGCCTTTTTTACATTTATTTGATGAAATGGTTGCCCAAGGATATGATTGTACATTATATACCATGAATGATTTAATATCACGATTGAAAAGTGAGTTGGGTTGCCGGAATCTTTCTTTTTATAAATTTGTAGATATTTCTACCATTTGTTTTGACGCTTTAGCCGATCAATATTCACTTCATCTTCCTTGGAATTCCAGTAAGCCTCCGAATGCAGCAATAATCTTCGGCATTGCGTTAAGTAAAAAATTTGTTACAGAGGCAATAAATAGTCAACGCCCCGATCACGACCATTTTTCGGATACGGAACACAGAACCGACCAGTATGCAGATGAAATAGCTGATTTTATTAAAGATATGGGATTTCGAGCTTATTCCATGTCTGAAAATGCGCTAAAGCGGACATTAAGTTATGACGAAGCTCGTTATATATCACTCTTACCACATAAAACGATTGCTTGTTTAGCAGGAATAGGCTGGATAGGAAAAAACGGGTTGTTGATAACGGAAAACTTTGGATGTGCATTAAGCATTTGTACTGTATTAACAGATATACCCTTACCTACGGAACAGACAAAGCAAATGTTGCCTCAATGTGGAACGTGTAATCAATGCAAAACAATTTGCCCAACTTCCACCATTCATGGAACCACGTGGGAAATGGGTATACTGAGAGAATCGCTGCTTGATGTGTTTCAATGTGAAACATGCTTAAAATGTATGACAATATGTCCTTGGACGATTCGATATGCGATGTAATATAGTTGATTCCACTACGAAATTTGTTGTGCTTTGCGGTTGACGTATGCATAATTTTTGGGCATACTAGATTCACCAAATTATGCATATCTGTTCTTCAAAAAATGAAAAATGTTTGGAGGTTTTTCCGCATGATATTTATTACAAACTGTCAGGCAAGGCGATTTTTACTGCTTAAACACGGCTTGTTAGGCGAATATAAATTCGTTGGTAAGCAAGGCGTACTTGATTTTGTCCGGCAAGTTGGATGCATACAATATGACCCTATTGACATATGTGGGAAAAATGCCGAATTAACATTACAATCACGAGTCAAAGATTTTACAAAAGAAATGCTTTATAAATTATTGTATGAAGACCGGTTATTATTGGATTATCCTGATAAGAACACCGCTATCATTCTTACAGATGATTGGCCTTATTTTACCCGAAGCCGAAATTGGGCTCGTCAACGCGCGATAGTACACCCTGAGCTTAAAGTATTGATGGAGAAAACCCTCGCTATTATTAGGGAAAAAGGTGTTGTTTGTCCCGATGATATAAAACTGGAAAGCGATTTTCAATGGCGCTCCCATGTTGTATGGAGCAGCGGAAAGAATCTTTCAGCTTCTGTGTTAGAGCAGCTATATGGCGCTGGGGACTTAATTATCCATCATAAAAAAGGTACACGAAAATATTATGATCTTGCAGAAAAATACATACCGGAGAAAATATTATCCGCACCGGAACCATTTCCGGATGAAATGGATTACTTAAAATGGCGCGTGTTGCGGTTTATAGGCGCAGTCGGATTTTTATGGAATCATCCGTCCGATGCGCTCCCACCAATGAAAACAGATTTGCGTAGTAAAATATTCGCTGAATTGCTTGAAGAAGAACGTATTATTGCTACTACGGTTGAAGACGTAAAATATACTTTATATTTTCGTTCTGAAGATTTGCCACTTATGGAAATCGTTCAAAAAAACATGGAATTTGATCCGCGTTGTGAATTTATTGCTCCTTTAGATTGCTTTATGTGGGATAGAAAAATCATAAAAGCTATTTTTGGATTTGAATATACATGGGAAATTTACACACCTGTTATAAAACGCAAATACGGCCATTATGTTTTACCTATTATTATGGGTGAGCGATTTATCGGTCGCATAGAAGCAATTGTAGAAAAGGAAACAAACACGCTTATTGTAAAAAATATATGGTATGAAGATGACATTAAGCCGGTAAAGAAGATAGAATCAGAAGTCGAAAGATGCTTGTCACGATTTGCAAAATTCAATCATTGTGACTCGTTTCAAAAAGTATAGCGCAGAATAAATCAAGACCACCCGTTTTTGGACTGTACCAAGGGAAGTCACCAGACACATTGATGTTATCTCCCCGGATGGTGGATTCCGTGTGCAGCTGCTCCGGGTACATGTCCGGCGCATTCTCCCACTTGCTCCGCCCCTCCGCGTCCAGGCACCCGTATACAACGCCCAATATGGCTTCGGGGGTGAAGCCCACATTCATCCGGAAGCGTCCCGGCTCCTGCCTGTAGGCTCTGCATCCACCCGAACACCCCATCGTATCGTTTCACCATGACGGTATCCCCTTATGCGGACAGGTTGCAAAACTCGCTAAAATAGAGAGTTTGGTGTACGACCATCAAGCCTTGATCCAAATAAAAATGGAATTTTTGTCACAGCACAATATTGACTTCTTGGGATTGGCGTGCTATTATAAATATACAGAAAAGCGGTGTAGGGGAAGTGCCCCTGCACCGCTCGTTTTTTCCAGATGCAATGCTGATTTTATAAAATAAGTTGTGCGGATACCGGGTTCTGACAGAAGCGATGTCGCCTGCTTTTATGGTTTCCATCAAACGAGAGAACCGTTATGTGAATCATTAGAGTCTTGTTTGATTTTCGGCGTACCAGGACGCACTTTGATTATAGAAGTCCGCCAATGTAAAGAACTCGTCTTGATAAATCGCGGGAATTTCTTTCAAAATTTGAATATACGGATCCCTCTGTCCCGTTATCTGCGCTTTTATCGCCATGCTGACCCATCGTTCAAACCGCTCGCAACAGACGGCATAGTTTTGAACGTGTCCGTGAATGGTTTCGTCCTGGATGTTCCAACGATTGACTACATAACGCATCGTGCCCAGTAAATTCTGCCGGTGTTCCCACATCTTTTTCAAATTTCGTGGGAAACCGATAAATTCTGGAGGCAACGGTTCTCCGTGAATTTCTCTATGCATAGCTTCTCGCAGCCCAAACAGGCAGCCGAGTCCTTTATATGCGGTTTTTTCCCCATAGGGCTGCATATCCCGATCCAATTCGGTTATGGTGATGGTTTTTCCCCAGATTTCAGGCATGAATTTCATCAGGGCGTCGTATACCTGGTTTGGAGCATAATCGGTGCGGATCCGTATGGTTCCTATCGGATATTGATATTCCTTGGCCCAGCGGATACGATCCTGCGGCGCCTGAAGAACATAGGCTTTCAGCTTGGTCAGAGAGGTGCGCACAGTGTCGAATGACAGCGTTTGTTCCACCAGATTGGTGGATTGCAGTTGGGGGGCAAAAAACACCTTTTTTTCATCATCATATCCATAAAGAAGAGCCTCATGAAAAAAATCGGTTCCGTCCGGCTCTTCGCTTACATGACATATCATGAGCATGACGTAACGGCCTTCTCGCAAATGGCGGAGAATGAGTGAAAAAAGTTCTTCTTCCGAAAGGGCGAAGAGAGGCATTTCTTCAAAAGCCAGAATATCCCAAAAATAAGACGACGGATAATGGGTTTCGCCATCCCCGAAATAACACGAATAATAGGGATCCATATAGAGTTGGAAATGAGTGGACAGCCAATCCTCTCCAAAAGGCGATGCCTGAATCATGGCGAGTTTCTCAAAAACCCAGCATTCTGTGATTACGGCGGTATTGAGTTCGACCGGCAATCGGATCTCCATAGTCATGCCTCCTGAAAAACAATGATTACTGGATAATTATAGATTATTTTCCCTTAATTTGTCAAAGATTAATTGAATCTCTATAAAAAAAGTCCCCGCAAAACGTCATTCGTTTTGCGGGGATCGGTGGTTTACTGGACGCCGTCGATTTTGGGCAATGCATCAAAACCGGCCTGGAGATCTTCGTCGGTGGGGATGTAGTCGGTCATAGTGCCTTCCAAATAGGAGGTGTAGGCATTCATATCAAAATACCCCGTACCGGTCAGACCGAAAAGAATGGTTTTCTCTTCTCCGGTCTCTTTACACTTCAAAGCCTCATCTATAGCGACACGGATGGCGTGGGAGGACTCGGGCGCGGGAAGAATGGTCTCCTCTTTCGCAAACTGAATGGCAGCCTCAAAAACCTTGGTCTGTTCGACCGCTACGGCTTTCATATACCCGTCGTGATACAGCTTGGAAAGGATGGGACTCATACCGTGATAGCGCAATCCACCGGCGTGATTGGCAGAGGGAATGAAATCGCTGCCCAAGGTGTACATACGGGCGAGGGGAGTGACATGGCCGGTATCGCAGAAATCGTAGGCATAGCGTCCCCTGGTCAAAGAGGGGCAGGAAGCGGGTTCAACAGCGATGAACTCGGTGCCGGTACGGGTGCCGTTGAGGGTGTCCTGCATAAAGGCCGCCATCAGTCCTCCCAGATTGGAACCGCCACCGGCGCAGCCGATGATGATATCGGGATACTCGCCGATCTTTTCCATCGCCGCTTTTGACTCCAAACCGATGATGGATTGGTGGAGCAGCACCTGATTGAGAACCGAGCCCAACACATAACGGCAGCCAGGAGTGTGCAGGGCTTTTTCGATAGCCTCGGAGATCGCGCAGCCCAGGGAGCCGCCGGTACCCGGATGGGCTTTCAGAATGGCGCGCCCGGCCTCTGTGGTGTCGGATGGGCTGGGAATAATATCGGCGCCGAAGGTTTGGATAACCGCCTTGCGGAAGGGTTTTTGTTCATAGCTCACCTTGACCATATAAACAGTCAGATCCAGGCCGTAATGCGCGCAGGCCATCGAAAGTGCCGTGCCCCATTGTCCTGCGCCTGTCTCCGTGGTCAGACAGGTCAAACCCTGTTGTTTAGCATAGTATACCTGGGCGGCGGCGGAATTGAGTTTGTGGGACCCGGAGGTATTGTTCCCCTCAAATTTGTAATAGATTTTCGCGGGGGTATCCAACGCCCGTTCGAGATTATAGGCCCGGATCAGAGGAGAGGGACGAAAGATACGATAAAAATTGCGGATTTCCTCGGGAATATCAATGTAACGGTCGGTGGTGTTCATTTCCTGGGCACAGAGTTCTTCGCAGAAAATCGGCAGCATGTCCTCCGGACCTACCGGCTGGTGGGTGCCGGGATGAAGATAGGGATCGGGCTGTTCCTTCATATCGGCCCGGATATTATACCATTGCTTGGGCATCTCGTCTTCGCTTAAATAAATACGGTAAGGGCTGTTGGGGGTTTGGCTCATGTTTCTCATCCTTTCATCAGTTCACAGATTTGGATTTTATAAACGCTTTGACGGGGGGATTCTAATTGCCGCATTCAATGCTGATTTCATTGAATTTTTGAAGCAGGGTGTCGATGGAAGCCTCGCGTTTTTCCGTCCCCTTCAGATCGAGGACCGCCCGGCCCTCGTGCATCATCACCAACCGGGTGCCGTACTGAACAGCGAAGCGCAGGTTATGCGTGACCATCAGGGTGGTAACATTTTTTTCCTCCACCAGACGCTGCGTGATCTCCATAACCCGTTCGGAGGATTTGGGATCGAGAGCGGCGGTATGTTCATCGAGGACCAAAATGTCGATATTGGTCATACCGGCGATCACCAGGGCCAAGGCTTGCCGCTGTCCTCCCGAGAGGGATCCGACCGGCTGATTCAAACGGTTTTCCAGACCCATGTTGCAGATTTCCAGCATGGAGCGGTAGGCATCAATGCGCTTTTTGCTGATACCGGGCGCCAGAGAATAACGGCCTTTCTTATTATCTGCCAGGGCCATATTTTCCAGAATGGTCAGATCGGGGCAGGAGCCACGGGCCGGATCCTGGAATACACGGCCGATAAACGCGGCCCGTTTATACTCGGACAGGCGGGTGATATCCCGGCCCCGATAGGATAGCCGGCCGCCGTCCAACGGCAGGGAACCGCACAACAAATTGAGCAGCGTGGTTTTGCCCGAGCCGTTGGACCCTACGATGGAAATGAATTCTCCTTCATCCACGTCAAAATCGAAACCGTCGAATAGGGTGGTTTCATCCGGCGTCCCCACATTGAAGCGCTTGACAGCATGATCGAAGCGAATCAATCGTTCAGTCACGGATACGCCCCCTTCCGTTATCCAGGACATGGCTGAGGACCAACGCCGCCACAAACAGGGCCGCCATAATCAGCTTGAGTTGGTCACTGAGGTTCATGGCGTCGGCAATGGTCATAAAGGTCATGTACACAATCGAGCCAAGCAATACCTTAGAGGTATCCCGCAGAAACCGGATTTTTCGGAGCAGGCTGACCCCGATGATAACCGACGCAAGCCCGGTCACCACCATGCCGGTACCGAACTGCAGATCGGCGGTGGTCTTTTCCTGCGTGATGAGGGCACCGGCTAATGCCGCAAACCCGTTTCCCAGAGCCAGGCCCAGGATTTTGGAAAGGCCGGGATTTCGGGCGAGCTGGACGACAAACTGGGAATTGCTCCCCGTAGCCCGCAGCAGCATGCCGGATTTTGTAGACAGGTACCAGTCGAGCAGGAATTTGCAGACCAGAGCCACCACCAGCGTCAATACCAGAGGACGCAGGGCATATGGTCCCACATATGTGGGAATCAGCGCGATAGGGCCCGAATTCATCACGGTATTTCCTTGGAAAAAGGAGACGATGGACATGCCGCCGGTTCCCGCCTTGATAATCATCAAATTGACGGACAGCAAAGCTGTCATCACCAGGATGCCGCACAGGAGAGGGCGGATCTTCAGCTTGACGTGGAGGAACCCGGTGACGCATCCGGCAGCGGCGCCGGCCGCGAAAGCCGCCGCCAGAGCCAACCAGGGATTGATGCCGTGGTAAATCATGATGCCGGAAAGCACTCCCCCGAGAGGGACAGTGCCGTCTACCGACAGGTCCGGAAAATCCAAAATGCTGTAGGTAATATATACGCCCAGGGCCAGGACACCGTACAGCAGCCCCTGTTTGAAATTGACAATCAGCAGGTTGAGAAAGACTTCCATCATTCGGACTCCTTTCGGAGGTGTGCGGCCGGCTACAGCCGTTTTAGGAAACGGATGTCACATTTTGGGCATCCGCATAGGCTTCGGGAACCGTCAGGCCGAGAGCGGCCGCCACATCGCCGTTGTACACGGGAAAGCTGTCCTTTACCAGTACCACGGCGGTATCGGCGGCATTCTCTCCTCCGAGCACACGGGCGGCCAGCAGGCCGGTTTCTCTTCCCAAGGCCACGTAATCGAGGCTTTCTGAGGCGAGACAGCCTTTGCTGACCTGTTCAATCTCCGAGCCGTAGACGGGAATTTTGGCAGCGTTGGCACGCTCGAGGACCACAGACAGGTTATCCACCACCAGATTGTCGGTGAAATTGTTGATGCAATCCACCTGCGAGGCCAGAGAATTGGCTGCTGTAGGGATATCGGCGGCGGACTGAACGCCTTTTTCTACAATTTCAAAGCCGTATGAAGGGGCGAGTTTCTTGATTTCAGCCAGATTGGAAGCGGAATTGGCTTCCGCCGTGTTATATAGAATCCCGATTTTTTTCGCATCCGGCTGAAAAGCCCGGATCATTTGAAGCTGTCCTTCCAAGTTCAGGCGGTCGGAACTGCCGGTGCAGTTGACCCTGGTTTTCTCCAGAGATTGGACCAATTTGGCATTTTCGGCCATGGGATCGGAGACCGCGCAAAAGATAACCGGAATTTTCTCCTTGGCTGCGCCGTAGGCCGACATGGCGGCGGGCGTTGCGATGCCCACGATCATATCGTAATTTTTAGCCGCCATATTGTTGGCGATCTGGTCGGCGGTCGTGGTGTTGCCCTGGGCGTTTTTGAAATCAATAACACAGGTTTCTCCGTCCGTATAGCCGGCTTCCTCCAGTCCCTGAATCAGACCGTTGTAACAGTTATCCAGGGAGGCGTGTACGGCGTATTGGATAATGCCGATGGTCGGTATGGGAGTCTCGCCGGACGCTGAATCGGAGACAGGCGCCGCATCGCAAGCCGTCAGGGAGAGGGAAAGCAGCGAAACGCCGATGCCGGCGGCGAGCAGTCTTTTGCAGAATGTGGTTTTCATATCGAATTTTCTCCTTTATTAAAAAAGTAAAGTTTTCTTATAGACGGGTGCCGGACGGCAGAAACATCGCCCCGGCATTGATTTGTCCGGCGGCGCTCTTTCTGCCGTCCGCCGTTTTGTATAACGTCCGCCATCGCCATCGTTTATCCATTTGCTTAACCTCCTTTCGATTCAAAAACAAAAAACTCCTGTCCCTCACAATCAAGGGACAAGAGTTGACTCCTGCGGTACCACCCACATTCATCCGTGAAACGGATGCGCTCATTCCATGCACCTGCGATGCATGCTTCCAGGATAACGGGTGAAGATCCCGTCGCACCTAATGCCGGATTCGGCCTCGGATTGCCCTCATAAGTCCATTCAGCACCGCCGCCGCTGCCGCGATCCCACCCTCCGCGGCTCTCTTTGTGCGCCTGATACAGCACCTACTACTCTTACTCAACGGTTTGAAGTTATTGAATTCTTCCTCATTATATGCGCGATGCTTCCCTTTGTCAAGGGGTTCCTCAAAAAAATTAACGGGCTGTGCGGGATCGTCACAAGCAGGGCGGATAGTACAAGCCGCAAAAGCAGGGAGGACTTGCTATGTGAGCATGCACATGCTATAATAAAAAATCAAGGCAACGGTTTTCCATGCTGAAAGAGTTGCCCTATATAATGACAAACAGTACAGACACGGATGAGATCAGCGGTAGGCGAATCGGCAAAAGACCGGAAACAGGTTTGAGTATCCGCCTTGAAGTTGAAAAAGCCAACCGCCGACTGGGAAAGGACTGGACGGGTATGGCCAGGGAAATGTATCTCGTTGGGGTCGATGAAACCGAACTCGAACCGCCGGAGGCGCCCGAACCGCCAAAAGGGTTTAAGGCCAAATGGGAGAATTTTTGGTATCATTACAAGTGGCCTGTGATTATCGGGGTATTGGCGGTGATTATCGTCGTCGCCCTGTGCGTTCAGGCGATGAGAAAAGAAAAACCGGATTATTACCTCATCATCGCCTCCACTAAGAACCTGTCGGTTTCTGCCGGTGACGCATTTGCCGAGGAACTGGAAAAATACGGCCGGGATTTAAATGAAGACGGACAGGTGATCGTTACGGTCGAACTTCTTTACGTCGGCAATGGCAACGGGCAACTCGGAGCCCTCGACCAGCAGAAATTGACAGCCACCGTGTTTGCCGGGGATACCATGTTTTTCGGCTTTTCTCCGGACTTCTACCAGGATCGTATATTGGAGAATATGGCGGATGCTGAATCGGTTTTTTTCGATGAACTTGGCATTGAGGCAGAGGGCGTGTCCGAGGACGGACGCACCTGGACGTGGCGGGAGGATCCGATTCTCCAGACGGACGCTTTGAAAGGAGCGCCCGAGGATTTGATCTTTGGCGTACGAGCGGCCTCGGGAACGGCGGGGGGCAAACAAAGCCAGCAGATGCACGACGATTGTCTGGAACTGCTGAGAGCCTATATCGCAAAGAGCCCGTTGGAACCATCCGCCTAAATTTTGGATGATAGAGAGACAATGGAAAGGATGAAACTTATGCGCAGTGATTTGATGAAAGCCGGCGTTTCCAGAGCGCCTCACCGTTCTTTGCTCAAGGCATTGGGTCTGACCGATCAAGAAATCGCCCGTCCTTTTGTGGCGGTCGTCAGTTCCCAAAGCGATTACATACCTGGGCATACCCATCTCGACACCATTACGAAGGCGGTAGAGGCGGGGATCCGCAACGCGGGCGGTGTACCATTTACCTTTCATACCATTGGCGTGTGCGACGGTTTGGCCATGAATCATCTGGGAATGAAATATTCGCTGTGTTCCCGGGAATTGATCGCCGATTCCATCGAAGTGATGCTCACAGCCCATCCCCTTGACGCCGTTGTGTTTATTCCAAACTGCGATAAAATCGTCCCCGGCATGTTGCTGGCGGCCTGCCGGCTGAATCTTCCTTCCATTTTTGTCAGTGGCGGGCCGATGCTGCCGGGAACGGATGGAGATAAAAAAGTCGGGCTTAACGAAGTGTTTGAAGCGGTGGGAAGCGTGGCGGCTGGAACCCGGGGGGAGGATTCTCTCCACGAGTTGGAGGAAACGGCCTGCCCCGGTTGCGGTTCCTGTTCGGGAATGTATACCGCCAATTCCATGAACTGTTTGACCGAGGCGATCGGAATGGCGCTGCCTGGAAACGGCACGATTCCCGCGGTAATGGCTGCCCGGATCCGTCTGGCTAAACAGACTGGGGAACGGATTATGGAACTGCTTAAAGAAAACATCCGCCCCAAGGATATCCTTACTCCTGCAGCGTTCGAGAATGCTTTGCGGGCGGATATGGCAATCGGCTGTTCATCCAATACCGTGCTGCATATCGTGGCGGTTTCCTATGCGGCTGGCTGCCCTTTGACCCTCAAGCAGATCGACGATATTGGGAAGGCGACGCCGCAGATATGCAAACTCAATCCCGCCAGCCAGGTTTTTATCACCGATCTCAATGGCGTGGGCGGCATTCAGTCCATGCTTAAAGAGCTCGACCGGGCCGGTATGATTCATCGGGAGGCCATCACGGTTTCGGGTACGGTCGGGGAAAGAATCGACGCCGCCAGAGATGCGGACGGCGAGATCATTCGTCATCTGGAGTCCCCTTTCCGGAGGGATGGCGGGCTGGCGATCCTTTTCGGCAATCTGGCTACAGACGGCGCCGTTGTGAAGCAGGGGGCGGTCGCTCCCTCCATGATGGTCCATCAAGGGCCGGCGCGGGTGTTCGACAGCGAGGAAGACGCGACCGAGGCCATTACGGGCGGCCGAATCCATCCCGGTGATGTCGTGGTTATCCGTTATGAAGGACCCAAAGGGGGACCGGGGATGCGGGAGATGCTGACCCCCACCGCTACCATTGCCGGGATGGGGCTGGGAGAGAGCGTAGCCTTGATTACGGACGGCCGGTTCTCCGGCGCGACCCGTGGGGCTTCGATTGGGCATATATCGCCCGAAGCGGCGGCCGGAGGCATGATTGCACTGGTTGAAGAAGGAGACATCGTCTCGATCGACATTCCGGCCCGTAAATTGGAACTCTTGGTGGATGAAAAAACCCTGGCGGATCGCAGGGAGCGATGGAAAGCTCCTCACCGCGAATTGTCGGGATATGCCAAACGGTATGCCCAGCATGTGACCAGCGGTTCCACCGGCGCGGTATTCGATGATTTGCTTGATTAAATCTATTCCGGATCCCCCTGAGTTTTCAGGGGGATTTTTTGCGTTCCGTAGCCGAACTCTCCGGGTCTAATAGACATTGCGCGGGATAGCTCCCGGCTTTCCCGCGCAATGCAAGTTCCTATTGTTTGATTTAACCGACAGAGGGAGGTTTCGTCTCAGGTTCCGTTTCTTCCCAGTGGCATCACTGCATCACGGGAGGATAGTAGGGGGGCGGGGGAGGAGGCTGCTGCTTCTTCTTGCGCCGGCTCAGAAAGATAAGAAGCCCCGCGATACCGCCACCGATGACCGCCCCCAGGACGGTCGGCAAAATCAGAGAAGACACGCTGGTACGTGCGGATTCCTGGGTGTACACTTCGTCCAGAATAACAAAACTGTCGATCATATCCATGCCGCTTTGCAGAAGCGCAGCATCGTCGTTATCGGCTCCCATGGTAAACGTTATGGTGTACAGATAGTTCTTTGAGGTCACGGTATAGGAATACTGATGGGTACTGGCCGCAAAGCCGTCCACCACGTATTGGATTTCTGCGTCGATCCCAATGGCCGGATATTCCCCGATTTTGGTCAAAAAGGTTTCAATGGAATCGACGGTAGCATAGGAATCTTCGTACAAAGAGGTCATTTGCTGGTCGATTTCCCTGACAAATTGATCTTCCAGTTCGGTTAAGTCCTCTTCGGCAACATCCCAAAGATTCAGCCGGTCTTCGTTATCGCTTACCACAATATTGATATTGGCCGAACCGTCTTCGGTCTGCCACAGATAATCGTCGCCAACCCGGTAAAAGTGGCTGTCAATCGTTATCTCAAACGTTTTGTCGCTGAATGCACGGACGTTCATCAGCATAGGTGCCGTGATGAGCAGCAAAAGCATACAGGTAAACCGATTTTTCTTCATGCTTATACACCCCTTCATGATTGTTAATGCGATTTGTTCATATGGTCGTTATCTGCCGGCGCCTTGCCGGATACCGGTCTCGAATTGGCGCGGTTTTCAGGATATTCAAAGGGCGGCCGTTAAGCGCCTTTTGACTTCTTCCGGCCCCAGAAGCCCCATGATGGCGCACAGGTCAGGGGTATTGCGCCGGCCGGTGATGGCGATCCGCAGGACGGTGCTCACATCCCCCACATGCCCCTTCCAGGCCGAGGGGTCCTTTTTATACTCCTTGACTTCCGGGCAGAATCCCACGGCAGGGGCCATGGATTTGATCCGGGAAAACCATGCCGCCTGATCGTCCTGTGGTTCGTAGATCTCCCGATAGGCGGTCAAAATGGCGTCAATATCTTCCTTGTGCAAAGTCTCGGGATATACGAGGGCGGACGGGTCGGGCGCCGTATAAAAATAGGCGGCATATTCCGGCGCGTCGCTCCACTTTGCCAAATCCTTTCGAGGTTTCGGCCCCCCCCGGTCGATGGAAAAGATCGCTTCGGCGTAGGCCGGATCCTGCTCGAGCAGATGGCTGAAGGCCGGATCATACTGCCCAGCCCAATGGCGGATATGGCCGCACACCGTTTGCGCGTCCATACGGGCGATGCAGTTTTTGCAGACATCGTTGAGTTTATTCAAGTCAAAAAGGGCACCGGACACACTCATCTTTTTCAGGCTGAATGGAAACGCTTGTCGAGGAGCGTCCGGATGGCATTTCCGCCATTCTTCATAATCGCTGTTGGCAACTGTCATCAAATATTCGCGTACGCCCTCCGCCGGATACCCCTGTTCCGTATAAAAATGCATAGCGGCTTCCGGATCCTTGCGCTTTGACAGTTTGCGTTTTCCCGCTCCGTCCTCTTTAAGAATCGGGCTGACATGGGCGTATTTGGGCGTTTTGAATCCCAGCAGTTGAAAAAGCTGCAGATGCTTGGGTACAGAGGAGAGCCATTCGTCTCCCCGAATGACGTGAGTCGTGCGCATGAGATGGTCGTCCACGGCATGCGCAAAATGATAGGTGGGGATCCCGTCCGATTTGAGCAAAACAAAGTCTTCGTCGTTCTCCGGCATTTCGACGGCGCCTTTAATCAGGTCATCGAATTTGATCCGTCGATCCGGATTTCCCGGCGAACGCAGACGCAGCACGTATGGCTCACCCGACCGGATTTTGGAAATGGCTTCCTCCACGGAAAGATCCCGGCAGCAGGCATAAGGTCCGTAATATCCGGTGCGCCGTTTTTCCTTTTTCTGCTCAACGCGGATTTTTTCGAGCGTTTCAGAAGTACAGAAGCAGGGGTAGGCTAAGCCTTCCAGCACCAGCTTTTTGGCATAGGTATGATAGATTGACCGCCGTTCGGTCTGACGGTAAGGGCCGTAATCCCCCCGAATGGTACCGGGGGCCACAATCCCCTCGTCGATGGACAGGCCATAGGCGGCGAGACCACGCAGAATGTCGTCCTCACCGTCCTCGACTTCCCTTTTTTTGTCCGTATCTTCCAGGCGAAAATAAAAAATCCCATTGGACGCGTCAGCCGTCAGCCGGTCAATCGTAGCGGTAAAAAAGACCCCCAAGTGCAGATAACCCGTCGGACTGGGGGCAAAGCGGGTGACGCGGGCCCCTTCGGGCAGGGAACGGGGCGGATATAAAGCCTCGTATTCCTCCGGTGTTTTGAGGGGGCCGGGAAAAAGAAGATCCGCCAATTTTTCCAGAGCCGTCATCGCCATCAAGCCTTTCTGCATGGTATTCGCCGGTTATGCCCTCTATATTGGTCCATTTTACCGTTACTGCTTGAAAATGTCAATGAGAGTATGTTAAGATAAGAATGTCCGTATTCGGAAGTATTCCCATATCAATATTGAAACCGGAAGGTCGGAACCAAGATGTTAACGTTTTCCTTTGCCGAGCGGGTACAAAATTTAAACCCTTCTGCCATTCGTGAAATTCTGAAATATTCGGCCGACCCAGAGGTGGTCGGCCTGTCGGCCGGCAATCCGGCGCCCGAAGCCTTCCCCCTCGAGACAATCGCGGAATTGTCCTCCCGGATATTCCGGGAGCACCCGATTGAAGCCCTCCAGTACGGCACGACAGAGGGGTACGGCCCATTGCGGGACGGGTTGAAAGTGTATATGAAGCAGAGGCACGGCATCGGACGGCCATTCGACGAGCTGCTTGTCACCTCCGGAGCCCAGCAGGCCATTGAACTGGTCGCCAAGGTGCTCTGTAATCCAGGCGACGTGGTGTTATGCGAATCTCCCAGCTTTGTAGGGGCCCTGAATTCCATCAAGTCTCTTGGAGCCAGGCTGGTCGGCGTCCCTCTTCAGGAGGACGGCGTGGATATCGCGGCGTTGGAAGAGACCCTACAAACCGAAAAAAATATAAAATTCTTATACTTGATTCCCAATTTTCAAAACCCCTCCGGTATTACCACCAGTTTAGAAAAACGCCGGAAAATTTTGGAACTCGCGGAGCAATACGGATTCCTGGTGCTGGAAGACAACCCTTACGGGGATTTGCGGTTTGAAGGAGACCCCGTGCCCGCCATCAAGTCGTTTGACGAGAACGGCTACGTGGCTTATGTGGGTACTTTTTCCAAAGTGCTCTCTCCCGGTATCCGTGTGGGCTATGTGATAGCGCCTTCCTCGCTCCTGGCGAAAATGATTGTATGTAAACAAGGCGAGGATGTCCATACTCCTATGTGGAACCAGATGCTGGCCGAGGCCTTTATGCGGGAGACCGATTACGAGGCCCATCTGCACCGCCTGCAGGAGATTTACCGGCAGAAGGCCAGACGGATGATCGACCTCGTGGACGAACATCTTGTGCCGGCGGGCATCACGTACCATCCGATTCAGGGGGGGCTCTTTCTGTGGTGCAATCTGCCGGAAGGCACCGACATGCCGGCCTTCTGCACGCTGGCTGTCCGGGATCACAAGGTGGCGGTGGTGCCGGGCAACGCTTTCCTGACTTCGTCCGATCTGCCCTGCCTATCCTTCCGGATCAATTTCTCCACGCCTACGGACGAGGCGATGCGCAAGGGCCTGATTCGCCTGGGGAATTTTGCCCGGGATTATCTCAAATAAGAAGCGCGCCTTTTCAGCCGCTTCCGAAAGGAACGAAACCTGATGCCAAATTCATCGGACAATACACAGACCCGCAAAAAACGGGCGTTAAGCCTTATACAACCTTCGGGGATCCCGACGCTTGGCAATTATCTGGGGGCCATGCGCAACTGGGTGGCCCTGCAGGATGAATTCGACTGCATTTTTGGCGTAGCGGATCTACATGCCGTGACGGTCCGGCAGGAGCCGGCCAAACTGCGCCAGCGCACTTACGAGGTGTATGCGCTGCTTTTGGCGGTGGGCCTCCATCCCCCAAAAAGCCTGGTTTTCGTCCAGTCTCAGGTCCCTGCTCACGCAGAACTGGGATGGCTGCTGGGTTGCTGTACCCAGTTTGGGGAACTATCCCGCATGACCCAATTCAAGGATAAATCTCAGAAACACGCCGACAACATCAATCTTGGCTTATTTGCCTATCCTACGCTGATGGCGGCGGATATTTTGCTTTATCAGCCGGATCTGGTTCCAGTGGGCAGGGATCAAAAGCAGCATTGCGAACTGACCCGGGATATCGCCGGCCGGTTTAACAACCTGTACGGCGAAACCTTCGTGCTTCCCGAGCCGTATATCCTTCAGAACTGCGCCAATGTTCTCTCCCTTCAGGAACCGGCAAAGAAAATGTCCAAATCGGACAGCAATCAAAATGCCTTTATCTCCATGCTGGACGATCCCGATACCGTCAGGAGAAAATTTCGCCGGGCTGTCACCGACAGCGAGGCGAAGGTCTGCCGCCGGGAGGATAAGCCCGGAGTGAGCAATTTGATGGAGATCTACAGTGCGGTCACCGGCCGGACGTATGAAAAAATCGAGGCGGAGTTCGAGGGGAAGGGTTACGGCGACTTCAAATCGGCTGTCGGTGAAGCGGTAGTCAGCGCGCTCGCCCCGATACAGGACCGGTTTCACACGCTGCTGGAGGACAAGGCACAGCTCGATGCCTTAATGAAAGAGCAGGCCGGCAGGGCAGCCTGTCTCGCCGAAAGGACACTGAACAAAGTCAAGAAGAAAATGGGATTTGTGTTGCCGAAGTGATCGGTCCAGACCGGCGGTCAGGCGCGGACGAGCGGATAAGGGAAGGATGTCGCATATGAGCGTGGAGCGGCTCATTCATTTCAATACCAACGAGGAGTACGAACGGTCGGTTTTCCAATTTGTCCAAATGACGGGCAACATGTCGATCAAGGAAGCCAAACACACGATGGACAAGCTGGTGGACCAGACGCTGGCAAAACAGAACTTTCTGACCTATCGTTGCGGGGGCGGGCGGAACCGCCAGGGAAGTGTACTCTATGTGTTCGATACCGGCTACCGGTTTCAGAACAGCCGGGAGCGCATTTTTGCCCACACCTTGAAGAACATGCGGCGTGAGGATAGCGGCTGTGAATACTACGGCTTGTTCATTCAGCGGGAGAGCCTCCTGCGGGATGATATCCGCGCCAAAACAGGCTGCTGGCATATCGGGGACATTGTGTTCAGCGATATGAACGAAATCAATGAATTATTGGGCCGTCTGGCGGAGGAGGCCCTGTATGAAAACTGGCGTTTCACCAATTTTCAAACCAGGATTACCCATCCAATCCTGAAAAATTATCTGGAGAATACCTATTTTCAGCTTTTTCGCCAGGGCAAAATCTATATCAATGAAGAAGAGGAAAAGATGCTGCTGAATACCGGGCTCATCGACGCCTCGTTCAACGAGCTTTACCTCGTATGTGATATCGTACCCGATTCGGCCCGGGATTCGCTGTTTCGGCAGGAGTACCGGAACCCGGAGATTTACAAGTCCAGCAACCGGGTCTTCTGCAACTATTCCCGCAATGCGCCTTTGGAGATGGCCACGTTTTACGACGATCCCGGTGATCTTCTTTTTAACTGGGAGATCGCGCAAAAGCCGGGCGGCATCAATATCGCCGACGAGCATATTTTTCAGGACAATATGAACCGGATCAACCAAGGGCTGCGGGATCAGGCTTTGCGGTTTAATTTCGACAATATGCAGGATATCGCCCGTTGCCGTCAGATGTTTGAAGGGGCTCTCAAGGCTTCGCTTGAACTATCCAAGCGCAATTATAAGCTGGTCGCGCCCCAGTTCTGGCCGGCCACCGGGAAAATCCAGTTTTTGATGCCGATTTATCTGGAGGGGGTCCAGGCCGTCCAGGAGGGGGAATCCAAAGAGGTCTTGCCTCCGACGGTGGCACTCAGCATGGAACTGGTTCATGGGCAATACATCGGGACCACCATACTGACCCTGGACATGGCGTATCAAAACGCGCGTTTGATCGCCCGGCCGGACGGTTTTTGGCTGGATGCGACGAAAATATTTGCAACATCCAAAAATGAGGGTTAGGAAAGGGACGAGGGTTGTGTTTTTGGGGTGGAAGGTCGGCAGGCCAATCGCTTACCTTGCGGCGGTATGCGTTCTCCTGGCTTGTTTCGGCTGTACGGCGGAGACCGGAGGAATCGACACATCGGCGCCAATGGTCTCTGTAAACGGGCTGCGGGTGGACACCATGACTTTTTTACAAATGGATCAGGCGGACAGTGAAGCCACATCACAAATCTTTTCGATCTATCTCCAGGAATATACGCCACTGGAAACCTCCACCTGGAATAATCTTTCGTTCAGCCTGCCGATGAGCAGTGGGGAAACGCTTTATATCGAGGATTTTTTATTGGATGAAGACGGAAGCATCCGATACGAAGAAATGGTCATGACCACCCATCTGGTCCTCCCGGCCGGCGAGACAATGTGTCATTATACGCTGCAAGAACACAGGGCCAGCCTGTATAATTCTCTCATAGATCCGACGGTTTTGCGGGGGTTTCGGGTTTCCTTGCTGCAGTCGCATCCGGAGGACAGTTATGTATTTGTCCTCAGACTTGATCGGAATAATCTATTATTTAATTTAAACAAAGGTTGCCTTTTTCTATCCCATGTTTTATGATAGAAGAGGCAATTTTTTTGTCAGAAAGTGGTGGAAACGGATGTTTTTGGCGGATCTCCATATCCATTCCCGCTATTCCAGAGCAACCAGCCGGGATTGTGTACCGGAACATCTGGATCTATGGGCACGGCGGAAGGGACTTGATGTGATCGGAACAGGGGACTTCACCCATCCGGCCTGGCGGGAGGAAATGCGTGAAAAGCTGGAACCGGCCGGGGATGGCCTGTATACGCTTAAAGAGACGTTTCGGCTCCCGGGCGAGACCGATGGGCATACGGAAAAGACCCGCTTTCTCGTCACAGGGGAGATCAGTTCGATTTATAAGAAAAACGGCAGGGTCCGCAAAGTTCACAATCTGATTCTCCTCCCCGGCCTTGAGCAGGCGGAGCGCCTTGCCAGGCGGTTGGAGAAGGTCGGAAATCTGCATGCGGACGGCCGGCCCATCCTGGGGCTGGACAGCCGGGATCTGCTTGAGATCACTTTGGAGACCTGCCCGGAGG
The DNA here is from genome assembly GCA_902492045.1 of uncultured Oscillospiraceae bacterium. Taxonomy (GTDB): domain Bacteria; phylum Bacillota; class Clostridia; order Oscillospirales; family Acutalibacteraceae; genus UMGS1623. The sequence goes on along the minus strand of CABUKB010000002.1, from coordinate 99,125 downwards.
CAGTGTTTATACCCGCCCACATCTGGACTCCGCATTTCTCCATGTTTGGGGCTTACTCGGGATTTGACAGCATCGAAGAATGTTTCGGGGATCTGACGCCCTATATTCATGCACTGGAAACAGGGCTATCTTCCGACCCGCCTATGAACTGGAGACTATCGGCCCTGGACGGCCGAACCTTGATTTCCAATTCCGACGCTCATTCACCCGCCAAGCTGGGCAGGGAAGCCAACCTATTGGATACAGAACGGTCCTATACTGCTATAGCCAAGGCTCTGCAAACTCCGGATGATCCCGCATTTCGGGGAACCATCGAGTTTTTTCCCGAGGAAGGAAAATATCATTATGACGGGCACCGCAAGTGCGGGCAGTGCCTGAAGCCGGTACAGACGGAACAGGCGGGCGGCAGATGCCCGGTCTGCGGCGGACGGATCACGGTGGGGGTTCTTCATCGGGTCGAAGAGTTGGCTGACCGGGAGGAAGGGTACATTCCGCCGGGCCATCGGCCGTTTGAGAGTTTGGTGCCTTTGCCGGAGGTTATTGCCGCTTCTACCGGCCGTTCGGCTACGGCGAAAAAAGTACAGGAATCCTATTTCAGCCTCTTAAATCAGCTGGGAACGGAATTTTCCATCCTGCGGTCAGCCCCTCTCGATTTGATCGAAAAGGCGGCGGGCCCTTGTGTGGCGGAGGGAATCCGGCGGCTTCGGGAAGGCCGGGTGGAGGTCCGTCCCGGCTACGACGGCGAATATGGCCAGGTACGGATCTTGGATCCGGAGGAAATCGAACGGTATGCGGGACAACTGTTTCTTTTTGAAAAGGAGAAACAACCGGACAAGGAGAAAATGGAGGGAAGAAACCCCACAGCGCGAACTCGGAAAAAGGCCGCTTCGCTAAAAGAAACGGTTATAGAAGCCGCTCCCCATTACGGCCTTAACGACGAACAATGGGCCGCCGTTTCAGCGGAGGAACAAACGGTGGCTGTTGTCGCCGGACCGGGCACGGGAAAAACCCGGACCTTGGTCTGCCGTATCGCTTTTTTGGTGGAGGAACGAGGTGTGGATCCCGCCCATATCACAGCCGTGACATTTACCAACAAGGCCGCCCGGGAGATCCAAGAGCGTCTGCTGGCGCATTTCGGCAATAAGAAGACCGTCAAAGCCATGACGATCGGCACCTTCCACTCCATTTGTTTGAATCGCCTTTCTAAAAGGAAAGAACCAGCGGTGCTTTTGGACCGGGAAGAGGCATCTTCCATCGCGTCTGACCTTCTAAGGGAGCTTAATCTGAAAATTTCCGTGCAGGAGGCGCTTCGGTCGGTTTCCGACCGAAAAAACGGCCTGGCGGGGAAGACGGCGGACGTGGATTCCACCTCGCCTGAGTCTCGTTTTTTTGACGCATATACGCAGCGACTGAAAGAATTGTCCGCATCGGATTTTGATGATCTCCTGCTTCAAGAACTGCACAGTTTAAAGGAAGGCGAGAAACCCTCTTTGGAGGGGTTCCAGAACCTGTTGGTCGATGAGTTTCAGGATATCAATCCCGTTCAGTTCCATTTGATCCAAGCGTGGAGCCGGGTGGGGGAGAGCTTGTTCGTCATCGGGGATCCCGATCAGGCGATTTATGGTTTCAGAGGTTCCGATTCTCATTGTTTCAGCCGGTTGCGGGAGGAAAGGCCGGACATGCGGGAGATCACGCTGTTTCGGAATTACCGTTCCACCCCGTCCATTGTCGGAGCAGCTTTGCCGGTTTTGCATCGCCTTCCCGGTGAGGCATCGCCCCGGTTGGAGGCACAGCAGAAGGAAGGGGAACGTGTCCGGTTGGTAACGGTTTCCGATCCGTTCGATGAAGCCCTCTTTATTGCCAAGGAAATCAACCGGCTTATCGGTGGATTGGATATGCTTGAGACCGGGGCGTACGGTGCCGGGCATAGGCCTCGAGCCGAGGCCATAGGGTTTTCGGATATCGCCGTGCTTTACCGTACCCACCGGCAAGCCGATTTAATCGAACAATGTCTGCAAAAGGAGTCCGTGCCGTATGTTGTGTCCGGACGGGAGGAATGCCTCGAACAAGAACCGGTCCGGCGCGTGCTGGCCTTTTTCCGCGTCTTGAGCCGGCCGGACGATACCCTTTCGCTTCGCACCCTGCTGCGGGCCGCGGGATCTCCGAAAGCGGCGGCAGAGTTACTGGAAATTTACACCGGAGGAAAAAAGCGGCTCTCTGTTCTTGCGGAACTGTTGGGTAATCCGGAACTCGACGCGGGCTTTTCCACGCTGGCGAACCGGCTGCGTGTTTACGCTCCGCGTATGAAAAGGGAAAAACCGGAACATCTGTTGGAATCCTATATCCAGGAGGTGCTCGGGGCGGAGACGCTTCCTCCGGTACAAGCGGCAATGGAGCGCCTGCTCGATATGGCGGTATTGTATCCGGACATGGACACGTTCTTACAGGATTTGTCCTGGGGTCAGGAGTCCGATGTGCGGCGTTGCGGAAGCCGGACCTATCATGCCGACGCGGTTTCTCTGATGACTCTCCATGGATCGAAGGGACTGGAATTCCCTGTTGTATTTTTATGCGGTGCGAATAAAGGAACGATCCCTCTGACGGTACCTGGACGCGTCTGCGATGTGGCAGAAGAGCGAAGGCTGTTTTATGTGGGGATGACCCGGGCAAAAGAGGAACTGCTGCTTCTTGCCGGAGCAGAGCCGTCTGTCTTTTTAAACGATCTGCCGGGACCGTTTCTGCGCAAAGAGAGTGCGTCGTCTTACCGGCCGGCTTATACAGGAAAACAGATGAGCCTTTTTGATGGTTAATGCTTGCCGGTATGCAAAACCCCCTTTCGTAGATCAACTTGCTACGAAAGGGGGTTTTGATCCTTACTTGCTTCTCAACTGAACGATCACACGGGGAATTTCTCCGGGTTTATGGCATTGCGTCAGGGAACCAACAAGGTCTTGATGTTTTTGCCCATTCGGATATCCTCAAATGCCGTGTTGATATTGGTCACGGGGTATTCCGTCACAAGATCGTCGATTACGGGCCACAGTTCCGGATGAGAATGCAGAAAATGCAGATACAGATCCACATCCCGAAGGGAGTATTGAGAAGAGCCGATGAGGTGCAGAGCCCGGAAGGTGATGAGTTCAGGTTGAATCTGAACGCCGCTGGTGTTGGAATATTGCCCGGGGATCAAATAAACTCCCCGGTTGCGGAGCATTCCAAGCCCTTGCGGGACAGCCGCCGGGCTGCCGCTCGCTTCAAAGACCAGGTCGGCGCCCATGTTTTCATTCAGCGCCGCGATGGAAGCCGTGATTTCCTGGATATCCTGCTCTTCCAAATTATAGATGTCAGTGGCGCCGAACCGCTTGGCCAACTGCGTTCGGTTGGGATTGTGTCCTGCCGTCACCACGGCGACGTGGGGAATTCCGAGCGAAGCCAGATATCCCACCGCAAAAAGGCCGACCGGTCCCAGCCCCTGCACCACCGCGACGTTGGCCTTGTCAATGCCGGCATTGGCTTGGCGTCCCAGTTCAAAGGCGTGGATTGCCGTGGGACCTGCGCAGGCGCATACGCTGACGGTTTTGGGATCGAGATCGTCCGGGATTCGGATCAGATTTTGGACAGGGGCATACGATACCTCGGCAAACCCTCCCCAAAAATGAGGGGCTTTTTCGGGATCACCCGCATTCGTCACTCCCATATGGATACAGTTTGCATCATCGCCGCTGCGGCATAATGCACAGGTGCCGCAGGGACAGGCGATGTCCACGATCACGGCGTCCCCGGCCCGAATGCCGCTGCTCTCACTGTCTTCGGGGTGGATGTTCCGCACCCGGCCTATGAATTCATGACCGATGATGGATGGGTAGCCGGTGGCCAGGCGCCCTTCGTGGATATGGACGTCCGTGCCGCAGACGCCGCATGCGATGAGATCGAGCTGCGCCATTCCCTTGTCGGGCTGGGAGAGGGGATATTCGCGGATTTCAAACGGCTGGTGAGGTCCCATAAAAAGGGCGGCTTTCGCATGGTCCATGTGATTTCCTCCTTTGATTCATCCGGCAATGGATACCGGATATGGTTGAAATGAGTCGAGCAGGCGAACTAAGTTTTCCGGCGAATAAGCCGGGTATTCGGCATAGGGATAATCGAGCCCCAACGCTTTATATTTACTGGAGCCCAGCTTATGAAAGGGCAGTAAATGGATTTCCTTCACGGCAATCCCTTTCAGATGCTCCGCTATTCGGCGGCAGGATACCGGGTCATCGTTGATGTGAGGGATAACAGGAATCCGGATGGTAATCGCCGCGCCGGCGTCCGACAACCGGCGCAGATTATCCAACACGGTCTGAAGGCTGCCTCCGGTATAACGGCGGTAGGAACTCTCGTCAGGGCATTTGAAATCGACGTAGAAATCCCGGACATAAGGCAATACGGTTTCAAAATGCCGGTAGGCTACACAAGCCGCCGTATCAATCAGAGTATGTATTCCCTCTGCGGCACTGCGCCTAGCCAGTTCTGCACAGAAATCCGCCTGCAGAAGAGGTTCCCCTCCCGATAAGGTGAGCCCCCCTCCGGACATGTCGTAATAGGCCTGATCGGCCAAGATGCGGGGAAGAATGTCCCCGACGCCGACCCTTTTTCCGGCAATCGCCAGGGCTTCAGACCGGCATCCGGACACGCAGGCGCCGCAGGAGGTGCAGGACGGACGGCGAAAGGTATGGCGGTTCCCGTCATCCGCATGGCAGGCCTGGGGGCAAAGCGAGACACATCGCCCGCAGTGGCGGCAGCGCGCCGCATAAAAGAGCAACTGCGGAACCGGCAGGAGGGTTTCGGGATTATGGCACCAAGGGCAGTGAAGATTGCAGCCCTTCATAAAGACGGTGGTTCGAATGCCGGGACCATTATCGGTCGAAAAGCCCTGGATATCGGTGATGATCCCTTTTATCTCATCCATGTTCCGTCCTCATCAGGATATCTTCCTGTACAGACCGGTCGAGACAGACATAATAGGCGCTGAAACCGGATACCCGCACCACCAGGTCGCGGTAGGAGTCCGGGTTTTCCATCGCGTCCCGCAGGACATCCCGGGAGATGGAATTGATCTGCACCTCCTGCCCGCCTTTGAGAAAATATGTGCGGATCAAAGCGGACAGGCACGCGCGTTTTTTGGGATCATGAAACATCGCCGGGCTGTATTTCTGATTGACGACCGTACCGGCGCCGGCAAAGGTGTAATCGGGTTTGGAAAGGGAAAGAAATGTGGTGGTGGGCCCATCTTTGTCCAGACCATGCATGGGGGAGGCTGCGTCGCTCAACGGCATTCCGTTCAGGCGGCCGTCAGGGGTGGCGGCAACCTCCCGTCCGGCCGAGATGTTCTGTACATTGGAGGCTATGGCCAGATATATCCCGCCGCCGTCCCTCGTCCGATAGCGCGAGAAGATGCGAAAATGGCTCTGGATAAACCATTCGGCGTATTTATCGACAAATTCCAGGTTGTTGCCGTATTTAGGCGCCGCCAGCAAATCCGAACGCAGTTCATCATACCCGTTGAAATTCGCTTTCAAGGCATCCCGCAACCCGGCCAATGAAATCTTTTTCTGTTCAAAGACTACCCGCTCAATCGCGGCCAGGGAGTCGGCCATTGTGGCAATCCCCATGCCGCAGACACCGTGGACCGATGGATAGAGGGCGCCTCCGTCGTTAATATCCTGTCCTCGCCCGATGCAATCCTGGCAGAAACAGGAAAGAAAAGGCTGGGTATACTGTTCCCGGTTATACCGGCCGTTTTCGTTATGGAATACCGCCATGTACTCGGCGGCCCCGTAAGCCATTTGTTGTTCCACGGCGTGCAATAGAGTATCCATGTCCCCGATTTCTTCCGCCGGGGGCGTATCGGTTCCCAAAGGCAGTCCCGTTTGCATGCAGACGCCGGCATTCAGGGCATATTCCAGGTACTTGGGAGAATTAAAACGACCGTCGGACCAGGGCGGCTGTTTACCCTGAATAAAATTCTCAATGCATCCCACCATACAGTAATCGCGGCAATCCTCCAGCGAATACCCATACCGTGCCAAAGCGGGAATATTCACGTCATCGTTCATGAGCGCCGGATAACCGATACCGGTGCCGATAACGCGCAGGCAGGCGTCCACGAATGGTTCGGGCACGTCCGCATACAGGCGGGCGGAGAGATTCGGGCCGGGAATACCGCAATCTTCCACCGCCTGAAGGATCAGGTAGCTTAATTCGTTGACGCCGCCCGACCCGTCCCGTTTCAGGCCGCCGATGGCGATATTTACCACATCGTCTGCGGCAAACAGCCGCCGCTCGCCGATTTTATACAGGGTGCAGGACAGCAGCTCGAGCGCCTGCTCGTCGCTTAAAATGCCTTTTTCTTTATCGCGGCAATAAAACGGATAAAGAATCTGGTCCAGGCGCCCAAATGCCATGGCGTAGCGCCCCTGAAGAGCAAAGGTGAGATGGATCAGCCAGAGCAGCTGCAACGCCTCATGGAAGGTGGCGGGCGGGGAGAGGGTCAGGGAATGGCAGATGCGGGACAACTCCCCAAACTGGTTTTGAGAATCGTCTGGAACAGCCGCCGCCTTTTCTCGTGCAGCGTCGGCATACCGTTCCAGCATGTCCGAAAAGCCCTGCATAGAGATGCGGCAGGCTTCCAGAAATTCTGTTTTCTGGGGATCTCCACGGTGTTTTTCCGCCGATAAGCGGATGGCCTCCAGCGTACCCGGGACGCCCCTCTCCAGTATGGTGGCATAATCCGGTGCAAAGTGATCGTAATTCATCCAGAATTGATGCCTGCCGTAACTGCCGACGATGTCGTCCGCCTTTTTCAGTATTCCATCCGGAATTCCCGGGTCATCCGAGCCAATCGAACGCAAAGACCCCAACACTATATCGTCATCGTATAGATGGATGGGGTGGAGGCGGCAGAGGGCCTCTTCCGCATAAGCTCTCGCTATGGGAACCGGGTCGTCGTAATGACACCGGTACCCCTCATATAAATAGTACGAATTGCATTTTTTCCAGCCGTTCGGCAAAGGGGCGGAAACCTGCGCTTTCAAACGTTCCAAACGGGTCATATCCGCTTCACCTCAAAAAATCTTTTTACTCTATTATTATAGCGGATTCCTCTCAAAAGAATATGCACAAACCTCTGCATAAGTAGCACAAAGCCACGATCTTCTTGTGAAATTTTGCCGAAAGCGTTATACTGTACTTACGAAAAAGGAGGTGGACAGCATAGATACCGTCATTCTTTTGCCCAAGTCGGTCCCACAGGTTTGGTTTGCGCATGAATATGGAAGTGAGCGGTACGACATCACCTTTGCAGTCATGCCGGACCGTCTGGAGATCTGCTATCTGATGCAAGGGGACATCCTGCAGGAGCGGGAAGGCCGAACGCTCAAGATACCGGAGGGAGCGGTGCTGATTAACGATTATTCTTGCCCAACGCGATATTACAGCGATGGGAAGTACTGCCGTCACCGTACCGTGGGATTGAAAATGGCTTATGATAGAAATGAGGGGGAAGGGGCGGTCCGGCTGCCTTTGATCCGCCCCCCCGGTGCAACCGCAACGCTGGCCGGACAGATCCTATCCCGAATTATGGCGGAAAATGCCGTATCCGGCCCTTCTTCTGCCAAAAACCGTTCCCTTGCGTTTGAATTGCTGTCGCTGCTGGACACGAGACAACCAGAGCGGCCGGAATCCAACATGTCGTCTTCCGCTGCTGCGCTGGCCGATGCTGCCCTGCACTATCTGGCGGAGAATCTGGATCGTTCGGTCACGGTGGAGGAAATGGCTATGGCCTTAAACATCAGCGCCGGGTACTTGAGTATGGTTTTTAAACAATACACAGGTCAAAGCCCCATTGCCTACTTTAACCGTCTGAAAATGGAACGGGTATGCGAGTTGATGCGGGTGCGCGGGCTGTCTCTCAAACAGGCCGGCGCCTGTGTGGGATTGCTGGATGAAAATTATCTGAGCCGCCTGTTCCGCCGGTATACCGGCACCTCGGTGAAAGAATTTCGTATGCGGGAATCCGGGCCCGTGTAAATAAGAAAAAGGCAGGCAGTGCCGGGGAACGCCATCCCCGGCACTGCCTGCCGCTTCAAGAGCGGCCTTCCTCAATAGCGAATGCTATCTCAGGACGGCACTCGCAGATTTCCCAGTACACGGCCGATCGGCTCCTGTATGAGAAGAGCGGCGTTTTGATCGTACGGCGTGGGATCACGATTAATCAGAACAAGGCGTTCTCCCCGAAAATACCGTAGCAGTCCGGCGGCGGGATATACGGATAAAGACGTGCCGCCTACAATGAGCAGATCCGCCTGTTCGATTGAACGAATCGCTCCGGACAGGATGGATTCGTCCAATGGTTCCTCATACAGCACCACGTCAGGCTTGATGATGCCGCCGCAGGAACAGAGCGGGATCCCGCTGGTGCGGAGGATTTCATCGAGCGAATACCGGCGCCCGCAATCTTGGCAGGTGTTTCGGAGGACGGAACCGTGCAGTTCATAGACATGACGGCTTCCGGCCTTCTGATGCAGGCCGTCGATGTTTTGCGTGACCACCGCCAGCAAACGGCCGGCCTGTTCCAGATCGGCCAGCATAGAATGAGCGGCATTGGGCTTGGCATCGGGAGCCAGCATTTTGGCGCGATAAAATTGAAAAAATTCGGCCGGATGTTGATCAAAAAATGTCCGGCTCAGAATGGTTTCCGGCGGGTAAGCATAGGTTTGCCGGTAAAGCCCGTCCGTGCTGCGAAAGTCCGGAATACCGCTTTCGGTGGATACACCCGCCCCGCCAAAAAAGACAATGGAGCGGCTTTCGTCCACCCACTGCTGTAAAATCGTCTGTCTGTCCATCGCTATGGCCTCCTGTTAAACGATTCTTAAGCCCTCGGTCAAACGCCGGTTAAATCGAATGCGGGAATGAAAGTCTCTCCGGCGCTTCCGCGCTGCTGTACGTATCCGTCGGTCAGCCCTTTCTCAAGCAGATAATCCCATATTTTGCGGCATTCCCGTGCCGTCAGGCGGCGCGACAGTTCCGGGTGCTGCTCAAATGAGGACATAGGAGTGTATTGAAACATCAGGCTGACAAAGACACCGGACGGCAGATGCCCGGCCAGCCAATCCAGCACCCGCATGGAATCCTTGGTGTGTCCGGGCAAAACCAGGTGCCGTACGATGGTTCCTTGTACGGCATATCCATCGCTGTTAAGGCGGACAGGGCCGGTCTGCCTGACCATTTCCAGAATCGCGTCGGATGCAAAGTCCGCGTAATCCGCCGCCCCAGACAAAGCGGCCGACAAGGCCGGGTCGATGTATTTGAAATCGGGAAGATAAACATCCACCGCCCCCTGAAGACGACGGAGGGTATCCACCCGTTCGTAACCACTGGAATTGTAGACGATGGGGACAGGGGGGCGGTAAAGAGCGAGCGCATCCAAAATGGCGGGGACAAAATGGGTGGGATTGACCAGATTGATATTCTGTGCCCCCTGGTCCACCAGTTCGCGGAAAATCTCGGCAAGGCGGGCGGGCTCAACGGCTTTGCCGAACCTATCGCGGCTGATCGGTGCGTTCTGGCAGAAAAGGCAGGATAGCGAACACCCGGAAAAGAACACCGTTCCCGATCCGCCCCGAGTACCCGGCTCTCCGCTGATGCAGGGCTCTTCTCCTTTGTGCAGGGCCGCCCGTGCGACCACAGGTCCATACGGCATACGGCAATATCCGCTTCCCTCGTGCATGGTCCGCCGCGCTGCGCACCGGCGGGGACAAAGGGAACAGTGGATCTCAGTCATGTGATCGCCTCCATTCGCCTGGATTTGGATTTTTCCACGAAAAACCCGCTGCGCAACCGCACAGCGGGTCGTTTCCCATCGTTTCAGAAAAAACGCCGCACGAAATTTCTATCAGCAAAGGAATCCCCGTCACGAACCAGATGTATTCCCGGACGTATTCGAGGAACGGGTGCTGATCAAAGCGACGGACTGGGCGCCGACGGAATGGAAACTGTCCTGGAGCTTTTCTTTTGAGACAGCGGAGTATTTTTCATCAGACAGCGGATCGCTGATAAAATATCGGTCGCTGTCATATCCAATCAGTACCACACAATGTTGATTTTTGGGGTAAAGATAGGTGGATTTTTTATCATAGCTTTGCCACTGGTATACTTCTTTCAAAGGTTCAAAATCAATGGTGGTCCAGATAGCCACCGGAATATTGCGGTCGAGAAACTGTGTTTCCAACTGGTCGAGGGACATCCCGGTTAAATTAACCGCCTGATAAGACGTATGATTGAGAATTGGTTGCAAACTTTTCACAATAACGGGCGCAAAACATCCCCATCCGTTATTGGTAGCGGGATCTCCGGCATAGGCCTCTTTCGGATCCGGTCCGTACCGGCACCCCCAACTGATTTTGACTGGTTCCTTAATCAAGTATTCCTCGATAAAGGCCTTTTCAGATATATCGAACCCGTAATACTGAAGCAGCATCACCGCCGACACCGCTTCACAGCCGTTGGGGTAATCGGGCAGTTGACATAAATGGGGAACTTGTAACAGTTTTGTACCGTTTCTCAAGAATCCCTGCAAAAATGCGTCTTGGTCTATTGGATAAGTGGGATCCGGATAGAGGGAATAGGCGAGTGCGACAATTTCCTGTATATCATCAGCTGTGAGAAAATTCCAATCCCCTTGCGGCGGATCATACGCATTGGCATCCGCCTCAAAAATGGGGAACCCCCAGTTTAGCTGTATATATTCCGCCGCCGCCATGGAAAAAATGTTCCAATCGCCCCCTTGAGATACACAGTAAGACTCCAGTTCCAAAAGATTATAGCCGTTTTCCCGCTCGGTTTCTTCCGGCTCGTTGTCCAAAGGCATGTAATTATTTAAAAAATAGTTGTCGCCTAATACGATATTTTTTGAAAATTGATTTAAACGCATGAAGCGGTACGCTGTAAGACCAAGAAACGCTGCGGCCACGATGGAAACCAGCAGAAGGATCGTTAGAATCAGCGCAAGCGTTCGATACCGATTTCCCCGTTTTGCAATGTGTTTGGCAGACTGTTTCACTTAAAAACCCTTCTTCAACATAATGGCCGCCTGCTATCCCTATGATCAGAGGATTTCCCGCACCTTAAAGCCATAACCCCACACCGTTTCAATAGACAAATGGGTATTTTGGAGTTTTTTGCGTAGGCGTTTGACGGTGTCGTCCGCCACACGGGTGCTCGAGTCGTTCTCGAAGCCCCAGACCGTGGGCAGCAATTCGCTCCGTGGCACAGCCCGGGATGCGTTTTTCATCAGATAGGTCAGCATGGCAAATTCGGTAGGGGTAAAATGGATCTCTTCACCGTCGGCGTTTTGGGCGGACATATTATCCAGATCGACCGAAACACCTCCGAGCGTAATACGGCTGGTCGGAGCAACCGCCTTACAAATCAGCGCGACATCGGCGGAGATGTTTCCCGAACTGAGTTCTTCGGTGATGTTGGTGTATTCAAGGGAATAGCCGTTGTTGCGCAGACTGGTCATCAACGTGTCCAACAATTTATTATCTTCGCCATAGATGTAGACCAGCTTTGGCATAAGCGATTCCTCCACTCCCAAAAATTGTCTTTATTCTACAATTTATGTGTGTTATTTGTGTGAATAAGAATCGACCAGATCATTAACAAATTGTGGACACGGGGACCAAGATCACCGGCTGTATTCCGCGAGAAGCCGTTGTTTTTCATCCCAGAGAGGCTGCGAGAGATCCACATAGTAATTGTGTGGGTTTTCAAAACGGAGCACTTCGTCCCACATGGTATCGACCTGTTCCCGGCAATACCGGCGGATGTCTTCAATTCCAGGCAAGTCGTATACGCATTTTCCCTGCTTGAAAAGGGGCTTCTGCAACGGGACAGCCCGGAAATTCTCAACGGTTTTACGCTTCCAGATGTGATCGGGATCAAAGATTTCGTACGGTTTCGTATCGTCGATGGTCTCCTCCCGCAGGGTGAGCACATCTGCAATGGCTTTTCCGGTATCCCGGTCAAAAAGCCGCCACAGGTTTTTGAAGCAAGGGTTGGTGATTTTGGTGACATTTTCACTGACCTTGATGCGGGGGATGATGGCACCGCCTCGTTCCACGGCCGCGAGTTTATAAACGCCTCCGAAAATGGGGGTACTTGCCGCCGTGATCAGCCGTTCCCCGACCCCGAACGTATCGACCTTGGCGCCCTGTCCAATCATGTCCCGGATGATGTATTCGTCGAGGGAGTTGGAAGCGCAGATCTGGCAGTCCGGAAAACCGGCGTCGTCAAGCATGCGGCGGGCCTTTTTGCTCAAATACGTGATGTCGCCCGAATCAATCCGGATCCCCTTAGGGCGGTATCCGTTGGGCAGCAGCACCTCATTAAAAGCGCGGATGGCGTTGGGAACACCGGATTTGAGGGTGTTGTAGGTATCGACAAGCAGTGTGCAGGAATCCGGATATTCCCTGGCATAAGCGCAAAAAGCGTCGAATTCGCTGTCAAACATCTGTACCCAGCTATGGGCCATCGTGCCGAGGGCCGGGATTCCGAATGCCCGGTCGGCAAGCGTACAGGCGGTGCCCACGCATCCGCCGATGTAGGCAGCCCGTGCGCCGTAAACGGCGCCGTCGTATCCCTGGGCCCTGCGGGAGCCGAATTCCATTACCGAACGGCCTTGAGCGGCCCGCACAATACGGTTGGCTTTTGTGGCGATGAGAGACTGATGGTTGACCGCCAGCAGGATCATGGTTTCGATAAACTGGGCCTGGATAACGGGGCCACGGACGGTCACAATGGGTTCATGAGGGAAAATCGGCGTGCCTTCCGGCACGGCCCAAACATCACAGGCGAATTGAAAATGCGCCAGGTAGTTCAGAAAATCCTCGCTGAACAGGCGGCGGGCCCGCAGATAATCAATATCCTCCGCCGTGAACGACAAATGACGCAGATAGTCCACCACCTGCTCAACGCCGGCCATGATGGCCAGGCCGCCGCCGTCCGGTATATGCCGAAAAAACATGTCAAAATAGGCGATCTGCTCACCAATTCCGTTCTGAAGGAATCCGTTGGCCATGGTCAACTCGTAAAAGTCAGTCAGCATGGTCAGGTTATCCGCACCGTAAGCCTGATTCAGAGAGTTCATATCTTCCACTCCTTTAAGGATTGATATCCATCACACGATTTCACGGACGATTTCGACGCCTCCGGCCTGCATCAGCATCAGTGAAACCACATTGAGAAAATCGGCCGGGTGGCCGTCCGCATCAAACGTATCGACAAGGGAGATAGGAACGATTACCCGCAAGGGGAGATCCCGCGTGTTGTGCCAGGCTTTGGCGGCGACGGCAAACTGTTGGACACAGATATCGGTGCAGTCACCGATGACAATATAGGTGTTGATCCCTGGATGCCCTTTTCTCCAACTGTCGAAGGCGGGTTCAAGCAGGCCGTTGGTGGAATTTTTTTCGATCAGCGTATAGGAACCGGCGGCCTGTTCGATTTCCCGGCAAAGCCCGGCCTCCTCTGTGCCCCGCAGGCAATGGGGCGGGAAGCTCTGGAGCTCCAGGCTGTTCGGAGTATGGCAGTCCGCCAGCGCGATGATTTTCATATCTGCGGCGGCACAACGGGCCGTCAGCGCGGCGGCGGCGGGAAGCAGAGCTTCAATCCTGGTGCTGGACAGAGCGCCCTGCCGGGCAAAGCCTTCGACCAGATCCACCAGGACCAAAGCCGTATGTTGCGCGTCCAATTCTTGAAGCGGGAGGCAGGGGAGAGAGGAAAGAAGGTCGAAAGAACAGGAAAGATACGCCTTCCCCTGGGAAAACAGGTTGTCCCGATCCGGAAGCTGCATGCGGGTCACTCCTTTATATCGCCGGTTTGTCCGGCATATTGATCCCGATAAGCGCCGATGCAATGCGCGATGATACCAAGCGCCGCCTCACGCCCAAGCGCCTCTTTAACCACGGTATTTTTCCCCTCGAGAGATTTATAAACGGAGAAAAAGTGCTGTATTTCGTTAAAGGTGTGCGCCGGAAGCTCCCCGATATCCCGATACCCGGACAGGGAGGGATCCTGGAAGGGCACGGCGATGATTTTTTCGTCGATGGAGGCATCGTCCACCATTTTCACAACCCCGATCGGATAGCACTGTACAAGGGTCATGGGCAAAATAGATTCCTGGCACATCACCAAAACATCGAGCGGATCACCGTCGTCAGCGTATGTGCGGGGAATAAATCCGTAGTTGGCCGGATAATGGGTGGCGGTATACAGCACCCGGTCGAGGCGGAGAAATCCGGTCTCTTTATCGAGTTCATATTTGTTTTTCGCGCCCTTCGGAATCTCAATGACGGCGGTAAAGTCTTCGGGGCGGATCCGGTCTTCGCGAATATCGTGCCAGATGTTGAACACAGCGGACTCCCTCCTTGTCTATGTGTATAGGATGGATTTCGCGGTCCAAAAAATACGGCGCGGCGGAATTTCCCCGAGATAAAGAAAAGAACTGCGCCGTTGGGCACAGTTCTTGCGTGTACAATGTACTCAGACGGCACGGGTGACCTTGCCGGAACGCAGGCAGCGGGTGCAGGCATAGATTCTTTTCGGGGAACCGTCCACCATTGCCTTGACGCGTTTAATATTGGGTTTCCAAGTGCGATTGGAACGGCGGTGGGAATGGGACACCTGAATGCCGAACGTCACACTTTTACCGCAAATATCGCATTTTGCCAATTTCTGCACCTCCTTGTGGGCCACAGGGCGGCCAAACCAGCGAACGCCCTAAAAAGCAACAGACATATATTAGCAGAAAATCCGGTCAAAAGCAAGTTTTTTTTTCAAGTTATGAAAAAAAGTTGAATTCTGATTTTAACCGGGGGTTTGTCCTTGTATTTCGATTTCGTTTCCAGTATAATATTCCAAGTATACTTATGAGATTTCCGAACAGGAAAGGATTGCGTTTATGCTGGTATCGTTGCTGTCGAACTGGGAAGATATGTCGTTTATGACGTTTGTGATTATGCTGTTGAGCTATACCGCCCTCATTTTGGTTATGCTGCCCGTGCATGAGCTGGCGCATGCTTTTGCCGCCGATCGGCTGGGCGACCATACAGCCAAATGGAACGGCCGGCTGACCCTCAATCCGTTTAAACATCTTGATGTGTTTGGCACGGTAATGCTCTGCCTGTGCGGGTTCGGATACGCGAAGCCCGTACCGGTCAACCCATACAACTTCCGGCATCCCAAAAGGGATATGGCGCTCACGGCCTTGGCCGGGCCTATGTCCAATTTGCTGATGGCGGCGCTGTCGATGGCCCTCTTCCGGGTAATGTACACCTTTGTAAATAGCGCCCAAATTCTGAACATAGCGTATCTGGTGTTAATTAGGACCTTTGCCTCTATCAATATCGGGCTGGCCGTGTTCAATCTCCTGCCCATTCCGCCGTTGGACGGGTCCCGGATATTCGGTTTTTTCCTGCCCGACCGATGGGTGTACACCATGGAGCGGTATTCCCAGTATATCACCTTGGCTCTTTTTGTCTTGCTGCTGACCGGTGTTTTGACCGTTCCCCTGAATTTTCTGGGCAAGGTGATCGGCAATTTCCTTTCGCTCATCCTCGGGCTGCACGGTATCGTCCGCTTTTATTAGGCTGTTTAGGATGTGTTGAGATGGAGGCTATATCGTATAAATTGCCGGTTTTTGAGGGGCCGCTCGATCTGCTTCTCTATCTGGTACAGAAAAACAAGCTGAATATCCTGGATATCCCCATTCATGAGGTGTTGGATCAGTACATGGAGGCTATCCGGCAAATGCAGGATGCCGATCTGGATGTGGCGACGGAATTTCTGGAAATGGCGGCAAGGCTGGTCCAGATCAAGTCCTCCATGCTGCTGCCACGGCACGAAGAGGCCGAGGCGCTGCGTCAGGAACTGGTCGGCGAACTGATCGAGTACCAGCTTTGTCAAGAAGCGGCCAGGCGGTTGGCGCTTCTTCATGTCGGAGGCGATCTATTCGTTCGTGATCCGGAGGAGATTGCGCCGGATTTGACGTACCGGCGGCAGCATCCGCCTGAAATGCTGGCGGATGCCTATCTCGCGGCGGCCGGTCGGGGGAAGCGGCGTTTGCCTCCTCCACCTCAGGCCTTCAGCGGGATTATATCCCGGAAAGTCGTATCGGTAGCGTCTAAAGTTTTCGGCGTAATGCGCCGCCTGGCCCACAGAAAGGCGATGGCGTATGACGAGTTATTCGTCGGCGCCCGCTCCAAATCCGAACTTGTTGCCACCTTTTTGGCGGTTCTGGAACTCGTGAAAGGAAAGCGGGTCCGGATTAATGGAACCGGGACCGGGACCACCGTCCGCCTGCTCCGGGACCGGAAGGAGAATA
This sequence comes from uncultured Oscillospiraceae bacterium, assembly GCA_902492045.1. Lineage (GTDB taxonomy): Bacteria > Bacillota > Clostridia > Oscillospirales > Acutalibacteraceae > UMGS1623. The sequence goes on along the minus strand of CABUKB010000002.1, from coordinate 82,702 downwards.
CCCATGGAGATTAAACAATATCAGGCGGCTATGGAGGCGGTGCTGTTTGCCAGCGGGGAGCCGGTGACATCCGCACGCTTGTCTGAGGTGCTGGATCTGGACGAGGAGACCACGGTCCGCCTGGCGGATGATTTGATGCAGGACATCAACACCCGGGGAGGAGGGGTGCGGATGCTTCGGCTGGACGACCGGTACCAGCTCTGCACCAACCCCGATTACGCGGGCTATATTCGCAAAGCACTTGAAATCCGGCGCAATACCCCCTTATCCCAGGCCGCCATGGAGGTGTTGGCCATCATCGCCTATAATCAGCCGGTAACGCGCGCGTTTATCGAGCAGGTCCGTGGCGTGGACTGCGGAGCCGTGGTGCAGGGACTTGTACAAAAAAACCTGATTGAAGAGAAGGGGAGGCTTGAATTGCCCGGGCGCCCGCTTTTATATGGGACTACGCCGGATTTTCTGCGTTGTTTCGGTTTGAATACCCTCGAAGGGCTTCCGCCCCTGCCACAAAAAGAGGATGAAAATGCGCAGATGGATGAAACGACTTTGGCCGACGTGATTGAACAGTCGGAAACGGTGGAAAACTGATTCTATACCGGTTTTGGCATCTGCGGCGAAGGGAGGCGTAACCGATGGGCTGGAGCATCGTATGGACGGTGCTGTTGGGTCTGCTGGCTTTGCTCGTGCTGTTGTTGGTCCTGCCTGTCTCTCTGCGTATCGCTTTTCGCGGCGAATTGACGGTCCGTATCCGGATTGTTGGGATCCCCTTTCGAATATATCCGCGCCGCGAACGACCTGAAAAAGAGAAACAGGCGAAAAAGCAAAAAGCGAAAAAGCGCCGTAAAACGGATAAAAAGGAGAAAAAACTGCCGGCGTTTTCAAAAATGCTGAAGGAAGACGGTGTGAGCGCGGTTATCTCGTATTATGCGTCCCTGGCCAGGTTAATTGAAACGGGGGCCAAACGGCTGATTCGCGTGTTCACTGTAGATCATCTCTATCTCCATATGACCGTTGCATCGGGAGAGGCATCTGAAACAGCCCAGGATTACGGCCGCGCGTGTGCGGTGATATTTCCGGCCGAGGCCCTGTTGGAAAGCGTCATGCGGATTCGCCGCCGGTCGGTCCGGGTAATACCGGATTTTTTGGCGTCAAAGGGCAGGGCGGAATTCGACATCCGTCTCCACGCCGTGCCCGCCCGGATACTCTGGGTTTTACTCCGCTTGTTCATATCCTTTATATGGAACCAAAACATGTCATTAGAACCGCAGTATAAGGAGGCAGATAATCATGGATAAGGAAACAAAAGTGGAAAATTTGATGGGGGTCTCTATCGACAAAATCAAGCAGATGGTGGACGTAAGCACCGTTGTGGGGGATCCGATCCCTTTGTCCGGCGGCATCGTCTTGATCCCTGTCTCCAAGGTTTCCTATGGTTTTGCGTCAGGTGGTTCCGATCTCCCGACCAAGGGGGAGAAGGAACTTTTCGGCGGCGGCGGTGGCGCGGGCATCAACATCACACCGATCGCGTTTCTCGCGGTCTCGAACGGCGATGTTCGGGTATTGCCTCTGGTCTCCAATCCGGATTCCAACAGTCAGGTTATCAATATGGTTCCCGAGTTAGTCAATAAAGTGACCGATTTGTTTAAAAAGAAAAAGGAAAAGACGGAAGTCACCATGGTGGAGGCGACTCCAGACTCCGCCACCGTTACGGTGACCCAGTCTGAAAACAAGTAAATCAAACATCTTTTTTGACCCGCCGGCATACAGTTTCATGAGAATGAAAACGGACGGGTGATGCAGATTGTGGAAAACAGGATACAAAACAGCCGTCATACTGGTGGTGTGCGGATTGCTGGCCGCCGGGCCGTTTGACGGCACAACAGCGATGGCGGCCGATCCATCTTCGGTATCCGCACAGTCGGCGGTGTTGTATGAACCGTTCTCCGGGCGGATTCTCTTTCAAAAGGACGCCCATACTCCCCGGCCGATGGCCAGTACGACCAAATTGATGACGGCACTCATAGCTGTGGAATCGGTTCCGTTTGACCGGGATATCCACATCACGGAAGAAGCGGTACGGGTGGAAGGTTCATCTATGGGCCTTCGGGCCGGCGACTGGATTTCGATGGGCGATCTTGTAACGGGATTGCTGCTCGAATCCGGCAATGACGCAGCAAACGCCATAGCCTTGGCGGTCGCCGGATCGCTGCCGGAATTTGCCGAAAGGATGAATGCCAAGGCCACGGAACTCGGCATGATGGATTCCTGTTTTGTGTCGCCTTCAGGGCTTGATGGAGACGGCCATTCCTCATCCGCTTACGATATGGCCCTGCTGGGCGCCGAAGTGCTGCGCCATCCGGAGCTGGCCGAAATCTGTGCCATGAAATCGGCGCGGATCCAACTGGGAGATCCCAAGCACGAGGCTACGATGAGCAACCATAACCGGCTGCTTTCTCTGTATCCTTATGCCATCGGGCTGAAAACCGGATTCACCACCAAAGCCGGACGGTGTTTGGTGTCCGCCGCTCAAAAAGACGGCGTGACCTTAATTGCCGTGACATTAAAGGCGCCCGACGACTGGAACGACCATATAGCTTTATATGAATATGGGTTTTCGTTGACTCAGTCTTGCGCGCTGCCGCAGCCGGATTTGCCATTATTTCCGGTGGCAGGCGGAACAGAACCGCATGTGTCGCTTTCTATGGAGGAGCCTCCAAGCATTCCCTTGCTGAAGGAGGAAGCAGAAAGGATATCCTGCGAGATAGAATTGCCGCGCTTTTTGGTTGCGCCCGTAACGCAAGGGGAACGGGTCGGAACGGTGCGGTATTCGGTGGATGGCAGAGAGCTATGCACAATCCCCATTACGGCGGCGGGGTCCGTTGAGCCACGGCCGGTTGCGGGTTATGGGGAAAGGATGCAAAACCTATTCCGAGATTTATTGTACCAATTTCTGTTATAAGCAAAGCGGTGTAATAGCAATAAAGGCGTTTTTGCTTTCGTTTGTATAATTTTCAGCATGAAGAAATCCGAACCCTGGGCCGGCTGGAAAAGGTGCGGATTTCTTTGCAGGGATAAAACCTGCTCCAACCGCCGGAACTCCGTTCGGGACAACTATGTCCCGATAACGGTATTCCCCAATAAAATAGCGACTTTTGAGCATGCGCACATGGAGAAAATCCGATACAGAGGAGTTCAGCGAGGAGGTTCTGCAACTGCGGAAACGACGAACAGAACAAGCCAAAAGAGCCGAAACCGGGAGAAAGTCAAAATTGACTCTCTCCCGGTTTCGGCTCTTGATAGTTTCGTCCTGCTGCTGGCAAGGTCAGTATATCATTGCCTTGCCGCTGTTTATGCTCTTTCTGAAATGTTCTTATACCAAGAGAAGATTAGTGTGATGGTGTTAAGTTGGAAATCATCTTGAAGAAAAGCCCTATATACACTATAATATTAAACAAAGAAACATTTTTCGCCATATAAATATGGGATTTGCATGAGGACATCGCGACGGTGCTGTAGAAAGATATTTGTAGCAAGGGAGGCGCAATGATGGACGCAATCTTATCGAAGAAAAATATGACCGAAGAGGACATCAAGCTACAGTATATCACCCCGGCCATTACATCCAAATGGGATATGAAAAAGATCACCATGGAAACCAGAATCACCGATGGTAAGGTGAATCTGAAGGGCAATCTTGTCTTCCGTGAGAGGCCCAAGCGCACCGACTACCTTCTGTATCTAAGTGCTAACCATCCCATTGCCGTCATTGAGGCAAAAGACAACAATCACAGTATCTCCCACGGTTTGCAACAAGCTATGGCTTATGCACAAATGCTGGATCTGCCGTTTGCATACAGTTCGAATGGCGACGGTTTTGCCGAGCATGATTTTCTGACAGGGAAAGAGCGTCAACTGGGTCTGGACGAATTTCCCACCGAGGAAGAATTGATCGCCCGGTACAAACTGGAATCCGGTATGACGCCAGTACAGGAATCGGTTGTACAACAGCCCTACTATACCAGCCAGACTACCTACCCGCCCCGCTACTATCAGCGTGTAGCTATTAACAGGACCGTGGATGCTATCGCTAGGGGGCAGGATAGGATTCTGCTTGTTATGGCTACCGGCACAGGTAAGACTTACACCGCTTTCCAGATTGTTTATCGTATGTTGCAGAGTGGTATGAAGCACAAGATTCTCTACCTCGCTGACCGCAATATTCTTGTCGACCAATCCATTCAGCAGGACTTTGCTCCGCTTGAAAAGGTCATACACAAAATCAATGTTGCAAAGGATGACAAAAGTACCATCACCTCTCACCAAGTGTATTTTTCTTTATATCATCAGCTTGTAGGAGATGATGACAAGGAGCATTTCAGCGAACTGTTCTCTCCAGATTTCTTTGATCTCATCATTGTGGACGAGTGTCACAGAGGATCGGCCAAAGAGGAAAGCCGTTGGCGGCGAATTCTTGAGTATTTTTCAAGCGCCACCCAAATCGGTATGACGGCCACACCCAAGGAGACCAAATACATTTCTAATCTTCACTACTTTGGCGAACCAGTCTATACCTACAGTCTGAAAGAGGGCATCGAAGACGGTTTCCTTGCTCCTTTCAAGGTCATCAACATCATGACCGACATCGGGGAGGGGTGGAGGCCCCGCAAAGGTCAGTGCGATATTTATGGAAATGAAATTGAAGATCGCATATACACTAACAGCGATTATGACTACAACATCGTCATTGAGGATCGTATCCAACAGGTTGCTGCTGAGATTACCCGCTATCTGAAAAGTACCGACCGCATGGCCAAGACCATCGTTTTTTGTGCCACTGAAGATGCCGCAGAACGAATGCGGCAAGCCCTTGTAAATTTGAACTCCGATATGGTCAGAGAGAATCCCGACTATGTTGTCCGTATTACGGGCAGTGATGTGTATGGAAAGAGCAAACTTGACTATTTCATATCTGTGTCTGCACCGTTTCCGGTTATCGCAACTACATCGAAGCTTCTTTCCACCGGCGCAGACTGCAAGATGACCAAACTCATTGTACTGGATGAGATGATCGGCTCCATGACCGAGTTCAAGCAGATTATCGGGCGAGGTACCCGTCTGCGCGAGAAGGAAGGGAAAACGCATTTTGTGGTCATGGATTTCCGCAATGTGACCCGCCTGTTTGCCGATCCCGGTTGGGACGGCCCAATTGAAATTGACTCTGGATTCGGGGCAGGAAGAATACCGCCTCACGATCCCAAGCGTGGCGGCGATGATGCTGCCAGCCCGGATGACCCGTTAGACACTCCTATGCCCATCGTGGGCGCTGATGGTTGTAAGGTGGAGATCATTCACAAAACCGTATCCATCTATGATACAAATGGCAGATTGCTTCGGCAAGAGAGTATCGTAGACTACGCAAGGGAAAACATTCGCGGCGAATACGCCTCTCTTGATAATTTCATACGCCAGTGGGCAGCTGAACAGAAAAAGGAAAAGATCCGCGACCTTCTGCTGGCACGTGGCATTGACTTGGAGGCTGTGAAGTCCGAACAAGGAATGACCGATGTGGATGACTTCGACTTTATCTGCCACGTGGCGTATGACAAAAAGCCCTTGACCCGTAGAGAAAGGGCAAACAATGTAAAGAAGCGTGACTTCCTCAGCAAATACAGCGGCGTAGCCCGTGAAGTACTCGAAGCATTATTGGATAAGTACATGAACACCGGTATTTACGAGATTGAAAAAACAGAAATGTTGCGGCTTGACCCCTTTAATAAGCTGGGAAAGCCCTCCAAGATCGCCAGCTATTTTGGCGGTAAGGAAGGGTATCTGAAGGCTGTCAAAGAGCTGGAAGCGGCAATCTACACAGAGGCGGTATAACCTATGAGCAACTTAACAGGATTTGTTAAACGGCTGCGGGATATCATGCGCAATGACGCGGGCATCAACGGCGATGCACAGCGCATTGAGCAGATCGCATGGATGCTGTTTCTAAAAGTATATGACGCCAAGGAACAGGATTGGGAATTCGATGAGGAAGACCGCTATCAGTCTATCATTCCTGAGTCCTGCCGCTGGCAGAATTGGGCGGTAGATGATAAGTCCGGCAAGGCGATGACCGGCGATCAGTTGCTGGATTTCGTCAACAACACGCTCTTCCCAGTGCTGAAAGGGAATGATATTAAGGATTCCAATGGAAAAACCTTGATGGAAGGCGTGAAGGTAACAGCAGAAACTCCCATTAAAAAAGCAATCGTGCAGACCACTTTTGCCGATGCCAACCAGTATATGAAAGATGGTGTACTGCTGCGGCAGGTCATCAATGTGATCGACGAGCTGGATCTCTCTGACTATGAGGAGAGTCACACCTTCGGAGAGATCTATGAGAGCATCCTGAAGGAACTCCAGAGTGCCGGTTCCGCCGGCGAGTTCTACACCCCACGGGCTGTCACCGACTTCATGACTCAGATGATCCGGCCCCAGATTGGCGAACACATGGCCGACTTTGCCTGCGGCACTGGCGGCTTTCTGGTCAGCTGGCTCAAGGAGCTGCACAAGCAGGTTCAGACCACTGAGGATGAAACGGCTTACAGCAATTCCATCTACGGGGTGGAGAAAAAGCAGTTCCCCTATATGCTGTGCGTTACCAATCTGCTGCTGCACGATGTGGACAACCCCCAGGTGTATCATGACAACAGCCTGCTCCACGATGTGCTGGACTATACCCAGGAGGATCAATTCGATGTGGTGCTGATGAATCCGCCCTACGGCGGCAGCGAAAAGACGGATGTGAAAAACCACTTCCCGTCAGATTTGGCCAGCAGTGAGACAGCAGACCTTTTCATGTCCGTCATCATGTACCGGCTGAAACAGGACGGCCGGGCAGCGGTGATCCTGCCCGACGGTTTCCTGTTCGGCACCGACAACGCTAAGGTGAACCTCAAGAAGAAGCTGCTGTCCGAGTTCAACCTGCACACCATCATCCGGCTGCCGGGCAGCGTGTTCTCCCCATACACCTCCATCACCACCAACATCCTGTTCTTCGACCGCACCGGCCCTACCACGGAGACATGGTTCTACCGTCTGGATATGCCGGAGGGATATAAGCATTTCTCCAAGACCAAGCCCATGAGGTTGGAGCACTTCCAGCCGGTGATGGACTGGTGGACTAACCGGAAGGAGTTAGTGGAGGACGGCTTCCCCAAGGCGAAAAAGTTTACCGTTCAGGAGTTCACCGGGGAATTGGGCTACAATCTGGATCAGTGCGGCTACCCCCATGAGGAAGAAGAGATTTTAGCGCCCTTGGATTTGATTCACCGCTATGAGGAGCAGCGGGTCTCCCTCAACACCGAGATCGACCGGGTGCTGGCCGATATCACCGCCAAGCTGGGAGGGAACGCCCAATGACCCCTCAGGAATTGAAAAACAGCATTTTACAGCTTGCCATCCAGGGAAAATTGGTGGAGCAGCGCCCGGAAGAGGGCTCTGCTCATGTTCTGTACGCCCAAATCCAAGCTGAGAAACAGCGGCTCGTCAAAGAGGGGAAGATCAAGAAGGAAAAGTCCCTGCCGGAGATCACGGAGGACGAAAAGCCTTTTGAGATTCCGGAAAGTTGGATGTGGGTGAGGTTAAGAAATATCGTATATAACCGCGGACAACTTACTCCACAATGTACGTTTTCGTATATAGATATTGGCTCTATTGATAATCAAAGACAGTTGTTAAATGCAGACGAAAACATTGTAGAAGCAAATAAAGCCCCGTCACGAGCAAGAAAGATAGTTGAACAAGGAGATATTCTATATTCCACAGTGCGTCCATATCTGCACAATATGTGCATTGTTGATAAACAATTCTCACATAAACCGATAGCAAGCACTGGATTTGCAGTTCTAACTTGTCATAAAAATATTTTTAACAAGTATTTGTTTTATTATTTGATGACTCCTGCTTTTGATAGCTACGCCAATTCTAATGAAAACGCAAAAGGAGTTGCATATCCGGCAATTAACGATGACAGACTTTACCGTGCTGTAATTGCTCTCCCGCCCCTTGCCGAACAGAAACGCATCGTGGCCAAAATTGAGGAATTGCTTCCCTATCTCGACCGTTATGAACAGGCATGGAGCAAGTTAGAGCAGTTCAACACCCGCTTCCCTGAGGATATGAAAAAATCCCTCCTGCAATATGCCATCCAGGGCAAGCTCGTCGAACAGCGTCCCGAAGAAGGCACAGCAGAGGAACTGTTTGAGCAGATTCACGCTGAAAAAAAGCAGCTCATCAAGGGAGGCAAAATAAAAAAAGAAAGGCTCTTGCCGGAGATCACGGAAGACGAAAAGCCTTTTGAGATTCCGGAAAGTTGGATGTGGGTGAGGCTGGGCGACATTTGCACTATTGCCCGGGGTGGTTCTCCACGCCCGATTAAAGAATATCTTACGACAGCGGAAGGCGGGGTTAACTGGATTAAAATTGGGGATACAGAAAAAAACGGGAAATATATTAGTTTTACGGCAGAAAAAATAAAGCCGTCAGGCGTTCCTAAGAGCCGTATGGTATATGCAGGAGACTTCCTGCTTACTAATTCTATGAGCTTTGGAAGGCCATACATTTTGAAGATTGATGGCTGTATTCACGACGGATGGCTTGTAATTAGTCAAGCAAATGAAGTTTTTTACCAGGATTATCTTTATTGGATGCTTTCTTCAAGTTATGCGTATATGCAATTTTGTGGGAAAGTCAGTGGCGCAGTGGTTAAAAATTTAAATAGTGATAAAGTTGCTAATTCTGTGTTTCCCCTCCCGCCTCTTGCCGAGCAAAAGCGCATCGCGGCCCGGCTGGAGGAACTGCTGCCGATGTGTGAACGGCTGAATTGAAGATGATAGCGAATTGAAAAGCCGCTGTTTAAGGATGCTGAATATTCCCGCATTCAAAGATGCAAAACTGGTGCGATTAGATGACTGGTATGTTCACGAGATCAAAGAAAAGAAAAAGATGAAAGTGGTTATTGGATTACGACCAACGTAAAAACAGATAGAGATGGTGACACTATCATCATAGTTTATGTAGGACATAAGAATTCTAATGAGAAGGCACAGTTTTTCATTAAACCTGAAAAGGGGCAATTGGCCAGTGACCACAAGGATATGGATCCGGCAAAGATACTGTCAAAGATCGAAGTTCAGTTTAAGGGCAGGAAACTAACTCAGGAATTTGATGATTAAATAGTTCATCAAATTATAAATGTTCTACACGCATTTAAAGACAAGAGATAGCGCCAAGGTTTTATAACCTTGGCGCTATCTTTGCTGCTACCGCAAATACGTTCCTGACAACATACAAGGTTCGTATTTGCGTGTTATGGTGGACCCGAAGGGGATCGAACCCTCGAACCTCACGGATGCGAACCGTGCGCTCTCCCAGCTGAGCTACGGGCCCACAGAAAGCTGGAAAATCCAAGCTGCTTTCCAGCGCCACATTATCTTAGCGTAAATCCCAGGGCTTGTCAAGGGCCAAATCCGATATTTCGCCGATTTTATCCTTTCGGAATGTGGAGAAATATCGGATAGAACAAAATGTTTTATTCTGCGGACAAGCTGTGCTATAATGAGAATCAAGGCATGACGGGAGGTGAAACGATGGACGAGACAAGAAAGCGTGCGGATAAAAAAGCCCTTTGGATTTGGGAGGGCTATCTTGTATTGTCGGCGCTTTTGCCGGCAGCAGGCAGTATCGTCCTCGTATATCTTCCTATCCCGGAATGGATCGGCCCTGTATTTACCGGGGTGTGGCTCGTTCTATGCCTGTTTTTCGCTTTGTTTTTTATTCCGGTACAGTATAAAAGGTTTTCTTATCGGCTGACGGAAGACCGGCTGGAAGTACATACGGGTGTGATCTATACCCATGACAAAGCCATGCCGGTGAGCAGCGTGAAATATTTATCGACGTTCGACGGCCCTTTGGAACGACTATGCGGGCTGACCAATCTAGTGGTGTTTGCGGCGGGAAATTTCATCGTGGTAGCCGGTATTACCAAGGAACAGGAGGCGGAATTGCGTTGCCGTTTACTCGCAACCTGATACCCCGGAAGGGAGGTACAGAAAAACGGACTCACCCGATCACAATACTGGAATTTGTCTATAAGTATCTTTATCTTTTGCTCATCCCGGTGCTGCGCGGCCTGTTTTACCTGCTGACCACGTCCCATGACGTGTATGGCTGGCTGTCCGGCGCTTGGATGGATTTGCTCGTAGTGGCCTTTATCCTGTTCGCCTCTTATCTGCGCTGGCGGTTTCAGTTTTATTGTTACGACGGCCGGGGACTGACGGTTCGCAAAGGGCTTTTTTTTCGCCAGACTTTGATTATTCCGGAATCGGCAATTTCTACCCTGGCCGTGGAAGAACCATTTTTTCTCCGCTTGTTTCGGGCGGTTCATCTTTTGGCCGACACCGAAGCGGGACCTTTTCAACGGGCCGATTGCCGGCTGGTCCTTCCTAAAGAGGACGCATACCGGCTGCTCAAACAATATGGGAAAAAGACTTCCCACAATCCACGGCTCTATCGGCCGCGCTGGACCGATATTGCTTTTCTTTCCATCTTCGTATCCAAGACGCTGACCGGGGTGGTTTTCCTCGCGACTTTTTTTCATAAAGCCGGGGATATTCTGGGAGAGGAGTTCCGGCGCCGGCTGGTAAACGGATTGGAAGGGATGGCGAGCCTGCTCGTGTTTCTTCCGCAAACCGGCGCAATTCTGGCCCTTCTGTTCCTGGGGGGATGGCTGGTCGGGTTCATCCGGAATTTTGTACGGTTTATTCACTTTACTGTCCAGCGTGAGGAAGGAGCCCTGACGATAAACAGCGGATGGCTGACCAAACGCACCTATTCCTGCCGGGTGGATGCGGTGAATTATCTGGATTACCGGCAGAGCATTTTGACACGGTTGATGGGGCTGTATATGGTCTTTGTCCAGTGTGTCGGGTACGGCAAAGGCGATGTGCTGGCCGTTTTGGTACCGGCTGCGGACACCCGCTCCTGCCGCCGGACAATGCGGATGCTGCTGCCGGAAATGGCCGGCCGTCCCCGGCAAATTCAGCCGTCCCGTGGCTCGGTGATCTACTACGCTTTAATGCCGTTCGCGGTTTGCCTGTTTCTTCCGGCGGCAGCCGCCACGGTGTGCCACTTTTTCCCTGGATGGAGGCAGCTGATTGTTTTCCTCGGCGTGATGCTGACGCTGCCTTTCGGCTGGCTCCTCATTCTGCGAATCATCGACCGGTGTACGGCGGGGATCGCGGTTTCTTCCCGGCAGATCACCCTCCGGTATTCACGCGGTTATGTCTTCCATACAGTGGTTATCCCGCGCGAACGGGTCAATTATGTTCGGATCCGATCCAGCGTCTTTCAGAAATGGGCCGGAAATTGCGATGTCCTGGTTTATACGTATGGGGAATGGGGACATTGCCATAAAGTAAAAAATCTTCGTTTGCAGGAGGCAAGGGAATTGCTGTGTCTGCTTGATGGAGAGGGATCCGTCCTGGGGACTGTCAAGGAAAAAGGAGGAGGGCATTGAGCGGACTGTATGCGATGGATGTCACCGCTTTGGAAGACGAGAGACGTTATGCACGCTGTTGGGAACAGGTTCCACTATCCCGGCGCCAAAGGATCGAACATTTGCGCCAAAAGGAAGATCGCTGGCGTTCTTTGGGGGCTGGCTGGCTGCTTCAAGAAGTCCTTTTCCGGTATTTTGGGCTGAAGTCTCCCTGTTTGGACAGCTTGCCGGGAGGAAAGCCGGTGGTGAAAGACCGGCCGTATATCCAGTTTAGTTTAACGCATACAGGGAAATGGGCGGTTTGTGCGGCGGATATTTGTGCGATTGGAGCGGATGCCGAGACAATCCAGGGGGACAGGATGGGGATCGCGGGGCGTTTTTTCACGGCAGAGGAACAGAAAAGTCTTTTGTCTCTGCCGAGCCAGGAAGAACGGGACCGGGCTTTCACCTGCATCTGGACGAGAAAGGAAGCGTTTTTGAAATACACGGGAGAGGGGCTGCGGCGTTCTCTTGCCTCCTTTTCACCGGTTTGTCCGGATACGGATACAGTTCCCATATGGGATCCGGCACTTTGCTGTTATTTTACCGCTTATACCCTGCCGGACGGAACGCCGTTGTCCCTTTGTACCCAGAGCAATTGTGTTCCTGCTTCCATCGCATTTTTGCAGGCGGAAGGAGGAACACAGGGGAAATAGCGAGATACCTCTTTGACGATGATAAAAAACGGATTGAGGGCCCAGCCCCTCAATCCGTTTTTCTGTACCTGTCATAGAAAACAGGAGGCGTCCATTTTCCGAGGATATCGAACATCATATCCATTTGTTTTTGGAATTATAAGGCAATGGGCCTGGCCAGATTTTTAAAATTTCCTGATACCGTTTATAGGCGCGGTCAACGGCGTCATCCCAGGATAAATAAAGGCTTTTGCCGGCGTTTTGTCCGGTCATCTGCAGTTCCTGCCGGCTGCCGCAGGCTTCAAGCAAGACACTGGCACAGGAATCCGCGTTTTCCTCCGATAAATATCCGTTTTGCCGATGGATCACCCCTTCGGCTGCACAGCTGCCCCGCACGAGAAGAGCCGGGCAGTCGCAGGCCGCCGCTTCTTTGACCACGATACCGGACGTGTCATAGGTGGACGGGAAGAGAAAGAGATCCGCCAGACTGTAATACACCCGCAGGATTTTCCGGTCATAGATCGCACCGGTAAACACGACGCGATCTTGAAGTCCGAGCGACCCGGCGTATGCCCGGATGTCGGGAGCGTCGTATCCATCCCCGACGAGCAGCGCCCGGAACGGCACGCCTTCTTCTCGTAAAAGAGCCAGGCTGTCCAGAATGAGGCGGATGTTTTTGTACCACATCATGCGGCCGACAAAAAGAAACACAAACTCGCCGTCCCGGATCTGGTGTTTTTCCCTCAAAGTGTCCACATCGGTCTCGGCGGCCCGTCCATAAGCAAAATCGGTTCCGTTTTCCATCACCGTATAGCCGCCTTTGTATCCAATTTTTCGTAAAGCCTGGCCGCATCCTTCGGTGACAACCCACACCTCATCCACTGCATTGATGTTGTCGAGAAGGAACCGCATTGCCAGTCGGCGCATACCGGCGAGATGCACCCGCTTGGCGATGTCAATGTCAAACTTCGTGTGATAGGTGAGCACGGTGGGAACGCGGGGACGGTGGTTGATATTGTTTACCAACACGGACGAAGCGAATGGCGCGTGGATATGCATCAGATCAAAATGCTTGCGCCGGAGTTTCATGAGGGTCTCCGGATTGAAAGGATTTCCCGCGCGGTATCCGATACGGCGGTCGAGCGGGATGGACGAATACCGAAACACCTCAAAAGGGTAGTCGTCCCGAACCCCCTTATATCCTGGAGTGACGACGGTGACATTGCAGTGGTTGCGATGCAACACGCCGGCATAGTTTTTTACAGCCTGTGCCACACCGTCGATAGTGGGCGGAAAGGAATCGTTAAATAAGCCGATATGGAGTTTGTCCATAGATGTTGTCCCTCCTGCTCAATACACGCTGGGCCGGATCCCGGCTTTTTCATTTTACAATGGACCCCTACGGGATGCAAGGCAGAATTCAGATAGAATTTCTTAAACAAAACCGATTGTAAGCTTAAGTTTTAAATCGGGACGATTATACCCGGATGATGAGGAGCTCTCCGGAGAAAGAGCCTTTGACGGAAAGTACAAAAAAATCACCCCAAAAAAGTCTGAAAGCATCTTTTATCTTTTCCAGAAATACGGTATACTAGGCACAGCACCGAAAAAACAGGGCTTTGACCATTTTTCCGGGAGAAGAGCCGGCCCTTTATCAAAATTCCAAAAGGACGCACGATGCGTCCGGAAAGGCGGCGGGCGGTATGGCGGTTGCGTATTCGGTTTCGCTCTCACAGATCATCAAAGAGTTGGGGTTGGAAACGGTTTTTATGCCGGCCAGTCCCGAGGAGCTTTTGGTCTCCTGCTGCGATGTCAACCGTCCCGGACTGGCACTCGGCGGGTATTACGATTATTTTGACAGCGACCGTATTCAGGTGCTGGGGAAAAGCGAACATGGATTTTTAGAGGCTCTGGCGCCTTCCCTGCGGGCCGTTCGGTTAGACCAGCTTGTGTCCCGCCATCCTCCTGCTGTCGTCGTTACCAGGCACCTGCCGATATCGCCCGATCTGCAAAGTTCCTGCATCAAATACGGAGTTCCACTGCTCCATTCGTCCGACACGACCTCCGGGTTTATGGCGGCGCTCATCGCCTTCCTCAATGTGCAGCTTGCTCCCCGCATCACCCGCCACGGCGTTTTCGTCGAAGTCTACGGCGAAGGCATCCTGCTGGCGGGAGACAGCGGGGTGGGGAAGAGCGAGACGGCGATTGAACTGGTCAAAAGAGGCCATCGGCTCATTGCCGATGACGCGGTGGAAATCCGACGGGTTTCGGCCAAAACACTGGTGGGATCCGCCCCGGACAACATCCGTCATTTTATCGAATTGCGCGGCATCGGGATTGTCAACGCCCGCCGCATTTTCGGGATAGGCGCGGTGAAGGTGACGGAAAAGATCGACATGGTGGTCCAGCTTGAACAGTGGGATAACGAAAAAGTTTATGACCGGATGGGTCTGGATAATGAATACACCGATATTTTGGGGATCACCGTTCCCATGCTGACCATTCCGGTGAAACCCGGCCGGAATTTAGCGATTATCATCGAGGTGGCCGCCATGAACAACCGCCAGAAAAAGATGGGGTATAACGCGGCCCAGGAATTGATGCACAACCTGGGCATGGACGATCAGGCGCCGCCGTCCCCGGAAGTTCAAAAGGAATGGGAACAGTTTTGATAGGGAAGGAGGATTCCCATATGCCAGCGCCTTTGACCCGTGTGGTGGCGGATCTGCACTGCCATACCATCGCCTCCACCCATGCCTACAGCACGGTTACGGAACTGGCCAGGGCCGCTTTGCAACAGGGACTTTTGGCGATTGCCTGTACCGATCACGGCCCGGCCGCTCCGGATTCACCTCATATCTGGCATTTCGGCAATCTGGATATCCTGCCGCCTTCCATCGAGGGGGTACGGGTGCTGCATGGAATGGAGGCAAACGTGACCGACTTCGACGGGCATCTGGACTTGCCGGAGAACCGTTTTTTTACGCTCGACATTGTGATTGCCTCCATGCATCTGGGGGTCTTGGGGGCCGGGCAAATGGATGCCTGCACGGCGGCTTACCTGGCTCTGGCGGAAAATCCAGAGGTGGACATCATCGGGCATTCCGGCACTCCGGCGTTCCGGTACGATTATGAGACGGTGATCCCGGCATTTGGCCGATGCGGCAAGGTCGTGGAAATAAATGAAACCACTTTCCGCGCCCGTTCGTCCTCTTTGGACAACTGCCGGAAAATTGCGGAACTCTGCAAAAAACACGGCGTACGGGTGGTGCTGGACTCCGATGCGCATTATCACGACCAAGTAGGGCGGCTTCCCCGTTGCCTTGCGTTACTGCAAGAGATAGATTTCCCGCCGGAACTCGTCATCAACGGCAGTGAGGCATCGTTCACCCGTTTTTTGCAGGAGAAGCATCTCGCCCTTTAAAATAACCCACCGGGGCACCGCCCCGAACATATTTCAATTTAGGAGGCCATTCCTATGTACACAATCGGCATTGATCTCGGCGGTACCAATATCAAGGCAGGCGTAGTAGACAACGGCTATCATATCATCGGCACGGCAAAATGCAAAACCGCTCTGCCCCGGCCGGCGGAAGACATTGTCGACGATATGGCCCGTATGGCCAGAGAAGCTGTGGCCGACGCCGGAATCCGGATGGACGAAGTGGCATACGTCGGTATCGGCAGCCCGGGCACATGCAATGAAGAAACCGGTATCGTGGAATATTCCAATAATCTTCGGTTTGAAAATGTCCCTCTCCGTCAGATGATGCATGAGCGTTTGGGGCTTGACATATATATTGAAAACGACGCCAACGCCGCTGCCTTGGGCGAAGCGCTCGCGGGGGCTGCAAAGGGCGCGCAGAGCTGCGTGTGCATCACTCTCGGGACCGGCGTCGGGGGCGGCATCATTATTAATGGGAAAATCTATGGCGGCTTTAATTTCGCCGGTGCGGAACTCGGCCATATTGTCATCGACGTGGATGGAGAACTGTGTACCTGCGGCCGGCACGGCTGCTGGGAGGCCTATGCTTCGGCAACGGCGCTGATCCGTCAGTCGCGTCAGGCGATGGTGGCTCATCCGGACAGCGCCATGTGGCGAATCGCTGGCACCATCGATCAAGTAGATGGACGGACCGCTTTCGACGCTATGCGGTCAGGGGATGCCGTGGGCCGGGAAGTGGTGGACCGGTATATCCAGTACATCGCCTGCGGGCTCATCAACGTTATCAATATTTTTCAGCCCGAGGTACTGTGTATCGGCGGTGGCATCTGCAAAGAGGGGGACACGCTTGTAAAACCGTTGGAGGCTCATATCGCCAAGGAACGGTACAGCAAGTTCAGCACCCACCAGACCCGGCTTTGCGTGGCCACGCTGGGCAACGATGCGGGGATCATCGGCGCTGCCAGCCTGAGAGACGCGATTTCGAAGTGACGCCGTCCACTTTCTAGGATTTAGGAGAAATGCCTGTGCAACTGACACGATTGGCGGAAGCGTTCTGTTCCCTCGGGTATCCGGCTGTGGAAGGGGAACCCATGTCCAACCACACGTCCTTCCAGATCGGCGGGCCGGCGGATTTGTTCGTCACGGTGCCGGATGGTGAAGGGGCTGCGGTCATCCTGTCCGCGTGCGGAGCGGCCGGGGTCCCGGTCCTGGTGATGGGCAACGGAAGCAATCTTCTGGTCAGCGACGAGGGAATCGAAGGCGCGGTTATGAAGATAGAAACGGCCGCCCCTCCGTATTTAAACGGAGAGGGGGAAATCGTTTGTCCTGCCGGGCTTTCTGTCAAGCGGCTCTGCCTCTTTGCCAGAAGCCAGGGCTTGAGCGGATTGGAATTCGCCTTTGGCATTCCGGGCACGGTGGGGGGCGGGATCTTTATGAACGCGGGCGCCTATGGCGGGCAACTGTCCGATGTGCTCACCCGTATCGCAGTCGTGACGCGCACGGGTGAAAAAAAGTTCCTTTTGTCGGACGAACTGGCTCTCGGCTACCGCAGCAGCGCGCTTATGAGAACCGGGGATGTGGTGACGGAAGCCCGCTTTCGTCTGAAGCCCGATGATCCGGCGGAAATCGCCGCCCGTATGGAAACGTATCTCGCCAGCCGGAGGGAAAAACAGCCCCTGGCAAGTCCGAGCGCCGGCAGTTTTTTCAAACGTCCTCCCGGAAATTTTGCCGGTACTCTAATCGAGGCCTGCGGGCTGAAAGGGAAACGAATCGGCGGCGCACAAATCAGTGAAAAGCACGCGGGCTTTCTCATCAACACCGGAGGTGCGACCTGCGCCGATGTGCTGGAATTGTCCAGACAGGTGAGGGATACCGTGTACCGGCAGACCGGCGTCCGATTGGAACCGGAGGTCCGCGCGGTCGGCCGAGGTGTGGACGGATAATGGGATCGTTTCACGAGAATCCAACCGCTATGGGAGAAAATCATGGAAGTTGTCATTGTGACCGGAATGTCCGGTGCAGGAAAGAGCCGGGCGCTGGATGTGCTGGAGGATATGGGGTTTTATTGTGTAGATAACATGCCGCCCTGTCTTCTTCCTCTGTTTGCGGAGCAATGCTTGCAGGGACCAGGAGCGATTTCCAAAGCGGCGATCGGCATAGATATCCGAAGCGGGGAACTGTTTCGGAGATTGTTTGACGAATTGGACAGGATGAAGAGATGGTGCCCTCATTATACGATATTGTTTTTGGATTGTGACGACTCGGTGCTGAATCGCCGCTATAAGGAAACCCGGCGCCGGCACCCTTTGGCGGGAGACAACGAAGGATCCTTGTCACAGTCCATAGCGGAGGAACGGCGGCGGTTACAACTTGTGCGGGACCGGGCGGATTATCTGGTGGACACGTCTCTCTTGTCTACCTCTCAACTGCACGAACGGATCACCTGCCTGTTTCTGAAAGACCCGTCCCGGTCTATGGCTATTGAGTGCATCTCCTTTGGATTTAAGTACGGATATCCGGCCGAAGCCGATTTTGTCCTGGATGTGCGTTGCCTGCCCAATCCGTATTATGTGGACGAACTGAAAAATCAGAGCGGATTGGACCAACCGGTGCGAGACTTTGTACTTGACCGGGATGAAACGAAGGAATTTCAAAAAAGGTGTTATGCCTTGCTCGATTATCTGCTGCCCCTTTACCGCCGTGAAGGAAAAAGCCAGTTGGTCATTGCGGTCGGCTGTACGGGCGGTAAGCACCGCTCGGTGGCTTTAGCCGAGGAATTGGCCAAGCATATAAAGGACGGCGGCCACCGGGTTGCTGTTCATCATCGGGATATGGCTAAGTTGTGAAAGGCGGAGAACATCCATGTCCTTTTCATCGGAAGTTAAACAGGAACTGACCTCCATACAGGAGGAACACCCCTGCTGCCGCACCGCGCAAGCGTATGGAATGGCAGAGTTCGGGCACGCTTTTTCCGAACGCGGGGTGTCCCTGCAAACAGAAAACGACTCCGTGGCCCGTTTGTATGCTGCCCTTCTTGGTGAGGTCTGCCGGTCCCCTCTTGCCGTGACGGAGGGAAAGGGGCTGTATACGGCGGCGGCCGCAGACCGGGAAGCACGATTGCGCATCTTGCAAAGGTTTGGACATACGCCGGCGGACATAGGTGTGCGCCTTAATCGCGCCAATCTCGAATGCGACCAATGCCCGGCGGCTTTTGTCCGCGGGGCCTTTTTGTCCTGTGGAACCGTGACAAATCCAGAGGCGGATTATCATCTCGAGTTCAGCGTCCCCTTTTTGAATTTGAGCCGGGATTTGGCCACTTTGCTGGCAGAACTCGGCCTGGCGGCAAAATGGACACGCCGTGGGGGAGGCTATGTAGTATATTTTAAAGAAAGCGAAAGGATCGAAGATTGTTTGACACTCATGGGAGCCACCACAGCGGCGCTGAAACTTATGGGCGTCAAGATGATTAAAGACATCCGCAATAACGCCAACCGGGTCACAAACTGTGAGAGCGCCAACATTGACAAAACCGTTGCCGCCGCCGCCCAGCAAAGCGAAGCCGTCCGAAAAATCGAGCGAACGGTGGGGCTCAACGCCCTTCCCGAGGAATTGCGGGAGCTGGCCCGGCTTCGGCTGGAAAATCCGGATCTCTCCTTGAGGGAATTGGGACAATCGCTCGAGAGCCCCATTACCCGCTCGGGCGTCAATCACCGGCTGCGCCGGATTGTGAAGTTCGCGGAAAGTTTATAAGGGGAGAGATCGGCTTCGACAGAGCCTGTCTATGCGAATAGGAGGAACAACGGATGGCCTTTGTACACCTGCATGTGCATAGCGAATACAGCCTGCTCGACGGGGCCTGCCGTATTCCGGAATTGGTACAGCGAGCGGCCGCGCTGGGGCAGGAGGCCGTGGCCGTTACCGACCACGGGGTTATGTATGGCCTGGTCGAATTTTACAAGGAGGCAAAAAAAGCCGGGGTCCGGCCGATTCTGGGATGCGAAGCCTATGTAGCTGCCCGCACTCGATTCGATAAAGTGCACGGGATGGACAGCGAACATGCCCATTTGGTGCTGTTATGTGAAAACGAGACGGGGTATCACAATCTGGTGAAAATGATCTCCTCCGCCTGGACGGAGGGATTTTACGGCAAACCCCGGGTGGACCGGGAGTTGCTCCGAGAGTATCATGAGGGGCTGATCGCCCTTTCGGCCTGCCTGGCGGGAGAGATTCCCCGGGCCCTTGTACAGGGGAATGCCGAGCGGGCGAAAAACCTTGCCCTGGAATACCTCGATATATTTGGCAAGGATCATTTTTACTTGGAACTCCAGGATCATGGACTGGAGGAGCAGAGGGCCATCAGCCCTCAGCTGATTCGCCTCTCCAAAGAGACGGGAATTCCACTGGTTTGCACCAACGACGCGCACTATCTGACCCGCGAGGACGCCCGTATGCAGCGCGTGCTGATTTCCATTCAGACCAATACGACGGTGGACGAACCCAACCCCCTGGCTTTTGAAACGGAGGAGTTTTATCTCAAGTCGGAGGAGGAGATGCGGGCCTTATTTCCCGATCTGCCCGAGGCTTTCGACAATGCCGCCCGGATCGCGGAGAGATGCCGGGTCGAACTTACCTTTGGTCAGACACAACTGCCTCGGTTTGATGCTCCGGGGGGGAACAGCGCCGCCTATTTCCGCGAACGCTGTTACGCGGGGCTGCATAAGCATTATGGTGAACATCCGGATCCCACCATTGTGGAACGGCTGGAGTATGAGCTTTCCACCATCGAGCAGATGGGATATGTGGATTATTACCTGATCGTACACGATTTTGTTCAGTATGCCAAAGATCACGATATTCCGGTCGGCCCCGGGCGGGGATCGGGTGCGGGAAGCCTATGCGCCTATTGCATCGGCATCACGGGGATTGATCCCATCAAGTACAATCTGCTCTTTGAGCGGTTTCTCAATCCCGAACGGGTCAGTATGCCCGATTTCGACATCGACTTCTGCAACGAGAAACGGCAGCAGGTCATTGATTATGTGATCGGGAAGTATGGCGCCGATCATGTGGCTCAGATTGTCACTTTCGGTACCATGGCGGCCAGGGCCGCCATACGGGACGTGGCCAGAGCCATGGGCTTGCCGTATGCTTTAGCGGATTCCGTGGCGAAATCAGTTCCCTGGGAACTGAACATGACCTTGGACAAAGCCCTATCGCAGTCGAAAAACCTGCGGAAGCAATATGAAGACGATGCCCAAGTCCGGGAACTCATCGACATGGCCCGCAAGGTGGAGGGGATGCCACGACACGCCTCCACCCATGCTGCGGGTGTGGTCATCACCGCAAAGCCGGTGAGGGAATATGTGCCCCTGTGTCTCAACGGAGACTTGGTAGCCACCCAGTATACCATGGGGATCCTTGAAGAACTTGGACTTCTGAAAATGGATTTTCTCGGTCTGCGCAACCTAACCGTCATCGCGGATGCGGTGGAGATGATCCGCCGGAACAAACCGGATTTCTCCATCGAGGATATTCCGCTCGATGCCCCGGAGGTCTACCGAATGATGGCCCAGGCCAACAGCGACGGGGTGTTCCAGTACGAATCCCCCGGCATGAAGCGGGTGCTTTTGCAGCTCAAGCCCGACCGGTTTGAAGATCTGATCGCGGTCACGGCTTTATTCCGGCCGGGACCGATGGACTCCATTCCGAAATACATCCATAACCGGCACCATCCCGAAGCGGTTCGCTATCTCCATCCCGCGCTGGAACCCATTCTCAATGTCACTTACGGCTGTATTGTATATCAGGAACAGGTAATGCAGATTTTCCGGGAATTGGCGGGCTATTCCTTTGGGCGGGCCGATGTGGTGCGCCGGGCCATGTCCAAGAAAAAACACGATGTCATGGAACGGGAAAGAGAGATCTTTCTCCACGGCCTGACCGATGAGAAGGGGACGGTGGTGGTGGAGGGCTGTGAACGCCGTGGGATTCCCGCCGATGTGGCGGTCGCGGTTTTCGACGACATGGCTTCCTTCGCCTCCTATGCGTTCAATAAGTCCCATGCGGCTGCCTATGCAACGGTATCTTATCAGACGGCTTATCTTAAATGCTTTTTCCCCCGGGAATATATGGCCGCCCTGCTGACCAGCGTGTTCGACACGGGAAAGGTGGCGGGATATATTGGGGAATGCGAACGTCTTCATATACCGGTACTGCCTCCCTCGGTTAACGAGAGCGTGTCGTCTTTTACCGTGGCGGACAAGCATATCCGTTTCGGCCTCCTGGCAGTTAAAAACCTCGGGCGCGGCCTCATCGCCGAACTGGTGAAAGAACGGGAAGCGAACGGGCCTTTCCGCAGCTTCTACGACTTCTGCCGGCGGATGTCCATGCATCGGGAGTTCAACCGCCGGGCCTTGGAAAGCCTGATTAAATGCGGTTCTCTCGATGGGCTGGGTGCCAACCGCCGCCAGATGCTGGACAGCTCTGAGACCATCCTGCAGATGCTGGACGACCAAAACCGGCGAAATCTGGCCGGCCAGCTCGGATTCTTTGATGATCCCGAAAACGCCCCTATGGGCGAACCGGCCCTGCCCGATCTACCCGAGATGCCCTACGACGAGCTGCTCGCGATGGAGAAAGAGGTTGCCGGTATGTACTTGACCGGGAATCCTATGAAGCCTTACACCGCCCTTCATGAACGGATGAAAGCCGCCCGCATCGACCGCATCAAAGCGTCTTTTGAGGAAGCGATGGGGGAGATGCCGGCCGAATTTTCGGACGGAGATGCGGTATTGCTTCTCGGCATGCTGTCCGATGTACAGGTCAAATCGACAAGGAATAATTCGCAAATGGCGTATGCGACACTGGAAGACATGTCCGGATCGCTGGATCTGGTTATCTTTTCCAAGGCCCTGTCCCAATGCGGTCCTATCCTCCAGGCCGGGCGAGTCGTCGTGGTGCGGGGAAGGATCAATGTCCGGGAGGATGAAGATCCGAAAATACTCGTGAATCGTATGGATGAGGCTCCGCCGCCCGACGCCTT
Organism: uncultured Oscillospiraceae bacterium; assembly: GCA_902492045.1. Taxonomy (GTDB): domain Bacteria; phylum Bacillota; class Clostridia; order Oscillospirales; family Acutalibacteraceae; genus UMGS1623. Next base: position 59,999 of record CABUKB010000002.1, on the reverse strand, counting down.
GCCCCAGCCGATCCCGGGATTGTCCGGAGGATCGCCGGTGCCGGGTGACGACGCGGTCCGCGAACCGGCAAGACGGGCGCCGGACGGGCGGAAGCTTCCTTCTGCCCGGCACGGCCTGTATTTAAGATTGCCGTCGCCCGAATCCCAGGAATGGAAACGCGCCCTGTTGGTGGTGCGGGTGTTTGACGGGGAAGAGCCGCTTTATCTTCGTTATACGGACACCGGCAAGTTGGTGAGGGCTCCTCACACCCTATGGGTGGATGTCAACGAGGTATTGCTGCGGGAGTTGCGGTCGATATTGGGGCAGGAAAATGTCGCTGTCGTGGATTAGCCGGGACATTATTGGTTAAATAAACCGGATTTTAACACTTTCCGGGATATTTATCAGCAAAATCCGGTCTTGCACACCGATTGGAGAGTAGTGTATAATAGGTTCATTCTGTAAAACGGCGGGTGCCGTGGGAAATAAGGAGAGATACCGATGTCGATTAAAAAACTCGCGGTTTTAACCAGCGGCGGTGATGCACCGGGCATGAATGCGGCGGTTCGTGCCGTTGTTCGTACGGCTTTGAGCAAAGGCGTTCAGGTATATGGCGTGTATCGGGGCTATAATGGCTTGATCAACGGGGATCTCATGGAAATGGATCTGCGCAGCGTGTCGGATATCATTCACCGGGGGGGAACCATGCTGTACACCGCCCGCAGCCCCGAATTTTGCACGGAAGAGGGGATGCAGAAGGCGGTGGCCACCTGCCGGGAGTACGGTATTGAGGGCCTGGTGGTCATTGGCGGCGACGGATCCTTCCGCGGCGCCAAGGACTTGACCCAACGGGGGGTTCCCTGTGTCGGTCTTCCGGGGACGATTGATAACGATATTTCCTGCTGCGAGCAGACCATCGGTTACGACACCGCCCTGAATACCAGCCTTGAAATGATTGATAAGCTCCGCGACACGGCCCAATCCCATGACCGATGCAGCGTTGTGGAGGTCATGGGGCGCCGGGCCGGCTACCTTGCCCTGAATGTGGGGATTGCAGCCGGCGCTACCAGCATTCTGGTCCCGGAGGTACCGTTCGATTTCGATCGAGATATTGTGGAGCGGATGAAAAGAATATCGGCTACCGGTAAAAAACATTTCATCATCGTCGTCGCGGAGGGTGTCGGCCATGTCATGGAGCTGGCCACCCGGATTGAAGAATCTACCGGCTTTGAAACCCGTGCGACGATTCTCGGGCATGTACAGCGGGGCGGCAGTCCCACGGTCCGGGATCGGGTCATCGCCAGCCGGATGGGCTATCATGCGGTTGAACTGCTGCTGGAGGGCAAAAGCAACCGTGTTGTCAGTATCAAGGACGATCATCTCGTCGATTACGACATTGAAGAGGCACTGCAGATGAAAAAGCCCTTTGATTTTGAATTGTATCGGATCGCCCACGAAATCTCGATTTAGTGTTGAAAACCGGGTACTGCGTCCCGGCGGCAAGGGTAAGTATCAAATGGCTTGAACGGTTCCGTTCAAGCCATTTGTTGAAAAAGGAATCGGTATGAACAATCGGTCTCATACTGCCGGCCTGACCGGTTGCTCAGGAGCGGCGCCTGCGAATGAGAATGGCGAGCAGCCAAACACATACCCCGAGGATAACGAAAACCCATGTGACCAATAAAGCGTTTCCGGTTCCGGGATTTTGACTTTCGGGTGTATCGTCGGGCTTTTCCACCGTCAGCTGAACGGGGACGCTTTGGGTGACGTTTTGATATCCAACGCTTACAAGGGTTCCAGAGGAAGTTTCAGAAGCCTCATACCGATAAAGCACGGGAGGATGGTAGAGATACCGCAGGGTCAGCGTTTCGGCTTCCACCGGGGAATCCGAAGCGAGAAGGAAACGGCTTCCGGCGGCGATCGGTGAGGAAAGCGCCTTTCCGTCTTCGGATAATACCCGTATGGTATCCGGCAGTTCGGAGCAGTCCAAAAATCCGGATGTCAGGAAGTGGCTTTGGAGTACATTGGTGCGGAAATCGTTCTCCGTGCGCGAAAAGCAGACGGTGTCCGGCTGAATTTGCAACTGGGTTTCGGCGGATATGGCCTCCCGGCCTATTTCGAGAAGGGCCTTAATATAATCGCGTTGCTCAGGAGTGCCATCCGCCATTTCGGACTCGCGGCTTTGCCCCATCAGAATCCAGAGCGCCTGCTGTGTCAACTGATAGGCTTCCGCATCGGTCAGGTTATACGTTTGTTCCAGTCCCCCGATGTTGACAGGATATCCGGAACTCAGCAAAGCCAGAATTTGATCTCCCTGAACGGCGGCATCCATCTGGACGACTGGAAAATCCGAATACCGGCGATAGGGCCCCAGCACTCCGGAAGCATCATCATCCGAAAGAGTGAGCGAATAGGCGGGGCCTCCGTCGATGACGATTTGGTATTCGCCGGTGCCGTCCAGAAATTTGCGGGTAGCTGTATAAAGCCGCTCACTGCCGGAGCAAGCCAGAGGGGAAAAGAAGAAAACCATAAAAATTGCGCCGCAGAGCGCCAGGCAGAATCGTTTTGCCGTTGGAATCCACTCCCTTCGTCCGTTGACGGGTTGCCTATCCGCTTTTCGTTTTTGTTAGAATATGCAGGTTGGGTCCGGATTTACTTGAAAATATCTGTCAAAAAGTCAAAAGACGGCGGCGGTTTGTCCGGAAGAACAACCGGCGTCCTCATATTTTGCAAGACGCTAAAAGGAGAGAATGCGGTGTGAAATGTATCGACATCACCCGGGATTTGCTTCGTGCGCCCGTTTATCCGGGAGATCCGCCTCCCCGCTTGGAGGAACTGCATCGTATACGCCTTGGGGACGAATGCAACCTATCGGCCTTGTATGCCTGCCTGCATAACGGCACCCATCTGGACGCCCCTTGGCATTTTTTCCCGGATGGAAAAACCATCGGCGAAATCCCACTGACCGCCTGTGTGGGGGAATGCAGTGTGGTCGAGGGAAACGGCCTCCTTTTGGGAGCTCAGGCCGAAGAGATACTGCCACGGCTCAAACCAAGGGTTTTATTTAAGGGACATGTTCAGATCAGCCCGAGTGCCGCGTTTGTGCTGTCCGGTGCTCAACTCGAGCTGATCGGAGTGGAGGGACAGTCGGTCTCTCCGCCGGAGTGCGCGGCTCCTGTCCACCGGCAGTTACTCGGGGCGGGGATAGCCCTTCTTGAGGGGTTGGATTTGTCTAAGGCGGCTCCGGGCACGTATTTTCTTTTTGCCGCGCCTGTAAAAATTGCGGGGGCAGACGGTGCCCCGGTTCGGGCGGTTCTCCTGGAACGGGAGGAGATCGACTGGAGCGAAGATTTATGGAAATAAACCGAATGAAGTTTATAAAGGGTGAAGGGGAAGAATGACGCGGATACGTTTGCAAAAGCTGCTGTCTGAGCGGGGCGTGGCCTCGAGACGCAAAGCGGAAGAACTGATTAAACAGGGCAAGGTCCGTGTCAACGGCCGCCCTGCCGGATTGGGAGACAGCGCGGATCCCTATAAGGATCTTGTCACCATCTCCGGCAAAAAGCTGCCCCCGCCTGAAGCGGGCGTTTATCTCATGCTGAACAAGCCGCGCGGAGTGGTGACGACGCTTTGCGATGAAAAAGGGCGTCGATGCGTCGCTGAATTGGTAAAAGACGCAGGGACGCGCGTTTTTCCCGTCGGCCGGCTGGACCGTGATTCCGAGGGGCTTCTGTTGTTGACGAACGACGGGGATTTTGCCAATGCGATGATGCACCCCGCCGCCCATATCCCGAAAATTTACCGCGTCACCCTGCGGGCGGAAGTCACGTCCGATCAGATGCGGCGTTTCCGGGAAGGGATGCCTCTCGACGGGAAAAAGACCGCACCGGCGGAATTCGACATCGTCTCTTTTGAGCCGGGAGGAACCGGCTTTCCGCCCAGAACGGTGGCGCAGATTGTTTTGTATGAAGGGCGCAACCGTCAAATCCGGCGCATGTGTGAGGAACTGGGCCTGGAAGTGGTCCGGCTGCGCCGAGTCGCAGTTGGTTCGGTCAAACTGGGCATGCTCCCCATAGGAAAGTGGCGGCACTTGAAACCAAAAGAAGTGCGGGATCTGTTGGTGGCGTCAAAAGTAGAAAAGAAAATCGCCTCTTCCTACATCAAGCAGGGAAAAGAAGGGGGTCATCATGCTTACCATCACGGCGGCCGATAAGGATCAGGTAATGCGGCTTGCAACCAGCACCGGCATCGGCCTGCACGGTGAGATAAGCGGTTTTATTGCCCGAGAACGCGAGCGGGAAGCGGGTTGGCTGCTGACCGATACCCAAGACGGTGAAATACAGCTTTTGGCTGCAAAGGCGCAAGAGGATATCGTTTTGGAGGGGTTGATCCGCACAGCGCTCTTTTCGGCTTATAACCGGGGGATCTTGAAGGCGTCCTGTCAAGTGCCGGCATTGTTCCCTATCCTGGACCGGTTGCATTTTGACTGCGATGGCGGTGAAAAACGGGTCGTTTCCCTGTCGGAGTTTTGCCATCGTCCCTGCCATGCATAATTTTTTACCGCCTTACCAATAAAATAGTTGTCAACCGGTTGAAATTGCAGTATAATAAAACCAATTTGTAATATGGGGGAGAGTGGGCTGAATATAAAGCTCCGTTCTTCCCTGTGCGCTTCCAGGTCAAAATCCGTGAACATGCGAATCAACACTCGGAGGTAAGGACATGAGTATGCAGAATCCGCTGGAAAAACTGGCTGAAGCGGCCGCCGTCAGCGGCCAATCTCAGGCGCGGGCTTTGCTCGGGCGGTTTTTCGACGAGGGAACCTTTGTGGAAATCGACCGGTTGGCCATGGATGGGGACAAGCCTGCGGAAGCCGCCGCCGGTTACGGCCTGGTCGGCGGGATGCCGGCTTATGCGTTTGCCCAGGATAAAACGGTGTGCAGCGGGGCTATCGGCAAGGCACAGGCGGCCAAAATTTCTAAAATTTATGAGTTGGCGGCCCAGAACGGCGCGCCTATCGTCGGCTTTTTCGACAGCGACGGTGCAAAGCTGGGCGAGGGGATGGACGCGATGGAGGCTATCGCCCAGATCCTGTTTTCTTCCAACAGCCTGTCGGGGGTTGTCCCTCAGATCGCGGTAATCACCGGCGCCTGTGTCGGCACCTCAGCCTTGGTCGCTGCCACATCGGACTTGGTGGTCATGGTGGAAGGCGGCTCTTATTATCTGAGCAAGGACGGCGAAGGCGGCCAAGCCGATGTCCTTGCCCGGGACGAGACGGAGGCCCTGGAAAAAGCGAAAGCACTGCTTTCCTATCTGCCTTCGAACAATCTGTCCGCCCCGCCCGTCTATGAAAATGCGGCGGCCCCGATGGGGGTGTGTGCGGATACAGCGGATTGCCCCGCCGCCGTGGCCGACCCCGGTACTTTATTGCTGCTGTCCGACAATTCTGCCTGCAAGACAGCTTTCGGCCAGGTGGACGGTGTGGTCTGCGGCATCGTCACGCTGTCGGGAGAGGCTATCTGTGACCGTACAGCTTCCCGGACGGCCCGCTTTGTGCGCCTTTGCGATGCCTTTTCCCTGCCGGTCCTGACCTTTGTGGACGCAGCCGGATTCCAAGGGGTGGAGGGCGCCGCCAAGATTTCTCAGGCGTATGCTGAGGCCACCACTGCCAAAATCAGCATCATTACCGGCAAAGCCTATGGTCCGGTCTATATCGCGGTTGCCGGCAAGCTCGCCGGTGCCGATGCAGTACTTGCTTGGCCGCAGGCGGTTATCTCACCTCTGTCTCCCGAAACGGCGGTTCAGATTCTCTGGCGGGACCGTTTGGCCGCTATGCAGGATCCCACGTCCGACCGAGAGGCTCTGGCGGCTGAATATGCCGCAGAAGAAGGTTCGCCTTTGAAGGCGGCCGCCGGCGGTTATCTAACCGACGTTGTGACCACTGAGGAAACCAAAAACAAAATCACCGCGCTTTTGGATATGCTATCTGGTAAAAGGGTTTCCCGCCTTCCCAAGAAGCATATCAACGTGGTTCTCTAAAGAAAGAAATAAAGTTTTTCGTGTATTTGAATCTACTATAGAAAGGCATGATCGCTATGAAACGTTTTCAGATTACGGTGAATGGCAATGCGTATGACGTTCAGGTAGAGGAGATAGGTGGAGGCGGTGTGGCGGCTCCTGCTCCTGTTGCCGCCGCGCCTATTCCGGCTGCACCGGCCCCGGCCCCTGTTGCAGCGCCGGCGGCTCCGGTTTCCGAGGATGTGCCGGCTCCGGCACCCGCAGCAACGGCCACGGCTCCGGCGGGCGCTGAGACCATCAATGCCCCTATGCCCGGCAATATCGTCAATGTCTTGGTCAAAGCCGGCGATCCGGTGACGAAAGGCCAGGTCCTGCTGATCTTGGAAGCCATGAAGATGGAAAATGAGATCATGTCTCCCCATGACGGCGTTGTGGTAGGAGTGCATGTGAACAAGGGCGAGAGCGTGGATTCCGGCAAGCTGCTTGTCTCTCTGCAGTAAGCGCGCCCTGGCGTGAGTTAGAAAAGGAGTGATCGGTTTGGCGAAAGTCGGAATTACGGAAACCGTCCTGCGGGATGCGCATCAGTCGCTGATTGCCACCCGCATGACGACAGAGGAAATGCTGCCGGTACTGGAGAAACTCGACGACATTGGTTTCCATTCGTTAGAATGCTGGGGCGGCGCCACTTTCGACGCCTGCCTGCGGTTCCTTGGGGAGGACCCCTGGGAACGGCTTCGCACCTTAAAAAAGCATATGCCTAAAACACCGTTGCAAATGCTTTTCCGTGGACAGAACATGCTGGGTTATCGGCATTATGCCGACGATGTTGTCGAGTATTTTGTGCAGAAATCCGTAGCGAATGGGATAGGCGTCATTCGTATTTTTGATGCGCTCAACGATATTCGAAATTTGGAAACCTCGATTCGGGCAGCGAAAAAGGAACAAGGGGCCCATGTACAGGTGGCCATGTCTTACACCACCAGCCCGGTCCACAACATCGAATATTTCGTCCAATACGCCAAGGCTATTGAGGAGACGGGGGCCGATTCCATTTGTATCAAAGATATGGCGGGCCTGCTGGTTCCCTATGAAACCTATGATTTGGTCAAAGCGATCAAGGAAACCGTTAAAATCCCGATCCAGCTTCATTCCCATTTCACCGCCGGTATTGCCGACATGGTGATGATTAAGGCGATTGAGGCGGGCGCCGATGTCATTGATACCGCTATGTCTCCTCTGGCACTCGGCACCTCTCATCCGGCAACCGAGTCGATGGTGGCCGCTCTGCAGGGCACCCCCTACGATACGGGCCTGGATTTGAAAAAACTCAGTGAGATCAGCGCCTATTTTCGGACCCTGCGTAAAAAATATTTGGATAACGGTCTTCTCAATCCCAAAATGCTGGAAGTGGACACCAACGCTTTGATCTATCAGGTGCCGGGCGGTATGCTGTCCAATCTGGTCAGCCAGCTCAAGCAAGCCGGTAAGGAAGACAAGCTCGAGGAAGTGCTCCAGGAAGTGCCGCGTGTGCGTGAGGACGCCGGTTATCCGCCGTTGGTCACTCCCTCCTCGCAAATCGTCGGCACACAAGCGGTTTTCAATATCATCGGCGGAGAACGCTATAAAATGGTGACAAAGGAATTCAAAGGATTGGTCCGGGGCGAATATGGTGCCACTCCTGTGCCGATCAAACCTGAGTTCATCAAGAAAATCATCGGCGACGAGGAACCGATCACCTGTCGTCCGGCTGATCGCCTTGAACCCGAACTGGACAAAATGCGGGATGAGATGAAGGAATGGTATGAGCAGGAGGAGGACGTGCTGACTTATGCCCAGTTCGGGCAGGTGGCGGTCAAATTCTTCGAAAAGCGCCGCAACGATAAATACCATATTGATGGAGATCATCTCCATGTTGAGGAAAAGGTCCATCCTGTCTAAGGGAAAACCCTGCACGAAAGCCCCAAATGGGGCTTTCGTTTGTCTATTTCCTCAGACTACAGGAGAGAGGAGGCATGGCCTTTGATCAGAAGTATGACTGGATTCGGTCGCTGCCAAAAAACGGTCTCCGGCATGGATATTACCGTGGAACTCAAATCGGTCAACCACCGGTATTACGAGTATTCGTCCCGTTTGCAGCGCGCGTATGGTTTTCTGGATGACAAACTCAAGTCGTATCTGCAGAAATATGTTTCCAGAGGCAAACTGGACGTATTTGTTTATATCGACCCGCTTGAAAAAGAGGGGGGAGATGTAACCGTCAATCTGTCTTTGGCCAAGAGTTACCGGCAAGCCCTTCTGGAGTTGAGAGAGGGGCTGGAAATGACGGACGGCACATACAGCCTTATGGATATCGCCCGGTTTCCAGATGTCATCAGCGTTCACCGGGCTCCGGAAGATGAGGAATCGGTATGGGTGGCGGTACGGGAAGTCGTGGACGAGGCCGCTCAGCGGTTTTGTGCCATGAGAGAGACAGAGGGGGCGCGTCTGCGGGAGGATATTCGGAATCGCCGCCGTCTGATTCTGGAAAATGTGTCGAAAGTGGAAGACCGTTCCCCGCAAACCGTGCGGGAACATATGGAAAAAGTGGAGACCCGGATGCGGGAGCTGCTCAACACGGCAACCGTGGATGAACAAAGGCTGTTGACTGAGGCCGCGCTTTTTGCGGATAAGATTGCTGTAGCGGAGGAAACCGTCCGCCTGCGCAGCCATCTCGACCAATTGGAACAGATGCTGGACGGCGATGAGGCCGTCGGGCGGAAGCTGGATTTTTTGGTTCAAGAAATCAACCGGGAAACCAACACCATTGGGTCCAAAGCCCAGGATGTGACGCTGGCCCGCGTGGTGGTCGATATGAAAGCCGAAATCGAGAAAATACGGGAACAGATTCAAAATATCGAATAGGACAGGGAAGGATGCGCGCATGAAACTGATTAACATCGGATTCGGCAACATGGTCTCGGCCAATCGGCTGGTGGCTATTGTCAGCCCCGAATCGGCCCCTATCAAACGGATCATCCAGGATGCGAAGGACCGGGGAACCCTGATTGATGCCACTTATGGCCGCCGTACAAGAGCGGTCCTCGTCACGGATAGCGATCATGTGATCCTTTCGGCAGTCCAGCCGGAGACAGTGGCCAACCGGCTGAACGACCGGGATACCGAAGATGAGGAGGATATGGAAGAGGATGACTGATCCGACTGGTCACGGCATGCTCATTGTTTTGTCGGGTCCTTCCGGTTCCGGAAAGGGAACGATCATCAAAAGCCTTCTCGCGAGCCGGGAGGACACGGTGTTATCCATTTCGGTCACTACCCGGCAGCCCCGGCCCGGCGAGATAGATGGGATTCATTACTTTTTTCGTACCCGGGATGAGTTTGAGAAAATGATCTCCACCGATTCCCTTTTGGAATATGCCAGCTATAATGGAAACTATTACGGAACACCGGAAGAATCCATTAAAAAGTGGCTGGCGGAAGGGAAAAATGTGCTGCTGGAAATCGAAGTGCAGGGGGCAGAGCAGGTGATGGACCACCGCTCCGACCTGGTATCAATTTTTATCACCATTCCCTCGATGGAGGAATTGGAACGCCGCCTGCGGGAACGAGGCACAGAGAATGAGGAAACGATCCGTAGCCGGATGACGGTGGCGAAACGGGAACTCGCCCGCGCTTTTCGCTATGATTATGTGGTCCTCAACGATGAGGTGGCATCGGCCGTAAAGCGGATCAATACGATTATCGACGCTGAGAAAATGCGGTACAGCCGCATGGAAAAAACTGTTTTGGAGGTATTGCAGGATGCTCAGGCCAACTGATATCGAGAAACTCAAGGGAAAAGAAAGCCGTTACGCTGTGGTAGTTGGAATCGCCAAGAGAGCCCGAGACATAGCGGAAAAGGCCGAGGCGGAAAACATCATCTTGACTGAAAAGCCGGTCAGCATGGCCATTCAGGATTTTTCAAACGGGGAATATAAATTGATTGTCCCCCGCCATACCGCAGAAGACGACCAAGGCTGAGGCCAGAATTCGTACGGTTTCGGAGGAAATACCGATGCCATCGCTCGATCACGGCGGCGGAATGGTCCGGACGGTGGAAATCGCCGTGGAGCAAACCGCCTACCATTTTGATAAACTGTATACCTATATCCTGACAGATACACTCGGCGGCCTTGAACGGGGATGCCGGGTGTTGGTTCCTTTTGGCGGAGGAAACCGCCGTCGTCAAGGGGTGGTTATGGCCTTTGGAGAGACGGCGGAAACAAAGGGGCTTAAGCCGGTCCTTTCCGTATTGGATGAACAGCCCTTGCTCAATGATGAAATGCTTGCATTGGCGGAATGGCTCAAAGAGCGGACGTTCTGCACTCTTTTTGAGGCTGTACGCTGCATGCTGCCGGCGGGTCTGTCCATGCGCGTTCATATCCGCTATCGCATTCATCCGGATTTAACAGATGAGGTACGGGAAGTTCTGTCAGACGAAGAGAAACGGATGCTGGACCAGGTACGCGCGCGGTGTATGCGGGATCCGAATGGTGCTGAACGGGAGAAACTGTTGCAGGATTTGGGGTTGGCCAGGGATTCTGATTTGCCGGAACGATTGCAAAAAAAGGGCTGTCTTCTTCGAGACGAAGGGGCCTTTCGGGTGGCTGGGGACGCGACGATGCGCATGGTCCGCCTGGCGGTATCCGAGGAAGAAGCGGCCGGGTATCAAAACAGCAAGGTCTGCACGCCCAAACAAAAGGCTGTGCTGTCTCTTCTGATGCAAACAGGCGGCGCATCCATTAAGGAACTTTGTTATTTTGCGGGGGTCACGGCGGCTGTGCCGGCGGCTCTGGAAAAAAAGGGCTTGTTATTGTATGTGGACCAGGAGGTGCTGCGCTCACCCAATCTTGCGGAAAAAAATCCGGAGATTTGTTCTACACCGCTAAATCCCGAACAACAGATAGCGTTTGAGGGACTACTCGAACAATACCGATCCGGAAAAGCCTCCTGTGCGTTGCTTTATGGTGTGACCGGTTCCGGAAAGACACAGGTGTATATGAACCTCATCGACCGTGTGCTGGAGGACGGACGCCAAGTGCTGGTCTTAGTCCCTGAAATTTCACTGACACCGCAGACACTGAACCTCTTTATCAGCCGGTACGGCCGCCGTGTCGCTGTTCTTCACAGCGGACTGTCGGTGGGCGAACGGATGGATGAATGGAAACGCATCAAACGGGGAGATGCCTGTATCGTTGTGGGAACCCGTTCGGCTGTCTTCGCTCCCTGCTCGAATATCGGGTTAATCGTCATGGACGAAGAACAGGAACATACCTATAAATCCGAATCCTCGCCCCGTTACCACGCCCGCGACGTGGCCAAATTCCGCTGTGCCCGGCATCGTTCGCTTCTTCTCCTGACCTCTGCAACCCCCTGTGTGGAGAGCTATTATGCGGCCAGGATGGGACGGTATTCCCTCCACACCCTTCGCAACCGGTTCGGGGATGTCCGGCTGCCCCAGGTGGATGTGGTGGATATGCGGCAGGAGGATGACCGGACAGTATTCAGCAAACCGTTGCTGTCAGAGATCCGTTCCTGCCTCGATAGCGGGCGGCAGGCGATCCTCCTGCTCAACCGGCGAGGATTTAATACCTTTGTTTCCTGCCGGGCCTGCGGACATGTGATCTCCTGTCCATCCTGTAGCATATCCATGACCTATCATCGGGCCAACGGTTTGCTTGTCTGCCATTATTGCGGTCATATGCAGGACCCCGTGTCGACATGCCCGGAATGCGGGTCTGACCGGATCCGGTATTCCGGGCTGGGCACCCAACGGGCGGAACAAGAGTTGGCGGCTCTCTTTCCCGAAGCGGCGGTACTGCGAATGGACACGGATACCACCATGTCCCGTTTCGCTTATGAAAAGCGTTTCCGAGACTTTTCGCAGGGGAAATACCAAATCCTGATTGGTACCCAGATGGTGGCGAAAGGTCTGGATTTTCCCCATGTCGGTCTGGTGGGCGTTCTTTCGGCGGATCAGGCCTTGTACGGCGATGACTTCCGATGCTTTGAAACGACTTTTTCCCTTTTGACTCAGGTGATCGGCCGGGCGGGAAGGCGGGAGCTGCCAGGGCGGGCCATTATTCAGACCTATACGCCGGAAAATTATGTGATCGGTCTGGCGGCCAGGCAGGATTATGAAGGGTTTTTCCGCCTGGAAATCGAGGCCAGAAAAATGATGAAGTATCCACCTTTTTCCGACCTGTGCCTGTTCGGTTTTGTCGGCTCCAGCGAGGAACTCGTCCGAAAGGCGGCCCACCGCTATTTGGAACTGTTAAAGGAGACCGTCACCCAAAAATATCCTTCTCTGCCGGTGATTGTGCTGGATCCCACCCCTGCCGTCATATCCAAGGCGGCGGGTAAATTCCGTTATAAGATTTTGATGAAAACGGTCAATACTATTCCTATGAGGAAAATGGTGGGAGATTTGCTCCAGCAGTATCAACACCTTCCTGAAAGCAAATCGGCGACAATCTTTGTCGACATCAATCCGGCAGGTGTGTTATAATGGATTCATTCTGTGCAGGGGTATAACAGAATACCCAGGTACGCCATATCATATTTTCAGGAGGTTGGACATATGGCGCTGCGTCATATTCTTACAGACGGGGATCCGGCTCTTCGCAAGGTCTGCCGTCCGGTCACTGAATTTGATGAAAGACTTTCTCAGCTTTTAGACGATCTAGCCGATACGCTGCATCATTCCGAAGGCGTCGGCCTGGCCGCCCCACAGGTAGGAGTCCTCCGCCGGGTCTTTGTCATGGATTTCGGCGACGGCATTTTGGAGATGATGAATCCGGAGATCCTGGAAACCAAAGGCGTTCAGGAAGGCCCCGAGGGCTGTCTTTCTTTTCCCGGGGAATACGGTATTGTCCGGCGCCCTAAAAAAGTCAAAATCAAAGCGCAGGACCGCCATGGAAAGTGGTTTACTTTTTTAGGAGAAGATCTGTCGGCCCGCTGCATCTGTCACGAAAACGACCATTTGGACGGCATTGTTTTCAAACAGCATGCGATCCGGATGCTTGGCCCGGATGAATACTAAACGGGGGAGAGACCCAGATGAATATCGTCTATATGGGAACGCCGGATTTTGCTGTCCCCTGTCTGCGCACTTTAATAGAAGAGAAACACTCGATATCGTTGGTTGTAACGCAGGCGGATAAACCGAAGGGAAGAGGGCATCATCTGGCGCCTCCCCCTGTCAAGGAATTAGCCTTGACATATGGGATTCCGGTTTACCAGCCGGCCAGCCTGAAAACCGGCGAGGCGGCCGAAAGAATTTCCGCCGCTAACCCTCAGGTGATTGTCGTGGTGGCCTATGGTAAAATTTTACCGCAGTCGATTCTCTCCCTTCCGCCAATGGGCTGCATCAATGTGCATGGCTCTCTGCTTCCTCGATACCGGGGAGCCGCTCCGATTCAATGGGCGGTATTGAATGGGGAAACCGAAACCGGTGTGACCACCATGAAGATGGATGCGGGGGTGGACACAGGGGATATGCTTCTCTCCTGCCGCCGGACGATCCCATCGGATATGACGGCAGGGGAACTGAATATCCTGTTGGCACAGGACGGAGCCAGGCTTTTGTCCCGTACGCTGCAGGAACTGGAAACCGGTTCGCTTCGATCCGTTCCTCAGCCGGCGCAGGGAGCCACTTATGCCCCTCTGCTTGACAAAAGCTTATCTCCCCTGGATTGGCTCAAACCGGCCTCTGTCCTGCATAACCAGGTGCGCGGCCTTCATCCCTGGCCCATCGCTACCATGACGATGGGCGGCCGCCGTTTGAAGGTACACCGCAGCCGGGTGGGGGGCAAAACAGAGGCGGAACCGGGTATTATCGTAAAGATAAATCCCTTTACAATATCCTGCGGCGATCACACCTCACTCGAACTGCTGGAAATCCAAGCGGAGGGTTCAAAACGTATGCCGGCGTCCGCTTATTTGAGTGGGCATCCCGTCAAGATAGGAGATTCCTTATTGACCGAACCGGCTCGATAGAGAAAAGGAGGGACATGCCGTGTGGTTTGATTATTGGTACTTTGTCTTGGTGGTTCCGGCACTGTTGGTCGCCCTGTTCGCTCAGATCAAAGTACAGTCTACTTTCAAGAAATACAGCCGAATTGGAACCCGTTCCGGGATGTCCGGGATGGAAGCCCCCCTGAATATCCAATACCAAAACGGTATCCATGTGCCGCTTGAGCAGGTAAAGGGCTCTATGACCGATCATTATGATCCCCGGACCAACGTCATCCGTTTGTCCGAAACGGTGTATGGGGTGCGCTCCATCGCCGCCATAGGGGTTGCTGCGCATGAGACCGGACATGCCCTGCAGTATGAGAAGGGTTACGGACCGATTAAAATTCGCAGTGCGATCCTGCCGGCGACGCAGTTTGCCGCAACGGTTTCCCCCTATATGATTCTGGTGGGGTTGCTGGCATCGCTCGAATGGCTGACCGTCGCCGGTGTGGCCTTTTTTAGTCTGTCGGTCGCGTTTCAGTTGCTGACTTTGCCGGTCGAGTTCAATGCGAGTTCCCGCGCCCTTAAAACCTTAGGGGACGGAGGGCTGTTAACCTCAGAAGAACTGGCGGGGGCGAAACGTGTCCTCTCCGCCGCGGCGATGACCTATGTGGCTGCGCTGTTTGTCTCGCTGATGAGCCTGCTGCGGCTCATTATCCTTCTTGGCGGCCGGGGCAGGAGGAACCACTGATGCCGGAAAATTCCCGGGCTGCGGTTGTCCGGCTCCTGACACGGCTCAGACGGGATAAGGGATACTCCAACATTCTGCTGGATGACTTGTTGTCTAAGGGGGATGTGGAGCCGAAGGATCAGGCTTTTGTCTCACGGCTGTTTTACGGGGTACTCGAGCGGCAAATGACCCTCGATTATATCCTGGAGCGCTGTTGCAGCCTCCCTTTGCGAAAATGTCATCCGGTCGTTCTCGATATTTTGCGGGTGGGATGCTACCAGCTTTTGTTTATGGATCAGGTTCCCCCGTCCGCCGCCGTGAACGAGGCCGTCCGTTGTGCCAAAACCATGAAGCAAGCCCATGCATCGGGTTTTGTCAACGCTGTGCTGCGCCGGGTCGCTCGGCAGGGGCAACATCTTTTGGATGTTCTGCCGGAAGGGGAATATGGGGACGAAGTGCGCTATTCCTGTCCCCGGGAGCTTATCCGTATGTGGACGGCTGCTTACGGACCCGAACAGGCAAAGGGGCTGCTTGTCTCCCTCAATGAGACACCGGATACGGTGTTGCGGGTCAATACTCTCTGTACCTCTCCGGATGCGTTTGCATCCCGGCTGGAAAAGCACAGCATAAATTACCAAACCTGCCACGGTTTGCCAGCATGTTTTCGTCTGAAATGCTCTTCTTTGCACAAAAAACTTGAATCAGAGGCGACAAACTGTTATTATTATCAGGATATAGCGTCTCAATGGGCCTGTTTGGCATTGGGGGCCAAACCCGGTGAAAGAGTTGCCGATGTTTGTGCCGGACCGGGCGGGAAGAGTTTCACAGTGGCACAATATATGGAGAATCAGGGCCTGCTGTATGCCGGGGATGTCCATGCTTTCAAATGCGAAACGATGGAACGGCGTGCCCAGGATCTCGGCATTCGGATCCTTCGCACCGGTGTGCGAGATGCGCGCAATCCCTGTCCGGAGGAATGGCGTCAGTCGTTCGACCGGGTGATGTGCGATGTTCCCTGTTCGGGGCTCGGCGTGATCCGGCGCCGTCCCGAAATACGCTATAAACCCCTGGCGTCCTTGGACAGCCTGCCAGAAATACAGTATGCCATCCTGAAAAGGTCTGCAGAAATGGTCAGGCCGGGGGGTGTGCTGCAGTATTCCACCTGCACACTGCGCAAGGAAGAGAACGAACAGGTGGTCAACCGTTTTCTGGCGGAAAATCCTCAGTTTGCGCCGCGTATTTTGCCGTTGCCCGTCTGTTTTCATGCGGCGGGGCTCCCGCCCCATTGGTATATCACCCTTTTCCCACATATACATCAGACAGACGGCTTTTTTATAGCCGGGTTTGTTCGAAACGGGGTGGATGCGTGAGCATCTGTGATATCCGCAATCTCTCAGAGCAGGAGCTACGCCATCTTATGGCGGAATGGGGATATCCCGCCTTTCGGGCGGCTCAAATTATGTCCTGGCTGGACAACGGCTGTGCCTCCTTTCAAAATATGAAAAACATTCCGGCTCCGCTAAAAGAGCGGTTGGAATCGCAATTTACCATCCCGGGCGCTTCCATTCGTAAAAAGTTGGTGTCCAGACTGGACGGCACAGTGAAGTATCTGTTTGAACTCGCGGATGGAGAGTGTGTGGAGTCGGTCCTCATGCAGTATCGGCACGGCTGGTCTCAATGCCTCTCCACTCAGGTAGGCTGCCGGATGGGATGCGCTTTTTGCGCCACGGGGATGGGTGGATTTTCCCGAAATCTAACCCCTTCCGAAATGCTGGCCCAGATCTCCTCGGCGCAGGCGGATCATGGGATCCGTGTTTCTTCTGTCGTGCTGATGGGAATGGGGGAGCCACTGGATAATTATGACAACGTATTGCGGTTTATAAAGGACTTGGGCCGTCCGGGCGGAATTCAAATCGGTCTTCGCCACGTTTCGCTGTCCACCTGTGGTCTGGTGGACGGTATCCGCCGTTTGATGAAGGAACGCCTCCAGCTGACCCTTTCGGTTTCGCTGCATGCCCCCAATAACGCCATTCGTTCCCGTCTGATGCCGATCAACCGCCGCTATCCGATTGAGGAATTGCTGGATGTCTGCCGAGCGTATGGCAGGGTTACAGGCAGACGGGTATCCTACGAATACGCGCTGGTCGGCGGGGTAAATGACAGCGACGAGTGTGCACAGGAACTGGCGCGGCGGTTGCGGGGAGATCCCTGTCATATCAATCTTATCCCGGCCAATGAAGTCAAGGGCAGCGGTCTCGGCAGAAGTACCCGGGAAAGACAGAGGGCGTTTTGTTCCGTTTTGACTAAAAACGGCATGAATGTCACGGTGCGGAGAACCCTTGGCGCTGATATTTTGGCATCCTGCGGCCAATTGCGGGGAAAGTATGGGGAGAAAACATCCGATGCGGAAAGGGGGATACGGCGGTGAAAGTCACCGGCAAAAGCGATACCGGCCGTGTACGGCCGACCAATCAGGATGCTTTTGTTTGCGGACAACTATCGGATACCACCTGTTTTGCGGTTGTCTGTGACGGCATGGGTGGTGCCAACGGCGGCAATGTGGCCAGTGCCATCGCGATTAAGGTCATTGCCGACCGTATTGTGGAAGTGTATCGGGATGGGATGACCGAAACCGCCCTGCGGCGTATGCTTGAGTCCGCTGTCTCTGCCGCCAATATCGAAATTTTCGATGCCGCTGCGGAGAATCCGGATTTACGGGGAATGGGTACTACCGTTGTGGCGGTGGTGGCCGGGGAAACCAAAGCCCATATCGCCCATGTGGGAGACAGCCGGGCGTATATGGCGACGGCGGACGGGTTCGTACAGATTACCTCCGACCATTCGGTGGTGCAGGCCATGGTGGAAAAGGGCCAGCTCACGCAAAATGAGGCCAAAAACCATCCACGCAAGCATTTTCTTACCCGGGCCCTTGGGGTCGAGGAAAATGTGGAATGTGAATTTAATGCCGTTGACTTTTCGGGGGACGATATCCTACTTCTTTGTACGGACGGTCTGACCAATATGGTCGAGACCGATGATATATATGCCATTGTACGCAGATCCGAATGGGAAGACACACCGGGCGCTCTTATTTCAGCCGCCAATATGGCAGGCGGAAGCGACAATATCACGGCGGTAGTGTTCGCGTGTACTTGAGGAATACGTCGATGGCACTCTAGGAGTGAGATCGCCGCAAAGCTTGTGAAATCCGGTCTGAAGTCCGGGAATCGACGGGATCTCCAGGGCTCCCAGCTACTTCGAAAGGAATGGTCTTGGCATGGATAAATATATCGGCAAGCGACTGGATGGTCGTTACGAAATCAAGGAAATCATCGGGGTAGGCGGAATGGCTTATGTCTATAAAGCCTACGACACCATTGATGACCGCGTGGTCGCAATCAAAATCCTGAAAGACGAGTATCTGGCCAACGAAGAGTTCACCCGCCGTTTTAAAAATGAATCCAAGGCAATCGCCATTCTCTCCCACCCCAATATTGTCAAAGTATACGATGTCAGTTTTGGGGTGCGGTTACAGTATATTGTGATGGAATATATCGACGGCATCACGCTTAAAGAATACATCGAACAACAGCAGGACATCAGATGGAAGGAAGCGGTTCACTTTACGGTGCAGATCCTTAAGGCGCTTCAGCACGCCCACGATAAGGGCATCGTTCACCGCGACATCAAGCCGCAGAATATCATGCTCTTGCCGGACGGAACCATCAAGGTTACGGATTTCGGCATTGCACGGTTTTCCCGGCAGGATATTCGCGTCACCAGCGCCACCGAAAAGGCCATCGGCTCGGTGCATTATATCAGTCCAGAGCAGGCCCGTGGGGAGATCACCGACGAAAAAGCGGATATTTATTCCGTGGGGGTCATGCTGTACGAAATGCTGACAGGCCGTCTGCCTTTCGAGGGGGATAACGCCGTGTCGGTGGCTATTATGCAGCTGCAATCCGAGCCCAAAATGCCCCGGGACATCAATCCGTCTATCCCGGAGGGGCTTGAGGAAATCACCATCAAGGCCATGCAGAAAGATCCATCGAAGCGCTATCAATCGGCAGCCGAAATGCTTCTGGATATCGAGGAATTCAAACGCAATCCAAGCATTCATTTTGAATATACCTATTTCAAGGATGAAACGCCCACCCGGTTTGTAGAGGCGATCACCAAGGTAAAGGGAGAGCCCTTGACCAAAGAGGAACCAAAGCCGGAAGAGGAGGAGGAAGACGAGGAAGAGGAACGCAAGGGGCCTCCCGTCCTTCCGATCCTCATGGCGATAGCGGGGGCTTTTGTATTGGTGGCGTTGATTTTTGTGGCAATTGTGGCCGTTCAGTTCATTTTCCCCGGCGGCGATAGCGGGGAGGAGGGGATCATCCCCACTTTTACGGGCCTCAATTACGATGAACAGATCACCAATAATCCCGAATGGATCGCTCTCTTTGACTTTGCCGAGCCGATTTATATGTACGATTCTTCCCCGAAGGGGACAGTTCTCAGACAGGATCCGTCCGCTGGATCGACGTTCAAAACGGCAAACAAACCGACCATTCAACTGACGATCAGCAATGGGCCGAAAATGGTACCGGTTCCGAATGTTGCCGGCCAGCACCAGGACACTGCCCGGGAACAGCTGAAAAATGCCGGCTTTGAAGTTGTCGTGTCCCTCCTGTCCAGCGACGAGGTTCAACAGGATTTTGTTATCAAAACGTTGCCGGTATCCTACCCGGATGAGCTGGTGGAAGGCAGTACAGTAACCATCGTGGTCAGCACCGGGGAAGAGCCTGTGCCGGATGAAAGCGTCCCGAATATCAAGGAAACGTCTTTGGAGCAGGCTATCCAACGATTGTCGGAAAAAGGCTTTGTTGTGGACAGGTCCAAAATCGTATATGAAAACCATCCCACGTATGCGGCCGGCACCGTCATTTCCCAAAGCCCAGCCGGCGATACGATGGCCAAACCCGGCAGCGAGGTTGTTCTGACGGTCAGTACGGGCTATCGGGATCTCAATTTGACGGTTCCACTGCCCGATGCCGATTATGGCATCGACCTGAAGGTTTATATCGACGGAACCGAACAGACTGGAACGGATTACACCAACCTTAAAGGCTTCCTGCCCAGCGTGAAAAAGTCGGTGACGATCCCCTTTACAGAGCAGAAAGCCTCCTATCGTGTCACCATCCATGTTGCCAAATCCGGATCGACGGATTATAAATCATATGCGGAGTATATGGTGGACGGCACAACGGGGAGGGCGACCCAGATTTCCCTGAATCGGGATGTGCTGGAGGATTCTTCGAGCAGTTCCACAACTTCCGATCCGGATGACCCGGCGGGCAGTATCCTTTGGACGCCGAACAGAGGGTTTGATGACTGATCTGTTTCAAGGAGGCTTCCTCTTTCATGGGATCCAAGGAACAACTGGACGGTTTGATTTTACAAAGCATCGGCGGCTTCTATATGGTGGAAGCCGCCGATGCGGTCTATACCTGCCGGGCGAGAGGGCTGTTCCGCAAGGATAATCAGAGCCCTGTTGCCGGTGACCGGGTTACTCTTCGCATCGCTGAGGATGGAACGGGAGTGATCGAATCCCTGCAGACGCGCCGCAACGTCCTGGTACGGCCGCCCGTTGCCAATCTGGATCAGTTGGTCGTGGTGGCATCGGTAGCGGATCCAAGCCCGAATACCCTTGTGATCGACAAGATGATCGCCTTGGCAGAGAAAAATGGCATTCAGCCGATCGTCGCGATCACGAAGGCCGATATAAAGCATCCCGATGAGCTGGAAAGGATTTATCGTCTGGCTGGTCTGCCGGTATTTGCCGTCTCTGTCTGGGATCCCGGCTCCATCGAATGCCTGAAGCGCGTTATGTGGGGGAAAGTTGCGGTTTTTACAGGCAATTCGGGGGTGGGGAAATCCAGTCTGCTCAATCGGATTGATCCCCGCCTGTCCCAAGAAACAGGCGAAACCAGTAAAAAGCTGGGACGCGGCCGGCATACGACGCGCACGACCGTACTTTTCCGCCAGCCGGACGGTGGATATATCGCCGACACACCGGGATTTTCATCCATAGAATTTGAGCGCACACAGGTCATACGAAAAGAAGAACTCCCTGGCTGTTTCCGGGAATTTGACGGTTATTTCGGCCAATGCCGGTACGCCTCCTGCACCCATATGGGCGAAGACGGATGCGCCTTAGATCAGGCCGTAGCCGAGGGGAAAATCGCCCCTTCCCGCCTGGAAAGCTACCGAGCCATGTATCGGGAAGTGAAAGATTGGAAAGAGTGGAGAAAAAAGTGAGCCGATGTGTGATTTTGTCGGCCGGCCCTGTTAAGGACCCGCAGCGCCTGCGCTCCCTTCTTCGTCCGGACGACTGGTTTGTTGTGGCGGACGGGGGATGGAGGCTAGCCCAGGAACTCGGTGTTTCCGTATCCCTGCTGGTAGCGGATTTTGATTCGCTCTCCTATCCGGTGACGACAGGGGACACGGAAGTTATCCGTCTGCCGGTTGAAAAGGACTGGACTGACACCATGGCCGCGGCCATGGAAGGGCTGAGGCGTGGCTTCCGGGAATTCCTGATACTTGGGGGGACCGGAGGCCGTCTGGACCACACCATGGCAAACTTTGCCGTTCTGCATTCCCTGTTGCTGCAGGGGGCTCACGCGGTCATGGCCGATGATCAAAACCGGGTGTGGATGATGCTTCCCGGTTCTTACCGCATCGAACCCGTAAAGGGATACAAATTTTCCCTGTTTCCCTATGCTGGAGAGGTGACGGGGCTGACCGAGCGGCAAGTATATTATCCTCTGAACAACGCGACGCTGACGCCGGACAGCACGCTCAGCGTCAGCAATGAATTTTTGCGGGATTCGGCTCAAAAATGCCTTCTCCCGGCTGAAATTTCATTTGAAACCGGTGTTTTAATAATTTTTTTATCAAAAGATTAGCACCATTTCGCCGTTCCCGAATATGCTGGTATTGTAAGCACGGATAGCCCGTGATACATCAGGCGAGGGGACGGTGTTTGTTATGAGAAACAGACGATGTTGTGGTGCCGGCAGCTATTGCGCGGCGTTTGGGGCCGGGCTGCTTGTCGCTACAATCTGCCCGCCCAAACTCATCCTGATATTTGTCGCGGCGGCCCTGGTGCTGACAGGCGTTTCGCTGGTAAAAAAATGAAGGGGGCTTCTGTATGAAAATCGTGATCGTCAAGAGTCCGAAGGTTTTTGGAGGATTGCTGCGCCGTCTGTTTGGCATCAAAAAGGAAAATTACATAGAATAGACAAAGGGAACGGCTTCGCCGCGGCAGATCGCCGCGGCTTATGCCGGGTTTTGCGATATTCGCCCCCTTTTTACCTGTCAAAGCGGCTGGCATCGTCCCGCCGCTTTCTTTTTTTGAAGAACCCGTAGTCTGCCAATGCCTTGACATGCCGTGCATATCCCTTTATAATATGACCAAATAACTAAATAAGTCATACGGTTTGGGGGCTGCCGGCGATGGCGTTTACACAGGAAGAAAGAACCGTGATTCGGCAAAAGCTGCTGGAAACCGCACGGCACTGCGCCGCCACCATGGGCGTGCGAAAAACTACCGTCGATCAGCTTGCAGAGGCCGCCGACATTTCAAAAGGTGCGTTTTATCAGTTTTACGTCTCGAAAGAATGCATATTTCTCGAGGTTTTGGAGCAGCTGCATACCGAGATTTACGGAGCTGCCGAACTAATATTATCCGCAGCCGATTCCCTATCCCCGGCAGACCGCCTTTCCAAAGCCGTTCTGGCAGCTTGTTCCGCGATGGAAGAGACCGGCATGATGGATTTTGTGGAACGCGATGTGCCTTATATCCTGCGGAAAGTGCCGGACGAGATATTACATGGCCGGTACCACAGCGATGCCGTGCATATCCGAAAATTGCTGGAACAGACCGGATTCATTCCGGCGGGGGGCCTCGATCTGGCTACGGCAACCGTTCAAGGGCTGCTGCTGACTGTCTCCCACCGGGACAGTATCGGTGAGCCGTATTCTCAGGTTTTGGAAATCCTAGTTTACGGGGCCTGTGAAAAACTCTTTCCCGAGCAGACTGCGCGCTTTTAAAAAGGGCGCGGATACAACTGAGAAAGGGAAAACAATATGTGGCCTGAACTTCCCGCTATGGCCGGCGGGAGAGCCATAGTCAGGGCAAAAGGAGTGTCAAAATGCTTTGTTTACAGAACCTCTCTTGGAATACGCCTGAAGGAAAGCCGGTTATAAAAAATCTCAGCCTGACCGTTCCGGAAGGCAGGCTGGTGGTACTTACCGGGCCGAACGGCGGCGGCAAAACAACGCTTGCCCGTTTGATTATGGGGATCGAACGGCCGGTATCTGGGCGCATTCTGCTGGACGGAGACGACATCACGGATCTCGATGTGACCGAGCGGGCGCGAAAAGGGATCGGCTTCGCGTTTCAGCAGCCGGTTCGATTCAAGGGGATTACCGTGCGTCAGTTGCTGGAAATGGCGGCGGGCGATTCCCTGCATGAAAAACGGCTCTGTGATATGCTCGGCAATGTCGGCTTATGTGCCAAGAGTTATCTGGACCGCGAAGTCAACACCACCCTGTCCGGCGGCGAGATCAAAAGGATTGAAATTGCCACCGTGCTGGCGCGGCACACCCGCCTGTCCATATTCGACGAACCGGAAGCGGGCATTGATCTGTGGAGTTTTAAAAATCTGATTGCCGTCTTTCAAAAAATGCATGATAATTTAAAAGGCGCCATGATCATCATATCTCATCAGGAGCGAATTTTACGCATCGCGGATGAGATTGTGCTGATTTCCGATGGAGCGGTCCAGGCACAAGGCCCGAGAGAGGACATGATGGCGGGCGTGCTGACATCCGGCGGCATCCATACCGCCTGCTGCCGAGAGGAGGCTTTGTTTCGTGAATAATATAACGCAGACGCTTCTAAAGCTTGTTTCGGACTGGACGGGTTCGTTTCAAGGAGCGTACAACATACGGGAAGACGGCTGCTGCGTCGGACGGCAGTCCAGCGATTCCATTCGCATCGAGAGCAAAACCGACAAGCCGGGATTGGATATCTATATTCAGGCCGGTACCAAGGGCGAAACCGTGTCCATACCGGCCTGTGTCACCCATGGGGATATTGATGACCTGGTATATAACGATTTTTATGTGGGGAAAAACGCTGATATCACCATCGTGGCGGGATGCGGCGTTCACACCGAGACCGGAGAACCGGCGCGGCACAACGGAATCCACCGGTTTTTCCTGGATCCGGGCGCGCATGTGACGTATATAGAAAAACACATCGGAACCGGTACGGGGGAGGGGATTCGAAGCATCGACCCCGTCACCGAGATATACCTGGCTGAACAGGCGGTACTGGAAATGGATTCGGCGCAGATCGGCGGCGTGGATCGAACCATGCGGAAAACCAAGGCGACGCTGGCGGCCGGCGCCAAACTTCGGATTCGGGAACGTATCCTGACGGAAAAAGATCAAACAGCCGATACCCAGTTTGAAGTCGAACTCAATGGCGAAGGGGCCGGAGCAGACATTGTGTCTCGTTCCGTTGCGCGGGATACCTCCAGGCAGGTGTATACTTCCACCATTGTCGGAAATGCCCCCTGCAATGGCCATTCCGAATGTGATGCCATCATTGACGGGAAGGCGATTGTCGATGCATCGCCGAGACTGTGTGCCCGCCATGCCGATGCGGAATTGATCCATGAGGCGGCTATTGGGAAAATCGCCGGCGAACAAATTTTAAAGCTGCAAACCCTGGGCATGACCGAAGAGGAGGCCGAAAATAAAATCATCGAAGGATTCCTTCAATAGCGAACGGTCTCACCTCTAGCATAAGGCGGGAAAAAATGAAAACACGTCCCAACCAGTGTGTCGCTTTGGTGTATTCAGGGGACGACCCATCGGTTGCCGAAACAAAAATGAAGGCCGTTGCGGCCCAAGGAGCGATCCAATAATATGCGTACCAAAGCGCTTCTCTCTTTCGTTTTGCCAGCGTTCCTTCTGTTGTCTGCAGGCTGTGGCAGTGGCAAAGGCGTCACCTCCGGATCCGAAACAGCATCCGATCCGCCTCCGCTTGTGAGCATATCGGGTTCGATGGAAGCAGAACGCCCGCCAGAACCGGTGATCCTGGAGGATTTGCTGCCGGTGGAGACATATTCCAGTCAGAGGGAAGAAGCGGTCTCCCATGTGGTCATCCATTTCATGAGCGCACTGGTAACCAATCCGTCCGACCCCTATGATATGGAAAGCTGCCGGAGGACTCTCTTAGATGGGGGCGTTTCTACCCATTATATAATCGACCGGCAGGGACAGATTCATCGTCTGATTCCGGAGCAGCGGGCTGCCTGGCATGCCGGCAAAGGCACCTGGGGCCAGGATGAACGCTATACCAACCGGATGAATCAGTACGCCATCGGCATTGAATTGCTGGGTATGGGAACGCAGGAGGAAATGGCGATCTACGTGACGGAAGAAGAATATGCCTCCCTGAATCCCGACTGGATCGGTTTCACCGACGAACAGTATGCCGCCCTCGGGCTTCTGCTCGACGATATCCTCGATCGTTATCCCGCTATTCAGCGGGACCGATCCCATATTCTCGGGCATGACGCATACAATCCTCAAAAAAACGACCCCGGCGTCCTTTTCGAGTGGGAGCGCATCGGGCTCGCATAACCAAAACGGCGCCAAAAACAGGCGCCGTTTTGGTTTATTGAAATTGTGATTGATACAGGCCGGCGTAAACGCCGCCTCGTTGCATCAAACTGGCATGGCTGCCCTGTTCCACAATGTCGCCGTCCCGGACCACCAAAATGGTGTCCGCATTCTGAATCGTAGAAAGGCGGTGGGCGATGACAAAACAGGTTTTTCCTTTCATCAATGTGCGCATGGCCTCCTGAATTTGAATTTCCGTCCGCGTATCCACATTGGAGGTGGCCTCATCGAGGATGAGCAGATTCGCGTCAAGAAGCATGGCCCGCGCGATAGTCAACAATTGTTTCTGCCCTTGGGAAATATTCATGCCGTCCTCATTGAGAAGGGTATCGAATCCCTCCGGCAATCGGGATATGTAGGAATGGATTTTGGCGGCCTTGGCGGCCGCTTCCACCTCTTGACGTGTGGCATCCTTTTTGCCGTAGGCGATGTTTTCGAAAATGGAGCCGTGAAACAGCCAGGTGTCCTGAAGAACCATGGCATAGGAAAGCCGCAGGCTTTTTCGGGTCATCTGCCGGATTTCATTCCCATCCAGACGAATGGTTCCGGCATCCGGATCGTAAAACCGCATCAGCAGATTGATGAGCGTTGTTTTCCCGGCACCGGTGGGGCCTACAATCGCCACTAAATGGCCGGGTTCCGCCTTTAAGCTCAAATCCCTGATAATGGTTTTTCCCGGCAGATAGCCAAAACGGATGTGTTCCATCTCGACGGATCCGCGAACATGACCGAGTACGGTGGCTCCCGGAATATCCTCCGGCTCAACGGGTTCATCCATGAGAAGAAAGACACGTTCTGCGGCCGCACAGGCGGATTGCAGTTCGCTGATAATATTGGCGATTTCGTTGATCGGGCCGGAAAACTTCCGGGAATAGAGGACAAAGGAAGAGAGTGCGCCCAGTCCCAGTTTCCCAAATAGAAAGAGCATCGCCCCGAACATGCTGATGAGAGATAAGGAGAGGTTGTTGATAAAATTCACTGACGGCCCGGTCATACTCCCGTAGTAGTCGGCGTTGTAGTACGCATCCACCGCCTCCTTGTTTTTCTGATCGAAGCGGCCGATCATAGTCTGTTCCTGATGATACGCTTTGATCGTTTTCTGGCCGGTAATAATTTCCTCGACAAATCCGTTGAGTTCCCCGAGCTTCAGAGAGCGCTTTCGGAACAGAGGGCGCACTTTGCGGGTCATATAGCGGGTAAAGATAATGGAAATGGGAATCGTCACAGCAAACACGAGAACCAAAAGCGGCGAAATGGCCAGCATCATGATGAAAGATCCGACCACCGTGATAAAACTGGCCGCCACCTGGAGCAGGTCATTGGACAGGGAGGCATTGACCGTGTCGATGTCATATGAAATACGGCTGATGATGTCACCCGTCTGATGACTGTCGAAATAGCGGACCGGCAGATCTACAAGGCGGCGGAAAACATCCTCCCGCATCTGAAAGACCACCTTTTGGCTCAACCGGATCATCAGGGCCGAAAGAATGTAGGAAAGCAGGGAAGAGAGCGAATAAAACAAAATCATCAGTCCGCAGTAAAGGAATACCCGGGGAAAATTGGCTTCACCCGGCACGGTGCCGATGGCATCAATAGCCTGCCCGGACAAGGTAGGGCCAATCAACGCAAGCAGGTTGCTGGCCACGGTCAGCAGCAATGCGAGAAAGACCATCCATTTGAAGCGGTAAAGATACCGCCCCATACGAAGCAACACTTTCTTTCGATCTCTGGGTTTTTCCGGAATGCCGCGCGGGCCTTTAGGCAATCTCTCCACCCCCCATCTGCGACCGGCTGATCTCCCGGTATAGTTCACAGGTATCCATCAGCTCTTCATGCGTGCCATACCCGAGTTCCCGCCCCTCTTCCAGGACGAGAATATGATCGGCATGGAGAATCGAACTGATCCTCTGGGCGATGACGATGGTGGTCGTACCTTGAAATTCAGTGGCCAAGGCTCGGCGGAGAAGGGAGTCGGTCTTGTAGTCCAAAGCACTTGAAGAATCGTCCAATACCAGGATTTCCGGATTGCCGGCGAGAGCGCGGGCGATGAGAAGGCGCTGCTTCTGACCGCCGCTCAGATTTGTCCCCTTGGCTGTCAGCCGGTGTTCAAAACCGTCGGGAAGCGAACGAATAAATTCCGTCGCCTGTGCGCATTCCGCCGCCTTTTCGATTTGTTCCCGAGGCAGTTTTCGTCCGAAATCAATGTTATCCGCGATGCTGGCAGCAAACAGCACGTCGTTTTGAAAGACAACCCCGAATTTCGGGTACAGAACATCGGGTGGAATCGACTCTATCTTTTGCCCGCCGATGCGGATTTCTCCCGAGTCCGCGTCGTATAGGCGCATCAGCAGCGAAACAATGGTGCTCTTGCCGCATCCGGTGGCCCCGATGATGCCGAGCGTTTCCCCCCGCCGCAGGCAAAAAGAGATGTCCCGCACAGTATCCTCCTTTTTTTGATAGGAAAAGGTGACATGGTCAAAAAGAACGTGATACGGCCCGTCAGCCGAATCCGGCGGAACCACAGTCAAATCCTCCGGCGTATCCAAAACCTCGCGAATTCGGCCGGCTGAGGCGCTTCCCTTTGAAAACATGACGAACATTCGGGTGATGGAAAGCATGGCATTCAAAATAATGGTGAAATAGGTCAAAAAAGCCAAGATCTTACCCGGCTGGGTCAATCCTTCGTTTACCCGAAAAGCCCCTACGGCGATCACCGCCGTCAATCCCACGTTTAAAAAGAGATTCATCAAGGGGTTGGTCAAGGCCATGGTCATTCCGGCCTTCTTTTCCCGAGCCACCACCTGGCCGTTAACGGCGGAGAAACGCTCTTTTTCATAATCGGTTTTGGAGAGTGCTTTGATTACCCGGATACCGGTGATGTTTTCCCTGACGGTGCGCACCATAGCATCCACGCCTTGCTGCAGTTTTGTGTAAAGGGGAATGCCTTTTCGAGAAACCCCATACACCACAAGAGCAATGAGCGGGAGAACGGCGATCAGCACCAAAGAAAGGACCGGTTCGAGGAGCAGTGTGATCAGGATACCGCCTATGAGCAGGATAGGCGCCCGAATGCCCAGGCGTTGCATCATGCCGATCATCTGATGAACGTTGTAGGTATCTGAAGTCAGGCGGGACTCCAAGGAAGGAATGGTATACCCGTCGATTTGTCGGCAAGAGAGATAGGATATTCTAGAAAACAGGTCATGCCGCAGGGCTTCCGTAGTATGCTGGGCAACCCACGAGGCCATACGGTTGGCCACAATATTGGTAATCAGCGCCATTGCGGCGCAGAAAATCATGACACCGCCCCAAAGGAAGATCAACGGGACGTTTTTCAGGGGAACTACATTGTCGATTATATGAGACAAGATCCCGGGAAGAAGCAAATCCATGCTCGTTCCGACAAACTTAATGGCCAGCCCGACGGACATGCGCGGCAGATAGGGCTTTAGATACTGAAAAATCCGGTCCATAGCAAACATCCCGCCTTTCATTCATTGGAATCGACGGCGATCCGTCAAACTGGAGAAACGCTATCTTTTGGCGTTTGAGCGGGTTCTGTCACGGCAATCGCTTTCCTGGTGACGCGGTCCAGCAAAGAGAGCAGGCACACTTGCTCTTCCCGGCTCAGTTCCTCCAGCAGCAGCCGGTTCCAATCTTCCATGAGTTCACAAACCCTGGGCAGTACGGCTTCTGCCTTGCCCGTCGGATAGACCCGTAGCACACGGCGGTCCTCTGGGTCGGACAACCTTTGAACAAAGCCCTCCTCTTCAAGCAGACCAAGCTGTCTGGTAATATTGCTTTTGTTCACACAGATCTGCCTGGCCAACTGTTCCTGTGAGATTCCGGGACTTTTGCAAACGTGAAAAATATAGGTATGCTGCCGGCCATTCAATCCCTCGATCTTGTCATTTCGGAAACGCGCTGAACAACGGTGAATCCGGCTGATAAACTTCATCAGAGAGTCCATCCATGTCGCCCCCTAAAATTCATTGCACTCGCAACGACTATACCACATATTGGTTGCGAGCGCAATCGGTTTGGGCGAAATGGAAACCAGTGCCGGAAAATGATCGCGTCTTGCTCTTGATGCCGTCTTCGTGATGCGGTATACTGTTTTTATATGCGGCTTTTTCAGGAGGTTTTATGATATTACTGACACGGGCGGGCGCGGCCCGCCGCGGGCGTTTGGAAACCCCGCACGGCACAATCGAAACCCCGGCATTCATGAATGTCGCAACCTGCGGCGCCATTAAAGGGGCCGTGTCCGCGTATGATCTGGCGGAGTTGAAATGCCAGGTTCAGCTTTGCAATACCTATCATCTGCATCTGCGTCCAGGAGATGCGTTGGTCCGGGAACTGGGAGGGCTCCACGCTTTTACCGGATGGCAGGGGCCCATTCTGACCGACAGCGGGGGATTTCAGGTTTTTTCTTTGGCGGGTCTGCGCCGTATTCGGGAAGAGGGGGTCACATTTGCTTCCCACATTGACGGCCGCCGTTTATTCATTGGACCGGAAGAGAGCATGCGCATCCAATCGAATCTGGGGTCTACCATGGCGATGGCCTTTGATGAATGTGTGGAGAATCCCGCAACCTACGACTATGCCCGGGAATCCTGTGACCGTACAACGCGTTGGCTTATCCGCTGTCAAAAAGAACACGACCGTTTAAACAGCCTTTCCGATACACTCAACCCCCAGCAGCTCTTGTTTGGGATCAATCAAGGCTGTACTTTTGATGACTTGCGGGTCCGGCATATGAAAGATATCGTGTCTCTCGACTTGGATGGTTATGCGGTCGGCGGACTAGCGGTGGGTGAGCCCGCCCCGGTCATGTACCGGATCCTTGAAACGGTGGAGCCGTACATGCCGGCGGACAAGCCCCGCTATCTGATGGGAGTGGGGACGCCGGTCAATATCCTTGAAGGAGTGGCGCGGGGCATCGACCTTTTTGACTGCGTCATGCCGGCCCGCAATGCGCGGCACGGCCATGTCTTCACTTGGAAAGGACGGCGCAATCTTCTCAATCAACGGTACGAACGGGATCGCTCTCCCATCGACGAAGGCTGTGACTGCCCGACCTGCCGGAAACACTCGAGGGCTTATATCCGCCACCTTTTCAAGGCGGGGGAGATGCTGGCGATGCGTCTGTGCGTGATGCACAACCTGTTCTTCTATAACACCTTGATGGAACGGATCCGCAAAAGCCTGGATGACGGGAATTTCTCCTCGTTTTATGCGGAATACCGCACGGTTTTGGATGAGAGAGCTCCCGGATTGTAAATTTTTTTAATTTCTCTTAAAAGGGGTTGCGCCTGTCCGGAAAACCCGATATAATAGAGAAGATTTTTAGGAGGTGCTATATTTGATAGACATTATGCCCATTCTTGCGGAAGGGGAACAGGCTGTCGAAAATGCCGAGGCCAATCCTTTTTTGACGCAGTTGGTTATGTGGGGTCCGATTGTCCTGATCGTGGTACTCATGTATTTCGTTATGATTCGCCCCCAGCGTAAAAAACAAAAGGAAGAACAGCGGATGCGCAACAGCATCCGGGTCGGGGATGAGATCACAACCATCGGCGGCATTTGCGGCCGTGTTGTCAATATCAAAGAAGATTCTCTGGTTATTGAAACCGGCGCCGACCGCAACAAGATGACCATAAAAAAATGGGCTCTGCAAAGCTGTGAAACCATCCATGATCCCAACGAGCTGGACGATGACGATGATGACGACGATGACGATTGATCTCTCGATTGTGGTCCGCCGTGTGTCCGGTTGATCCTGTAAAGAAAGGCCCGGGGCCAGTACTAAAACCGTCCGCCGGAGAATAAGCTATGGATAAGGAAACTCGATTCATAGGAAGGCGGAGGGTGAGGTATGAAAGCAAAATCGCGCAATGAGGATTCGGCGATTGTGAAAAAGATCGTGCGGCCTATCGTGATAGGCGCCTGCGCAGGCGCGATAGCCTGTCTGCTGATGCTGCTGGTCATGGCGGCGGTTATGGCAGCCCAAAATATCCCCAAGGCGGCTGTTACCCCCATGGCGATGGTGGCGGCGGCGTTTGGTTCGTTTATCGCCGGTATCGTCTGCGCCAAGGTTTCCGGGGAACGAGGCCTGTTATATGGCGCCGGCGCGGCCCTTCTTCTGTACGTGGTGGTAATCATTGCGGGTTTTGCCGTGCTCCAGGATGTACGGGGCGTCATGATGCTGGTTAAGCTGGCTGTCATGGTGTGTTCCGGCGCTGTAGGCGGCATCATCGGCGTGAACTTAAAGCGCCGCCGGTAACCGAAACCCTTTAGATTGTTAGGAGGAATGGAAAATGAAACACATTCAGACCATCAACAAGAACAACCTCAAGGCGACGGCCGCCAAAGGCGGCTGCGGCGAATGTCAGGCGTCCTGCCAATCCGCCTGCAAGACATCCTGCACCGTTGCCAATCAAAAGTGTGAAAAGTGATCTGACCGGGGATTGGGACAGGGCGGATAAATCCGCCCTGTTTTCTCTGTTCCCGGCGCCGGCTAAGAATGTCTAAGAAACGGGAGTTAGGTATCGTATGATCCATTGTTTTGAAAACAACGGTATGCGCATCGTATTGGATGTCCACAGCGGAGCGGTCCATGTGCTGGATGAGTTGGCTTATGAAATATTGACCGAATATCCGGACGATTTGCCGGAGGAATGCCCTTCGGAAATCCTGCGCCGTCTTTCCGCGCGTTATGCCTTGGAAGAGGTAAAAGACACCTATGCAGAGCTTTGGCAACTCCGTAAAGAAGGACTCCTTTACAGCTCGGACGATTATCAACCATATGCCGATGCTTTGACGGCCTCACCGCTCAAGGCCATGTGTCTGCATGTGTCGCATGACTGCAATCTGCGCTGCCGTTATTGCTTTGCCGGACAGGGCATTTATGGCGGAAAGCCGCAAACCATGTCTTTTGAGGTGGCCAAGGCTGCGATTGATTTTTTAGTCATGCAGTCGGGAGCCAGACGGCATCTGGAACTCGATTTTTTTGGCGGTGAGCCTCTTCTGAATCTGGAGGTTGTCAAAAAGACGGTCGCCTATGCGCGAAGTCTTGAAAAAAAACACAACAAAGTGTTTCGTTTTACCATGACCACCAACGGTGTCCTGCTTGACGATGAGACAATGACCTTTCTAAATGCGGAAATGCAGAACGTGGTACTCTCATTGGACGGCCGGAAAGATATCCACGACGCCATGCGTCCCAACGCGGGCGGCAAGGGCAGCTACGACACAATCGTGCCCCGCTATCAGCGGTTTGTAGCACAACGCGGAGACCGCGATTACTATGTGCGGGGTACGTTTACGCGGAACAACCTCGATTTTTCAAAAGATGTCCTACATATGCGGGAGCTTGGTTTTGATCAGGTTTCCGTCGAGCCGGTCGTCACCGATCCGAAGGAGCCCTATTCCTTGCGAGAAGAGGATGTGCCGGCCATTTTAGAGGAGTATGACAAACTGGCCCGCATTCTTTTGGAGATTAAACGCCGGGGGGAACGCTTCAATTTTTTCCATTTCATGATCGACCTGAATCAAGGTCCCTGTGTACTCAAGCGTCTTCGCGGCTGTGGATGTGGCAATGAATATGCGGCGGTGGATCCAGAGGGCCGCGTGTTTCCCTGTCATCAATTCGTCGGTCAGCCGGAATGGCAGATGGGCCATGTGCTTACAGGGGAATACGATCAGGAAATCAAAGAACGATTTGCCCGCACCTCGGTTTATCATAAAGAAGCCTGCCGTTCCTGCTGGGCGAAATTCTATTGTTCCGGCGGCTGTAACGCCAACAATCAGCAATATGAGGGGGATCTCCTCAAACCGCATGATATGTCCTGTATTTTAGAAAAAAAGCGCCTGGAATGCGCCATCATGATTCAGGCCGCTCTGGCGGAAGATCCGCAGTCATAAATCCTCCTTTTTATTCATAGGATTTATTAAATCCTATGAACGGAGGTCCGCCCATGAATCGGACAAACTCCATCCGTGAGTTTTTAACGGATAACCGCCGTCTGCTTCTTTTCCTTGTTCTGCTGTTGCTCGGCGTGTTGGGGGGAAGCTTGGCGTTTACCGTATACCATGCGCTCTTTTCGGCCGATTTAACCGTGATGTTGCAGGTGGGACCGATTGAAGGGGGTATTCGAGGCGGCGTTTCGGAACTCCTTTCCTCTTGTTTTTCCTCTTTTTGTCTGCTGGCCCTTTTATTTTTGACCGGTCTATCCGCCTGTGGAGCTCCGGTCAGTATCCTGGTCCCGGTATTTTTCGGTTTGGGCCTGGGAATGACGGAGGCCTATTACTATGGATTCGGTGCCGGCGGGGTGGCTTTCGTCGCGTTGATGGTTCTGCCGCACAGCCTGATTACCGCCGCCGCGCTGCTGATGGGCTGTGCGGAGAGTATGAGGATGTCCTTGCTTATCGCGGGACAAATGCTCCCGAACGCTGCCAACTGCGGCGGGCTTTGGCAGGACTTCCGTTTATATTGCATGCGGTTTTTGCTGCTATCCGGCGTGGCGTTTGCCGCAGGGGTATTGGACGTCGGATTTCGGCTGGCCTTTCTCAATCTGTTTATTCCCGCCTGATCGGCGGTTTGCCTTCGACGGCATTGGATGTTCAAAATGTGAGGAGACGATAAAGTGGCAGGTTTCTTTGGTTTTTTCGATTATAACCGACCGGGACCCGGTGTCGATAAAAATGGGCCGCAGAAAAAAGGCATTGTCATATTTTTCGAAATTTATTTTCGAAAGTTCTGGAAATTGGTTCTTGCGAATCTGTTGTATGTGTTGGTATCGCTTCCTGTGGTGACCAATGGCCTTGCCAGTGCAGGGCTGACGTATATTACAAGGAATTTCGCCCGTGAAAAACACGCCTTTATCTACGCGGATTTTATGGATACCGTCAAGAAAAACTGGAAACAGGCGTTGGTCATAGGCCTCTTGAATCTTCTTTTCGGGGCACTTATCTTTGTGGATATCTGGTTCTTTTGGTTTGACGAAAGGCTGATCGGCTTTATCGGGCTGACTGTCAGCTTTTTTGTCCTGATCCTTTACACCTTTATGAAGTATTATATCTATATGATGATGATCACCTTTAAACTCACCATCAAACAGCTGCTGAAGAATGCCTTATTGCTTTCATTCGTCGGTCTCAAGCGCAACCTGCTGATTTCGGTCGTTCTGCTACTCTTTTACGGCATTGGCCTGCTCCTTGTGTTTTTCGTTCCAGATTATATCACCATTACGATTCTTCTGTTCGCGTATATCTTATTCTTTCCGGCCTTCCGTTCTTTTCTCATTCAATTCAATATATTCCCAATCGTCAAAAAGTACATGATTGATCCTTATTATAAGGAGCACCCTGGAGAGGATCGGGAAGCCAAACTCGCCTTGAATATTGATGAGGAAGAGGATGTAGCACAAGAGGAGGAGCAAGCCATCTTTCGAGACCGAGGCAAGGAAGAGGACGATGAGAAAACCGAGGGGGAGAAACCCAAGCGCGAACTTCCCAAACAATACAATGAACAGGAACTCCGCCGCTCCCACTATTACCGGCGCCGGAATCAGGAGGATGATGACGATACGATTTAACAGAAAAACGGCATCGGTTATTGGGCCGATGCCGTTTTCCAATATATGGAATGTGGGGGAGGGATGGATTTTTAGAATTATGGAAGAAGGGGGCCGCTTTTATTTTTCCGTCTTTATTTTTACGTGAGACAGTGGATTGTCCTCCACCGCCTGCCGAACCTGAGCGCTGGATAAATGGGTGTAAATTTCGGTTGTTCCCAAATTTTCATGGCCGAGTACGTCTTTGAGGACTCGGATATCCACTCCGCCTTGCTGATACATCAAGGTAGCCGCTGTATGCCGCAGCTTATGTGTCGACATGTTTTCCGCCCCCGGGACTTGATGAAGATAGCGTTTGACCACATAATGCACCCCTTGAAGGCTGATGCGTTTTTTTAAACGGCTTAAAAACAGCGCCTGCTTATCCTGAACGCCATCGACCGGCCGTACTTTCAAATACTGTTCAATCGCTTCCTGGCAGGCCTCATTCAGATATAAGATGCGTTCTTTGTTGCCTTTGCCACGAACCACCAGCGTATGGTCGGAACGAATATCCCGCAGATTGATTCCCGCCAGTTCCGCGCGGCGCAGCCCGCAGTTAAGGAAAAGGACCAGCATGCAGTAATCCCGTTGAGCGAATTCGCCATTTACGGAGTGCAACAGTTCCAGACTCTGTTCCAAGGTCAAATATTGGGGCAGACTTTTTTTCTGCTTCGGTGTGTCGATGTTCCGCACGGGGTTGTTGTCAAGCTGATGGGTGTAATCGGTCAGATAGCGAAAAAACATCCGCAAGGACGTGGTTTTGCGCGCCCGTGTTTTATTCGTATTGTGCCGTTCGGTTTTCAAGTAGTTCATAAACTCATACACATCGTTAAGCGTCACTGTCCGAATCAGATCCAAATCCACATCCAGGATAGACAGTTCTTCCATCGGAGTATCGCCAACACCCCGTATATGCTTGATGTATCGAAAAAAGGTGCGTAGATCAATAAAATATTCGTCAACCGTATTTGAGGAACGACCTTTAATCGTTTCGATGTATCCCAGATATTCCCGCAGAATCGGCGGACATTCCTGCAGATACTCTTTTCGCATATCTCTCTCACCCCCTCTTCTCAACTATACAAAATATTCATTTTGTATAGTTATCTCTGTCTCGTTTGAGGTGCCTCTATAATCCTGTATTTCTCTTAATCGGGCACTTTTCTTTTTCCTCTTCTTTTCCTCTTCATGGTCCACCTTGCAGAAAACTGCGTCATGCCGTATAATGGAGTTCGCCGCATGACCAGGTTTCTTTTTACAGGTTTATGTTTGCGTAAAGCTTAAAGGAATCATGGAGGGTATTCCAGTTTTATGCACTGGAACTCCCTCCACATTGACCCACTATTTCTTTGCAGTCACGGCTTTTAAGACACTTACCGTCAGTCGGATATCCTCTACTTTTTCTTCGAGTTCATCCAGGCGCCGGAACTTTTCATTGACACCTTGAAATCCCTCTCCAAGAGCATCAATTTTTTTATTGGTAACATTCTCTTGTATAATCTCAATTTTCGTAACTCGCTGCTTTACATCGGTCATATCATCACGCAGACTAGATATCTCTCCGTGCATACTACTCACATCTTCGCGAATGCCGGCTACTTCGCCGCGAACATTGTTTAGGTCTTCGCGAATGCTGCCTACTTCACCACGGACATTGTTCACGTCATCACGGACACTGGCTACTTCTCCACGTATACTGTTTACATCTTCACGGACATCAGACAAACCCTTTTGAAGCCCTTGCTGTCCGTTTTTCAGTTCTCTCAGTTCCTGCAGAACCAACGACATGAACTCCTGATTTTCCATACAATACACCCCCGCTGTTGCTTCTATTATATGGCATCTTTTGAGCCCAGTCAATCCCGGTTCCAGGAATTACCCTCACTAAATATACAACGGAGCGCTATTTTTTCCTCCGAATACGGCCTTGGCGTAGTCGGATAAATGGGGTTCAAATAACAAACCATCCCTCTCCTTTACTGCCTCTAAACGCGTACGGCGGATGGACGCGCACACGAATTGCATGGCCCACCTTATGGCTGGTATCAGAGGATGCCCTTGAACCACCCCGCCCAGTAAGGCGGAGGCAAATAAATCGCCGGTACCGTGATAAGAGCCGATCTCTCGTTTTTCCATAAGATAGCGGACCTCCCGGCGGTCTCTCTCCAGACAAGCGCATCCGATTTCGGCATCGTTCATAGAAACGCCGGTCAGCACAATATCTCCTCCGCACAGTCCGGCCAGACCATTCAGGAGAGCGCCAACATAAGCTTCAGAGTGTGGCGGGGGACGAAAATCCATTCCTAAAAGAAAAGCGGCCTCGGTTACATTGGGTACCAGGATATCCGCTGCGGCCGCTAGTTTCGCCATTTTTACGACCATACCCGGTGTACACAGGCGATATAGCGCTCCCCCATCCCCCATCGCGGGATCCACCATCAGCAATGGAGAAGGTACGTCGCTGCCAAGAAGCTCCACCACGGCCATTACCGTCTCAATCTGTTCCGGAGAACATAAATACCCGCTGTACAGCGCGTCGAAGTAAAGACCCTCTTTCTTCCAGTGCCGGACAATGGGAAGAATGTCCTCGGTCAAATCGCGGTCATATACATCGGAAAAACCGCCCGTATGTGTAGACAGAACGGATGTCGGCAGAATCGAACAGGAGAGTCCGGCCGCTGACAGCACAGGTAATGCGATGGTTAACGAACATTTTCCCGCACAGCAGATGTCCTGAATCGCCGCCACCCTTTTTTGTTTTGGCATATCCCATCATCCCCATTAAGTTAAGCGTATAGATTTTAGCATAAAATCGGCCATAGAAAAAGATACATTCCATTTTTTCTGCTATTTGGTCGCAAATCATTCTCAAGAGGTTGAACTTAATAAATTGTTAAATAGATTCTTCTGTATTATTTTCCTTGGATGCTATATACTGAAGATGTACACTACAGGATAGAGACGGGGCAAACAGGATGGTTATGAAAAAGGCAATCGAAAAAACAAAAGACAATACCCCGATGGATCTGGATACCCGCCGCTATATGCGTAGGCGCCGGATTTTGGGACTAATCTCCCTGATCGTTGTCATTGCCTTATTCGGCTGGCTGACCTATTTTATCATGACAAAGTTCCTCGCATTCAACAACAGCCCGGAAGAGTTCAAAATGTTTATTGATTCTTACGGCTGGAAGGGACGTTTTGTCGCCCTGGGAATCCAGATCCTGCAGATTGTCATTGCTCTGATTCCGGGAGAACTGGTGGAGGTGGGCACCGGTTATGCCTTCGGCGCGGTGGAAGGCACGCTGATCTGCATGACCGGCGTGGCGATTGCCTCCTCCCTCGTGTTTGTGCTGGCCCGGTTTTTGGGCGTTAAACTTGTCGAGATATTTATCAGCCGGGAAAAAATAGACGAGCTGCGGTTTATCAACAGTGAAGAGAAACTCAAACGGATGATATTTTTGCTCTTTTTTATACCCGGTACGCCAAAAGACCTGCTGACCTATTTTGCTGGCCTGACCCGCATCCGACTTCATGAATTTCTCATTATTTCCATGATCGCCCGTATTCCTTCTTTGGTATCTTCCACAATCGGCGGGCATTTTATCGGTAACTCCCAATATCTCGAAGCGGTCATTTTGTTTGTGATCACGGGCGTCGTCAGCCTGATCGGCATGAAAGTGTATTCCGCCATCGTCAAAAGGCATAAAGCCCAGCGCGATTCCAGTCCGGACATGCCGGGGGATACCCAATAAAATTCTGTTCAAAAACCGAGTTGTGGTATACTCGATGGTTCCGTATCATATTTGAAAGGCTGGATGACATTGATTCGGGAATGGCAGACCGGTGATCACGCCTCTCTTATTCAAATGATGAGGGAGTTTTATATGTCCCCCGCTGTGTTGCACCCGGTTCCGGACGAGTACTTTATCCGAACCGCAGATGCCATGGAAGAACAAAGTCCGTATGTTGCGGTATTTATAGCCGAGTATCAGGGAGAACCGGCTGGATATGGCCTGGTATCGCTTACGTATTCCAATGAAGCGGGCGGCCTGGTGGTTTGGCTGGAAGAACTGTATATCCGGGAACAGGCCCGTGGGTTGGGGCTTGGCACGGAATTGATTGCCTATATTGAGAACCGGTATGGGAACCGGGCTGCCCGGTTTCGCTTGGAAGTGGAGGAAAGCAACCGGGCGGCCGTCCGGCTGTATGAACGTATGGGATACACCCCTCTCCCCTATTCGCAAATGATTAAGGAAGGAATAAACTTTTAAATCCTGTTCAGACATGGCATGGAGCCATCATCTGAGACAATAAAGCAGGAAAAGCCGGGTTTCGTGTCTGGGTGACGCATTTCCGGCTTTTCCCTCTGACCGCCGGTCTAGACGGCGGTGTTCGGGTACAAGAAGGGCATCTGCAAATGGATTTTTTGCAGATGCTCCTGGTTTTTCCGGTATGCCTTTATCCCTTCAGCAACTCCCGGTACAGCTTCATGTACTCGTTGGCTGAACGGCCCCAACTGAAATCGCTGCGCAGGGCGCGGTCTACCAAAACCGGCCAGTCGTTTTGATTGGCATAGGCGCCAAGCGAGCGGCGGACCGCATATAGCATATCGTTCGCATTGTAGGTCTTAAAGGTGAAACCATTGCCAAACCCGTCGCCGCAATCGGTAATAGAATCCTTGAGCCCTCCCGTTTCCCTGACCACCGGGACCGCACCGTATCGGCAGGCTACCATTTGGGACAATCCGCAGGGTTCGCTTTTGGAAGGCATCAGAAAAATATCGGAGGCGGCGTAGATTTTTTGTGCTAGTTCCGGAACAAATCCGGCACAATACCGAAATTTGTCCGGGTATCTGTCCTGTACCTCACGGAAAAAGTTTTCATAAACCCAATCCCCGGAACCGAGTATGACCATCTGGAGGGATTCTCCCAGAAGCTCATCCATGACATATTTGACCAAATCCAGTCCCTTATGGGAAACGAGACGGCTGACCATGCCAATCAACGGTACATCCGCTGTCTGCGGCAGACTCAGCCGCTCCTGGAGAGCGAGTTTGTTTTCCGCCTTGCCGGAGGGATCGTCGGCCGAATAATGGCTGTAAATCTGAGAGTCGGTTTCGGGATCATAAGCGTCGGTATCTATGCCGTTGAGAATCCCCAAGAGTTTCCACTCCCGCATCCTCAAAATCGAATCCAGCCCATGCGAATACCAGGGATCGAGAATTTCTCCCGCATAGGTCGGACTGACCGTAGTGACACGGTCCGCGGTTTCAATGGCACCTTTCATCAGGTTGACACAGCCATCCTGTTCCACGATGGATCGGGCGGATTGCGGAATGCCGAATACATCTTCGAGAATTTCCATCCCGTATTTCCCCTGATATTGAATATTGTGGATCGTAAAAACCGTCTTGATATCTCTGTACTCATCTTGTCCGGCGTAAAACAGAGAATAATAAACCGGTATCAAGGCAGCCTGCCAATCGTTCGCATGAAGGATATCGGGTTTGAAGTCCACGTATCGGAGCATTTCGATCACAGCGCGGGCAAAAAAGGCGAACCGTTCCGCGTCGTCATAATGCCCGTAAAGTCCCGCCCGCTTAAAATAATACTGGTTGTCCAGAAGGTAATAGATCACGCCGTTATACTTGGCCTCAAACACCCCGCAATACTGGCGCCGCCACGCCACCGGAACCGAAAAACTGGTCAAAAAGGTCATCGTGTCCCGCAATTCCTGCGGGACGGATTCATACAGTGGAAGGACAACCCGGCAGCCCACCAGCCGCACCCGCAGAGCCTTGGGCAGAGAGCCCGCTACATCCGCCAGCCCGCCGGACGCGGCAAATGGCTTGGCCTCGCTTGATGCATATAAGACTTTCATGCGCATTCCTCCTTTGATGCTTTCCGCAGTGGAATCATACCACCGAGCCTTTGCTGATAAACACCGGATAACTGTCAAAACCACGAAGGGTGCGGTCATCTTTAATGACAACATTTTTGTCCGTGACGACACAATTCAGAGAGGAATCCGCACACACAAGTGTCCCCTGCATCAAAATACAATTCTCCACAACGGCGCCGCGATCCACCTTCACATCACGGAACACGATGGAGTTGCGGACTGTTCCCTGTATATCCCCCCCATCCGCGACGAGAGAACGGGAAACCGACGCATGCAGACCGTAAACGGCGGGCGCGCAGTCCCGCACCTTGGTATACACCGGCCGGCTGCTGATAAACAACTCGTTTCGGATATCCGGGTCCAGCAGGGCCATATTGGCATGAAAATACCGGTCCAGGGAGGAAATAACAGAAACATATTCATTGACACAGTAACCGTAAAGGCGTTTATCCTCAACATGGCGCAGGAGAATATCCCATTCAAAGCTGCTGTAATGCCGGCTGACCGCCGTGTCAACCGCCCGCATAAGCTCCTCTTTTCCGATCACATACAGCCCGATTCCGTACCGGCTCTCTTCCGGGCCGCCGGTGCGGATCACCATATCGGTCACCCGTCCGTCCGAGGCCGTCCAGAGCAACACATTTTCCAGACCGACAGGAGGCGTTCCCTTTTTGTAAGCGATGGTCACATCGGCGCCGGAGGCTATGTGTTCCTCGACCAACCGGTCATAGTCGATGTTGCCCACCACGTGGCAATCCGACAAAACCACATACTCTTCCTTGGAGTTGCGCAAAAAAGGCATAATCCCGTTGAGAGAGGCCACCCGTCCATGATACAGTTCATCGGTGTTGCCGAAAGGCGGCAAGAAATACAGTCCCTCGTTCTTACGGGATAAATCCCAGGACTTGCCGGAGCCAATGTGGTCCATCAGAGACTGGTAATTGCTTTTGGTAATCACGCCGACCTTGGAAATACCGGCGTTGACCATATTGGACAAGGGAAAATCAATCAGGCGGTACCGGCCTCCGAAAGGGACGGAACCCAAAGCCCGGATGCCGGTGAGCTCCCGCAGGGCTTCGTCATGCATATTGGAAAAAAGCAACCCCAGCACGTTGTTGTTACGCACGGTTATCCCCCGCCTTTCCGATGTCACTGTCAATCATAGCTTTTGCGGGAACGACGCACCCCGGGCCCACTTGGACCCCGGAGGCAACCACGGCGACCCCCCAGTCTTTTAGGTTCTCCACGGTTTCTGGGCGCGCGCCGACCACCGCGCCCTCGCCGATCACGGCATTTTCCGCTATAATCGCGTATTGTATAACGGCGCCCCTGCAGATTCGGGAACCCGGCATGATGATGGAATCGCGGATTTCCGCCCCCTCTTCCACCGTTACGCCGGAGAATAAGACGGAAAAGTCCACCTTGCCGAAAATGTTGCTTCCTTCGGAGATCATGCTGTTTTCCACCTGAGCGGCATCTCCGATGTAATGGGGCGGGAGCCCTGGATTGCGCGAATATATCTTCCAATCCGAATCGGACAGATCCAGCGGCACTTTGGGATTGAGCAGATCCATATTGGCTTCCCACAGGCTGTCGATGGTGCCGACATCCTTCCAATACCCTTCAAACCGGTAAGCATACATCCGCTCCCCGGCGGCCAGCATGGCAGGGAGCACATTCTTTCCAAAATCGTTTTGGGAATTCGGATCCCGCTCATCCTCCGTCAGATAGTCCCGCAGTTTCCGCCAGTTAAAAACATAAATTCCCATGGAAGCCAGATTGCTTTTCGGCACCTTGGGCTTTTCATCGAACTCATAGATCGAGCCGTCGTCCCGGGTGTTCAGGATACCGAAACGGCTGGCCTCTGACATTTCCACTTCAATGACCGCGATGGTACAATCAGCGTTGTTTTTCTGATGTTCCGCGATCATTTTGGAATAATCCATTTTATAGATATGGTCCCCCGAGAGCACGAGGACATATTCCGGATCATACCGTTCAATAAACGCCATATTCTGATAAATGGCATTTGCCGTGCCCTTATACCAGTCGGCCCCCTTGTTGCGCTGATAAGGGGGCAACACATGAACGCCGGCATCCATCCGGTCGAGGTCCCAGGGTTGTCCCGAGCCGATATAGTCGTTGAGTTCCAAAGGCTGATATTGCGTGAGTACCCCCACCGTTTCAATTCCCGAATTGATGCAGTTGGACAGGGGAAAATCAATGATCCGGTATTTTCCTCCATAGGGAACCGCCGGTTTGGCGATGTTCCGGGTCAGCGCATACAGACGGCTTCCCTGTCCCCCCGCGAGCAGCATAGCGACACACTCCTGCTTGCGAAACATGAATAAAACCTCCTTGATCCTGGCTTCTGGTCTTTAGGAAAAAGCGGCTGTCAGCCACTCTTTTCAGCTTTTTTCCGGTATTTCGCTTTCGGCGTCCCGGCCCCCTTCGTCTTTGATCCGGAGGGTCCATCCGCCTTTTTTTCCCGGATTTTGGGGTAAGGTTTTTCCTCTATCAATTCAAAGAACAGGACAGACAAGGGGGGGACCGTCAAATTCAGCGACTGGGCAAACCCATGCATCGGTTCCGGCTCCGCATCGACGGTTCCGTTGCAGATTCCCGTTCCCCCGAATTCAGAGGCGTCGGTGCTGAACACCTCTGCATACGATCCGAAAACCGGTACACCGATACGGTACGGTTTTCGTTCCACAGGCGTAAAATTGCACAAAACCGCCAATTCCCGGCCTTTATGGTCGATACGGCGAAAAACAATGATACTCTGCGCATAATCGTCATGCGCAATCCAGGAAAATCCATCCCAGGAAAAATCGTTGTCCCAAAGCGCCGCCTTTTCCCGATAAAACCGGTTCAGCGACCGCACAAAATGCTGCAGCATCCGATGGGATTCGTAATCCAACAAAAGCCAATCCAAACCGCTTTCATAGTCCCATTCCTTGAATTGGCCGAATTCGCATCCCATAAACAGCAGCTTCTTACCGGGATGCGCCATCATATAACCCAGGAACGACCGCATACCTGCAAATTTCTCCTCGTAGCTTCCCGGCATTTTCTGTATCAGCGAGCTCTTACCGTGTACCACCTCGTCGTGGGATACCGGCAAAACAAAGTTCTCGGAAAAAGCGTAAAAAAAGGAGAACGTCAGGTTATCGTGATTAAATTTCCGAAACCAGGGATCCAGGGACACATAATGGAGCATGTCGTTCATCCAACCCATGTTCCATTTGTAATTGAAGCCCAATCCCCCGTCGCCGGTCGGCTTTGAAACCATCGGCCAGGAGGTGGACTCCTCGGCAATCATCATCGTCTTGGGATAGGCGGCAAACACCTGCTCGTTGAGCCGGCGCAAAAATTCGACGGCCTCCAGGTTTTCCTTGCCGCCGTATTGATTCGGAACCCATTCTCCTTCCCGCCGGTTGTAATCGAGATAGAGCATGGAGGCGACGGCATCCACCCGGATACCGTCTACATGATACTTGTCCAACCAGAACAGCGCGTTTGAAATCAGGAACGCCTGGACCTCCGGGCGTCCGTAATCGAAGACGCAGGTCCCCCATTCCTTGTGTTCCCCTTTACGGGAATCCGCATATTCGTAACACGGGGTTCCGTCAAACCGATAGAGACCGCATTCATCTTTCGGAAAATGGGCGGGCACCCAGTCGACAATTACGCCAATGCCCGCTTCGTGGCATCGGTCGATAAACCGCATAAAATCCTTGGGTGTACCGTAGCGGGAAGTGGGGGCATAATATCCCGTCACCTGATA
Source organism: uncultured Oscillospiraceae bacterium (assembly GCA_902492045.1). Taxonomy (GTDB): domain Bacteria; phylum Bacillota; class Clostridia; order Oscillospirales; family Acutalibacteraceae; genus UMGS1623. Next base: position 15,219 of record CABUKB010000002.1, on the reverse strand, counting down.
GCCCCAGGAACCGTCGTATGGATGTTCCATAACCGGCATCAGTTCCAAATGGGTATATCCCATGTCCCGTACATAGGGAATGAGTTCGTCCCCCAGCTTATCATAGGAAAATGGGGCCCCGTCGGGATACTGCCTCCAGGAGCCCAAATGGACCTCATAGATATTGACCGGGCAGTCGTAAACCGATTGTTTCTCCTTTTTTTGCTGCCATTCCCCATCCTGCCATTCGTATCCCTCGAGAGGATACACCTTTGAGGCATTCGACGGTCTGGTCTCAAAGTGAAAAGCGTAAGGATCCGATTTCATCACGCCCCGCCCGTCCGGCGTTTCTATATAATACTTATAGGCGTCGTATTCGCGAACCTTCTGCGTGACGCATTCCCAAATACCGGTATCCCCGAGAAGGACCATGGGCTGATCTTCCGGATCCCAATTGTTGAATTCTCCCGCTAAGGTCACCCGTTTTGCGTTCGGCGCCCAAACGCGGAAAACATATCCTTCATCCCCTGCAAAATGACAGCCTAACCATTCATACGCCCGCATATTTCCTGCCAGACGGAGGGGACCGCCGTCATGATCCATAGTTGAAAACAAGGCTCGTTCCATGTTGCACATCCTTTCCGCCACTGGCAGAAAATCCCTATTTTTATATTAGCAAGCCTCATGTTAAAATTCAAGCGAATTTGTGAATATTCTGAAAATATTGACAACTTAATTTGGCTATAGTTATTTATACTATACAATTTCCGAGCACTCTGAATCAAGAAGATAAGGCGTCTCAGGTTTCTACCAATTCAGTATACCGGCCGATGGTTAAAAAAAGCGTCGAATGGAGAATAAAAAAGGTCTCCCGCTTCCGGAGGGCTGCCCCGGCAGTTGGAGACCTTACATGGAGTCTGTTATCCGTTCTGGGCGTTTTGACTCGTGAATTTCTGTTTCGCGTTTTGAATTTTCTGTTCTTCAGCCGGTTCTGTCGGATACCAGCCGCGTTTTTGCATTTCATTAAAAATATCGGCCTGAATGCTGTGCTCGTCATGAAGAATATTCAGCATTTCATTTCTGAGGGCGGTCGAAACACATTCATTAGAAAAGGTGTTGTAAACGCTGGTGATCTCTTTTTGGGAACTCAGGGAGTCGTGGAGCATCTCCTTATCTTGCATGGGTATATTCACATTTGCATTCATGCGGTTCCCTCCTAATTCAGAAAACTCAGCAGCCGGTCAAAATGATTTTGATGGCGGCCGGCGATTTGTTCACATTGGGTTTTGATCTGCGGATCGGTGGAGAGCATGGCATAGGTTTTGTATTTTTTTATCAATAATTGTTCGGCGCCGAGTTCATCTTCGAGCGCGCTCAGTTCCTTGGAAGTCAGGTTCGCCATTCCAATCGTCCTTTCCCTGTCGATTCCCTTTCGGGTTTATTGCCTGTCCATGGGGTTTCCGCCGTTTTAGTATACGGAAACGGGCGGCATTTATACAGATGCCGCCCGTATTCAGGTTGCCTGATTTTCCCTGCGGATATCCCGGCCTGTATCCGCGGATAAGCCGAAACTCACCTGTAGGGCCTGATTGACGCGTTTCATCGAAAAATCATCCAATCGGCCCATATGTTCTTTAAGGCGTCTTTTGTCAATCGTGCGGATCTGTTCGAGCAGCACGATGGAGTCTTTGGCCAGGCCGCTTCCGACCGAATCCACCTGGATATGGGTGGGCAAACGAGCCTTGTCTTTCTGGCTGGTGATGGCCGCGGCGATGACCGTAGGGCTAAAACGGTTTCCCACATCGTTCTGCACAATGAGTACCGGGCGGATGCCCCCCTGTTCCGAGCCCACCACCGGGCTTAAATCGGCGTAATAAATATCTCCTCGGCGGACGTTCATTCTCGGTCCTTCCTTTCCAAAATACCGGCTATTTACGAACCTGTCATTATTGTGAGCAAAGCGGTAACGATTTAATCGCGTTGCACAAAAAATTCCGGACAAGTTTGCAGATGAAGATTTATACAGTACAGTCTATGCCCGTCCGATGGATTTGACAGAGGAAGTTTTCGCCCGGCGGCCTTCGGATTTACGGCATAACAAAAGGCGCATCCTACCGGGATGCGCCTTTTGTTATGCCGTATCTTTTTGGCAGGCCCGCGACATTTTTTCAGAACGGAACGGATAAAAAACCGGTCAACGGTTGGTGTAAACAGCCGTTTTCTCTATATCAACCCCTGTTGAATGGAATAGGATACGATCAAGGATACCACTTCATTATAACTGAACACGCCGCTTTCCTGTCCCTGCGACTGTAAGAAGTGATTGTTGACATTGCTGGAAATTTCTTGAACTTTCCCTTCAAAAGTCTCCCAATACCGGTTCCGTTCCTCCAAATCCCGCCGGACACCATCGGAACAAGCCGCCCGCGTTTCTCCCCAAAGTTCCGTGTCATAATCGTACAGGGCATTGGAACAGTAAATATACGCCATCAGAAGTCCGGAGTAGCGGTAATCCGCAGAGTCGCTGTTTATGCAGGTTAAATAAGCCAGAAAATTACATTCATCCTCTCGGGCGAATCCCCTGGTATGCGCCAGTTCGTGCGCCGCCGTAGCGGGAATACTGCTGTCCGGAACATCAATATTCACATTGGCTTCAGCCAGCATGGGAAAATACATCCCTGTAATCCCCGTATAACTCCACCAGTGGGATAGCTGTACCGGTTTCGCGCGATAGACACTTCCAAACAAAAAAGAATAGGTATCCTGCAAATTTCGAAACCCATTGTCCGCCAGCCGCAACGTTTCGCCCATCGCCTGCGACAGACGGACACAGCCGCTCTCGTCTTCCGTCAAAGAGGCTCGTTCCATCGACGCTTGTTCTGCAAGGACGATGCAGACATCTCGAAGCTGCCCGGCCGAAAAATCCACCGGTTCCAGTCCCATGAGGGTGCTGACCGGCAGTCGGTAAAAATTCAGGCCATGCAGCAGCATATAAAGCAAAAAAACGATGGACAGCACCCATCCGGTTCCTTTGCCCGCCCGCAGCAGAGAGCGCCTTCGATTTGAAGAGCGGCGCAGACGGCGGATCCAACAGACGAGGAGGAGGATCAGGGCAGGCAGCGCGAGTACAGCCAGCACCTCTGTCAGTGAAAATGGAAGGCAGGAAACTAAAAACCCGACCGGAACCGATACGATACGAAAAATCCCCTGCGCAAACAGATTTTCCGTGATTTCCGGGACATGCGGCAGCCAAAGACCAAGGATCACAGCCACAGCAGCCGGGATCAGAAAACACAAGTGACGCAGGAATCGTCCTGCCTTTTTCAAGGAACTTCCCCTCCTCCCTGCATCTTTCACAAAAAGTGTCGCAAATTGTTGTTTTTGCAAATAAAATTCACTATTTTAGAATTATAATAAACTTGGGGCTTTTCAGCCGGCCCAATTCCCGATATAATAAGGATGGAATAAGAAGGAAAGGGGAAGCGGCATGCCCATCACCTTGGAACAGTTTGTATCCCAGCTGTTTTCCAACCCCGTTCTGGCGGTCACCGTCATTTTAACCCTGGGGGTTATCTTTGTCAACGGCTGGACGGACGCGCCGAACGCGATCGCCACCTGTGTTTCAACCCGGGCCATGGGACCCCGGGCGGCCATCCTCATGGCGGCGGTTTTCAACTTTTTAGGCGTTTTCGTCATGACGATGATCGCGCCCGCGGTAGCCATAACCATCTACAATATGGTGGATTTCGGGCACGATTCCCATCAGGCCCTGGTGGCCCTGTGCGCCGCTCTTTTCGCCATTGTCCTGTGGGCGGTGGCGGCTTGGTATTTCGGCATTCCCACAAGCGAAAGCCACGCCCTTATCGCCGGGCTCTCGGGCGCCGCAATCGCCATGGGCGGCGCTGCGGGTATCAACGGCGGCGAATGGCTTAATGTTATTTGGGGTCTGCTTCTTTCCACCATGCTCGGCTTCGGCTCGGGATGGCTGGTGGCCAAACTCACGGCTCTGATCTGCGGAGGAATGGAACGGCGGAAAACCACTCGTTTTTTCCGGGGGGCACAGATTTGCGGCGGTGCCGCCATGGCCTTTATGCACGGCGCGCAGGACGGTCAGAAATTTATGGGCGTGTTCATGCTCGGCATTTTGTATTCAAGCGGCGGTGGAGAAGTGGAAGTGTTTCAGATCCCGGTCTGGCTGATGATTCTTTGCTCTCTTGTCATGGGCGTCGGCACCTCCATCGGCGGGTATCGGATCATCAAGGCCGTGGGGATGGATATGGTAAAGCTGGAAACCTATCAGGGATTCGCCGCCGATGCTGCGGCGGCCGGATGCCTGCTGCTTTCCACTTTGACCGCTCTGCCTGTCAGTACCACCCACACCAAGACCACCGCGATCATGGGGGTCGGCGCAGCCAAACGGTTATCCTCTGTCAAATGGTCCGTTGTCAAAGATATGGCGATGACTTGGGTCCTTACCTTTCCGGGATGCGGCCTGATCGGGTTTTTAATGGCGCGTCTGTTCGTCATGATCTTTTAACCATATGGCCGAAACGCTGGCGGGTGCAGACGATACTATGTAGAAGAATATAAAAATAATGTCATTTATTTCAAGAAAGGACCGGGTGAAACAAATGGGCAGGAAACGGGATTACGATTACTTCGATATGTTTGTCAAAGGGGTGGGATACGCCTGTAACGCCGCATATATGCTCGAAGATACACTCGCTCATTTCGATCCGGATTCCCTTCAGACCAAGCTCAAAGACATTCACGCCGTGGAGCATGGGGCGGATATTCTTAAACACAATATGATGAAAGAACTGTCCCGCGCTTTTATCACTCCAATCGAACGGGAGGATATTATTCTCCTAAGCCAGGAGATCGACAACGTAACCGACGCCATTGAAGATGTCCTGATGCGGGTATATATGTATAATGTCCTCTCCATCCGGGAAGAAGCCTCCGAATTCACCGCCATTCTTCTGCAGTGTTGCAACGCCTTGGAAGACGCGATGAAAGAGTTTCACAATTTCCGAAAGTCGAGTTCGATCAATGAAAATATCGTCGAGGTAAACCGCTTGGAGGAAACGGGCGACGCCCTGTATACCCGAGCAGTCCGGCGCCTGTACACCACTTGTCATGAACCGATTGAACTCATGGTTTGGCGAGATCTGTTTGACCGAATGGAGAAATGCTGCGACGCCTGCGAACATGTGGCCAATATCATGGAAAGCATCATCATGAAAAACAGCTGAATCGTTTAATCGAAAAGAGGGAGGCCTTCGGCTTCCCTCTTTTCGATTGCCTATCTGGTATAGCGGCTTCCTATCACCCTGGGTGGACGGACAAACGGCCGGGATGCCGGATTCTCCCCTGCGAAATGAGAAAAGCGGCGGTATCCCGCAGGGTCTCCCGCATATCCCTTGTCGTATACCCCAGCTCCCGGTCCGCCTTTTCATGGCTGAAATACCCGTTACCCGTCAATGTGTAAAGAGAATACCGGGTAAACAACGGGGGCTGTTTGAGTATTTTATAGTATATTTCCGCAAAAGGAGCCGTTCCTTTGGCGAACCACAGTGGCAAGACCGTCTTGATTTTTCTGCGCCCAGACACCTCATGCAGCAAATCCAGCAATTCCTGCACACGGTAAAAACGATTTGAGAGGATATAGCACTCTCCCTTTCTCCCCTTGTCAACAGCGGCCAGGATACCTGCCGCCACATCCCGGACATCCACGAAATCGTAACCGCCTTTCACACAGGCGGTTAAGCGTCCGTTGAGATAATCCGACACGAGCTGGGTGAGATGTCCGTGCCCGTAATCCCCTGGACCCAGGATGCCGGACGGGTGAACGACCACGGCATCCAGTCCCCGCGCGGCGGCATTGAGAACGATCTGGGTCGCTTTGGCTTTGGTTTGCGCATACAGCCCCTCGACTTTACGGTAATCAAACCTGGAGACCTCGGTTATGATTTCCCCCTTTGCCTTTTCCGGGATCGCATGGACCGAACTGACGTGAACCAAACGCTTGACACCGGTTTTTCGGCACATATCCACGATGTTTTTCGTACCAATTACATTGACATCAAAAACTTTTTGGTTAAATTTGGATGCAATGGAGACAATGCCGGCGGTATGAATGACCACTCTATCGCAGTCTTCATCCACCCGAAAAAAATCCTCCAGCGAATGGGGGTCGCATACATCTCCCTGATAAATTTCGAGTCCCCGGCGAACCGGCGCGGGAATGCTGTCGCTTGGCAGGGCGAGGCCACGCACCTCTTCTCCCCGTGCAAGGAGCTGATCCACAATGGTATGGCCTACATGTCCGTATGCTCCTGTCACCAAGTATAGGCGTTTCATGCCCGTCCATCCCTTTCCTTTTATCTCGGTATGGATAGTATGCCACACGCTCATGAACAATTCATGACAGGACTATGGCGTATCTGCAAATTCTCCGGACCGTTTTCCAAAACACGCCGTTTCTTTTTCGCGAAAAATAGTGTATACTGTCGGAAGTGGATTTATGCGGACAAGGAGGGTGCTGGTATGCTGGAACTGCTGATTGGCGGCGCGGGTACAGGAAAGACCGATACCGTCTTCCATGAGCTCACCCATCTGGCGGAACAGGAATCCGCCCCTCCCCTGTTTCTCCTGGTTCCGGAGCAGTTTTCCTTTGAAAGTGAAAAAACGCTGCTTCGCCGGCTTGGACCACGGCGTGCCTCTCGTGTACAGGTGTTGAGCTTTACCCGTCTGGCACAGACGGTATTTCGGGAACTGGGAGGCGTGGCCGGAAAGCGTATGGATGACGGCGCGCGGGTACTGCTGGTCAGCCAAGCCATACGCGAGGTCACGGATCATTTGACCCTTTACCGGCGTCACGCCGCCGACCCGGACTATATGCAGGCTGTTCTGGCTTTTCTTTCTGAGTGTAAACAGTGCGGGCTTTCCCCCGACCAACTATCGAAGACGTCTGAATCTCTCGAAGAAGGAACCCTAAAGCGGAAAATGCACGAATTGGGCCTGATATACGGCGCCTATGAAGCGTTGATATCCCAAACCGAACAGATTGATCCATTGGATGATCTGACCGTGCTTTCGCACCGCATACTGGAAAGCCATCTATTTGACGGAGTCTGCTTATACGTCGATGGGTTTAAGGGGTTTACTTATCAGGAAATGCAAATACTGGGCACACTCATCAGCCGGTCGAAAAAAACGGTCGTGTCCCTGTGTACCGACACCCTTACCGATAACGCAGAGGAGGCACAGGAGTTTGGCCGGTTTGCCCCGGCTATTCGTACGGCAGCCCGCTTACGGGACTTGGCCCGCGAACATCATGTCCCGGTGGCGAAAGCCCGTCTGCTGCGAGAAAACCACCGGGCCGCCGATCCTGCGTTGCGGTTTTTAGAGGAAAACGCCTTTTTACCGGCGCCGGCGGTTTTCCAGGAGGAGGCACCCGCAGTGGCGGTTGTTCCTTGTCCCAATCGGGAAACGGAATGCCGTTTTGCCGCGCGAACAGTCCGCCGGATTCTGCGCGAGGAGGGAGGACGCTGCCGGGATTTCACGGTGGTGGTCCGAAATCTCGACGACTATCAAGGCTTGTTGGAGGCCGCTTTTGAACAGGAGGATCTCCCCTGCTCCATCGACCGGCGCGACTCGATTTTAACCGACCCGATCATCGTGCTGCTGGGGGCGGCTCTGCGGTGTGTGACCGGTGGTTGGAACAGCGAGGACGTTTTCCGGCTGCTTAAAACCGGTCTGTCTGGGTTTTCCCCCCGATCCATTTCTCTGCTGGAGAATTATGTTTATCAGTGGAGAATTCGGGGCTCTCAATGGAGGCAGGACTGGCCATGGAATCCAGACGGGCTTTCCCGGGAAATGTCGCCCGATTCTGAAAAACGCCTGGATCATCTCAACCGCTTGAGACGCCGGATCATCCGGCCTTTGGAGGCCCTGCATCGCCGCTTATCCCAACCCCTGAGCGGACACGATTTTGCATTGGCCCTATACGATTATCTGGAAGCAGCTCACACCGCCCGCATGGTTCGTTTTCAGGTTGCCCGTTTGGATCAGGCCGGAGAACATGCACTCGCCGAGAGGCAGTCCCGGCTCTGGGATATGACGATGGAGCTTTTGGATAAATTCGCCTTTGTTTTGAGAGACACCGTTCTTCCCCCCGCCCGGTTTGCGGATTTATTCCACTTAATGGCCAAAATGGAGGATCTCGGCAGCATTCCGCAGTCTCTCGACGCTGTTCAAATCGGTGCCGCCGACCGGATCCGTTTCTCTTCTCCCAAGACCGTCCTGATTCTAGGAGCAAACGAAGGGATTTTTCCGGCATATCCGGTCTCCGGGGGCGTTTTGGGCGATGCGGAACGCCGGCGCCTGATGGAATTGGGCCTTCCCATGGCTGACACCTCAGAATGGCAGACAGCAGAGGAACTTTTTTATGCCTATACGGCCCTTGCGGCTCCATCCCACCGCTTGTTTGTAACCTATGCCACATCTGTAAAGGGAGAATCCCTTACTCCTTCCAGTTTGGTGGAAACCGTGCGCAGGATTTTACCCGGCTGTTCTCTTCTGGTTCCCGAGGATCCGGAAGGATGGGATGTGGAGTCCGAAGCCGACGCTTTTGACCGGCTGGCTTCAAAATGGGGTGAAAACTCCCCTTCCGGCGCAGCATTCCGACAGGTCTTCGCCTCCCAGCCTTCCTATCAACGGCGGCTGCAGGCCATGCAGCGGGCGTCGGCGGCCCAACCCCACTCCTTTCGAGATCCGGCGGCGGCCCGCACTTTTTTCGGCGGACATATGCGGCTTTCCCCCAGTCAAGTGGAATCCTACCACCGTTGCCGTTTCGCGTATTTTTGCCGGTATGGTTTGCACACCAAAAGGCGGCAGCCCGCCGATTTAAACGCTGCCGAGGCCGGTACCCTCGCTCACTATGTTATGGAACAGCTTCTCCCCTCTTACGCACGCGATGGTTTTTCGGCCGTTGACCGACCCCGGATCAATGCCGATACAGCGGCGGTCGTGGAGGGATATGTCCAAACGTATATGGGTGGACGGGACAATAAAACAAAACGTCTAAACCACTTGCTAGAGCAGCTGACCCGAACCTGTTCCAATCTGATGTGGAGAGTGGTACGTGAACTGGAGCAAAGCCGCTTTGTGCCGGTAGATTACGAGCTTCCCATCGGAGATACGGATGAAAACGGTCAGGGGGTCCCATCCCTGACCCTGACGCTGGCGGACGGCACACAGGTGCAGATCCGGGGAACCGTAGACCGGGTGGATCTCTACCGCACGGGAGAGGCCGATTATGTACGGGTTGTCGATTATAAGACGGGTCAGCGAGAATTCCGGCTTTCCGAAGTGCTCGAAGGCCTCAACCTTCAAATGCTGATCTATCTGCTTTCTCTCTGGCAGAACGGAGACGGCCGATATGGCCATGTCATACGGCCGGCCGGGGTTCTGTACCTGCCGGCGAAACTGCCGGTGGTCCGCCTGTCCCGTGACGCAGATCCCCCGTCACTCGAACGAGAGCAGCTTTTGACCATGAAGATGAACGGCTTGATTCTTGACGACCCTGAGATCATTCAGGCCATGGAAACCGATGCGGCTGGACTGTTCATTCCCGCCCGGCTGGACCCCAAGACCGGCCGTCCGGCAAAAGGCTCGAGCATTGCTTCCCTCCGTCAGTTCGGTCTGCTGAAAATCAAGATTCAAAAACTCCTCACCTCCATGGCCGAAACGCTTCGCCGGGGAGATATAGCGGCCCTGCCGGCCGGTGGCGCGGTCGACGGCTGCGAATACTGCGATTACCGCGCCGTCTGCGGGCACGAGCCGGATGACCCTGTCCGCTTGATTGTCAGGCGGGATACGGCCCAAATCCTGCAGGAATTGGAAAAAGAATCCCCGCCAACGGAGGAAACGTAAAATGGCAGACGTGCGCTTATATAACATGTGCCTGATCGAAGATCCCAAAAGCCAGCGAATGGTGGTATTGGACAAGGTTGCGTCTCCGTTTGCCGGCCTCACGCTGCCGGGAGGCAAGGTGAAAGAGAATGAAAGCGTGGTTTGCTCCGTCATCCGGGAAGTGAAGGAGGAAACCGGGCTGTTGGTCAGCCATCCTCAGATGGTGGGACTGGCCAATTGGATTCATCCGAATACAGGGGCTAGATGGCTGCTTTTTCTCTACCGGACGAAATCATTCAGTGGAGAATTGCTCGAGAAAACACGCGAAGGACGCGTGTTCTGGGCGGATACGGCTACTTTTGAGAAAGGGCCGTTGTCTCCCAATATGGATGTGTTTTGGCGGATCTATCGAGACCATGAATTTCGGGAAGTTCTCGGCACCTGGACCGACGAAGGTTTAGCCGGAGACTTTATATGGGATTGAGGGGGCGGTCCATATGGCGAAAAGGCAGTGGACAACCGAACAAAGGCAATGTATCGAGGCACCCGGCGGCCCTCTGCTGATATCAGCCGCGGCCGGATCCGGCAAGACCGCCGTGCTGGTTGAGCGCATTCTCCATAAAATTACCTGTGAAGAAACCCCCACCAGCCTCGACCGGCTGCTAGTGGTCACTTTTACGAAAGCGGCGGCGGCCGAGATGAGACAGCGCATCGCTTCTGAAATCGCCCGTCTGATCGCCGAACATCCGGGAAACCGGCGTCTGCGGCATCAGCAAACGCTGCTGCCCTATGCGGCAATCAGCACGGTGGACAGCTTTTGCAGCAATCTCCTTCGTGAAAATTTCCATCTACTCGGCATATCTCCCCAATTCCGCGTCTCAGAAGAGGCGGAAACCCGTCTTTTGAGGGAAGAGGCGGTAGGTGAAATCCTCGAGGAAGCCTATGGGCGGGAAGAGCCCGGTTTTCTGGAACTGGCTGACATGCTCAATAACGGCAAAAGTGACCGTCGTTTAGCGGAAGACGTTGAAAAAATATACGATTTTATTCAATCCCATCCCGATCCCGAAGGTTGGCTCCATGAAAAAGAGAAAGCATACGACACGGACGGTTCTCTTTCCGATACGGTTTGGGCTGACATTGTTCTTCATCACATCGAGACGGTTCTCCGCCATGCGCGGCATTTAACCGTTCTGGCATGGCAGCAGACAGACAGTGACGGGGTTCTGGCGGACAAATACCGGCCGGCGCTGGAGGCGGACCGGCAGGCGATTGACGATGCGCTGGGGCGCATCCGGTCTCCAGGCTGTGTGTGGGACCAAATCCCAAGCGATTTGTCGAAAATCGCGCTGGCGCCGCTCAAACCGGTGCGCACTTGTGCAGACGTAGCAGCCAAGGAACGGATAAAAGATCTCCGCAGCAAAGTGAAAAGCCTGGTTCGGCCTTTGCCCGGCCTGCTGGGGGGAAACGAGGCGCAATGCCTGGAGGATTTGGCAGTCCTGCGCCGTTACACCACGGCTTTATTCGACCTGGTCCGCCGCTTTGCCTCCCGTTATGAAGAAAAGAAAACGGCCCGCAAAATACTGGATTTTTATGATCTTGAACACGGTGCCCTCCGCCTTCTCACTGTCCGGGGGGATGACGGTTTGCTCCTCCCCTCCCCGCTCGCCCAAGAACTGTCCGGACGGTTCGACGAAATCCTGGTAGATGAATATCAAGACACCAACGCCGCCCAAGATGCTATATTCTACGCCATGTCCCGCAAGGGAAGCAATCTTTTTTTTGTGGGCGATGTTAAACAGAGTATATATGGTTTTCGCCAGGCCATGCCCGAGCTTTTTCTCCAAAAACGCGAAACCTGGCCGGATTTCAACGGCCAAGATTACCCGGCCACCATCACTTTGGGGCACAATTTCCGAAGCCGGCCGGAGGTGACGGACAGTGTGAACTTTTTGTTCCGTCAACTGATGTCCAAAGACTCCTGCGGCATCGCCTATGGGGATCGGGAGGCGTTGGTTCCCTGCGCCTTCTATCCTGCTGGGACGGGGTACGAGACCGAGATTTGTCTTTTGGACGCCGACACCGGCGATGATCCTTCGGACAACCGCGATATGGGAGAAGCCCGTTGGATCGCTCGGCGAATTGCAGAACTGAAGGGACATCTGCAGGTCACGGAAAATGGGGTGCCCCGCCCCGCCCGATACGGAGATTTCTGCATTCTTCTGCGAAGTAAAAAGGGGCGTTCCGACACCTATGCCACCGCGCTGACCAAGGCCGGTATACCGGTGACGGCGGCCGGAGACCGTGGTCTTTTCGCAACCCCGGAGATTTCCCTGGCTCTGTCCATGCTCCGGGTGATCGACAATCCGCTTCTGGATATTCCCCTCCTGGCGGTGCTGCTGTCCCCACTGTATGGCTTTACCCCCGATGATTTGGCGGCCATACGGCTTCTGGAACCTCACAGTTGCCTTTTTACGGCGGTGAACCGCATGGCCGGACGGATCAGTGGCGGCAAGGAGGGGGATTTGCCGGACCGATGCCGCGAATTCCTACGCCGGATGACGCTGTACCGCACTCTCGCTTCCACCCTGCCCGTAGACCGTCTTCTCACCCGCCTATATGATGAGACCGCTCTGCCCGCCGTCATGCGTGTACGCCGTGGGGGGGAGCAGAAGTTGGCCAATCTCCGCCTCTTAGAGGAACACGCCCGGCGTTTTGAGGAAAACGGGTTTCGGGGCCTTGCCGCCTTCATCCGTTATCTAGACCGGATGGAAGAACAACAGATGGACCTCCCTCCCGCTGTTTTGTCTGGACACACGGATGCCGTGCAAATACTCAGCATCCATCACAGCAAGGGACTTGAATATCCTGTGGTTTTCCTGGCCGGGCTTGGGCATGCTTTTAATTCGGCTTCCACGCGGGAGGATCTGCTTCTCCATCCCACGCTGGGGGTCGGAATGTCCCGCCGTGATCCCAATACCTATAATCGTTTCGATACACTCCCCCGGCAGGCAGCCTCTTTATCCATCCGCCGCAGCGAACGGGCAGAAGAACTGCGGATTCTGTATGTGGCCATGACCAGGGCCAGAGAAAAGTTGATCCTCACGATATCTGTCAAAAATCCGCACGCCCGACTGGCGGCACTCGCTTCCGGACTAAGTAAAGAGGAGGCTTTGCCGGCGTATGCCGTATTGGATGCGGGAGGGCTGGGAGATTGGGTTCTCTCAGCAGCACTGCGGCATCCGTCCGCCTCCGCGCTTCGTCAAATGGCCGGAACGGAGGCTTTGCCGTTATTGCCATGCCAGACCGCGTGGCATATCCACTGTCTGCCTGTCCCTCAGCCGGAGGACGAGATCCGGCAGACGGAAGCTCTTGCGGACGCCGACCCGCGTTTGGCCGCCCATATACGGGATCGGATCGCCTACCGCTATCCTTATGCGGCGCTTTCCTCCCTGCCGGCAAAGATCGCCGCCTCCGATATTGCTCACCGTGTCTTCAAACGGGAAACCGTCGCTAACAAACGACCGGCTTTTCTGGGGAAGAGCGGTCTGACCCCGGCGGAGCGAGGCACAGCTCTTCACATGTTTATGCAATATGCGCAGTACGACCTGGCCGCAGCCGATGCACAGGCGGAAGCACAGCGCCTGGTTTCCCGAGGGTTTCTGACCAGCCAGCAGGGGGAAAGCCTGGATTTTGACAAGCTGCGCCGTTTCTTTGCAAGCCCTCTCTATGAACGGATCCGGCGTTCCCCACGCTGTATGCGTGAACTGGCCTTCACCATGGAACAACCCGCCGGCCATTTTTTCCCCGATTTGACTGCTCCGGCCGACGGATGGCGGGACTACATCACGATACAGGGAATCGCCGATTGTATTTTTGAGGAAAACGGTTCCCTTGTGATTGTGGATTACAAAACCGACCGTGTTGGAGACAGCCAGGAATTGATCCGCCGGTATGCCGGTCAACTCCATCTCTACGCGGAGGCCTTCTCCCTCACCTTTGAGCTTCCGGTTTCAGATTGCCTGCTTTATTCCTTTCACCTTGGGAAAACGGTATCGGTCGGTATTGTGAAAAGCAGCGCACAGTAAAAAACATTCACATCATGGCAAGGGATCTTGAAACTTTTCCGTTCTCCTTATATACTTAATGGATAGAAGGGGATGAAGAAGTTGGAGATCCATACCGTGGGGCACCAAAACGCCGGCCAAAAAGCCCAGGTACGGTGTGTCCGTTTTGAAAGCTGCGAAAAGATGGACACACAGGGCAAAGGGTTTCTGCTCTTGCTTGTGCTTGAAGGCGTGGTGGTGTTGCATACGCAAAAAGGAGAGGTAACGGCTGTCGCGCCAAGTTTTGTTACCTTCAATGAGCAGGAATCCCCTATACTGGTTCGAAAAAGCAAACTGCGGGCCATGGCGGTTTACTTTAACCCGCAGTTTCTCAATATCAATATGACGTTTGATCTGCTGCGCAACGAACAGTATCAAGATATCGCCAGTGTTCACGACATGTTTATGTTGGCCCCTTTTGTCCGGGGAAGTCTGTGCCTTCCGATATTGGAGCGGTATTTGCCGCGCATCCTGGAAGCCTTCGACGAGATGGAACTGCAGTTGACCGAACAGCCCGATGTGTATTGGAGCTGCCGTGCAAGGGCCGGATTCATGAACCTGCTCATGGTGCTGGAGACGCATTATCAACTCAAACTCATGGGAAAACTGGCGGTGGGGCATCCGGCAAAAGTGGTGACAAATCCTATTGTCAAACGAGCGATTTTTTACATTGAAACCCATTATATGGATAGGATTATCTATCCGGATATCGTTGCAGACAGTGGTACCAACCGCACCACATTGAGCCGCCTGTTCCGGGAACAGCTCGGTATGACGGCCGTTGAATATCTGCGCCAATATCGAATCGAAACCGCGCAGAAACTGTTGCGTTTTACTGAGATCCCCATCAAGGACATTGCCATTCAGTGCGGTTTTTCAACGGCGGAACATTTTACGCGCATATTTACGGAAATGACCGGAACTCCTCCCGCCGCTTTTCGCAGAGAAGCTGTGGAAAAACGCAAAAGCGAATTCAAGCACAGGAAACCAATATGACCGTGGTAAATTTCTATTGTCTTAGATGGATTCTGTCGGTTAGTCAATGATGTGTTACAAAATTGGGGAAAGAGAATAAGACCTGTTTAGGAGAGCGCCAGTTGAGAGGACGGATGGGGAAATTGTTGTATTGACGCTGCCGGAGGGCAAGCTGAGCGGCAAAGTCAGCGAAAGAGAAGAACTTGTGAGAAGCATAGAATTCTTCATTGTCCTTGCGGTGGCT
>CABUKB010000001.1 GCA_902492045.1 uncultured Oscillospiraceae bacterium | reverse complement strand
CCCCCAATCGGTTTTTATGACCGGTTGGGGGTTCTCTTTTTTCCGATTCCATGGGTGCCTTTTATGTCCTCCCCCCTTTTCTACTCCCTTTTTCCTTTTCTCTGTTCACTTATGCGAGATGCCAAACGCTTATGCCTGCGTTTACGCCGGTTTGACTGAGGAGATGAGGATTCTGTTAGGACGGGAGGGGTTCGCACAGGGGATGAAGGATGCCGGACAAGCTGAGGTCCGGCGGGAGTATGAGAAGGAGGGGGAGGAACTTGCGGATTGATCAGAGGGGGCATGCCGAGCCCCCCTATGTTTTGTTTTGGGATTTTGATGGAACACTGGCCTATAGCCCCCATCTTTGGAGTGAAGCGATGTGCGAAGCGGTCAATGAGGCGGCGGGGACGGATCTGATTTGCCTCGAGGAGGTACGACCCCATATGAGAGTGGGGTTCCCCTGGCATACACCGGAGGCCGCCTATCCCGAGGACGTGAATGACCGTTGGTGGACAATGCTGTACAGGCGGATCATCGCTGTCGGCCTCCGTTTGGGCCTTACCCCCGCCCAGGCAGAAGCGGTCTGTCCTTTGCTTCGGGCGCGGATACTCGACCGTCAACGCTATCATCTCTATCCCGATACACGGTCGGTGTTGAGATGGACGGTGACGCACCACTATCGAAACATTCTGGTATCGAACAATTATCCGGAGTTGCCGGAGATGATGGCCTGCCTCGGACTGGCCTCCTTTTTTCAGGAGATGGTGGTTTCCGCCCGCCTGGGTTATGAAAAGCCCCATCCGATTATATTTCAGCGGGCGCTGGCGGCGGCCGGACGTCTGCACCGTCCCGATACCTGCGTGATGATCGGGGACAATCCGATCGCCGATATCGAGGGAGGGAGACGGGCCGGTATGAAAACCGTGCTGGTGCATCACGCCGGCGCTGCCGGCCCGCAGGCCGACGCCTCCATTTCCGCTTTAGCGGAGCTTCCGGCCTGCCTTCAAGCCTGGGAGAAGGAATAATCGCGGCCGGCGATTGACGAGGCGGAAAAAAGGCGGTATAGTTATATTATGGGGTGGAAAAGGTCCCATAAGATCGGATTCCGCCGAATTCTGACACGGGAAATGAGGAGCCGCTATGAATTTACTGGTACAGACCGATCGCATTTTGGCCAACTACCGGATACTGCATAAACAGGCGGGCGGGACGCCGCTGATCCCGTTGCTCGAAGCCAACGCATACGGCTTGGGGGATGTGGCAGTCGCGCAGATCCTCGCCGGGGAGGGAGTGCGGCTGATGGCGGTCTCCCGGCTGGACGAAGCCGTCCGGGTCGTCGAGGCCGTCCGAGGGGTGGATGTGATGCTCCTGACCCCCTATGCCAATGAGGAGGATATCGCCACCATTTTGCAGCATGATATTATCGGCGCCGTCGGCTCCAACGACAGCGCCGTGCTCTACAGCTCTTTGAGCCGCAAACTCCGTACCAGGGCCCGGGTACAGCTCTGTTTCGATTTCGGCATGGGCCGGTTTGGGTTTGAGCCGCAGGAGGCGGCAAAGGCGGCCCAGACCATCAAGCATCTTGAAAATGTGGAGCTGGCGGGGGTGTTCACGATTTTGCCCTCGGACGCGAAACCCCAGAAAAAGGTTCAGGAACAACAGATCAAGGATTTTCAGAAGGTGATCACGGCCATTGAACGGGAGGGGCTGCGTCCGGGCATCACCCATATGGCAGACACGGCTCAAGCGGCGCTCTGCCCGCGGATGCGGCTGGGTGCGGTGCGCACCGGAGCGGATCTGCTCGGCCGGGGGCCGCAGGGAGACCGGCACAATTTACGGCCGGTTGGCCGCTGTGTATCAGAGGTATGCGATATCAAGTGGCTTGCCGCCGGCAGTACGGTGGGCGCTGACGGCCGGAAGAAGATAAAAAAGGCAACCCGGGTGGCGATTGTCCCCGCCGGGTTATCCGACGGCCTGTTTGTCTCGTCGTCCGAAAAACGAGGCTTTTTCTTCCGCAAAAAGGAGACCTGCGAGATCAACGGCAAGCGGCTGAATGTGATCGGCCAGGTGGGACTGACCGCCCTGACCGTGGATGTGACCACGGCGGAATGCGCGCCGGGGGACATCGTGTCTTTTGATGCGAATCCGCTGCATGTCAGCGCCCTGACCCGCCGCGATTATGTTTGAAGAGCAAGGAGCCACGCCTCTATTTGATGCGCTGCGGCGGCATACCGATCAGGGAAGTGCCTCCTTTCATACCCCTGGGCACAAGGGACGACTGGATTTCGGCGGGGCGGCTTTTGATTTAACCGAACTGCCGGATACCGGCAGCCTGTATGATGGCGGGGATGCGATTGAAGCCTCGGAACGTCTTTACGCCGAAGCGTTTGGGGCAGGGGCCTCCTTCTACAGCGCAGGGGGCTGCACACTATGTATTCAGACCATGTTGCTGCTCGGCTGCGGTGGGGTAGGCGGACGGCTCCTGATGGCGCGCAATGCCCATCTCAGTGCTGTCAACGCCGCGGTCTTGTTGGATCTGGATCCGGTCTGGTTTTGGCCGGAAGCCGGAGGGCAGCCGGCGGTGGAAAACCTGGACGAAAAGTTGAAAACCCATCCAGGTATACAAGCAGTATATGTAACCAGTCCCAATTATGCCGGTCAGACGGCGGATATCGCCGGGATGGCCGCTCTATGCCATGATCGGGGACTCCCTTTGCTGGTGGACAACGCTCATGGCAGCCATCTCGGGGCGTTTGGTATGCATCCGTTGGCGCTGGGGGCGGATATGACAGCGGATTCTGCCCACAAGACCCTGCCGGTACTCACCGGCGGTGCGGCGCTGCACCTATCCAAAGGATGGGTAGCCGGGAAGGATTCCGCCGCTCTCCGCCGGCGGGCCAAGGCTGCTATGGCGCTGTTCGGGTCCACGTCCCCTGCCTTTCCCGTGTTGGCTTCACTCGATCGGGCGCAGGATTGGTGGCGGCGGGAGGGACCAGACGCCTATCGGCAAACAGCTGTGCGAGTGGGGGCGCTGCGACGGATCGCGCTAGGGGCGGGTTTTGAAGTCCCGGGGGAAGAAAGGGCGGATCCGGCCCGGCTGACCCTTAAGACCGCGCGGCTCGGCTTGTCGGGCCTTCGGGCAGCGGAGAGCTTTCGGCGGCTCAGCTGTGAGCCGGAATATGCGGATAGAGAGAGGCTGGTATTTATTGTCACCCCTTTCAATACCGAAGAGGAGCTCCGGCGCCTGGGCACCGCGATTCAGGAAGTGCCGGCCCTGTGCGTAAAGGGCGGGCCGGAAGCCTTTGATCCGTTCGAGTGCGGCCTGCCGGCCAAACGGATGTCTCCCCGGCAGGCCGCGCTTGCTCCGTGCGAAGAAATACCGTCTGGTCAGGCTGCCGGGCGAATCGCAGCTCGGACCATCTGCCCTTGCCCGCCCGGGATCCCGGCGGTGATGCCGGGAGAGGAGATCGGGCCGGAACTAGCGGCCCGTCTGTCCGGCTGGGGAATCCCCATGGTGACCGTGGTGCGGAGAAGAACAACCTAGACAGGGGGAATTCCGTGGAAATCGAACGCAAATACCGGATCGACCGGTTTCCGGACGGCCGAGAGGGATGGCCGCTTCTAAAAGCGGCGGCGGTGCAGCAGGGATACCTCGCCACCTCGCCCACCGTGCGGATCCGGTCGGAGGAAACCGCATATCCCGAAGCCCAAACCACCTATATCCTCTGTTTTAAGGGGGAAGGCACCTTAGTACGGCAGGAAATTGAACTGCCGCTCGACCGGGAGACGTTTTTGCAGCTGCAGGCTCTTCTGCCTGCCCCCATGATCCGGAAGGACTACCGGGTCTATGCCCTGCCCGACGGGCACCGGCTGGAATGCAGCCTGGTGGATGGAAATCAGCCGGACGGCTTTTATTATGCCGAAGTGGAATTTCAGTCGGTGGAGGAATCCAAGGCGTTCGTTCCTCCTGACTTTCTCGGTCCCGAGGCGACTGAGGATCCAGATTTCAGCATGAGCGAATATTGGCGGAACAAAAAGCGGAGATGTTCCGGCTCCGAGGCGAGGGATTCTCAATAGGCCCGCTCTGCATAGAGGGGAACCGGGACTATATCGAAGCTGTCCGATAAATAAAGCGGCCCGGGCGTAAAACGTCCGGACCGTTTTTTGTTGTGGAGAATTCGGAACCGGAGATGCGTGACGGCGGCCGGTTTTCGGGAACGGACGCCCGTGCGGTTCCCGACGGATAGGACTTCATGTCGGGAAATCCGGGGGGATGTACGTCAGGCGATGGTGACGCCGGGATAATAATGCGTCAGGATTTCATCCCATGTGAATCCCTGTCTGGCCATGTAATCGGCACCGTATTGGCTCATCCCGACCCCGTGTCCATATCCCTGTACGGAAAAAACAAAGCCGCTCTCCCCGTACGAAACGGTAAAACAGGCCGAGCGCAGGCCGAGAGCTTCCCGTATCTGCCGCCCGGTCAGGGACTGCCCGCCGACAATCAGGGCGGTCACGGTCCCGGCGGAGGAGCAGGCGGGGTCCCCGGTGATCCAGCCGGCGGCATCCCCTTCCAGTTGTAAGCCATCGACGGCAGTGGTCAGCTTGGAAGAGAATTCGTCGGCTGAAAAGCTGACCTCCGACTGATAGTCGGGGGACAGTTTGTCGCCCGGACTGGGCACCGACTGCAAATACGGATAGGCTTTGCCCCAAACCGTCTCGGCGGTCTCGGTGGTTCCGGAATTGAGGGCATGGTAGGCGGCCAATATCAACGCATCTTCATACAGAAGGCGTTTTCCAATCACCTCGTCCACGGCGGCGGCCAGCTTTTCATAATAGGTGTCGTATTTGTTTCCCCATCGTTCTTTGAGCCCCTCGGGAGAATAGGTTTCGGGGAAGGTCAGGGGCATATTGCCGCTAAAATCGGCGCCCTGCAGGGCGGGGTCGGGGCTGGAGGCGTTCTGTTCCCGCCGGTAGCTGTAATAAGTGTAGGACGCCACAGCCTGAGCCTTCAAAGCCTCGGGCTGATAGGTGGCCGGCATTTCGCTGGCGACTGTATAAAGAACAAAGTCCCGTTCGGAATAGGTATACACCGTTCCGCTCTCCTGATCAAGGACCTTGAAGACCGCGCTTTCCGATGGGAGATCGGAGCTTTCCGGCGAGGCGGGTGCGGATGAGGCAGGGGACGGAGCCGGTATGCCGGTCGAGCCGAGAATACCCAGGGCCGGCAGAGGGAGAAGGAGGAGCAGAGCGTAACAGCATAGAACCAACAAAGCGTACCGTTTCATTGTTTTCATCCTTTCCGGCAGGACCTGGCCTATGGCAGAAACAGATTGATGGATTGGCAGGGCGATATTTCAAAATTAAGAAAGTTGTCCCGATATACTGGGGAAATATACGGTTAAAAATGAAAGACAAGTCGACGGGTGATGCATATTTTCGGCTTTTTTCTTGACTTCACGGCGGGGAGTGAATATAATGGAAACAATAGCCCACGATTGCGAGAAAGGGAGCGAGTTCCATGCCGACGGGCGGCAGGTTGTCCAATGCTACGTTTACATCCTTATGCGAGGAGTTTCAAAAAAATAACCGGATCGATCCGGCGAGGTTTGAACAGTACGATGTCAAAAGAGGGCTGCGCAACGCGGATGGAAGCGGCGTCATGGCGGGCTTGACCCTGATCTGCAATGTCCATGGCTATGTTCTCAGTGAGGGAGAAAAAACCCCCGTAGAGGGTCATTTGAATTACCGTGGCGTGGACGTGGAGGATCTGGTGCGGGGGTGCGTGGAGGAGAACCGCTTTGGGTTTGAGGAGACGGTCTGGCTTTTGCTGTTCGGGACCCTGCCCACCCGCAAACAGCTGAATTCGTTTGCCGGACTGTTGTCCGAATGCCGGGAACTGCCGGAATATTTCGCGGAGGATATGATTATCAAGGCACCTTCTCCCAATATCATGAACAAGCTGGCGCGCTCTGTCCTCGCCCTGTATTCCTTCGACAGCCATCCGGACGACCTCTCGATTGAAAATGTGCTGCGCCAGTCCATTGGACTGATCGCCATGCTCCCCACCATCATGGGGTATGCCTATCAGGTCAAGCGCCGGCATTACGACCGGGAGAGCATGTATGTGCATCCGCTTGAGCCCGGGCTGTCCACCTCTGAGACCATCCTGCGCACCATCCGGGCCGACGCTTCGTACACCGACGAAGAGGCGAAACTCCTGGATTTGTGCCTGATGCTTCACGCCGAACACGGCGGCGGGAACAATTCCACGTTCGCCGCCCGGGTGCTTTCCTCCTCCGGAACCGATACCTATTCCGCCATTGCGGCGGCTATCGGATCCTTGAAAGGTCCTCTGCACGGCGGCGCCAATATCAAAGTCATGGAGATGCTGGAGACGATCAAGGCCGGGGTGAAAAACTGGGACGACGATGACGAGATCGCGGCCTTCCTTGAGAAGATCATCCGCAAAGAGGCGGGCGACGGGTCCGGCAAGGTTTACGGGATGGGTCACGCGGTCTATACCTTATCCGATCCCCGGGCGGTGATCCTCAAACGGCACGCTCGGGCTCTGGCCGAGGAGAAAGGCTATGGGGCCGAGTTCCGCCTCCTTGAATCGGTGGAGCGGCTGACCCCTGAGGTGTTCGCCCGCCTGAAAGGAAACGACAAGGCGCTGTGCGCCAATGTGGATATGTATTCGGGCTTGGTATACCGGTCTTTGGGAATCCGCCCCGACCTGTTCACCCCCTTGTTTGCCGTGGCCCGTATGCCGGGATGGTGCGCTCACCGGATCGAGGAGATTCTCACTGGCGGCCGGATCATCCGGCCGGCATATAAGTCCCTTTCCAAGCGGCAGGAGTATGTGCCGCTTAATCAAAGAGAAAGCCAATAAGGAAGAAAACGGGGTTTCCCCCTTTTCATCCGGTAAAAAGTATGGTATGATAATCCGGTGGCAAAGCGGGCTTTGCCACCGGATGAGTTTTACAAGGGAAATTACGGAAATCGGGTGTGCTCATGCAGAGACAGTATAAAAACGCAGCCTTTTTTACCACCGCCATGGCGGCGGTCGTCCTGGCGCTGCGCGTTTGGATCACCCCTCATATGCTGGACCGGCAGGACAGCCAATATCGCCTGAGTTACATTGTCATTGCGGTGATGACGCTGATTATGCTGGGCGTATTGATCTGGACAGGCTATCGCCGGCAGACGCCACGGCCGGTTTCCGGTGTGTGGCTGAAACCGGCCGCAGTTCTCAGCATGCTGGCGGGTGCGGCACTGGTGCTGACCTCCCTTTTTGACGGCTGGAATTGGCTTTTTAACCATATCACCCCCTATCCCCAGGTGGAAACCGTCGGGCTTGCCGGAGGTGTCGTGCTGGCGCTGACACTTTTGTTCGGCCTGGCCGGGGGCGCATTTTTGTGCCGGCTCGGCTTGCTCTGGCTGCAGGAGAACGGCAGCCGTTCGGGTGTGTACCGCTTGTGGGCGGTCTGTCCGATCCTGTGGATCTGGATGCGTCTGGCCCGTTTTGTCATGTCGTATGTCAGTGCTATCGGCGTTTACCGTAATTTCTATGATTTCGTCATGCTGATTTTTATCATGCTCTTTTTCCTGTACTTTGCCCGGTATGTGGCAGGGGTGGGGCCGGAACAGCCCCGGCTTCTCGTGGGGGTCTCCCTGTGTGCGGCTTTGGGCGCCCTGACCGGTCCGGCAACACACTTCATTATGATCGCCATGGGTAATCAGGCGGCCGCCGAAGCCTGTGGCCTCGCTTCGCCGGTGGATTTCTGCATCGGCCTCTTCGCCCTGGTCTTTGCTTTTGCACAGGCTTTCAGCCGGCCCGACGCCGGCCCGACGGCGGATCTGGAGCCGGTTCTCCCATCCGGGACAGACAAGGTTACAGGGAGAGAGGCACCGCCCTCCCCCATACAGGAGGGCGGATGGAGGCGTTCGGAGATCCCTCTCGATTCGGAAACCGGGGGCCAGCCGAGCGTGGAGGAGATCCTGAAGGATTATTTTTCCAAGACCGAATAGAGCCCGGTATAAAGCGGCGATAAGGGATTGGCCAGCAATTCTTCTGCGGAAGGGAAGGAAAAACCGGATACGGAGACCGTAGGACCGATGGGAAAGCTCAGGGCCGAGACCGAAACCGGATCGAAAAGCACATTGTCCGCCGCGCCGCAGGGACGCAGAAAAGCGCCCCTGTGCCGTGCGGCGGTTTCTTTTGCCAATTCCATGGAGGCCGGATAGCCCCCCGTCCGGTCACAGGCACAGAGAAGCCGGAGGGTATGCGGTGCGATCTGAATCGAGACGTGAATGGTTCCGGCACCGGCCAGGCAGGCGTCGCGCAGCAGGGCGAGAAGGGTCAGCTGGGTCATCCGCGGCTGAAACACGCTCGGAAAAGGCCGGGGAGACAGGGACAGACGGATGGACAGGCATCCGTCCAGCATAGTCCTGGCGCCACGCAGGGTGGCGGATAGAAACCGGTTCAGGTCCCCTGTGAGCATGGGGCGTCCGGCGGCCCGGTAGACGAGCAGGGAGGCCGTATCCAAATCCCAGCAGGCGGACAGCGCCCGGCGGGTTCGGCGCCGCTGGGCTGAGTTCTGGCACTCCAGGGGGGGCATGCTCAGAAAATAAGCGGCCAGCCGCTCACGCAGCTCGCCTTCCCGCCGGAGAAGTGCGGCAGGTTCCTCTATATTAAACGCATCGGTTGCGGTTATCATGCGAATTCTCCGTTGTGATTCTTAAATGGCTTTGGCGTTATTATACCCCTTTTTCGCCGAATAATCGGCGGATTTGGTAAACCTCACAAAAGTATGAACTGGCGGTTAATTTATTGACGAACTTCTTGAAAAACAGGAAGGAAACGGGTAAAATAAAACCAGATTAAAATGATGGAGGTTATTGAAATATGGCAGTGAAAGTAGCAATCAACGGTTTCGGCCGTATCGGCCGCCTGGCTTTCCGGCAGATGTTTGGGGCTCCGGGGTACGAAATCGTCGCGATCAACGATCTGACCGATCCCAAGATGCTGGCGCATTTGCTCAAGTACGATTCCGCCCAGGGCCGCTATGAAAAGGCCGATACCGTCGTTGCCAAGGAGTCTTCCATCGTCGTGGACGGCAAGGAAATCCGGATTTATTCCGAGAAAAATGCGGCGGATCTGCCCTGGAGCGAGATCGGGGTGGATGTCGTACTCGAATGTACCGGTTTTTATACGTCCAAAGCGAAGGCCCAGGCCCATATTGATGCGGGCGCCAAGAAAGTCGTGATTTCGGCCCCGGCCGGCAACGATCTGCCGACCGTGGTATTCAGTGTCAATGAAAAGACCCTGAAGAAGGAGGACACCATCATCTCGGCCGCCTCCTGCACCACCAACTGTCTCGCCCCTATGGCGAATACCCTGAATAAGCTGGCGCCCATCGTCAAGGGCTACATGACCACGATCCATGCGTATACCGGCGACCAGATGGTTCTGGACGGCCCGCACCGCAAAGGCGACCTGCGCCGTGCCCGTGCCGCCGCTGTGAATATTGTGCCGAACTCCACCGGCGCCGCCAAGGCGATCGGCCTGGTTATTCCGGAACTCGCCGGTAAGCTGGACGGGGCTGCCCAGCGCGTACCGGTCTGCACCGGTTCCACCACCGAACTGATCGCCATTGTCGAGGGCAAAGTCACCGCCGACGATGTTAACGCCGCCATGAAAGCGGCAGCTTCCGATTCCTTCGGATATAACGAGGATGAGATCGTATCCTCCGATGTCATCGGCATCACCGTCGGTTCTCTGTTCGATGCCACTCAGACCAAGGTCATGGATATGCCGAACGGCCAGACGCTGGTCAAGGTGGTTTCCTGGTACGACAATGAGAATTCTTACACCAGCCAGATGGTGCGCACCATCAAATACTTTGCCGAACTGGGCTGAGTCCGGCCTTTCCTGAGACAAACGGCGCCCGCTTTATAAGCGGGCGCCGTTTTGGATCACGCCGAAAAGCCGAGAGTACCGCCAGATGAAACCGCTCTGCCCGGCGGTGGAAAAAGGCCGGAATTTCTGGCCGCCCTGAGAGGAAAAAACCAAACCGTTTCCGACAACGGGCAGAGAAAGATTTAGCTGTTTGGAGGAGAGAGGCATGTTGCACACCGGCCGTCGGATCCATAAGCGGGTTTTCGTCCGATTTGCGCTCGGCGCAGTCGGTATCCTGCTGTTTGCCTGGGGGCTGGCCCCTGTATACACCAGCCGGTTCCATACCGGCTGTGTGGTGCTGCTTCTGGCGGGACTGGCGTGTTTGGCCGCCGGTATTTTCTATCCTGTTTTGGCGCGGTGGGTCCGCCGTTTATGGAAACATCGAGCCGGCCGGATTGGTTTGAGTTTCCTATGCGCTGGCGGCTCGGCGCTGGCACTGCTGTTTTTAGTGGTATCAGGTTTCATGGCGGCTGCGGCGTGCGCGCCACCGCCGCCGGATGCCACGGTGATCGTATTGGGTGCTGCTCTGCGTGGGGAAAAGCCCAGTCCCATGCTGGAGGGGCGTTTGGAGACAGCGGCCGCGTACTTAAAAGCGCACCCGGAGGCTTCCTGCGTGGTTTCGGGCGGACAAAATGAAGAGGAAAGCCTGTCGGAAGCCGAGGCGATGAAACGTTATCTGGTGGAGCACGGGATCGAGGGTTCCCGCATTTTTCTCGAGGACCGCTCTACCAATACAAGGGAGAATTTGCAGATGAGCCGCGAGGTGATCGAGCGGCAGGGCCTTTCTGAAGCGGTGGTCATCGCCACGCAGGAATTCCACCAACTGCGGGCCAAGCTCTATGCCCAAGAGGCCGGGTTTGAAACCATCGGGGCACTGACGGCACACACGCCGGGGCATCTGATTGGAAGCTATTGGATCCGCGATTTCGCCGGAATCTGCCGGATTTTGGTATTTGGATACTAAATTGTCAAACGGACAAAGGAAATTGTGATTTAGACATCCAGTTTGCATTGCAGAAGGCCGTGCCGTAATGGTATAATACCCTCAAGGAAATTAGGGAAAAAAGGGCGGTTATGGTAAAAATCGCCGAAATTGCGGTGAATTTCGTGCGGCGGCCCTGGCCAATGCCAGAGGCCGGGCATTTGAAGTTAGAGGGGTTTTGAAACCCGCCCTTGACCTCACTTCCGGCCGACCGGGCGGACCACGTGTATGCGGACGCGTGGTCCCAGCCCGGCCGGTTTCTAATTCTAAGACCTGGATCGCAGGAAAGCCCCAGCAAGCGGTAAGAAGATGAGGAGGGTGGATATGACGGCCCGCGAAAAAGCCTGTGAGGAGCCATATGTGTCGGAGCTGATGGAGCCGATACGCATCTGGGTGCCGAGGGGACAAAAACAAAAGATCATGGACTATGCCAGGAAAAAGGGCATTTGTCTGGCGGACTATATCCAAGCTCTGATTCAAAACGATATGGAAAAAGAGCAGAATTTCCAAAAATAAATAGCGCCCATCCAAAACCCGGCCTGGAAACGGAGATTTCAGGCCGGGTTTCTTGTTTAAAACGCCTTGTGCAGGACGATATTCCCTGGGAAACGGCTCGAAAACCTCTGTCGTGAGGCACTCCTTTAGGGCATAAATGACAAAGAGAGGCGGCTTATTCAAGCCGCCTCTCCAGGCCGTCAAAAACTTGGAAGGGAACGGGCAGATGTCCAAACCCGGTGTCCCTTGAAAACGCCAGAACTCCCGGCGAGAGTTCCCCGCCGCGCCATACCCCCAGACGTTTTGCGCCTTTCCTGCGCTTCGTCTCATGAAGGCTTTCGCGTCCGGCGGGACGCGTCAGGGTCCGCGACTCAAGCCTTTTTGACAAAGGCTAAAATCGAACGTGTACGCTTAGGCGGGCCGAACGGACGGCGCATTCTATCTTGCCGCGTTTTTCCGCACAGCGTGCGCGGGGATTATATATCCACAATTGTGACTCCGCTTTCCCCCTCGCCGAAGGTCCCGAGCCGGTAGGATTTGACCGACGGATGGGTGCGCAGATGGGCGTGGATCGCGGTCCGCAGGGCACCCGTGCCCTTGCCGTGGATGATGGTGATCTGGCCAAGGCCCGACATGACCGCATCGTCGATAAACCGGTCCACTTCAAGAAGGGCCTCGTCGGTGGTCTGCCCGCGCAGATCGAGTTCCGTCCTTACTGAGCGGGTGGCGCGACTCTCGCCCCGGGGAACAGCCCGTCCTTTGGTTGGAGAGGGGTAAGACGGTTTTCGTTCCTCGACCAGACGCAGGCTGGACAACGGAATGCGGGTGCGGACAATGCCGGCCTGCACCTCAACGTTGCCGCTCGAGTCGGGCCCGGATAGCACGGTGGCTTCCTTGCCCAGATCCGTCAGGACAACCGTGTCCCCCTGCTTCAAAGGGCGGGGCAGGACATAAGATTCCCCGCGGCGCTTTGGGATCGGATCCGCTGCGCTTTCCGCAGCGTTTAACCGGGAACGCAGACGGCTTTTGGCCTCCTGAGCCCGGGCACTGAAATCCGCAGCGTTTTTTTGTTTGCGCAGGTCATCGAGTTCCCGGATGAGGGCCTCCGCCTCACCCCTGGCCCGTTCGAGCAGGCGCCTGGCTTCGTCTCTGGCCTGCTGCAATTCCTTCTCCCTGAGCCGGTCGATCTCGGCCAACTCCGTTTCAGAGCGTTTTTTAGCGTCTTCAGCGTCGTGAGCCGCCTGCCGCGCGGCCTTCCATTCGTCCTCCAATGCCTGGCGGCGGTTTTCCAGCTCGGTGACGACATCCTCCAGCCGCCGGTCATCGCCGGAGATGCGCTCTCTTGCATGGGATACCACCGCCGGATCCATGCCCAATCGTTCCGCGATGGCAAAGGCGTTCGAACGTCCCGGGATACCCACGAGAAGGCGGTAGGTGGGCCGCAGGGTCGACACATCGAATTCACAGCTTCCGTTTTCCACGCCGGGAGATTGGATAGCATAGGCCTTCAGTTCCGCATAGTGGGTGGTGGCGGCGATTCGAGCCCCCTTATCCCGCAGCCGCTCCAGGATGGCAATGGCCAAGGCCGCCCCCTCGACCGGGTCGGTGCCCGCCCCCAATTCGTCGAGAAGAACGAGGCTGCCCTCGTCCGCGTCGTTCAGGATCCGGGTGATGTTGGTCATATGGGCGGAAAAAGTGGAGAGGGACTGTTCAATCGACTGTTCATCTCCGATGTCCGCCAGTACCGACGGGAAAAATGAAAGGGAACTGCCGTCGTCCACCGGAGGCAGCAAGCCGCACATGGCCATGAGGGTGAGCAGTCCGATGGTTTTCAGGGTGACGGTCTTGCCCCCGGTATTGGGGCCGGTGATGACAAGGGTATCGAAGGCCCCGCCCAGTTCCACGTCGATGGGAACCGCCTTTTGTGGGTCGAGCAGAGGATGACGGGCGTGACGGAGTCGGATCCGCCTGTCGTCGGTCAGATGGGGGCAGACCGCCTTCATCTTATAGGCAAGGCGCGCCTTGGCGAAAATCAGGTTCAATTCGACAAGGATGTGATAATCGGCGGCAATCGCGTCGGCAAAGCCGCCGGTTTCGCCGGACAATTCCTCGATGATGCGCTCGATCTCGGCCCTTTCCCGGCTTTCGAGGACTTTTAATTCGTTGTTTGCCTCCACCGATCCCATCGGTTCGATAAACACCGTCGCCCCCGAAGCCGAGGTGTCGTGGACCAGCCCGGGCACCTCCGCCCGGTGTTCGGCTTTCACCGGGACGACAAAGCGGCCGTCCCGGATGGTAACAATCGGATCCTGCAGAAGTTTTTGATAAGCGGGAGAACGGACCATGCGGTCGAGGTGTTCCCGGATGCGCAGCGTAGCGGCCCTCATTTTGCGCCGGATACCGGCCAGGGTGGGAGAGGCGTTATCGTCGATCTCCTCTTCCGACACCACAATGGCGGCGATTTTTTCCTCCAGATACTTGTTCGGTGCCAGGGCGGAGAAGCGGTCGTCCAGGCTGGTTTCCATTCCCTCGCAGTGGCGGCGCCAATCGGACACCGAGCGGATCACCCGCAGGGTCTCCGCTATGTCCAGCAATTCCCGCAGGGATAGGGAAGCCCCGGCTTCCGCCCGCCGCAGGGCGTTATCGACGTTCTTCATCTGCCCGAAGGATGGAGCGCCGAACCGTGCCATCAGCTGGCAGGCGTCGTCGGTTTCCCTCATGAGCTGTTTGGCTTTAAATAAAGACGAGGCAGGCTCGAGTTCCCGCGCCAGACAGGCGGCATCGGCGCAGCCGGTCTCCATTTCAAGCAGGGCGAGTACCTTGTCGAGTTCGAGTGCTTTGGCATGTCGGTTCATCATGATGTCGGTTCCTTTCTGGTGTAGCGCCCATTGGGCGGCCAAGCGGCTTTGGACGGATCAGGCGTCCAGACCGTGATAGAATTGCAGTGTTTGAAAATTCCGGCCAAGCTGACAAAGCAGAAAGGTCTCCACCGTCTGCGTCAGAGCAGACGCAGTCTCCTGCGGGACCTGAAAGGCGAAGCATTTTTCAAACGGCGCGTATACGATATGCCGCATGGCGGCCAGCAGAGCGGGGGTCAGGGGCAGCGCGTCTCCCGGCTTCTCGCACCGGTTGCAGCGGAGGATACCGTCCCGGGGCAGGAACCAAACGGGGCCGTCGGCACCGCCCCGGCAGACGGAACACGCCGTCAGATCCGGCATATAGCCGGACAGCGTGAGCAGGCGCAGCTCCACCACCGCTTTGATCAGAGGAATATCCTTTTTGCCCTCGGATAGAAAATGCAGTGCGTTGAGAAGCAGGCGGAGGTGTTCCTCTGCCGGCTCTTCTCTGGGGGCAAGGACGCCCGCAAGTTCGCAGAAATACTGTGCCAGGGTCAGACGGGCGATATCCCCGTGAATGTCAAAAAAGACGCGCAGCGGCCGCGCGTCCTCGATTATGTATTTATCCCGGTTCCGTCCCTCGCGCAGGGTCAGACGGGAATAGGACAGGAGCCGGGTGGCGACACTGCCCCGGTTTTTGAGAGTGCGGGCGCCTCTGGCAGAGGCGTGGACCGCAC
This sequence comes from uncultured Oscillospiraceae bacterium, assembly GCA_902492045.1. Classification (GTDB taxonomy): domain Bacteria; phylum Bacillota; class Clostridia; order Oscillospirales; family Acutalibacteraceae; genus UMGS1623. The sequence continues at coordinate 303,497 of CABUKB010000001.1, read as the reverse complement.
CCCATTCCCGAGTCAGAGCCGTCACAAAACGGTCGGACTCACCGATGTTGTTGTTTTCCCGGATGATCAGGGCGTCGGTTGTCAGACGCATAGGGCGGTTTCTCCTCCCGTGGACGGGGCGGGGACACGGCGTTTACGCCGTTTTCATAAATATCCACGCCGCAGTATCGCAGATAGTCCTCTATGCGGCCGGTTTTGGCAAAGGCAGACCAGTAGTTGTCCCGTTTCATCCTTCGTCCTCCGTTCATGCATCGTAATGGTGAGACGTCGTTTTGTCAAGCGACGGCACTATTACCATGCGCCCAAACCAAAGGATGATACGCGGAAATCTGTGGACGGCAGAATCTGCCAATTTATACGGCATAGACGGATGCTGCCGCAAAGGGCAAGGTTTACAGAAGGTCCGGGGAATGGTTTACAATTTGTATCCGAAACCGGCGAGCAGTCCCTGCCGGTTCCGCCAGTCTTCCTTGACCTTGAGCCAGCATTGCAGATTGACCTTGACGCCGAACAGATCTTCCATTTCCAGCCGGGCGGCGGAAGCGATCTGTTTGAGCATCGCACCTTTTTTGCCGATGATGATCCCCTTGTGACTATCCTTTTCACAAAAAATGTTGGCTTCGATATCGAGAAGGGGCCCCTTGCCGGTTTCCCGTTCCCGCATAGATTCGATGGTGACGGCGATGCCGTGTGGGATTTCGTCGCGGAGGAAAAGAAGCATTTTTTCCCGCAGAAGTTCCGCCGCCAGAACCTGTTCCGGCTGGTCGCTGACCGCGCCGTCGGGGAAAAAATGCGGACTTTCAAACGCATAGGCCGCCAGTTCGTCCGGGAGTGCCTCCACCCCTTCGCCCGTCAGGGCGGAGAGCGGCAGCACGCAGGCAAACTCCCCCTCGCTGCGCCAGGCATCCATACAGGGGAGGAGGGCGGTCTTATCCTCCAAAGTATCCATTTTATTGATAACCAGAATGATCGGCAACTTCTGCGCCCGCAGCTGTTGCAGAAGCTGCCGCTCCTCCTCCCGGATTATCGGGCGGGGTTCCACCACCAGGACGCCCGCGTCCACGCCGGAGACCGCCTCGCCGATGGACTTGACCATAAAATCCCCTAAACGGGTGCGGGGACGGTGCGCCCCGGGCGTGTCCAGAAAAACGAGCTGGAGCGCCCCCTTGGTATACACCCCCATAATGCGGGTGCGGGTGGTTTGAGGCTTGTCGGACACAATCGCAACCTTCCGGCCGATGATGGCGTTGAGAAGAGACGACTTGCCCACGTTGGGCCGTCCCACAATGGCGACAAAAGCAGATCGAGTGTTCATACGGGACTCACTTTCTCACATGTCTTAGGGATTGGCGATTTATGCGGCGTCCCCCGGTCGCTTTTTCGCGCCGCCGCAGAGAATGAAAACCAGAGCAAGAGGAAGGGAGAGGAGAAGCAGGACGAGTTTCAACGGATTCGCAAGAAGATCCGCCCCAATATGCCGCCATATGTCGGCACGGGCAAAAAACAAAATCCCCACGGCAACCGCCGCGGCGGCGCAGAGCAGAACGGCCCCCGCCGATGCATCTTTAGCGGCCCGGGCCAGAGGGCGCCGCTCCCTGGAAACGAGATCGACCGCCCGTTCGACTGCAGTGTTCACCGCTTCGGCGCACAAAACCAATGCCGTCAAAATGAGCAAAGCAGCCCACTCCGCCCGGCTTAGGGAAAAATAAGGGGCGAATCCGAACACATAAGCACCGATGCAAAGATGGATGCGGAAATTCCGTTCATGCCGCACACAGTACCAGACGCCTCTCGCGGCATATCCGAAGCATTTGATAAAGGCCATACCGGTCCCCTCGTATCGTCGGTGTGGTGAAAAACGCAGGGGTATGTTCAACGGTCGTCCATCATGACGTAGCTCTCGCCGCGAGGCAGCCCGACCGACGTCATGACGGCCTCTTCTTTTTCCCGCATCCGGACGGCATCCAGTCCGCCGTTCACATGGTCGTAGCCAAGCAGGTGAAGCATGGAGTGGACCGTCAGGTATCCCATTTCCCGCTGGAGGGAATGCCCGTATTGCTCGGCCTGGACCACCGCCCGCTCGATGGAGATAACGATGTCGCCGAGCTGCTTGGCGCCGGTCTCGGGATGAACGTCATAGTGCCCGTTTTCCCCGAGCGGGAAAGACAGCACGTCGGTTACAGCGTCGATTTTCCGGTGCTCCCGATTAATCTCCCGGATTTCTTTGTTGTCCACGATGGAGATATCGACCTCGGCGGAACCCTCGAAATGTTCCAACTCCAAAACGGCATGACAGCAACGGCGCATGAGCAGACGGATACCGGTGGGAATCTTGACGGTTTTTTGCTTGTTCTCAATGACGACTTTGATCTTTTCCATAACTCTTGATCCGTTTCCCTTCATTGGATTTTTCATACCGTTCATATGCCTGAATGATGCGCTGAACCAGCTGGTGGCGTACCACGTCTTTTTCGCTGAAGCTGCAAATGGCGATGTCCTCCACGTTGCGGAGCACCCGGAGGACCTCCCGCAGGCCGCTTTTGCGCCCGTCGGGCAGATCAATCTGGGTGATGTCCCCGGTGACGACCATCTTGGAATTGAAGCCAAGGCGGGTCAGAAACATTTTCATCTGCTCCGGCGTGGTGTTCTGGGCTTCGTCCAGTATGACGAAGCTGTCGTCGAGAGTGCGGCCCCGCATATAGGCCAGGGGCGCAATTTCAATATTCCCCCGCTCGAGATATTTCTGATAGGTTTCAGTCCCCAGCATATCGAACAGCGCGTCGTACAGGGGACGCAGATAGGGATCCACCTTGGACTGCAGATCGCCGGGCAAAAATCCGAGCTTTTCCCCCGCCTCCACAGCCGGGCGGGTGAGGATGATGCGGTTGACCTGTTTGGAGCGGAACGCCTCGACCGCCATGGCGACGGCCAGGTAGGTTTTTCCTGTTCCGGCGGGGCCGACCCCCAGCACGACGGTGTTTTTCTTGATAGCTTCCACGTACTTTTTCTGGCCGATGGTTTTCGGCTTGACCGGGCGCCCCTTGGAGGTGATACAGATGCTGTCCGAGGTCAGCTGCGGAATCTCCGATTCGCCTCCCTCGTCCACCAGCATCAGGACATACCGGACATTTTGCTCGCCGAGCTGCTCTCCCTTGTTAAGGAGTTGCAGCAAGCCGCCGATGGCGCGCACCGCCTTGGCGACCGCTTCCGGTTCGCCGCTGACCTTCAAATCGCTGTCCCGGTTCAGGATGCTGACGTTGTAATGCTGTTCGATCAGGCGGATATTTTCGTCAAAGCTGCCGAAGAGGGAAACCGCCTGTTCCATCCGGTCTACGCTGATGGTTTGCTCAAACATCCAAAAACCTCGCTTTGTCTGACTGTCAATCGGCCGGTCTGTTTGGTTTTTCCCACCCAGGTTTCCGATTATGCGCCGACGGGCTTACCGAATAGGGGAATTGTCTACATTATAGCAATACTTGAACGGCTTGTCATTAGATAAACCCTACAAAATTTTCATGATTGGGCCCAAAAGGTATAAAGCAAATGGATGGCCGGTTTTAGCGCCGGTTTATCATGGGGCATAAAAAGGCTCTGCAAGAGGAATTCTCTTGCAGAGCCACGGGTAAAACCTTAGGCGGGCCGCCATGGAAGGCCATGAGAGGGCCATGGATATCGCGGGGGAACACGGAAAGCCCAAAGGGGAGCACAGGCACACCGATGCGGCGGAAATGGCGGGTCGGCGATCATTCCGACGGGTTTTGGAACAAGGGGGTGCTGAAATACCGTTCGCCTGTATCCGGCAGGACGGTGACGACCCGTTTTCCATGGCCGAGCCGTTTGGCCAGCTTGACGGCTGCGGCCACATTGGAACCACTGGAGATTCCGCAGAGGATGCCTTCCCTGGTGGCGAGGGCCTTCGCCGTGTCCAGAGCCTCCCGGTCGGTGATGGCGCAGATGTCACTGTAGATCGAGGTGTTCAGATTCTCCGGGATCAGGCCGTCCCCGATCCCCATTTGAAGATGGGTGCCGATGCTGCCGCCCGAAAGAATCGCCGCATTTTCCGGCTCCACTGCCCAGATGACGAGATCCGGATTTTTCGCCTTTAGCACCTCGCCGATTCCGCTGATGGTGCCGCCGGTCCCCACGCCGGAACAAAAGCCATGGATAGGGCCGTCCGCTTGCTCCAGGATTTCGAGGGCGGTATGTTCCCGGTGGACGGCGGGATTGTCGGGGTTGGAAAACTGCTCGGGAATGAAAACCCGCGGATCCTCCTCCGCCATGCGCAGCGCCATGTCCCGGCATGCCTCGATGCACGCCCCGATGTCCCCGTCGTCGTGAACGAGGAGGACCTCCGCGCCATAGTGGGAGACCAGCAACCGGCGTTCCACACTGACCGAATCGGGCATGATGATTTTCACGCGGTATCCCCTCACGGCGCCGACGAGGGCGATGCCAATCCCCTGATTGCCGCTGGTCGGTTCCACCAGGATGGAGTCGGGGCGGAGCAGTCCTTTTTCCGCCGCCCGGTCGATCATATTGAAAGCGGTGCGGGTCTTGATGGACCCCCCCACATTGATTCCCTCGTATTTCACCAGAATTTCCGCGTCGTCCGGTCCGGTCATGGTATGCAGCCGGATGAGGGGCGTTTGGCCGATGGCGTCGAGGATGGTGTTGCAGATCAAGGACAGCCCTCCTTCACTTCATCGCCGGCCGAATGGGCCGGCCACGTTGCTATTTTATAGGACATTGAAGAAAACCGCAAGCCTATTTTTAAATGGTTCCGGCGAATGCCTTCCGGAAGGGACATGATTCCATACCCCGGACAGGACGGGAGAAGGCGGCGGGCCGCGTTCGATAAAACGCTCAGTTCCCGGCGGCGTCCAGGTAAATCTGTTCTTCCACCCCGATATCTTCGATGCAGGCGTAAGTGCCGGTCAGGATGTAAACACTGTTCTCCACCCGTCCTTCCCGATTCGACGCGGTGATCTCCGCCCGTCCCAGTTCCGTCCGCTCCCGTTCATTCAGCCGTTCCGCTGCCAGAGCGGCGGCCTCTTCCTCCGTGCGGCTGACCGGCGAGGGTTCCAGAAGCACATACCGGTCGCATAGGAGGCCGACTGGCAGTTCCTTTCCATATGCGCAGAGCATATGGCGGTGGGTTTCGAGCGCATGCTCCTTTGGAATGGTGCCGTCGGTGTAGAGCGGGATGCGTATACCGAAGAGACTGAATACCGGCCGGAAGATGGTATCTCCCGTGGGGAGAAGAAGGGTCTCTTCCAGTGGTACCTCGGCGGTCAGCGTCCGGCTGGTTTCAGCCACCACCCGGCCGGAGGATCGTTTGAGCAGGGGGCCGGTTTTGCTGTCCACGACGCCGCTGATGAGGAGGGTGTCCTTCGTGACGGCATCCCCGGCCTGTACCATCGCCTGACCGCTCGTTGTCTCGATCTTCAGGATGCGTCCGTCCCGGGCGGCTTTGATGTTGGAGGGAAAGGCGCCGTCCTCCATGGGGGCATGACTGCCCCGTTCCTGCACCTGAACGTGGACGGTGCTGCCCTCCAGGTTGACAGCCAGCCAGGTCAGATCGGGCAGGGATTGCAGTGCCGTCAACTGCAGGGAGGGAACGTCCAGTTTCCCAAAATCGCCCCCTTCCCGTACCCCGAGGGGTTCCAGGACCTCCCGAATGGCGGTTTCCGGCACCCGGTCGTTGCCCTGGATATCCACGATCCAGATCCGTCCCGACAGAAACTGCAGCAGCAGGGCGTATACCAGAATCCCCACGGCGACGCCGGCCCTCGCCCGGTAACGATGGAGGAGAAAGGGAAGGCCGTGCCGTTCGACCACCCGCATCCGTACACAGGCTTTTTTGGCGGAGGGGCGGAGCTTTTTGTATTGCCGGGCGTAACAGCAGGTGGTCATCCGGACGCCCTGACGGCAACTGTTCCAAAGGGCAATCCCGGCCTTTGCCGCCCCATTGAGAAGTTTTTCGGGGAACCCGCCTTCGGTTTCCAGGCGGACCCAGCCCGCCAACCATCGCAAAAAACGGATAAAGAACATGTCCAGTCTCTCCTTATCGGCTCCTGCCGGATGTTCTCCGGGTCAGGATAGGAACTCCACGGACAGCAGAAAACCGGTGATCACGGCACAGTCGTCGGTCAGGCAGTTCATCGTGAGCCCCCGCCCCATGAAACGGATCGAGCCGCTCGCCGTGCTTAAGCGGATGAGGTCCTCTTCATATTCCTGGATGCCCCGGCATCCCTCGACGACCACCCGGCGGTTGCCCGTCATCTCAAGCCGGGCGCTGTTTCCGAGAGCCCCCTCAGGCAGTTCCAGCGCCTGTTCCACCCGCCGGGTGACGGCCAAAACCCGTGGAGAAGGCGGGCAGGCGCGTGCGCGTTTTCTGCTCATACAAGAATCCCGTCCTTTCTGAAGGCGGCCGGGTAAGGCCCCCGTACGCTGATATCTGCGTGGGATGCCCGCCGCCGGCGCGGATTTTCCTTTGGAACAAACCGTTTGTCAAACCGGATGCCCGGAAGCCCGTCTGGAACAGGGACAGCCGTAAATTCGAGCCGAGAGCGGTCCCGTTCTCCTATTGTTATGCGGGAAAAACTGGAATAATGCCGGGGGACAAACATATGTATGAAAGGAGAGGCAGGCAAATCCGGGAAAGGGTGACTGAGATGTTCGTCAAAACCGTGCGGGCGGCTCATTTGAAGACGGCGGGACTGCTGCTGCTGATCCTGACAGCCGGTGCGGCCCTGCTGGCCTGGCCACAGGCGGCTGCGGGAGGGGTCAGCCGTGGTCTGTCCATTTGTTCGGGGGTGATCATCCCCTCGCTCTTTCCCTTCCTGGTTCTGGCGGGCTTCCTGGTGCGCTCGGGGATCAGCGAGGCGGTCGGCCGCCGCTTAGAGGGCCTGACGCGGGCCTTGTTCGGCCTGCCGGGCTGCTGTGCGCCGGGGATCCTGATTGGTTTTATCGGAGGATACCCCACCGGCGGCATGGCGGTAGGGGAGTTGGTCGAGAGCGGGCAGCTCACGACGGATGAAGGGCGGCGGATGCTGCGGTTTTGCGTCAACGGCGGCCCGGCTTTTATCATCAGTGCGGTAGGGGCCGGCATGATGGGGAGCGTGCGGTTCGGTGCCGTGCTGTTCGCCGCACATCTGCTCGCCTCTTTGCTCATAGGAATCGGGACAGGCATCGGCGCCCGTCACAGCCGGGGGGAGCCGCCGGCCTGCCGTCCCAAAACCTGTGCGGCGCCCCGGAAATCCGCTCCGGCAGCCGCATTCGTAGAATCGGTCAACGCGGCGTGCCGTTCCCTATTGTACATGTGCGGGTTTGTGGTGCTGTTCGCCGCTTTGCTTGCGCTGCTCGATGTTTCGGGTGCCTCGGCAGCCATACATCGGTTGCTGTCCCTGCCTTTTGCCTTGGCAGGAGCGGAAACGGCGGAGCTGGCATCTCTGCTGCCCTGTTTACTCGAGGTTAGCTGCGGCTGCGTCGAAGCCTCCGGGGCGCGGGAGGCCGCCCCTCTCCTGCTGGGGGCGGCTTTGGGATGGGGGGGCCTGTCCGTTCATTGCCAGATTGCCGCTTCCCTCCACGGGAAAAAACTGATGGGGCGCGGATTTTTTGCCTTCCGGATGTTCCATGCCCTGCTCGGCGGTCTGCTGACGATGGTGCTGCTCCGCTTTGTTCCCATGCCGGTGACCGTATGGAATTCTTCGTCCGGGGCGATGGTCAAACCCTTTTCGGGTCCTGTCGTGGCGTCGGCAGCCTTACTCATTATGTGCGGGATGCTTTTGCTGACCACGGCCGGCCTGGAGCCGATCCGGAAAAATCGGAAATAACCATGGATTTTCGATGTCGTTTCTGTTATACTGAAAGCTGGATGCAGAAAAGGCGGCGGCCCGGCCGCTGCTCAACGATTCAGAAGAGGAGGCGGCATCGTGCGCCGCAAGCTTTATGGAAACACCATCTCCCCCGCCTGTGAGGTATGCGCGTATGGCCACCGCTCTTCGGACGGGAACGCCGTGCTGTGCAGCCGGAAAGGGGTCATGCCTTTATATCATCACTGCCGTCATTTCGACTACGATCCTCTCCGCCGGACGCCCTCCCGTCCAAAGGGACCGGCACGGTTTGAGGAAGACGACTTTCGGATCGACTGAGAGCCTTCTGACGGATATGGAAAATATTTCATCTTAGTAAAAGCAAAATTTGACGAAAAACCAGGCGGCCGGCTCTTGACAAAGCGCCGGCCATCGTGTATAATACGTGTAAAGCATTTTACTTTACAGTCAAACGCTTGGAACTATCCGGGCGTTTTTCCTTTGATCTGCGGAGATCGGATTGCGGCGGAAGGAGGCCGGTCATGGCGAAAAACCTGGAGATCGCGCTGTTGTTCGATTTTTACGGCGACATGCTGACCGAAAAGCAGCGGGATGTGGTGGAACTGTATTACGATAACGACCTGTCTCTGTCGGAAATCGCGGAAAACGAGGGGATCACCCGCCAGGGGGTGCGTGATTCCATCAAGCGGGCCGAGGCCCAGCTCTTGGATATGGAGGACCGGCTGCACCTGGCCCGCCGGTTCCGGGAGATGCGGGAAGGGATTGCCGCCATCCGCAAGGCCGCCGGCGAAATCCAGGATCTTAACGACCGGTTCGGATATTCCCGCGATATTGAGGAAAAGGCGCGGCAGATCGCGGATCTTTCCGACCGGCTGGCCGAGGCATAAGAATTCCCCATGAGGAAAGGCAGGTGTCCCCGTGGCTTTTGAAGGGCTCTCTGACAAACTTTCCGCCGCCTTTAAACGGCTGCGGAGTAAAGGCAAACTCACGGAAAAAGACGTGCGCGACGCCATGCGGGAGGTGCGGCTCGCCCTTCTGGAGGCGGATGTCAACTATAAAGTGGCGAAGGATTTTACCGCCGCCGTCACCGAGCGGGCGGTGGGCAGCCAGGTCATGGAAAGCCTCACCCCCGCCCAGATGGTCGTCAAGATCGTCAACGAGGAACTGACCGCTTTGATGGGGGGCCAGGCGGCGCGGCTGGCGTCGGCCAGCCATCCCCCCTGCGTCATCATGATGTGTGGCCTGCAGGGTTCCGGGAAAACCACCCATTCCGCAAAGCTGGCCAAAATGCTCAAGGGGCAGGGGCATCGTCCTCTTCTCGTCGCCTGCGACGTCTACCGCCCCGCGGCGGTGAACCAGCTGCAGGTGGTGGGGGAAAAGGCCGGGGTGCCGGTGTTCGAGATGGGACAGGCGGATCCGGTAAAAATCGCCAAAAAGGCGGTTTCCCATGCCAAGGATCACGGCAACGACTATGTGATTCTCGACACCGCCGGACGCCTTCATATCGACGAGGCGCTGATGAAGGAACTGGAAAATATCAAGGCTGCCGTATCACCGGGGGAAATTCTCCTGGTGGTGGATGCCATGACCGGACAGGATGCCGTCAACGTCGCCTCCTCCTTCAACGAGGCGCTCGGCATCGACGGCGTGATACTCACCAAACTCGACGGCGACACACGGGGCGGAGCGGCCCTGTCGGTTCGGGCCGTGACCGGGAAGCCGGTCAAATTCTGCGGCACCGGCGAAAAGCTCGACGATCTGGAAGTGTTCCACCCTGAGCGGATGGCCTCCCGCATCCTGGGAATGGGGGACGTGATGTCCCTGATCGAGAAGGCGCAGCAGCAGGTTGACGAAAAGGAAGCCGCGGCCCTCGCCCGCAAGTTGCAGCAGGATAAATTTGATTATAACGACCTGCTCGACCAGTTCCGCCAGATTCAAAAGATGGGGGACATCAAGGGGATGCTCAGTATGATCCCCGGATTGGGCAAACAGCTTCGGGACGTGGATATTGATGATAAGCCGCTTAACCGCACCGAGGCTATCATCCTCTCCATGACAAAAGAGGAACGGGCGAAACCCGATCTCATCAATCCCTCGCGCAAGCGCCGGATCGCGGCGGGCTGTGGCATGAAGGTGGAGGATGTCAACCGCCTGATCAAGCAGTACGAGAGCATGCGTCAGATGATGAAGCAGATGAAGGGTTTGGGCAAAAAAGGCGGCCGGGGCCTCGCAGGGCTTGCCGGTCTGGGGCGGGGCGGCCGCCGGTTTGGTTTTTAGTATTCAATCCATGGATATGGTTGAAGAATAGATTAATTCAAATAATATGGAGGGTTCCAACATGGCAGTGAAAATTCGGTTGCGCCGTATGGGCGCCAAAAAGTCTCCGTTCTACCGCATCGTGGTGGCGGATTCCCGTTATCCCCGTGACGGCCGTTTTATCGAGGAGATCGGCTATTACAATCCCCTCGAGGAGCCGGCTGTGGTCAAGGTGGACGTCGAAAAGGCCCAGAAATGGATCGCCAACGGCGCCCAGCCCACCGATACGGTCAAGGACCTGCTCAAGAGAGCCGGTGTTTGAGACCGGATGAGCGGTTTGCCGCATCCGGCCGGCCCCGGCCGGATGCCCGGCGTGGCCGTTGCTTGTGAAAGGAAAGGACTCGATCATGAAAGAACTGCTTATGGATATGGCGAAGGGCTTAGTGGAAGACCCTGAGGCCGTCACTGTCACCCAGGACGATCCCACGGAGGACGGCACCGTCGTGCTCCATCTGCGGGTCGCCCCGGACGATATGGGGCGCGTCATTGGAAAGCAAGGCCGGATCGCCAAGGCGCTGCGCACCGTCATGCGCGCGGCCGCTACCCGGCAGAACGCCAAGGTGGCGGTTGAAATCGACGACTGATCCCGCGCCGGGCGAGGCCGGGTTTCAGGATAGCCCAGCGATAGGCTTCCCGGGGGCGCCGCGTCAACAGCGGCGCCCCCGGGATTATTCGGGAAGGAGAGCGGACATGCCGAGACCGATTTATCTGGAGGCGGGCCGGGTCGTGGGAACCCATGGCGTGCGGGGCGAGCTGCGGGTCGAGCCGTGGTGCGATTCCCCGGCGGTACTTGCCGCCCTTTCCACCCTCTATTTCGACAAGGAGGGCACACATCCCATTCAGGTGAAGGCCCGTGTCCATAAAAACCTGGCGCTTGTCAAAGTGGAAGGGGTGGACACCGTGACCGAGGCGGAGGCCTTGCGGGGCCGGGTGCTCTATCTTCACCGTGACGACGTGAATTTGGAACCGGGCCGTCATTTCATTCAGGACCTCCTGGGTCTGCGGGTGATCGACGCGGATACCGGGGAAGAGTACGGAGAACTCACCGATGTCAGCGACACCGGCGCGAACAACGTATACCATATGCGGGGGAAGGACGGACGCGAAATCCTGATCCCTGCTATTCCACAGATCATTGTACAAATTGACACGGAGGGAGGCGTGATTCGCCTTCGTCCCATGCCGGGGTTGTTGGACGATGAGATTTGATTTGCTGACCCTCTTCCCCGAGAGCTGCATGGCGGTGCTGGGGGAGAGCATCCTGGGACGGGCACAGGAGAAAGGGCTTCTTGAGATTCATGCCCATCAGATCCGGGAGTATACCCGGAACAAACAAAAACAGGTGGACGATTATCCCTACGGGGGCGGCAAGGGCATGGTGATGTACGCCCAGCCCATCGCCGATGCCTACCGGACCGTGTGCGGAGAACTGGGAACCCGCCCTCATTTCATCTACATGTCGCCCCAGGGCCGGGTCCTGACCCAGGAGCGGGCAAAAGAACTGGCCGCGCTGCCCTCCCTCTGCATTCTATGCGGGCATTACGAGGGGGTGGACGAGCGGGTGATCGACGCCCTCGTGGATGAGCAGATCTCCATTGGAGACTATGTGCTCACCGGTGGCGAGCTGCCCGCCATGGTACTCGTCGATTGCGTTGCCCGCATGGTGCCAGGCGTCCTGGCCGACGAAATCTGCTTTACCGAAGAAAGCCATTTTTCCTCTCTGCTGGAGTACCCCCAGTATACCCGTCCCGCCGTCTGGGAAGGGCGGGCGGTGCCGGAGGTCCTGCTGACCGGGCACCACGCGAATATCGCCAAATGGCGGCGGCAACAGTCGCTGCTGCGTACCCTTCGCCGGCGTCCGGATCTTCTGGAAAGCGCCGAACTGTCGGAGAAGGAACGCCGTTGGCTCCAGACGCATAAGCTGAAGGATGAGGGCATGGAAGGGGAATCCCCTGCCGGACGGTTGGAACAAACAGACAAAAATAACGAATACTGACAGGTATAATTCGCAAAGTTTCGGTTATCTCACTAAAAATTATTCACGGTTCTTGTGAAAACGAACAAATCCCGTTGCGAGTTTTTTCGGAAAATAGGGCAGCCAGCCAAAATTGCGATTTTGGGCGATTTCTGGGGGGTAAACCGATTGACGGAGCAGGCAAATGTGGTATAATAACGGTATTCCGGCCAAGTTCCGATGGAATTTTCGATTGGCGTTAGAGAGATGAGAGGGAGTTTTCATCATGTATGTGAAAGACGTCTTGGTTCAGAATCAGGTTGGCCTTCACGCCCGTCCGGCTACATTCTTTATTCAGAAAGCCAACGAGTATAAATCCTCCATATGGGTGGAAAAAGAAGAACGCCGCGTCAACGCGAAAAGTCTTTTGGGCGTTCTGTCCCTTGGGATCGTCGGGGGCACCAATATCCGCATCATTGCCGACGGCAACGATGAGACGGAGGCCGTGGACGGCCTTGTCGCGCTGGTGGAATCCGGGTTTGCGGAATAAGACCGGCGTTTTCCGTCCTGTGATGTAAGGCTTGATTCAAAGCACGGCCGCCGTAGGTGGCCGTGCTTTTTTCGTATGATCACACCCGAGCAAGGAGGTGCGCTGTGAGTCCCCTACCAGATAAAAATCCCAAACTTGCGGAACTGCGGCGGCAGGCGATGGCCCTGCCTCTCGATCCCGGCGTGTATATTATGAAGGATGTTCATAACAACATCCTCTATATCGGCAAAGCCAAAGCCCTGAAAAACCGGGTAAGTCAATACTTCGGCTCGGATACCAACCATACCGAGAAGGTTCGGGAAATGGTCCGGCGGGTGGACCATTTCGACACCATCGTGGTGGGCAGCGAGTTTGAAGCCCTGGTACTCGAATGTTCCTTGATCAAGCAGTATACGCCCAAATACAACATTCTGCTCAAAGACGATAAGGGTTATCACTATGTCCGGATATCCCCCCCGCCCTATTCCCGCATATCGGAGGCCAAACAGAAACAGGACGACGGGGCGCGGTATCTCGGGCCTTATATGAGCACTTTTGTGGTGCGGCAGTCGGTGGATGAGGCCAACCGGGTTTTTCAGCTTTCCACCTGTTCCCGGCCACTGGCCTATGGAAAAACCCGGGAACGCCCCTGCCTGAATCACTATATCGGGCAATGCTGTGCCCCCTGTACCGGTAAGGTCCGTGAAGCCGATTACGCCGAGCGGGTGAATCAGGCGATTGAACTGCTCACGCAGGGGAGCGGGAAAATGGCCGCGCTGCTCGCGGAGCGGATGGAAGAGGCGGCGGAAAAACTGGAATTTGAAAAGGCCGCCCGGTATCGGGACCGCCTGAACGCCATCCGCAAAATCGGCCAAAAACAAAAGGTGGTCATGTCCCGCGTCGAGGAACAGGATGTTGTCGCGGCGGCCAGGGGGCCGGGCGGCATCTGTTTCGCTGTGCTGCGGTTTACGGGCGGCGCTTTGATCGACAAGGAGGATTTCCTCGTCGAGGAGACCGATGCCCTGCCCTTCGTCCGGTCGGAATTTCTCCGGCGGTATTACGCCATCCGGGAGAGAGTACCTTATCAAGTGACGGTGGACGGTGAGGTGGAGGACCGGGAACTGCTCGAACAGTGGCTGACCGAAAAGGCGGGAGGCCGCCGGCGGGTGCGGATCGTTCTGCCCCAAAAGGGGGAACAAGCGCAGCTTATCGCCATGTGCCGCGATAACGCTGCCGAACGCCTGGCCCGCCAGAACGGTATTTCGGGCCGGGACGCCGCCGCGCTCGACGAGCTGGCCCGGCTTCTGGGATTGGCGGCGCCTCCCGTGCGGATCGAGAGCTATGATATCTCCAACACCGGCGGCAGCGACAATGTGGCGGGGATGGTGGTGTTTGAGAACGGACGGCCTTTGAAAGCCGGATACCGGAAATTCAAGATCAAAACCGTGGACGGACAGGATGACTACGCATCCATGCAGGAGGTGTTGACCCGCCGCATGGACGAATACGAAGCGCATAAAGGCGAAGACCGGGGATTCGGCACGCTTCCCGACCTCATTCTTCTCGACGGCGGCAAGGGGCATGTGGCGGCGGTCAAACCGGTGGTGGACCGGTACGGATACGATATCCCGGTTTTTGGAATGGTGAAGGACAGCCACCACCGGACCCGTGCCATTGCGCTCAACGGCGGAGAAATCGCCATCCAATCCAAACGGTCGGCGTTTACGCTGGTATCTTCCATCCAGGAGGAGGTCCACCGCTATGCCATTGCGTTTCACCGGCAGCAACGGTCGAAAAACGGGTTGGGCACCACGCTGACCAAAATTCCGGGGATTGGGGAGGCACGCGCGCGGCGGTTGCTGCGCCATTTCGGATCCTTGCGGGCGGTCAGGGAGGCCGATGTGGAGGCGCTCGCCTCCGTCAAGGGGATGACTCGTCCCGCCGCCGAAGCCATTGTGCGGTATTTTGAACGGCAGGAAGCAGAGGACGGAAACGACCGATGACAGCCGGAGTCGGTCCGAGGAGATGGGGGGAAGCTCATCCAACGGCTTGGACAAAGGCAACAGGACCGGAGCCAAACTCCGGTCCTGTTGTTATCCGTCGGTTAGGAAGATGGGGGATTCTGGCCAAAATCTCCGGGGTCGGGGTTCCCTTTATCGTCAGCCAGGGCGAACAGACTCATCTGGCGGTTTTCCGGCGGCGGAATCTCTCCGGGGCCAACCTCTCCCGCCAGCAGGGGGCTTCCCGGCCGGCACTCGGCAAAATGGGTCGGGCCGGCGGCGTAGCAATAGGCACATTGATGAAAACAGGTGCCGTATGCGCCGATGTCGGCGCTTTGGACACAACCGCATCCCGGACGCTGGCCCGGATCCCGGAGCGCCTTGACCGGATGTCCCGCGATTTCTTCAATCCGAACGCGGTCGATGCAGGCCGCCGGCTCGATCCCGTACCGGCGGAAATCCTTTTCACAGCAGGTGTGCAGTGAGATTCCGGCATTTCCGGCGATGCGGGCAAAACCCGCCGCCAGTTTATCCATATCCTCCGGCGAAACCGGGCGCAGCGTTGGCAGGGCGCGGCGGGTTTTGGCATACAGGTCCACAAAACTGAAGATGCAGGTGTCGGTGGAACCGGAAAACAGGCGGCATAACCGGTCAAAAGCGTCTAAATGCCGGCCGGCTGTATATGGGCCGTAAAGGAGCACCGGATCATACCGCCATACGAGCCTGCGCGGACCGATCCGCCGCGCCAGTGCCCGGAAGGTTTCGGCGAGGACGCTTTTATCCGGCACGCCCGGTTCCAGATCGGGGCCGTAGCCCGTCAGGGTCCACTGGACATAGAAGGGAACACCGAATCCCTCCAATTCATCCAGATGCCGGAGAAGGCCGCTTCCGTCTTTGGTCCAAAATACAATGCAGTCGGTCTCCTCCCGGTTCAGGGGAATCCGGCGGATTTGACGGGGATTATGGGGATTGCGGGCAAACGCGTACCCCTGACGCAGACGTTCCAGCATCCAGGGCAGATGAAAAGCCGGGATATCGGTCCGGCGGCTGGCGCTGACGATCATAAAGGGCAGCCCTCCTTCCCATCCAGTATACCAGAGGGGCGGCCGTCCTTCAAGGTTTTCCGGCTTTCCATATCCTCAGGGACTGAGACCGGTATCGGTGGTAAGACCTGGTACATAAGGCAAATACCACGAAATTGCAGAAGGTGCCGACGATAGCCCCCTCGAATCCCCATGGCTTTCCAAAGGCATAATTCCACACGAGAGTGGAGACCAACCCGGCCAGCAGCGCGTAACGGAACGCTCGCCCGTTGGATTTCACCCCCAACAGGGCCGCCGCCAAAGGGACAAGGATCAAGGGGCTCCAGAAGGAATAGGCCAGTACCAGGATCCCGAAGACATCCGGTACCACAAAGGCCAGACAGACCGCCGCCAATCCGGTGGCTACATTGATTCCCCGGAGCCAGAAAAGCTGGGCCTTATCGGACAGTCCGGGTTTCAGCGGCATGAGCGCATCGCAGACGAAACTCACCGCCGCCCCGTTCAAAAAACCGTCTGCCGCCGACAGAATGATGGATACCATGGCCGCCATCAGGATCCCCCGGACACCGGCGGGGAGCACGGCTTGAATCAGGGCGGGCATGGCGGAAGCCGCCTCGTCCGTCACATGCAGAGCGTAAGCGGCAAGGCCGATGCCGCCGGTCACAAGAAAGAAAGGAACCGAAAACAGGCCGCTCAGGATGGTTCCTCGCGCCGTTTCCTTGGGATTGCGGCCGATCAGGAGCCGCTGAGTATAGGGAGGGGCCAATGCCTCCCCCAGCATCATCGACAGGAAGAGGGAGAGGAATCCGGCTGCCGTGGTTCCGTTGAAGGGATCAAAATAGGAAGCGGGGAGCGACTGCAGGACGGCTTCCGGCCCGCCGGCCCGGGCCAGGGCCAGAATCAACAGCATCGGCATTCCGCCCGCGAGCAATAGGAATTGGAGGATATCGGCGAAGATGACCGACTGCAGTCCTCCAAAGGTGGTGTAAAGCAGGACGATGCCGCAGCCGAGAAAGATTCCGGTGTGGTGTTCCACCCCGAGCAACACGTGGAACACCATGCCGATGGATTCCATCTGGGCCCCCACTACCCCGGCGCAGCACAAAAAGGAGAATAGCCCGGTGAGTACCCGGGCCCGCCGTCCGTAAGCCTCCCCCACAATCCCGCCGACCGTGACGGCGTTTGGAAACCGGGCCACGCCGGGAACCAGAAATTTCCCGATGAGCACCATGGAGAGGCTGAAGCCCAGCAGAGTTAACGTGGTGCCGATGCCGGATGAAAAGGCTTTGGCGGCATTGCCGGAGGAATATCCGCCTCCCACATAGGAGGCGGACAGTGTGGCAAAAATCACCGCGGTGCCATACCGTCCCCCCGAGGCGGTGAAGTCTGCGGCGTTTTTCACCCCCCTGCCCCCCCGCAGGCCGATGCCCACGAGCAGCAGAATGTAGCCCAGTACAATGGCCGTATCCATCCACATGCCCATTCCTCCCGTCCGTTCATCCTATGCCGGAACCGGGCGGGTTATGTGCTGGGCCGTGGGGAAGACGGGCCCGCCCCACTGCCTGGCGCTGCCGCTTGTCCCATTGAGCCCGCGAAAAGCCTATCGTTGTCCCCTTTGCGCGGAAAAATCGGCCGTCCCCATTGACAAACCGGGTCAGATGGGGGAGAATAAACGTACGGGTTCCGCCCGTATAGCGGAAACCATCCACTGAGAAAGGCTGGCGTACATGAAAAGACAATTACGGACCGGCGCGCGGCTGTTGGCCGCAACGCTGTGGATGTTGCCTCTCCTGGCCGGGCTGCCTGTGTCGGCCGCAAGGGAAGGATACGTAAACAGCAAAATCAATGTCATCACCGAACCGGGCGAGAGCTCGAGTTACGTCTCTTTTTATAAAAATGGGGAAAAGGCGTCTCTTGACGACATGACCTGGAGCGATAACGGCCGGCACGGCAAGGCGCTGGTTCTCGACGGCGTGTCGGAATACCTCCAGATTCCTCAAACCCAGATGAAGATTCCGGCCATGACCTTCACCGCGTGGATCAACTGGCAGGGGGCCAAGGACTCCGCCAATCCCGATGGATTTTACGGGCAGCGCATTTTCACCGTGGCCAGAGGAACGTCGAACTGGCTGACCCTGTCGCCGCATATGAGAGATACCGGTAAAACCGATGGGCAAGGGCGGATCTTAGACGGGATCTATCTGGGGTACAACTACGGCGGGGACAACGGAACACGGGTGGAGATTTGGAACCCGGCGGTGGAGGGGGCCGAGGCGTATGGCCTGCCGGTGGGAGAATGGCATCATGTGGCCGCCGTCACCACGGGACAGGAGATGCGGCTGTATGTCGACGGGCGTCTTTGGCAGAGTCAGACGCTGGTTGCCTCGATTGCGGAACTGCTGGCCCCCAATATGAGGATCGGCGCGGGATTTGACGGCGGACCCTATCTCAATGCCCTTCTCGATGATGTCGCCGTGTATGAAGTGGCGCTGGATGAGAGCCAAATCGCCAGGGCCATGGAAGGGCTCGATCCTTTTTCCGCGGACGATCCTGTTTCGGGGGCCGATTCAGCCGATCCCGACAGTTCCGGCTCTTCGGCATTTCCCTATACCACAGTAGCCGGCGGTATCGACCTGAATCAGCCGAGCCCCCTGTTCGGACTGCCACTGTGGTCGATGATTTTGATCCTTGTACTGGCCTCGCTGTTCGTGATTTTGTCGGTAGTGTTGAGCATTCTTGAGATCATCCGGCGAAAAAAACAGTAGGGGAGGGCTGCAAAGATGAAGCGATGGCTGAAAGCGGCTTCTCCGCTCGTGACGCTGCTGCTGTTCCTTTGGCGGCCGGTGTCGGCAGGAGCGGCCGACCTTCCGGCGGAGAAAACGTTTATTCTGACCGACGGCGCAGGCGCGGGCGCGATCGAGGAAAGTCCGGCACAGCCGGCTTTTTGGGAATACCCCACGGTGCCGGCGGGCCAGACCAAGCTGACGCAGGGCACCCTCACCATTCGCAACGACACGGCGCAGAACGCCTCTGTCCATCTCAGAGGGGTGGAACTCCCGGAGGACTCCCCGGAGGCTCTTGCGTATCTTGCGGCCCTGACCATCACCATTCGGGATGGAGAGACTGTTTTGTACGATGGCCCGTATAGCGCCATCAACCAGGGCGAATTTCGTCTGAATACCGAGATTGCGCCGGGAGAAGCGAAATCCTATACCATCTCCCTGCGGTGTGCTTTCACCTATGAAGGGGATCCGGCATCGGCGGCCAGACAGCTTTTTTGGGCGTTTTCGGCCACGTCCGTGGTGGAGGATAACCCCGGCGGTACACGTCCCCCCATTTCGCCGGTGGCACTGACCCTGTTTTGTGTCGCGGGCGGCCTGGTGGTCCTTTGCACAGTGATGGGCCTGTATACGGCGATCCGCAAAGAAAAACGGTAAGCACCGGGGAAAAGGGGCGTTGCGTCCAGAAGGAATCTCAGGGCGGTGCAACTCTTTTGCGAATTTAAGGCCCGGCATATTTAATCAAAGAGGTCGGACAGGTTTTCCTGTCCGACCTCTTTTCGATGAAAAATCACGGCTCCGATTGAGCCGGCGCTCTGCCGGCCTTCCACTCCAGGTAGTCGTCGTAGGGCATGGTTTTGTCGAGAATGGTGCCGTCAGGCAGAAACTCGATGATCCGGTTGGCAACGGTCGAGATAAATTGATGGTCATAGGAGGAAAACAACACGTTGCCTTTGAAGTCGATCAGCCCGTCATTGACTGCGGTGATGGATTCCAGATCCAAATGGTTGGTGGGCTGGTCGAGCACCAGCACATTGGACCCGAACATCATCATGCGGGAGAGCATACACCGCACCTTTTCCCCGCCGGACAGCACCTTTACGGGTTTGAGCACATCGTCACCGGAAAAGAGCATTTTGCCGAGAAAGCCCCGCAGATACGTTTCGGTGTTGTCTTTCGAGTACTGGTTGAGCCATTCCAGCAAATTGAGGTCCGCTCCGTCGAAAAAGGCGGAGTTGTCTTTGGGAAAATAGGATTGGCTGGTGGTGCCGCCCCATTTGAAGGAGCCCGAATCAGGGGGAATTTCCTCCATCAAGATGCGAAACAGGGTGGTGACAGCGATTTCGTTTTCCCCGACAAAGGCAATCTTATCCCCTTTATTCACCCGGAAGGATACGTTGTGCAGCACGGGCGTGCCGTCCTCAAGGGATTTACACAGCCCCTCCACCGTAAGAATCTCTTTGCCCGCTTCCCGGTCCATGGTAAAGCCCACGAACGGATAACGGCGGGAAGAAGCCGGCATTTCCTCCACCGTCAGCTTTTCGATCAGCTTTTTGCGGGATGTGGCCTGCCGGGATTTCGATTTATTGGCGGAGAAGCGTTGGATAAAATTCTGCAATTCTTTAATTTTATCTTCCGCTTTCTTGTTTTGATCCCGGATCATCCGTTGCATCAGCTGGCTGGATTCATACCAGAAATCGTAGTTGCCCACATAAATTTTGATCTTGTTGTAATCCACATCCACAATGTGGGTGCAGACGTTATTGAGAAAATGCCGGTCGTGTGAGACCACGATGACGGTGCCGCTATAATCCATCAGAAAGTCCTCCAGCCAATTGATGGAGGCAATGTCCAGATGGTTGGTCGGTTCGTCGAGAAGAATAATGTCGGGTTGGCCGTACAGGGCCCTTGCCAGCAGGATCTTCACCTTGTCCCGGTCGGCCAGATTTCCCATCTGATCATAGAGCAGTTCCTGGGACAATCCCAACCCCTGTAGAATCCGACCGGCTTCGGTTTCCGCCTCCCAGCCGTTGAGTTCAGCGAATTCCCCTTCCAGTTCGGAGGCCAAAACGCCGTCCTCTTCCGTAAAGTCCTCCTTGGCATACAGCGCGTCCTTTTGCTGCATGATTTCAAACAGACGGGGATTGCCCTGCAGCACGGTATCCAGAACCGTCTGTTCATCATAGGCGAAATGATCCTGCCTCAGGACCGACATTCGGGTCTGGAGAGCGATGGAGACCTCCCCGGTGGAGGGTTCCAGATCGCCGGACAGAATTCGCAGAAAGGTGGATTTACCCGCGCCGTTGGCGCCGATAACGCCGTAGCAGTTCCCGGGCGTGAATTGCAGATTTACATGGGTGAATAGGTTTTGTCCGCCGAATTGGAGGCTGACATCGGATACGGTAATCATAGTTCCTCCCACGAGTTATAGTTGGTGGCAGACGCGGCCCGGCCGCGAGATGCACAATAAATTTTATTATACTCGATTTTCGTTTCGCATGCAACACCCAAGCCAGGCGGGGGAAAACGCGGAAACTGAAAAAGGGATGGGCCGCATGCGGGACAGCGATGCTAGACAGGACATAAAAGATGATATTCCTTTTAATTGAATGAAATACTTGACAAAAGAAGCCTCTTCCTGTATTCTTGTATTAAGACAATAATACAATGGAAAGGAGGCCAGGCACTTGCAGGATCCGGCGTACGATGCCAGCGTGCCGATTTACCTTCAGCTCATTGAGAGAATACAGCGGCTGATTGTCAGGGGCGAATGGCCAGCCGGTCAGCGAATCCCGCCCGTACGGGAACTGGCCCTGGCTTTTGGCGTCAATCCCAATACGATGCAGCGGGCACTTGCCGAAATGGAGCGGGACGGGCTGCTCTACAGCGAGCGGACATCCGGCCGTTTTGTCACGGGGGATCAAAAACGGATTCGGCGGCTTCGCGCGAATCTGGCGGAGGAAATCCTGGAGGATTTTTGGCTGCGTATGGAGGGCCTGGGATATACGAGGGAAGAGGTCCTTCCCCTGCTGCAAAAGGAAAGGCCAAATGAAATCAACGAGAGAAATGAGGGGGATATATGAGCAAACTTGTGGAATTGCGGGATGTCGGCAAAGGATACAGTGCCCGACCGGTCTTGCAGGGGTTTCATTTGTCGGTTGAAAGCGGACGGATTGTCGGCGTCGTGGGACCGAACGGATGCGGAAAGACCACGCTGTTCAAAATTCTGGCCGGCTTGATCACCGATTATACGGGAGAGGTGCGGATCGACGGGCATTCCCCCGGGATCTACACCAAGTCCATCGTCTCTTATCTGCCGGAAAAAACCTATCTCAGCGACTGGATGAGGGCCCGGGATGCGATCAGCATGTTTGCGGATTTCTACCGGGATTTTGACCGCCAAAAGGCGGAGGAAATGCTGCGCCAGTTCCGTCTTGAACCCGCTATGCGCCTGAAAACCATGTCCAAGGGCATGCAGGAAAAGTTGCAGTTGATTCTGGTGATGTCCCGGGCCGCGAAGCTCTACATCCTGGATGAGCCGTTAAGCGGGGTGGATCCCGCCGCGCGGGATTCAATCCTGCATACGATCCTCAACAACTATACCGAGGATTCGAGCGTGCTGTTGTCCACACATTTGATCTATGATGTCGAGCGGATATTCGACGATGTGGTTGTGATGGACTACGGGCGCCTGATCACGGCGGACAGTGCCGATGCCCTGCGTGAAAAAACGGGAAAGTCGCTCGATGCCTATTTCCGGGAGGTGTTCAGATGTTAGGAAAGCTGCTTAAATACGAGGTCAAGGCGGCGGGAAAGGTGATGCCCGTCCTGTATCTCGGCATCGGGCTTGCGTATCTGCTTGGGAAATTGGCCGAGGCACTGCATGTCGGCCAGATGAAGACCGGACTGGCCGTGGTTTGCCTGTGCGCCGGGATTGCGGCAGTCGTGCTCGCGCTGATCCTGGCCGTGCTGCGCTATGCCAAGGGCTTGTTCGGCTCCGAGGGATATTTGGCGCAGACCCTGCCCGTCGGGAAAGGGACGCTGCTCGCGTCCAAGATGATGGCGGGTTATCTGTTGATTCTGCTCGGAATCGCCGGGCTGCTGCTGGGACTGGCCGGTATGCTGGATCTGTTCGGGGCCGGGAATATCTGGGATCTTCTGGCCTCAATCATGGGAGATGCGCTTCTTCCTTTGCTTATTCTCCTGCTTGCCATTGGCCTGGTGCAGATGTTTAGTACCCTGTCCACGGTGTATTTTGCCGTTACGCTGGCCAATACCAAGCCTTTTTTAAGCAACAATGTACTGTTCGGCGTGGTATTTTATCTGGCGGGGAGCACCGTCGTCGGTCTGCTCGAACTTGTCGCCATGCTGCTGCTGCCGGTCGGCATCCGCCTGTCTGAAGAGGGCGGTTTGACCTTGGTTTTTGAATCCATGCTGCGCAATTTGATCAGGCATCCGGAGATGTGGGGAACCAACCAGGATCTTGCGGTACTTGAACATGTGACTTTGGGACTCGGCTCGGCGGTCGCCGATCTCGCGGTGGGCATTTGTCTTCTGTTTCTCATACGTTGGCTCCTAACGCGCAAAATTTCCGTTAAATAATGGTTGCCCGGCCGGCCCAAACATTCAAGTTTGGGCCGGCCGTTAAACCGTTTCTGAAGCTCAATGGGTTACAGTGGTCCCCCCTTGCTTTTTCAGATCCGCCATGCTATAATGTGCTGGACAAAATTAGGCATTCCCGCATGAAACGTGTTCTGACGCGGAGGATATTCCGATATGGGGCAATGGCTGCTGAAAAAAATACATGCGCTCAAGCCCGTCCAGATTCTGGCCATGGGCTTTCTTTGTGTCATTTTGTTGGGGGCCCTGCTTCTTACCCTGCCGATTGCAACGGTGGACCGGGATACACTTGGGTTCGTGGACGCGGCGTTTACCGCGACCTCCGCGGTGTGTGTGACCGGGCTGGTCGTGGTGAACACGGGGGTGACCTTCTCCCTGTTCGGTCAAATCGTGATTCTCTGCCTAATTCAAATCGGCGGTCTGGGCTTTATGACGGTCACGGCCATGGTGTTTATGATGATCGGTAAGCGGATCACCCTGCGGGAAAGGCTGGTAATCCAGGAGGCTTATAATGCCGAGTCTTTGCAGGGCATGGTCAAGATGGTGCGCAACGCGCTGCTAGTCACCTTTACCATCGAAGGAGCGGCCTGCCTTCTGTTTACCATCCGCTTCGTGTTTGAATATGATTTCGCTCATGCCGTGTATTACGCGGTGTTCCTATCGGTATCGGCTTTCTGCAACGCCGGATTTGATCCTTTCGGATTTGAGAATTCCATCACGCCTTATGTGGCCGATCCTGTGGTGAATTTCCTCATTATGGCCCTGATCCTCCTGGGGGGAATAGGGTTCTCTGTGATTCTGGACGTGATACGTGTCCGGCGATGGAGCCGGCTGACCCTCCATTCGCGGGTGGTTCTGCTGATGACGGGCATCCTGATTGTGTCGGGCACGCTAGTTCTGTGCCTGCTGGAATGGAACAACCCGCTGACGTTGGACAACGGCTTGAATCCGGCGGAAAAGGTGATGGCTGCGGGGTTTCAGTCGGTCACGCTGCGCACGGCCGGCTTCGACACCATCGGGCAAGGGGGATTGACACCGGCCGGCCAAATGGTGAGCATTATCCTGATGTTTATCGGGGCGTCCCCGGCTTCCACCGGCGGCGGTATCAAAACGACTACCTTTTTCATCGTGCTGTTGTCTATGGTTGTGATGATCCGCCGCAAGGAGGATTACAATATTTATAGCCGCCGGCTCAATCTTTCGCTGGTGCGGCGGGCGCAGGCCATTGTATTCCTGGCGCTTGGCCTGGTGTTGGTGGATACGGTGGTCATCAGCGCTGTCGAATCCATGACAGGGGGAACCGAGTCGCTCGCCGATATCTTATTTGAGGTGGTATCGGCTTTCGGCACGGTGGGGCTGTCGACCGGGATCACGCCTTCCCTAAACACGGCTTCCAAAATTTTAATTTGCCTGACGATGTTTATCGGCCGGGTGGGTCCGCTCACCGTTTCCATGGCTTTAGCGGGCAATATGCGCAAGCCGGACGCCGTGCGGTACCCGGAGGGGCGGATCATGGTGGGATAAACCCCGATCTGTCCGGGTCGAGAAGGCAAGAGGAGGGACCTATGATGAAGCAGATTGCCGTTTTGGGACTCAGCCGTTTCGGAGCGAGCGTGGCTCGTTCTCTCACTTCCATGGGAGTGGAGGTCCTTGGGGTGGACAACGATCCCGAGCGGGTGGCGGATCTGGCCCACGATATCACCCACGTCGTACAGGCGGACGTTCTTGACAACGACGCGCTCGATTCCCTGGGACTTCGGAATTTCGATGTCGTGGTTCTCAGCATCAAGGACGTGGAGATCAGCTGCCTGGCCACGATTGCCCTGAAGGATCACGGCGCGGCCCGTATCGTTGCACAGGCGACCGGGGAATCTCATGCAAAGATACTGGAAAGAATCGGCGCGGATAAAGTCATCATGCCGGAAATGGACATGGGCGTCCGCCTGGCGCGCAGTTTGTCCAGCAACAACCTGATTGATTATATGGAGCTATCGGCCAGTCACAGCCTGATGGAGATTCAGGCCCTTGACGAATGGGTCGGTCACACGCTGCGGGAAAGCAATATCCGTTTGAAATACGGCATCAACGTGGTGGCAATCCGCTCCGGACGGGTGCTGAACGTGTCTCCGGCCGGGGATGATATCATTCACGACGGCGATGTGTTGGTGGTCATCGGGGAAAACGCGGATCTCGAGAAGCTCAACCGCTACCAGAACAAGAAAAAATCGGTCTTTTGAGGAAGCGGCGCCGGAGGATTCTCTTCGCCGCCGCTTATTTATTAAGGTAGTCTTTGGAGAGGCGTCCCGATGGCAGACCGCATTCCCCTCGTTTGGGCGTCCCGTTGGAACGCCGATATCTTGCTTAAAATGTGAAATATATGCGCTCGTATATCGGCGCCGGAATATACAGCTTGCTATTTCCATATCTTCCCTTTAAAATATAAGGGAAATGGATATGAAACTGAGAAAAGTGCTGGGCGGCAACATCGTGCGGTACCGTAATCAAGAGAATATGACCCAAATGCAGCTGGCAAGTGCTGCGGAAATCAGCCTATCCCAGTTGCGGCATGTGGAGCATGGCACAGGAAACACCACGGTGGATGTAATCGAACGAATTTCGCTGGCTTTGAACGTTCCGGCATCCGATTTGCTCAAAAAAGGCTGACCGCATAGGAAGAAAAGAGCGGAAAAAAGGCCTCTATTTGTGAAAAAAACACACTTCATATCCACCGTATTTTCGGCGCTTGAACCACTAGAGTGGGGAAAAGGAGTTATGCCATTATTGGGCATGGCTCATAGTGTCACGCGATCTGGAGCATCGTTTCAGGAAACAAGGATAGGTGGGAGACCATTGCGGTATGTCATGTCGATTTCGGAACAAATACTGGAGGGACGCCGCTACCAGGCATTTGGGATCCGATGCGAAGAAGGGGAGGTCAACGATTTGGCTCGGGATGCCCGCGTTCTCCAGCCGCTTTTACAACGGTGCAACGCGTTGGAGCTGGACCCGATTCATCTGCGGGATGTTGCGGAGGATTTTGTGGCTTCCTTAGCGGAGATCGCGATGCCTCCGGAAAAATCGAAAAACCGTCCGCCTGTCGGGCTGGACGGCTCGATATAGTCTCCGGCCAAGCCGGAGTTTTTTTATTTTACAGCAAAAGACGCGGAAACGCCGGCCGGATTATTGGCAAAATGCGGCGTATTCCGCCCGGAGCAGTGGTGGGCGGCCCCGGATGGACTCCGGACGTTTATTCTTTTCCGGCCCGGCGCCATGCCGAGAGGGCCGTGTGCCGCAGCAGTACCGAGGTGGTGACAGAGCCGAGGGACAGGCTGCTTTTGGTCATGCGGCTGACGACATCCTGCACCTCGTCCACCGCCACATCGCCGCACAGTGCCCCGGTATCGTCTTGGCTGACACCGACATCGACGAGAATGGTCTGTTCCGTAACATGGTCGCGGCCGATCAGACGAGGTTTGCCGGTGGCGGACACCACCAGACCGGCCCGGCGGCAGATCGCTGAGAGGTCCCGGGTGCGGGAATGGCACATGGTCACGGTTGCGTTGCGGGCCAGAAGCAGAAGGGACAAGGGCTTCCCCACAACCGGGCTGCGCCCCACTACAGCCGCGTTCATCCCTGACAGCTCCACGCCGTAGTGTTCCAAAACTTCGATAACGGCTTGCGCCGTGCAGGGGGGCATGGCCCGATGGTCTCCCGCATAGAGATAAGCCATATTAGCGTAACCAAAGCCGTCCACATCTTTTTCGGGACGGATCTCCCGCTTAATCGCCTCTGTCTCGATATGGCGGGGCAGGGGCTGAAGCAGGAGCAGGCCGTCGATCTCCCCATGATCGTTGACCTGGCGGAAAGCGGCCAGGTATTCGCCGGAGGATACGTCCTCGGGAAAGCGGTGAAGCTCGGCCTTGACCCCGAGCTGTTCGCCTTTGCGAAGAATCGCGGAGGCGTATGCGCTCTCATCCGCTTTATCCCCGATTTGAAACAACTCCAGGCGCGCCTGCACACCGGCGGTTTTCAGTACCTCCAGTTTTTGCGCGGTGTCCGTGTCGATTTTGGTCGAAACCTCTTTACAATTCAAAAAGGCGCCCATATTCCCATTCTCCTTTTTTCCACTGGACAGCGTCAGCTCAGTTTGTCCTCGACTTTTTTCATCATACCGGCGGCAAGCCCGTCCGCCTCCCGCCGCAGTTGGGCGCGCCGCTCTAGGAGAGGCGCTGCACGGTCCGGATCACGCATCATGCCTGCATTGACCGAGACGTTGTATTCCGCGCCTTGCATGCAGGTGTGACAAAGCGAGACCGCGATGCCGATATCGCTGATGAGGATCTTGGGACACAGGTCTGCCAACCGGTCGAGCAGACGGAGAGCGGCGCAGCCGGTTTCCATAATATCGAGCGGGGTTTTCGCCGCCTGTTCGAGCAGCGCCTCCATGCGGGCGGCTTTTGCCTTTTTTTCCTCCTCAGTCTGAGGTTTGACCTTATACATGGCCTGAAGCGGCTCAAAAGACCGGGCGTCTTCTTCAAAGAGTTCCAGCAAATGGGCTTCTATCCCATTCAGCTTGTCCAGCAGTACGGCATATTCCGCCTGCAAAGCCGGATCCGCCTTGCGTTCCTGCAGATGGCAGACCATGCGGGAAAGCGCCGTGCCGAGCGACCCTGCCAGTGCCGAGACGCCGCCGCCGCCGTATGCGTTGTCCGGAGAGGCAATTTTGCCGAGTATGGTGTCCATCGTATCGTTCATGCGGGTTCCTCCATCGTTCAAAATAGCCGGTAAAGACACCGGAATCATGCGGTTATTATACCATACCTCTCCGGGGAATACAACCGATGCAGGGCACTGCGCATGGGGTTCCCGGCAAACGCACCTCGAAAACACAGGGAAGGCCGGAGCCTTCTTTGTGTTTAGCGATCCTTGAGATGTCAGCTGGGGTTTTGACGGCGGCGCTGCGTTCGGCTTTCGTCAGTAGACCAAACCTATCCGTAGTATGCATAATGGTTTCATGTAAGAAAAACGCCCCCGCTTTTTCGCCCAAAACAAAGCGCCCTGTGGTTCGGTTCACGGTCCCACAGAGCGCTTTGACTTACGAATTATGACTTATTTACGGTTCGTTTATTTGCTGTACTTTTTCTTTCTGCGGCTGTAAATAGCGGTGCTGATAAGGCTAAAGCTAGCTGCCACCATAATCATCAGACAGAGAGCGGTGTGGCTTTCGTCCCCCGTCTGAGGTGTGCCTTCGGCTTTTGCAGCGTCCTGAGCCTGTTTCAGAGCAGCTTGTGTTGCGTCGAGCTTTGCCTTTAGCGGCGCTCCGACCAACTCTTTTTCATGACTGGTCAGCGCATCATAGGCTTGCTGCGCAGCTTGAATCGCCGTTTCATCGGATATTTTGATACTTTCAGCGTCAGGCAGCGCCTCAATCAGACTGGCTGCAGCTTCGGTGTTTTCAATGGCCGTCAACGCTTCCTCGATGCGGTCGATTTTTTCCTGAATCTCTGCCTGCTCCATCTCGGTATAGTTACCGCCGTTCCTTTCCAGCGCATCCGTCAAGTCTTTGAGCGCCTCTTCCAGCGTTTCCTTGTCATCATGTACAACGGTGTCCGATGTAATGTCGTCGGTATCTTTTATCGCTGTTGTGTCTGATGCATCTGCTGCTTCGCTGATTTTGTGGAGCAGGTCCTGCCCTTTCGCCGCAATATCTTCGAGGAGGGCTTTTTCTTCCACGGTCACATTGCCTGATTCGGCAAGTGCTTCTGCATCTTTGATGATCTGTTGGATTGCTTCCATGTCAGTGGACTTGACAGAGGACTCCTCATAACCGTCGATACTCTCCTGAAGACCGTCTATCCGCTCTTCCACACCGTCCAGCCGGTTCAAAAGAATATCCAGCTTCACAGCAAGGCCATTGAGCTCTGCAATCTCCTCGTCCGTCAGGTTTTCGGTAGCCAGAAGCTCCTCGATCTCTTCTGTCAGAGTTTCCATCGCCGTTTTGTCGTCTGCCGTGACCGTTTCCATCTCATAACCGTTTACCTGTTCTGCAATGCGGTCCCATTCTGCGGTTACTTCATCCATCTTGTTCAGCAGAGCATTTGCTGCATCCTGTGCCGTTTCCAACGTGTCCCGTTCACCCTCGGTGAGGTTGTCACCGTTCAGAAGTGCGTCGATCCGGTCCACAAGTGCTTCGATATCGTCCTTGTCTGAAGACTTGACCGTTTCAACTGTGTAACCGTCCAATACAACGGTGATATCTGCCATCTCTGCGGCGGTGTCGCTGATTTTGTCCAGCAGCGCATTGGCGGTTTCTTTTGCCGCCTCCATTGCATCCCGCTCGCCTTCGGTGAGGTTGTCACCGTTCAGAAGTGCGTCGATCCGGTCCACAAGTGCCTCGATATCGTCCTTATCCGAAGACTTGACCGTTTCAACTGCGTAACCGTCCAATACATCGGTGATACCAGCCATTTCCGTGGCGGTGTCACGGATTTTGTCCAGCAGCGCATTGGCGGTTTCCTTTGCTGATTCCAGTGTGTTCCGTTCATCCTCGGTGAGGTTGTCACCGTTCAGAAGCGCCTCGATCCGGTCCACAAGTGCCTCGATATCGTCCTTATCCGAAGACTTGACTGTTTCAACTGCGTAACCGTCCAATTCACCGGCGATACCAGCCATTTCCGTGGCGGTGTCGCTGATTTTGTCCAGCAGTGTATTGGCGGTTTCTTTAAGGCTGCTTACATTGTCTTTCTCCACACTGGTAAGGTTATCGCTTGCAAGAAGATTGTCGATTCTTTCGACCAGATCCACGATATTCTCTTTAGCAGAGGATTTGACGGTATCAAGGTCATAGCTGTTTACGCCGTCTGTCACTTCCCTGATTTCATCCGCTATGTCTTTGATTGCCTTCAGCAGCGCGTCACAGTTGGAAATGATGTTCTCAATTTCAGCCATTTCCGCTTCGGTGGCCTCTGTTGTGTCTACCGCCTGTACAGTGGTTTTTACCTGCTCAATTGCCGTTTTGTCCGAAGAAGTCACGTTCTCCACTGTCAGGTCGGCAATCGGGTCGCCCAAACTTGCAATCGGCTTCATGTGTACCGTCACTGTCGTGCTGTTGCCCGCCTTGTCCGTGGCAATGATGGTATAGACCTCGTTCCTGTTGCCGGCCAGCAGAATTTCTCCCGACGGGGCGCTTCCGTTCACGGTGACTGTCTCAAGATTCGCATCTGTTGCCGTGACTTTCTGCGTGGTGTAATAGGTTCCACCGTTTGTCACGCCATTCACTGCCGGATCAGTCCGGTCAAAGGTCACGCCGTCGGAACCAAATAGGGTCACATTGCCTGCGTTGTCTGTGATTTTCGCGTAATAGACGAATTTCTTGGCGTCCATAGCGGTTTCAGACAATTTTCCGGTATATTCTGTCCAGTCGGAATCGGTCAGCGCCTTTACCGCATCTTCCGAGAGAATCGTCTCGCTGCGGTAATACTGGATGCTCGAAACATCGCTCAGCGTGTCGGTCCCGCTGATTGCAACATCTACGTTTTCCTTGAAAAACAGGCCGAAGGTGATGGTGTTGAAAAACTTTTTGATGCTGTTCTCCTTGATGGTAATGTCGCCATCCGGTGCAACGCTGTCCTTTTTGACGGTAATGGACGCTTCCTCGCTTGTCTTGCCGTTTGCGGCGGTGATGCGGAAGGTGTAGAGCACACCGTCTGCGTCCGTATCATCGGAAACGGTCATCGGAGCGGTATAGGGCTGCCAATTGCCGTCGTCTATCTTGTATTCAATTTTGTCTGTGCCAAGGTTGCCCACCGTATTTTGGGGCGTGAGTGTTACGCTCTGGTTCGTCCAGCCGCCGTCGGTGTAACTGCCGGAATCAATGGCCACGACAGGCGTTTTCCCGTCGATATGGTCATATCTGAGTTCCCTGGTGGTTTCCCAGCCGGCGTTGTCCGTCACGCGGAAGGTGTATGTTCCGTTTGCGGTGACCGTGTAACCCTGCTGATAAGAAGCGGTAATGTCTTCAAACGTCACACCGCCGTCCCTGGAAACCTCCACTTTCGCTACGCTGGAAACCGTGTCGCTTGCTTTGATAGACACTTTGTCGCTTTCCTGATAGCTTGCTGTGTCACCTGTTACCGTAAGCGTCGGGGCCGATTTGTCTATCTTAATTTCCCCCATGCTGATGCTGTCCGTCATCTGTCCCTGCGCATTTTTCAAATACACGGTCACATCTTCGGTTGCGGTGACGGTAATCTTGTCGGTATAATGGCTGTTGAGGCTGTCGGATATCGTATAGCCGTCCGGCGGGGTAATGACAACATCGCTTTTGTACCATCCGTTATTTCCCTCTGTCCCCGCAACGGTAAAAGTATTTGGGTTCGGTGCTTCCAGATAGGAAATCGCAAAATTTGCCGTTGCGCTGGATTCAGTGTAGTCGTCATCTGCCGCCACTGCCACGCGAACGGTGTAATTCCCCACGGCAGAGGGTTTGGTGGTCGTATAGGTATTGTCGCCCGCATCCTGTGCCTTGTATTCCACCGTTACCGTGCCCTTAGACGGCGCAGTATAGGTGATGTCATTTACCGGGTTGCCGTCGTAAATTTTGGATAAATCAGAAAGCTCCGTTACACTGCCCTGCATTTTTTGGACGTGCAGGACGATGCTGGTTGTATCCGGCGCCGCATTGCCTTCTGCTGCCTGATATTCCTCGCCCAGCGGGTTGTAGCTGACTGTCAGCGTATAATCCCCCGCCGCAAGTGTTTGCAGCCAGCTTGCCTTAAAGGTAATGATGCCGTCGGAACTCACGGTATAATCTGTTCCTGCCGTCAGCATGTTGTTGCCGCATTGGATTCCCGCAACGGTGTTCTCATTGAGGTCAACACTCGCCGTCACATCATCCGTCCCTTTGCGGGTAAAGTTGATTTCCGCCGTATCCTGTTCGGCGTCAGTATACAGGACGATACCTTCTGAATTGACATAGGTCACATTGCCCACATTGTCGGTTGCCTTGGCATAGATAAAAAGTTTATTGTTCGGCTTAATACTGAACGGCTCTGTATAGTCCTGCCAGCCAGTCGCTTTCGCTAATTCCTCTGTGCTGTTATACGAGGTGTCAGAAAGGAGATATTCAACCTTAGCAACGCCGGATCCGGCATCTTCCGTTGAGATGGAGACCGTCTGCGTCTCCTTGAAGAACAGCCCGAAGGTAATGGTGTTGAGGAAGGAATGCCAGCTGTTTTTGCCAAGGGTGATGGTTGCTGACGGGCCCTCGTAGTCCGACGCGACGCCTTCTACCGTGACAGTGGTCCTAGCCTGTATATTCGATATCGTATACCCGCCGTCGGGATCAGGAGAAAGCGGCGTGCCGTTCGCCTTTACCGCAAAGGCGTCTGTCCTGTAATATTTGTCCGCAATACTTATCGTAAAGCGGTAGCTGCCACCGTATTCCACGGGGTTTGGGCTGCCGCTTGCCGCAGATACCGTATAGCCTTGCTCCCCCCACGGCAGACTGACAAAATAGGTGTTTATGCTCCATCTGGCGTAGAGGGTTTTGTCAGCAGTAATCTTCACCTTGGAATCGGCCGAATATATGGCG
Source organism: uncultured Oscillospiraceae bacterium (assembly GCA_902492045.1). Lineage (GTDB taxonomy): Bacteria > Bacillota > Clostridia > Oscillospirales > Acutalibacteraceae > UMGS1623. The sequence continues at coordinate 270,828 of CABUKB010000001.1, read as the reverse complement.
CTGCTTCCGGATGGTGCATCATACCATCCCTCAAAGGTATAGCCTGTTCGGGTAGGAGTTGGAAGCTCGCCATATGTTTCATCGTAGGTCACCGTTTTGCTTGCCGTGTCGCAGGTCCCGCCGTTGGGATCAAAGGTGACGGTATAGGTGTCTGGCGTCCAGTGGGCATAAAGGGAATGCTCCTCGGGATTCGATATAACCGTTGCGCTTGTCACCTGCGTACCGCCCTCTGCTTCGGTATACCAGCCGGCGAAGGAATAGCCGTCTCTTATTGCAGAATTCTCTGTAAAATTGCCATAAGTGCTTCCATAGCTTCTATTGGTAGAGATTGCAGTAGTAGGTTTACCGGTGTTTTTATCCACAAGCCTGCCGCCGTTTCCGTTCAGCTTGATTGAAACAAGCTTTGCCTCCCATTGGGCGTACAATGTATGATTGGCGGAATTTATTACGGTATCATCTGCCGTTATTTTTATGCCGCCCTCCGCTGATGTGTACCACCCCTGAAAGGTGTACCCGGTGCGGGTGGGAGTTGGAAGCTCGCCGTAAGGACTGCCTAAAGTTACAGTTTTGCTTTTCGTATCACATGTGCCGCCGTTGGCGTCAAAGGTGACGATACGGGTGCTGGACTGGATTTCCACCGAAAGGGCTATGCTTCCAGAAACCATAATCGTTTTCTGACCTTCAGCAGTGCCTACCTCGGCATCCTGCAAATTATCAAAATCATTTGCTGACGTGCTTCCCTTAACAAAGAGGCCATCAACAACCGAAAGCGTCCCTGCGGCAATCCCTACCGAGGAGCCGCTGAGTTTCAGAGAGCTGCCGCTTTTAATGGCGGCAGTACCGGTAGCCTTCAGGCCTGCCGCCCCGCCGATAGAGGTGAGGCCGGCGTTTTCGATGGAAAAGTCACCCGTCACCAGAGCGCCGCCGTCCAGGCCGGCTGCAGGATAACTGCTTGTGCCAATCTCCATCGAGACGGCCGTCTGATCTGAAACGGACAGGTCGCCGCTGTAAATACCTATATTTGCTACCATACCGTTGCCGGCGGAAATCTCCAGACTTCCGCCGCCGGTAATGGTGACGTTATAATAACTACCGCTTATATCCAAAGCGGCGATGCCCACAACCATATAAGCATTTGCGGCAGACGGGGCGATTTTGTTTTCACTGCCGTCCGCAAGAACGATGTTCAAATCATCCAGGGCATAAATACCGCTTAGTTCTCGAGTCGTGTTATTATAGTATCCCGTAGTAATGTTTGCGCCGTTCAGGGTAAGGGTCTTGGTTTGCGCGTCATAGGAAACGGTACCGTCCCCCAGCACGTCGGAAGCGTTATTTTCCGTCACCTGCACGCCGCCGACCCAGACGTTGTAAGCGGCGGGCGCCTTCTTAATCTCCCAATAAAGGGTAATTGTATTTGCAGGCGCTCCGTCCTCCGTAACCACCACAGAGTAGCTGCCAAGGTAATCTCCTTTGGCCGTCACGGTACAGGCATCCCCAGACTGATCCGAAATCAGCGTACCGTCCTTATACCATTGATAAGTGAGCGTGCCGCCGGTTCCGCCTAACACGTGCGGCTCCAGCGTAACGGTATCTCCCTCGGCCGGAGCCAGTACTCCGGGGCTGCTTGCGTCGGTTGTGCCGTTTTCCGGGTTGGTATAAAGGCCGGAGAGGAACAGGCCGCTGCCGATGGTGACATCTTTTGAATTAAACGAGCTTTCGTTGACAATATAGTTGCCGAGACTGTCGTTTAGAAAATAGTCTTTGACTAGGCTGGCGGTAGTGACGTTGCTTCCCAGCCAAAACGCCGCGTCGTTGCTGCCGCCGACAAACCGGCCGGAACGGATCACCAGATTATTGTCCGGTTTTGTGCTTGTAGAAAGACCGCACCCGCCGCCGCTTCCGCCCTGAAACAGGCCGCTATGAATGGTCAGCATTCCGGAATCAAAATAAATGGCGTCGCCGCCGCTATTACCTGCATTGCCGCCGGTAAAGGTACCGCTGTTAATGATAACGGAACCGCCGCCGATTGCAAGAGCCTTTGACAGCAGTCTGTTGCTTCCCAGATATCCTTTGACTGCGACGCCTTCCAGCGTCAGAGTTCCGCCTGCAGCATAAATCGTCCCGTATACCGAGGAATTAAAATCGGTCTGAAAGGCTGTTCCGGCAGAGGATTGAATGGACGCGCTGCCGCTTCGGTCACTGATGGATACCTTCCCACCGGTAATTTTGAATGCAGTGGCCGTCAGGCTGTGCCCATTTAGTTCAATGGTCAGGTCTTTGTCGATCGTGATCTGCCCAGCCGAATCATCTTCCTGCATGATAATCGTTTCGCCGCCCGACGCAGCCTCCACCGCCGAGGCCAGCGAATCGTAGCCCGTATCGCCGATATAGGCAACCGTGCCTTCCGCCGCAAAGACCGTGAAAGGAAGCATGGTCAGCACCATACACAGGCTGAGCAGCAGCGCTAAGAAGCGGTTTGATGGTTTTTTACTGTTCATATCTCAATTCTCCTTTTCAGAATCAGGTGTTTTTATCCCGTTTATACGTTTGGCCGTGCGGCGGTTTTCCCCTGTTTCGTACAGCAAACGCTGCGGACAAAATGGCCGCTGCCAATGAAAGCCAAAACAATAGGGCAAAGACAGTGGAAAGAACCACATGCTCCTCCCGTGGAAACAGCAGTATCAAAATCACCGACAGAAGCAGAACCGTGGAAAAGATAACGCACCATATCCATCGTTTTTGAAAATCGGTTCTGTTATGTTTTTTCAAATGATAGCTCACCTCTTTCGCGCCGGTATTACTTGAAAATGAAACACCAGACAATTCACTTGCTGTCCTCTTCACCCAACAAGATTTGGTCGGTTTTCTGCCGCAGCAGAAGCAGCATGTCCAGTTCCTTGAGCGACAGATCAAGTCCTTCTTCACGGAACAGTTCCAGCATTTCGGAGAGGTATTTCTGCTTACTCATCTCATTTTGCCGCAGAGAAAGGTTCTTCAGCGCGGTTTTCAGCTTTTCATTGCGGTCCAGCTCATAATTGAACCGGGCCGCCTTGTCAAAGGTTATCTTTTTGCGGAAGATCATGCGTTCTCACCCCTCGGCAATTTCGGAAATGGATCACCAATCATAAAATAGAAAAGGGCGTACCCCGTCCGTCAAAACGGACAGAATACCCTCTTGGTAATCATATTATGAAAGCAAGTATCATCTTTTCGATCACAGTGCGTCAGACCTCCTTACACTTGTCAAGTGTTTTTTAGGAAAGTTTTTCTGCAAAACCACATAATGTATTTGTCCTAATCATAGCAAAAAAGCCATCCTAAGGATGGCTTTGTCGTAATTGGTTGTTTTTGCGGCGTATTTGGTCACAAAACGTTATGTGTTTAGTATAATGCACACCGTTAAGCGTCCGTTTTCTAACTCATAACGAATATCGCCATTGTATTTTCTTGCCGCCAGAAGGATACTCTCAATGCCGGTGCCTTTGTGCTTCGGCATATTGTTTTCGATGGCAAGACCAGAAGTACAGGGATTGCTGCATACGATTACGGTTTTACCGGCAACTGTACGGATATTCAATCGGATCTCGCCTTGTGAGCCGCATTCTTTGCAGCCATTTACAGCGTTCTCCAATAGGTTAGAGAGAATGGCGACGAAATCCATATCCGAAATCGAGGTTTCTTCCAGCGTATCGACGGACACTGAAATAGGAATATGACTCTGTTCGGCTTTAGCACTGAAGCTGTTTAGAATGGCATTTACCGTCGTATGTGGACAAAATCCGTTCGGCGTTGTTGCGTCTATGCTTTCATCATATTGTTCCATGTAACGCAGTGCCCCATTGACGTCCCCTTGCTTCAGTAGGGCCATGACATTTCGGTTATGATGCCTGAAATCATGGCGGAGGGTTTTCGCGGCCAATTCGTTTTCTCTCGCAAGCACGAGCTGTCCTTGCAGATACTCTGCCTTTTTGTTGATAAGTTCCATTCTGCTTTCATTACTCATGGACCGAATCGTTCCGAATATGATCCAGAGAACCGAGCAGTAAAGCAGTACAACCGCCGAAAACAATGAAACATAATATACCGCGCTGGGTCCTGCATAAAAAGCTGTGACCAGTATGGAAAAAATAATCAAAAAGAGAACCGAAACCAGGGAAATGGAATACCATGTCTTTTTCTTTGCTCCCGATACCAATCGGACGGCAGGCCGCAGAAAACGAATGTACACCAAAATCAGAAGAACATAAAGCAGCGTTCGGATGACGGTTTTAACATACAGTAATCCTGTATGGGGCAGCGCAGAAAAAAAGGCATCGCTTACGATGTCAGTAATACAGAAAACCATGCAGAACACATTGGCATGACTGATAAACAGGAAAACTTTTTTACCGGCAGGATCGGCAGAAGTCATCATAAAAACAAAAAAACTTACCAGAATGGTGCTGGAAAAACCAACGAGAGCTGTAATCGCCATTTCGTTGCCTATCAGTGTAAAAACTACCATTGTCAGAGCGACAAAACATACGCCAAATACTCCATAGACCAGTGCGGTTTTTCGGGTGGAGTATTTCCGTTCCGTCATGGCGGCGAGACAAAGAATATGGGTCAGGGCAAGCAACACCATATTCACAGTCTGGTGTATCATTGGCCAATCGCCTCCCCTGTGTAAAAATCGAAGTATTGCTTTTTCAGCTGGCTCCGCCATCTTCTCGGTACAGGGATCACTTCCCCATTTGTCATTTCCAACGAAGCCGGAAGCAAGCTCTGAACACAGCGCAGATTCACGACATAGGAGGCGCCAACTGACGTAAATCCGCTGATGCTGTCGAACAGCTTTTTTAGTTCTGTCATCGTCATTCTCGTCTTCAGACATTTCCCAGACTTCAAATAAATCCCCATATGGTGATTTCTGGCTTCTGCATACAAAACCGTATATAGATTGATTCGATGAATCTCGTTTCCACACTGGATAGGAACGTACAGGCGATGCTGTCTTTTGTCAATGACTCGCTCAAGCGTATCAATCAGCCTTTCCTTCGTATACGGCTTCGTCAGATAATCATGGACATGCAGGGCGAAGGCTTCCACCGCGAAATCATGGCTGGTGGTGAGAAAGATGACGTCTGTGTCTTCCCCATTTTTATTCTGGATTTCCCGTACCATTTCCGTTCCCAGAATTCCGGGCATACAGATATCCAGCAGTGCGATATCAGGCGCCCCGCTTTTGTGGATTGTATCCAGCATATCAAAGGGGTCGGAAAAGCATTGAACAGTAAGAGATAGTTCAGGATGCTCTTTCGCATAATCCGAAACGATTTGTTCCATCATTTCAAGTTCGTTTTTCTGGTCATCACAGATCATGCAAACCATCATATTTCACCACCGTCTATCCTATGGCAAACGTCTGAAATATCCGCTATCTCTTGCGTCACCCGTATTCAACACTTAGGGGAATCGAATATAATCGCTTACCAAACTTTCCGAATATTGGCTGTCGCACATATTTCTCCTATGTACGGATTCGCTGCCGTTACGTTAATTTTTAATATATCATAAAAAGTGCAAAATACCAAACAAGTTATCTCCTGATTGGTAATCAGCAGAACATCGTCCGCCATATCCAGCGCCCTGCCTTTCTCCATTCGCCTGCGGATGTCCCGAGCCGGCGGTTCGTTATTGTTGTATTTCCTCAGAAATACGGTTGGTTTTTTTGATACATGTTCTCCTTGAATATTTTTATCGCCTCCGAAGGGAGTATGATAGATGAAATAAAAACCCTCTGCAAAACAAGCAGAAGGTTTCAAAAGTCTTTTCTTAGAAAAGAAAATGGTATGCCATGCATCCGTGAGTCAATTTTTCGGTTAACAATCACACGGCTACGTTTGCAGGCGCGCGTACGATACGGCCTTTTCAAAGGGATTCTCAAAAAAATATAATGGCCTGTAAAATCTTGATTTTACAGGCCATTTCTGGCTCCCCCTGTTGGGCTCGAACCAACGACCCTGCGGTTAACAGCCGCATGCTCTACCAACTGAGCTAAGGAGGAATATAAAGTGGGGAAATCCCCACGAAGTCGGCGTCTGCCTATTTTCCCGGGCCGCTACCAGCCAAGTATCGTGGGCGCAAGTGGGCTTAACTGCCGTGTTCGGGATGGGAACGGGTGTACCCCCACCGCCATCGACACCGACTATGGTGACCCGTACGAGATTCGAACTCGTGTTGCCGGCGTGAGAGGCCGGAGTCTTAGGCCACTTGACCAACGGGCCGTATGGTGCACCATCAGGGACTCGAACCCGGGACACCCTGATTAAGAGTCAGGTGCTCTACCAACTGAGCTAATGGTGCATATCAGAACTGCTTGAATATCATACACGATATCCCCCGCGATGTCAAGAGAGAATTTCCAACTTTTTTCGGGCACCTTTCCCTCTTTCACATCCAGGCTGGCCGGCCCGCCCCGGCCGGTGAGAACGCGAAAGGATCCGGCCGGGGCGGGCGAGAACACGGTTAGTATATCCCGGTTTCCGCCCGGTCATACGATAAAGCCTAGGCAGAGAGGCGGGGCGGGATCCGGCAGGCGGTTGCCGCCGGTATTTTTAATCCCGCTGTCTTCAAGGATAGAATCCCCTTCGGGCAGGGGACTAGACAATTCGGGGAAAAAGGATTACCATATGGAAGACGTTGTCTTTGACTGAAGAACGCCATCCGGCTCGAAAAGGAGGTCGCAGGGTAATGGAAAAATGGGACTTGCTGGACAGCGCGGGCCGCCCCCTTGGACAGACGCTGGTTAGGGGAGAGCGGCTCCGTCCGGGCCAATATCATTTGGTGGTACATATTTGGGTGGAAAATGCCCAGGGCCATTTGCTTATCCAAAAACGGGCCCCGCACCTTAAGCTGATGCCGGACACCTGGGCTGTGACCGGAGGATCCGCTGTGGCGGGGGAGGACAGTGTGACCGCCGCCGCCCGCGAATTGCTCGAGGAACTGGGCGTGCGGGCCCGGCCCTCCGACCTTCATCTGCTCGGGCGCCTGCGCCGCCGCAACTCCCTTTGCGATTTGTGGCTGCTCCGCCGGGACATTCCACTGTCGGCCCTCCGCCTTCAGAAAGAAGAGGTGGCGGATGCCCGATGGGTATCCCGTGAGCAACTGATGGAAATGGTGAAAAGCCGCCGCTTTCACCATTACGGCGCCCCGTATTTTGATTTTTTGTTCCGTTCCCTCGATGAGGCACCGGAGATTCTTCCCATAAAATAAGGGAGGGCGCTCCGGGTTTGTCTGCGGCGGGATATCCCTCATTTTACGTGTTAAAGGGGAGAAAGGCGTTATGCCTGCCAAAACGTTGTATATCAGCGATCTCGACGGGACACTGCTGGCCCCCGGTGCCCGGCTGACTTCCAAGACCGCCGAGATTCTCAATCGCCTGATTGATGCAGGCGGCTTTTTTTCCGTCGCGACGGCCCGGACCCTGATCGGCCTGAAAATGCTGGATCTCGGAGGGGTGAGATGGAACGTGCCCTTCGTGTTGGGAAACGGGTCGATGCTGTACGACATGGCTCGGGGGAGGGTGTTGGAATCGCTGGACCTCGCGCCGGAAACCATACGGCGGATTCTGGATATCTGCGCGGAATACGGAAAAAACCCGTTGCTGTATCAGGTGAAAGGGGATGAGGTGCAGGGGGTCACTGCCGGCGCTACGTCGGCGGGGGAGAAGACCTTTGTGGAAAAACGCAACGCCCGTTTTCCCGGCTGTATCCGAATCTCACCGGTATACGAACCGGAAAGAGGGGGCTTTTATTTCTCCCTGCAGGATACACGGGAAAAAATGGAGGCGCTGGCCGCTGCGCTATCCTCTGTCCCGGGCATTCAGACCGTCGTCTATCGGGATGTCTATATGGAAAACAACTGGTTCATGGAGATTTTTCACGCCGGCGCCGGCAAGGATACGGCGATGAGGGCCTTGCAACAACGGCTGGGCGCCGCCCGCGTGGTCGCCTTTGGAGATAATTTGAACGACCTGCCCATGCTCAGGGCCGCCGACATGGCCTGCGTTGTGAATAACGGCCTTCCGGAGGTCAGGGCACAGGCGGATGAGGTCATCGGCGGGAACGATGAAGACGGCGTGGCCGTGGCCATCGCAAGGATGGAGGGGCTGGTATGCTGACAGATGCGCTCATCCGGACCTTTGTCAAAAACCGGGAAGAGGTGGACAATGCGCGGGTGCGGTACGCCTACGGGCGTTTGGCAGGGGTCTCGGGGCTGACGGCCAACGTGCTGCTGTTTCTCGCCAAGACGGCCGCGGGCTTGCTTTCCGGCAGCGTGGCGATTGTAGCCGATGCGTTCAACAACCTTTCCGACGCGGGTTCCTCCATCGTCACGCTGGTGGGATTCAAGCTCTCCTCCGCTCCGCCCGATAAAGAGCATCCTTTCGGCCACGGCCGGATGGAGTATCTTTCGGCTCTCGCGGTTGCAGTGCTGATTATTGCGGCGGGGCTGGAACTGGCCAGATCAGCCGTCGACAAAATTCTCCACCCGACCCCCACCGAATTCTCGGTGCTGCCCCTCGTGATCCTGGCGGCATCCATCCTCGTCAAGCTGTGGATGGCGCTGTTTTATCGGAAAATCGGCGGCATTATTCGCTCCGAAACCTTGAAAGCCGCCTGTGCGGACAGCCGGAACGACTGCATCTGTACGGGGGTGGTATTTGTTTCCGCCCTGGTGGGATGGCAGACCGGTGTGGCGATTGACGGGTATGTGGGCGCCGCAGTGGCGCTGTTTGTCATCTGGTCGGGGTTTTCCATTGTGCGGGAGGCGGTGTCCCCCTTGCTCGGGCAGGCGCCCGACCCGGAGATGGTCCGGGGGATCAAGGAACTGGTCCTGTCGCATGAGGGCATCGTCGGGGTTCACGATGTCATGGTCCATAATTACGGTCCCGGCCGATGCGTGATTTCCCTGCATGCGGAAGTTCCCTGCCGGGAGGATCTGATGCGCAGTCATGACCGGATCGACTGTATCGAGAAAGAGCTGATGCAGAAATATCACGCCGTCGCCTGTATCCACATGGATCCGGTGGATACGGAAGACGAGCGGGTGGAGACGCTCCGCCTGCTGGTCGAGGCCGTGTTGAAGGATATGGACGAACGGCTGGAAATGCACGATTTCCGGGTCGTTTTCGGAGAGACCCATACCAACCTGATTTTCGATTTGGTGGTGCCTTACGGCTATCGGCTGGAACACTCCGTCGGGCAGGAGGCCGAGCAACGGCTCCAACGGCTGGATCCAAAACTGTTTGTCGTGGCGACGGTGGAACACAGTTATACCTGAGGCGGGAGGGATACGGTTGGCGGGTTACCTTGTATACAACGGCTTTTGGAATCCGACTGTCCCCCCCGACCCGGTGCAGCGCCTGCAGCGTGCGGCCACGGAACGCGGGTGGAGCTTAACGGCGGTCCCCAATACCCGCTTGACCGCGGTATTGGGCGGAGAAATCCGAGTGACGGGAGAGGGACAGGCTCTGTCTGCTGCGGATTTTGCGCTGTTTTGGGATAAGGATATCCGCCTGGCGCGGGCGATGGAGGCCGCCGGTCTCCGTTTGTATAACCGGGCCGATGCCATTGCGCTATGCGACGATAAGGCGGCGGCACAACTGGTCCTTTGCCGCGCCGGTCTCCCGATGCCGGAGGCTCTGGTGGCCCCCATGACGTATGACGGGATGAACGGGCCGGAGGAGGCGTTTCTGGAACGGGCGGAAGAACGGCTGGGGTATCCACTGGTGGTCAAGGAGTGTTATGGGTCCTTCGGAGGACAGGTATATCTGGCGGCGGACCGGGAAGAATTCCGCAATCTGGCGCGGGCGATGGGCCCCCGGCCTTTTCTCGCGCAGCGATACATCGCCGAAAGCGCCGGCCGGGATGTGCGGATCTACGTGGTGGGGGACCGGCCGGCCGCGGCGATGGAGCGCCGATCTCACGACGATTTCCGGGCCAATATCGGCCACGGGGGGGACGCGCTGGCTTATACCCCTTCCCCGGCCGAGGAGGCGCTGGCGGTCCGCTGCTGCCGGGTTTTGGGCCTGGATTTTGCGGGGGTGGATCTGCTGCACGGGGCGGATGGCCCACTGGTGTGCGAAGTCAATTCAAACGCTTTTATGGCGGGGATCACCGCCTGCTCCGGTGTGGATGTGGCCGGCCGGATTGTGGAATATGTTGCCGCGTGCGAGCAACAGCGCCGAAAGGGAAGCGGCGTTTCGGAATTCCGGTCGTTATAAAGCACCGGCATCCAGTGGGTTCGGGGATCACCCGGTATAAAGCACCGGATTTCGCATACAATAACCGGGCATTACGGAGAAAGGGGCGACTTGGATGAAAGACCATCATCGTTTTTATCTGTGCAAAAAGGACGGGACCCTGCTGGGCGTTATCCACGACGGGGGAGGGGAACTGCTGTGCTGCGGACAGCCCATGCAGGAGCTTATCGCCAATACGACGGAAGGAGCGCAGGAAAAGCACCTTCCCATCGTTAAAAGGGACGGCGATACCATTCTCGTTGAGGTGGGAAGTGTGCCTCATCCCATGTCGGAGGAACACAGCATCCAATGGGTGTATCTGCTGACCGCCAAGGGGGGCCAGCGCAAAAACCTGCCTTTTGACGGTCAGCCGGTTGTGAAGTTCCGTCTGACGGATGACGACGAGCCGGTTTCTGTTTATGCGTACTGTAACCTGCACGGGCTGTGGAAAACCGACATGTAATCCGCCGCATTTTTGAAAAGGCCGGGGGGAACAGCGTCCTCCCGGCTTCGGTTCGCATATAGGCAAAATGCCGGATTTCTCCGCCGTGCTGTCCGATGAATCCCCTTTTTTCGTGTCCATATTCGCGGTTTCAACAAAAAATAGGGCTTTTGCAGTCCCTAAAATAACAAACAAAAGACAGCAAACCAGGACACTTATTACGACAAATCCCGGAACGCTTTTTACAGAACGTTTCGATTATAATAAGTTAGGGTTGGGGATTATGCCCGCTAACCATTTTAAAAAGCGAGGAAATCTTGGCAATAAGCACAAGGAATTGCCGCTCTGACTTCCTGCAAAGGGATGGACGGCGGGTTTGTCCAAAATGAACAGATTGCAGCCCTTTGTTCTTGATGTGCCCATATTTGTGGTTGGGAGTGGTCGGAATTGTTAAGCAGACGCGGCGTAGTCATAATGCCGGATGAATTTGGACCTTATTGGACGGAAATGCTGGAACAGACGGATCTGAATGTGCTGGGGATTCATCCGGTCGCCCCCGAGGGCGGGACCGCGTTTGAGGTGGCCGAGGCGTTCATGACCGATGAAAACCGCCGCGAGATCGAGCGGCTGGAGGACCGTGGCATCCATGTCGAATTGGAAATGCACGCCTTGTCCTGGCTGCTTCCCCGTGGAGAGTTTGCCGCGCATCCCGAATGGTTCCGAATGAACGAAAAGGGAGAACGGACGGGCGACTTCAATTTCTGTTTCTCCAACCGGGAGGCCCTTGAAGTCATCTCGGAGAACGCCGCCCGGCTGGCCAAATTTTACAAGCCCCGCTCCAACCGCTATTATTTTTGGCTGGACGACGTGCCCGAGTCCAAATGCCAGTGTCCGGAATGCCAGAAGTACTCCGCTTCCGATGCCGCTCTGACGGTATATAACGCGATCCTGCGCGGTCTGCGCTCGGTAAACCCGGAGGCCAAACAGTGTTTTCTCGCGTATCACGACACGCTTGCCGTGCCGCAGATTGTGAAACCGGAGAAAGGCATTTTTCTGGAATTCGCGCCGATGATCCGGGATTTCGACCGGGGACTGAACGAACCTGAAAGCGAGAAAAACCGCAAGCAGATTGCCACCCTGCCCGACCTGCTGTCGTTCTTTGGCCGGGAAAACGCGCAGGCGCTGGATTATTGGCTGGACAATTCCATGAATTCCGGCTGGAAAAAGCCGCCTAAGTCTTTTACTTATAATGCAGAGACCCTGGCAAAAGACGTGGCTTATTATGAAAGCCTGGGAATTGACAGCGTGACGTGTTTTGCCTGTTATTTGGGGGAGGATTATTACAACTTGTACGGGCAAAAACCGGATATTCAGACGTATGCCCGCATTTTGTCCGGAAAGGCGGACGTTTGAGGGAAATACAGGGGGAAGCGGCGTGTTAAAAAGCGGATACAACGGACGGCTTTTTGAATTTGAAACGACATATTTCGATCATCCGCTTCCGATGGAATTCGTCAAGGTTTGGCAGATCGGGGAACTGAGTACAGAACCGGGTTATGAAATGCCCACCCATCTGCAAAGCTGCCACGAAATCAGTTATGTGGTATCCGGACAGGGAATCTTTTATACGGATGGAACAGCCCTGCCCGCCAAGCAGGGCGATATCCATGTTGTTCCGGCGGGAAAAACCCACCGCATCGTAGCGGAGAAGAATCAAAACCTGCGTTTCGCTTATATCGGGTTTGAGTTCATCGAGGAGTTTGACCGGCAGGATCTGCGGGATATCATGCGGATTTTTGCCGATCCTCCCTCCTATCTGATTCGGGACACGGGCGATGTCCGCACGCTGATCTACATGCTCATCAACGAGATGTACAGCAAGCCGGTTTTCAACGACATCATGGTCGAATGCTACATCAAGGAGATTCTCATTCAGATTTACCGCCTGCTGCTGTCGGTCAGGCCGAATGTCTTTGTCCCCCGGGAGGGACAGAAAATGATCGGCCAGTCGGTTTATTCCATTATCCGCTATATCGACAACAACATCTTCGAGATTGATTCGGTCCGGGGGATTGCGGAGAATCTGGGGTACAGTCACAGCTATCTGTCCCACCTTTTCCGGGAGAAGATGGGGACCACCCTTCAGGCTTATGTCAGCATGAAAAAAATCGAGGCAAGCCTCGATTTGCTCAAATACAAGAAATCATCCATCACACAGATCGCTTCGGCTCTCAATTATGAGTCCGCGCAATCTTTCGGCAAGGTTTTTAAAAAGATCATGGGCTGTTCGCCCACAGAATATCAGCGGAGGTACGAATCCGCTCAAACTCCGGAAAATAGGAAAGGCGGCGAAGAATCTTGAAGTCTTCCCATCGTATGACCAAGCGTTTTTGCAGCGGCGTCTTAGCCATCTTGCTCCTGCTCCCGGGGAGCAGCTTGCTTGCGTCCGCTGATGAAACGGCGCCTGCGGACACCTCCACGGGGGGGACCTCTTCCAATTCCTTCACCAATGTAGGCACGCAGGGGGAATATATTGAATATCTGGAGAATAGCGGCGGAGAAGCCTACACCGGCGAGGATGTGGTGCTGCCGATGGAGCAGGCCGTTTTGTCCGAGGGTGTTGCGGCCGCCTCTTATGCGGGCAAAAGCGGCCTGAAATTTGAGCAGGACGGCTCTGCGCAGTGGACTGTCCAAGTCCCACGCGACGCGCTCTATTGCATTTCCCTGAATTATGTCAACCAAGCCGGAAACCGCAAAGACGGGGAAATTTCCTATCTTGTGGATGGGAAAGCCCCGTATTCCCAGAGCGAAAAGCTTCCTCTCAGCCGGATTTGGAAGGACGCGACCGAAATCCTGCAGGATAATCGGGGCAATGATCTGATCCCCAAACAGGAAGAAGTCACGGAATGGAGGACCTTCCTTCTCCAGGATTTCTCGCTGTTTACCAATACGCCGTTGCAGGTCTATCTGACGGCGGGCGAACATACCCTGACCCTTGTGAATACGGGCGAACCCCTGTATGTGTCGGAAGTCCGGCTGACCGGTACGGTGTCGGTCCAGACGGTCGAGGAGGCGAAGGCGGTTTATCAGACCAACGGTTACGCCGAGGCGGAAATCGAGGGCGACGGTTATCTGAAGTATCAGGCGGAGGAGACCTATCAAAAATCCAACCAGACGATCTATCCCATATACGACCGCACCAGCCCGGCGACCGAGCCGTACCATGTCTCGAAAATCCGCCGCAACGTCATCGGGCAGAGCAACTGGTCGGTGCCCGGCGACTGGATTTCCTATAAAATCGAGGATATTCCGGAGGATGGCCTCTACTACATAACCTTAAAATACCGGCAGAATCTGCAGACCGGGCAGTCCTCCTTCCGCAATATTTATGTCAACGGCGAAATTCCCAACACGGCTTATGAAAACGTGGCGTTCCCCTATGGCGTCAACTGGAACAATATGACCATTGTGGATGAAAACGGGGATCCCTGTCCGGTATACCTGAAAAAAGGGGACAACGAGATCCGGATCGAAATCTCGATGGGCAAATGGGCCGAGGTTTTGCAGGCCGTCGAGGAGATCAACCGGCAGCTCAACAACCTGTATATCGAAATGGTGATGATCGTCGGAACGAACCCGGATAAATACCGGGATTACAACCTGGACGAGTCGATTCCCGGCCTGATTGATTCTCTCGCCTCTTTGCGGGATCAGCTTAATGCGGCCGCGGACCGTTTCGATGAACTCAATGGAAGCAAGTCGACCCAGTCCGAGACGATCCGGCGCACGGCGGATCAAATCGACAGCATGCTGGCCTCCCCTTCATCCATGCCGCAGAGGGTTACCAGTTTCCGCGACTCCATCAGCACCTTGTCCTCCTGGGTTTACGATAACCTGACGCAGCCACTGGAACTGGATTATATCCTGATTCATGATAAGGACGCCGAACTGCCTTCCCCGAGGGCGTCGTTCTGGGCAAGCCTGAAACATTTTGTCGGTTCCTTTTTCGCCTCGTTTACGGAGGATTATAACACCATCGGCGATGAGGCCACCGGCGAAAACGCGATTGATGTCTGGATGAATTCCGGACGTGACCAGGTGCAGGTTGTCAAAGATATGATCAACGATGGATTCACGAATGAAACCGGGATCCACGTGAATCTCAGTATCGTGCAGACGGGCTTCGTTGAAGCCACCCTGGCCGGCGCGGGCCCGGATGTGATGATCGGAATTCCGCGCGGACAGCCGGTTAACCTCGCATCCCGCGGCGCTCTTAAGGATTTGAGCGGATTTGATACGTATAGTGATGTCATGAGCCGCTTTGCCGATTCCTCCGAAACCCCCTATGTCTTTGAGGGCGGAGTGTACGCGATCCCGAACACCCAGACGTTCTTCATGATGTTTTACCGCGTCGATATATTCAACCGGCTGGGATTGAGCGTCCCGCAGACCTGGGACGATGTGTTTAAGCTCATTCCGCGCCTCCAGCAGAATCACATGTCGTTTGGTCTGCCTTACACGGTCATATCGGCCGCCACGGCGGTGGACAACGGCATGGGGGCCAAAGACTTGTTCCCGGTCCTGCTGCTCCAAAACGGCGGTTCCTTCTACAGTGAGGACTCCACCCATACGAATTTCGACACTCCCGAGGCGATGGACGCCTTTAAGATCTGGACCGAATTTTATACCGAATACAGTTTTGACCTGGTGATTGATTTCTATACCCGTTTCCGCAACGGTGAAATTCCGATTGGTATCGCCTCCTATGAAACATACAACACCCTGATGGCTGGTGCTCCGGAAATCCGGGGACAGTGGCAGATGGTGCCGATCCCGGGTGTGCTGAAGGAGGACGGCGAGATCGACCGTTCGTCCGGCGGTGCCGGTACGGCGATTGTGATGTTTAACAAAGCGGAAAACCCGGAGGCTTGCTGGGATTTCATCGACTGGTGGACCACCGAGGATGTTCAGTACGAGTACTCCAACACGGTGGAAAACATCATGGGCCCCGGCGGTCGTCAGCTCACAGCGAACCTGGATGCATTTGGACGGCTGTCCTGGTCCGACGAGGAACTGGAAGCGCTCGAAACCCAGCGCGGTTATGTGAGGGAGATTCAGGAAATCCCTGGAAGCTATTATGTGTCCCGGAGTTTGGACAATGCCTTCCGTTCGGTTCTGTATGACGATACAAACCCGAGGGAAGCGTTTGAACGGGAAAATGAAAACATCAACCGGGAAATCACCCGTAAGCGTAAGGAACTCGGGCTGGAGTAATCGGGAGGAGGCTACACTGTGAAAAAAGAAGGTACCGCCGGCGCAGCTCGTGTCGGCCGGGGACCGGGCTCTCCCGGCCGTCGACTCAACGAGCACAGCCTGGGCAGACGCATTTGGAAATACCGGGAAAGCTATGCCCTCATCGCGCCTTTTATGCTGTTGTTCATTGTTTTTACCGTCGTACCGGTTCTGGCGGCTGTGGGATTGAGCTTTACCAACTTTAACATGCTCCAGACGCCGAGGTTTGTCTGGCTGCAGAACTATGAGCGTTTGATCCTGGATGATCCAATTTTCTTTACGGTCCTCAAAAACACCTTGATTTATGCTTTTCTGACCGGGCCGCTCAGTTATCTCCTGTCCTTTCTGTTTGCATGGCTTATCAATGAGACGGGGCGGCGGATGAGGACCTTTTTAACCCTGGTGTTTTACATGCCGGTGCTGTCCGGGAACATCTATTTCGTCTGGGCCTTCCTCTTTTCGAGCGACTCCTACGGTGTCATCAACGGCTGGCTGATGAATCTGGGAATCCTTCAGGAGCCGGCCGGCTGGCTGATCGACCAGAACACCATCATGGGCGTGTTGATCGTCATCCAGCTCTGGATGAGCCTTGGGACCGGGTTCCTGACCTTTGTCGCGGGTTTCCAGGGGATGGATAACAGTCTGTTCGAAGCCGGGGCCATCGACGGCGTGCGCAATCGCTGGCAAGAATTGGCGTATATCACGATTCCCTCCATGGCGCCTCAGCTGCTCTTCAGCGCCGTTATGCAGATAGCGTCGTCTTTCGGTGTCAGTACGGTCATCGAAGTTCTGGCCGGGTTCCCGACGACGCAGTACAGCGCCGATACCTTGGTCACTTATATCAAGGACATCGGAACCACCCGGTTTGAAATGGGTTATGCATCTACCATTGCAGTGTTCTTGTTTGCACTGATGATGTTGACAAACTTTGTGGTCAGAACCGTGTTAAAACGGTTTAGTACAGATTAAGGGGGCGGTAAACATGGCGGCAGGCATTTTCAAGCGTCATATCAACCGCTCAATTGCGGGCAATATCCTGGTCTTTTTGTTCCTGCTGATTTTCGGCTTGTTCTTTATTTTTCCAATATTTTATGCGGTTATCACGGCTTTCAAGCCCCTGGAGGAAATCTTTATTTTCCCGCCACGGCTTTTTGTCCGTGACCCCACCTTCGACAATTTTATTGAACTGGATTTGATGACCGCCAGCTTCTGGGTGCCTTTGTCCCGGTACATATTCAACAGCCTGCTTATCAGCGTTGCTGGTACGTTGGGGAACCTGCTGCTAGCCAGCATGGCGGCCTATCCGCTGGCCAAGCATCCATTTCCCGGAAACGGATGGATCAAACAGCTGATTGTCGTCTCGCTTCTTTTTACCGCGACGGTCACCTATCTCCCACTGTATGTGGTGCTGGCGCAGCTGCATATGATCAACACCTATTGGGCGCTGATTTTACCCGCAATGGGCGGTTCGCTCGGCCTGTATCTGATGATGAACTTCATGTCCACGCTGCCCACGGAAATGATCGAAGCGGCACGCATCGACGGGGCGAATGAATTTCGGATTTACGCCCAAGTCATCATGCCGAACGTCAAACCGGCGTGGCTGACCCTGATTATCTTTTCTTTCCAGGGATTGTGGAACAACACCGGCGGCGTCATGATTTATCAGGAAGAACTGAAAGTTCTGCCCTCTATCGTTTCCTCGATTACGGCGGGCGGTATTGCGCGGTCGGGTGTCAGTTCAGCTGCGGCACTTCTGATGATGCTTCCCCCCATACTGATCTTTGTTTTATCACAGAAAAACGTAATCCAGACCATGAGTACCTCGGGTCTGAAATAACAGCCTGCCCATAAGGCGGAAAGGGCGTGAACGGCCACGATGAAGACAATATTCGCAAAGGCGGGCAGGCTTATGGCCTTGGCAGCGGCCCTGCTCATCATGCTGCCGATAGTCTCTATGGCGGAGGCAACAACGTCTCCTCACTACACCTATGATTATTGGGACGAAGCGGTTTCCACATCTCCGTCTTATCAGGTCGAAGATGTCTATTTCGGCGTGGACTTTGGCGTCGGATCCTTTTTGACGCCGAAAGACCTGTATGTGACCAAGGATAATCAGGTGTTTGTGCTGGATTCCGGTAATAGCCGGATCGTTGTGCTGGATGCGGATATGCAGTTCCTGCGCATCATCCAGCCGGTCGACCCGGACGGCGCCGCCCTGAAGTTTCAGGAGGCCGCAGGTCTCTTTGTAACGTCGGACGGACGGATCATGGTGTCGGATAAGACGGGGATGGCGGTTTATGTTCTGAATGCAGAAGGCGTGCAGATTGGCAAGATCGTAGCCCCGGAAGCGAATGTCGTACCGGAAAACTTTGAATTCCAGCCCACAAAAATTCTGGAGGATTCCGCCGGCGTGCTGTATGTGCTGTCCTCCGGCTGCCTGGAAGGTGCGCTGCAATTTGACACCGACGGCAGTTTTATGGGATTTTACGGCGCAGAACCCATCGCCTTGAGTTTTGAAGTCCTCATGAACTACTTTTGGAAGAATATTTTAACCGAAGAACAGGCCGGCAATATGGCCCGGACCGTGCCGGTGAACTTCGTCAGCTTTTGTATAGACGAAAAAGATTTCATCTATACCGTCCGTCAGGGCAACGATGTGACGTCCGGCCAGGTGCGCAAGCTTAACGCCACGGGGACCAATGTTCTTGCGGATAATGTGTTCGGCGATCATATCACCAGTGCTGATAATATGAACGCCCAGATGCTCAATGACATCGTGGTCGATGATGAAAACTTTATCACCATTCTGGATAAAGGCAGCGGCCGGATTTTCCAGTATGACCAGGAAGGCACGCTGCTCTATGTGTTCGGCGGGAATGGAAACCAGGCGGGTTGCTTTGACGCGGCGGAGTCGCTGGAGACAGTTGGAAACCGCCTGTTGGTTTTGGACAGCGAACGGGGTTCGATTACCGTCTTTAAACCGACGGCCTTTGCCCTCAATATCCGGGAGGCATCCCTTCTTTACAGCGAAGGCTTTTATCAAGAGGCCATGGAACCCTGGACGGAAGTCCTGAAGAGCGATTACAATTATGAATTGGCCAATTTGGGCCTCGGCAAAGCCTATGAGGGATTGGGCGATTACCGGCAGGCCATGACCTATTTCAAACTGGGGAATGACCGGGACCTGTATTCCAATGCATTCCGGGAATACCGTTCGGATCTCCTGCACGATTACTTTGCCATTTTCATGCTGATTATCGCGGCGCTGATCGTGGTGCCGGTTGCTTTAGCCAGCCGGAAAAAGAAACAGGTGATATACGCCGGGGGCCGGCCCAAGAGCAAGTACCCCATTTATTGCATGTTCCATCCAATAAATGGCTATGCCGATCTGAAAGATGAAAAGAGCGGTTCTTTCTGGCTGGCCAACCTCGTCTTGCTGGGTTTCCTGATTGTCTCGATCCTGATCCGCCAGGTGACGGGATTCACCTTTAATGAGAACCGTACGGACCAGTTCAACCTGCTCGTGACCATTTTGTCCACCATCGGGATCTTCATTGCTTTCATATTGTGCAACTGGGCTGTCACCACGATCATGGAAGGCAAGGGCAAATTCCTCGAAATCTGGACGTTCTGCTCTTACGCTTTGGTCCCCTACATCATCGGCATGACGGTGGTTGTGGTCCTCAGCAATATCATGACCGGGGATGAAAGTGCCTTTTATGAAGGTGCGAGATGGATTGTCCTTGTTTGGACAGGGTTTTCCATGCTCATCGCCATCCGGGAAGTGCATCAGTATACGTTAGCCAAGACGATATTTACCTTGCTCCTGACTTTCTGCGGATTGATAATCATCGTGATTATCGCGGCGATTTTCTATAGTGTCTTCAACCAGTTTATCAGCTTTGTTTCCGCGCTCTTTACGGAAATTATGCTTCGTTAGGAAGGGGGATAGCGTTGAAAACCCTTGATCATAAGAATGGAGAGACATTGGATATGAAACAGGTAGGCAGACGCTTTCCATCCAGAATCAAACATATCTTTCGCGGAGGGTTGGCGGCGCTTCTCACCGTTGTGCTGATGCTGGTGCCGTTCGCCGTGGCGGATGAGCCGGCCGATCCGGTGGAACAGACGCCGGTTGAGGATACGGAGCCTTCCGCCGAGAGCGAATTCGTGACGGTCGCCTCCAACAGCCGCTTGGAACTGCGCGTGAACGAACAAGAAACCTGGTTTCAGATCGTCGAGAAAGACGGATATGTCTGGAACAGCACTCCCGAGAACTACAATGACGATGCGGCGGCCCAGCCGGTTGCCAAGATGGGGATGGCCTCCCTGATACAGCTGGTTTACACCGATACCCTGGGCAACCTCACCGATCTGAACGGCAAAACCGCCAGTGTCAACAAGGGCGGGGCGACCGTGACCCGTATCGACGGAGGATTCCGCGCGGAATTCGAGTTTGAACGGGAAGGGTTCTTCATCCCGGTGGAAGTGGTCCTTCAAGAGGATGGGGTGGAAATTTCCCTGATAACCTCGGAAATCCGCGAGACCAATGAGAGATACCGTCTTGTCCGAGTGTCGGTTGCCCCCTATTTCGGCGCGGCGGATGCTCAGGCGGAAGGGTACCTGTTCATACCGGATGGGTCGGGTGCTCTGATCGCCCTGAATCAAACCACCGGTTATGTTGAGGACTATGAACAGTACGTATACGGTCGGGATTCGGCGACAACCCGTCTGGAAATGGGCGATATGACCCAGACCATCCGGATGCCGGTTTTCGGCCTGAAAGACGGAGACCATGCGTTTCTCGGCATTATCACGCAGGGCGAGTCCCGGGCCCTTATCAATGCGTCGGTGAACGGCAAACGCTGTTCCTACAGCAATGTGTACACCGAATTCATCTACCGCGACTACGATATGGGCCGTGTGGAAAGAACCAATCAGACCGTCACCATTTTTGAGGAAACCCCCACCAAATCCGAAAAGATGTCGGTGCGCTATAAACTCCTTTCCGGCGAAGACGCCGATTATGTGGGGATGGCCGACGCTTACCGGGATTATCTTTTTGACCAGGGCCTCGAGTCCCGCGTGACAGCGGATGAGGCGCCTCTGGTCGTGGAACTTCTCGGCGGGGTGATGGCAAAGGAATACATCCTCGGTTTCCCTATCAACCGTGTGGTGCCGCTGACGAGCTATGAAGACGCGCTCACAATTCTGACTGAACTCAAACAAAAAGGCGCGGACCAGCTTCTCGTGGACTATCAGTATTGGAACAAGGATGGGACGGGAAGTGCCATACAGACCGATCTCAAGGCGGAAGGACGCCTGGGGGGAACCAAGCAACTGGAGGCCCTCGAAGAATACTGCGCACAGCAGGGGATTGATCTGCATCTCGGCGTCAATGTCACCAACCTTTATAAGAGCCGGTGGGGTTTCAGTAAGAAATTTGACGCCGCCTCCTCTATCCAGAAAAACCCGGCCATGCAGTATGCCTACGATCTGAAAACGCTGACGGCCGACCTTTCCAATCCGAGCTTCCTGCTCACTCCCGATAAAGTGCTGAAGGCCTGCCAAAAGCTTGCAGCCACAAAGGAAACCGGATTTACCGGGTTGTCGGCGCATACCTTGGGCAACATGCTCTATTCGGATTTCTCGGACGACGGAATGTCCCGCGAATTCACGCAGGAGGTGTGGAAACAGGCGCTGGAGACTTTGACGCAGAAAGGCCCCCTGCTGCTCTCACAGGCGAACGCCTATGCGCTGCCCTATGCGTCTTTTGTCACCGACACGCCGATGTCGACCAGTTCGTTCCTGAATGAAACCGCTTCGGTTCCGTTCTATCAGATTGTCCTGCACGGCGTCCTGCCCATCTCCGGGGAATCGGTCAATGAGCAGAGCGACCCCCAAAAGGCTTTTCTGTATGCGCTGGAGACCGGCAGTTCTCCGAAGGTGCAGTTCTTGGCCGAAAATTACGATATTCTGAAAGAAACCGATTACCAAGACATTATCAGCGCCCGGTATACGGATTGGATTGACAGCGTGACCGCCACATATCAGGAGATTGCGCCGGTTCTCAGACAGGTGGCGGACCAGAGGATTGTCGATCACGAGATTTTGATGGATGGGGTCAATCGCACCACGTTTGCCGACGGGACCGTCGTGACGGTCAATTATCAGGAAACGTCCGTGACGGTTGACGGACAGACGATCGAAGCCAAAGGATATCGGGTATCTGAGAAGGGAGGAGAGACGGATGGCTGAAAAAACAAAGCGTGCTCCCATATCCAAGCTGCAGCGCCGCCGGGCTTGGTGGGGCCGGCTCTTTATTCTCCCGTGGTTTATCGGAGCCATCTTCTTTTTCCTTATTCCGGTGCTGACAACCGTGGTGTGGGCGTTCAGCAACGTGAATTTCGCCACGGCCACCTCTACATTCATCGGGACCAAAAATTTCGAATCTCTTTTCACCGAAGATGCCGACTTTTTAAGGAATTTCTTTGAGTCGATTCGAGACGTGGTGTTGCAGGTCCCGGTCATTGTGGTATTCAGCTTGTTCATCGCGCTGATTCTGCGTCAAAAGTTTTTCGGCAGAACGTTCTGCCGGGCGGTGTTCTTTTTCCCCGTCATCATTGCTTCGGGCGTGGTAATCACGACTCTGCGGACACAGGTGCTGATGACCGATTCCGCCATGTCGGAGACACAACAGGCGTATATGTTCAGTTTTCCGGCATTTGACTCTTTGATGCAGACGCTCGGCCTGCCGGCGTTTGTAACAGATTTCGCCACCTCAATCGTCAACGGGTTCTTCGACATCACCTGGAAGTCCGGTGTGCAGATCGTTCTTCTTCTGGCAGCGGTCAACCATATATCGCCCAGTTCCTATGAGGCTGCGGATATTGAGGGCGCCACGGCTTGGGAAAAACTCTGGAAAATCACCTTCCCCATGATTTCGCCCACGATTCTCGTTGTCATCATCTACTCCATCATCGACTCCTTTACCGATTACGGCAACACGGTGATGCGTTCCATCACCACCTATTTCCAGGCAGGAAACTACGGCTATTCCAACGCCATTTCTCTGATCTATTTTGTGGCAATATTACTAGTCGTCGGGATTGTCGATCTGATTGTCAGCCGCTTTGTGTTCTATTCAACCGACTAACACAGCAAATATAGACACTTAAATACCAAAATTGGGAGTCGTTTTTATTAACGCGATATTATATAATGCACATAGAATCACAACAAATCGTCATCGGATTTTGTGGTTTTGGCAAAAATAGGAGGAAAGCGATTATGAAAAAAAGGAGCTTCCTAAAGCGTTTCTTGTCCCTGATGTCGGTCATGGTGGTTGTGCTGTCGTTTTCGGTGATGGGTTTTTCCGCGGCGGCGGATGAGCCGATCGTCATTGCGATACATAACACCGACGCGAAAGACGACAATCCGCTCATTCGTGTCTTTATGCCCAAGTCCACCTTTGGATCAGGCGGCCCGTTCACCATCAAATTGGAGTATAAACTCGAAAACTTTGGAAGAATCAACTCAAAAGAGGATCCCATATTGCTGTTCGATATTTATACGTTGCAGTCGATGGGGAACGATAAGACGCAGGAGGCGCGTCAGTTCAAAGTGACGGAGAACAGCAACGGCTGGCAGGAACTCAAGGCCAATCAGCCGCATACCAACAAGGACTGGATCACGGTTGAGAATGTGACCCGCCTCCCCATGGGGTCGGATATGCCGGAACATTGGATTTTGAATATGGGCCTCTGCTGGGCCAAGGGAGATGTCTATTTCCGGAACTTCCGGATTGAAAACGCGGCCGGCGAGGTGGTGTATTCCTGGGATACCGATCCGGATCTGATTGATCTGCTTGGAAACAACGAGACGGCCAGCCTCCGGGATATCGGCGATATCAATCCCCAGCCGGTGGTTCTGAATGTAAAGTTTGGCGAAGGAGATGCGGCCCTCTACACCGTCAGCCGTGGCGACGCGGACACGGGACCCGAACCCACCGAGGCTCCTGTGTATGAAAATCCCACCGGCGGCGGCTCGGATTCCACCACGGCTCCGCCGGACAATAACGGTACGCAGCCCACAGCTGGTGGCGACACTTCGGGCGAGACGACCGACCCCTCGGATTCTTCCGCAGACGGCACCACGACCGGGGACTCCTCAGACGTTGATACGACGGATCCCGATGCCAGCGGCGATACCCCTGCGGGAATGACCACTGTGCCGAACACCTCGGATGGCGGGGAAGGCGAAGAAGGTGGCGGTCTGTCGGCCGGTTGGATCGTGCTGATCGTGGTCGGTGGCGTGATCGTAGTGGCGGCGATCGTCTTCGGTATCCTCTTTGCCCTGAAGAAACTGCCTTTCCAAAAAACGGGTGAAAGCGGAGAATAATCGCTTTGCCGAAAAAAGGCATGTAGATCAACAGTCGGACGGCTGTTAGTATAAAAATGGAAAAGGAGTGTTATCGCAACCATGAGCAAACGGTTCCACGCTACCCCCAAGAGCGTGCTGGCGGTTTTGGCTTGCCTCACGCTGCTCTGTTCCCTGTTCGCGTTTTCTCTGACCGTATTTGCGGATCCCGCTGAGGACTATGCTCCCAGCCGGTATCTGAAGCTGTCGGTTCCGGCCGAAGGCGGCAATGCGCAGCCCTGCTTCGAATTGAAGCTGCCGGCCGAACAGTATCCGGTTTCGGGCGGCCCCTACACCGTTTCGGTGAACTTCAAGCTGGAGAACATCACCGGTACTTCTCTGAATCTGGAAGTCCGCAATGGATTTACCGATTTGGAGACGGGTGATCTCGGCACAGCGGATACCGACGGGTATGTCTCGCGCGAATACACGATTGATGTCCCCGGCGATGCGCTTCGCATCGGTTTTATCTACACCTACGGCGACCTCTATATCGCCGACCTGGTGATTAAGGATAAGGACGGCGCGGTCAAGTATTCTCTGAACTGGGACGACACCCTGTTTGGCATGACCGAATTTGCCAATACTTCGACCTGGACTTCTTATCTGTATCCGGGCGAAACCACGGCCACCTTCAGTGTGTATAACGAGGTTTCTCCTGCCGATTACGAGCCCACCCGTTATCTGAAACTGTCGGCTCCGGCCGAAGGCGGCAATGCGCAGCCCTGCTTTGAACTGAATCTGCCGGCCGAACAGTTCCCGACTTCGGGCGCTCCCTACACGGTTTCGGTGAACTTCAAACTCGAGAACATCACGGGCGATTCTTTGAATCTGGAAGTCCGCAACGGATTTACCGAATTGGAAGAAGAACTTGGCGCCACGGATACCGAGGGGTATGTCTCGCGCAAGTACACGTTTGATGTTCCCGGCGACAAGCTCCGCATTGGCTTTATCTACACCTATGGCGATCTCTATATCGCCGACCTGGTCATTCGGGACAAGGATGGCATCATCCGTTATGGACTGAACAGCGATGCGACCCTGAATGACATGACCGAGTTTGCCAATACGGATACTTGGACCTCCTATCTGTATCCGGGCGAAACCACGGCCTCCTTCAGTGTCTACACCTCGGAGGATCACGATATCAACCGGGATACGGCGTATGAAAACAACGCGGAGCCTGAACCCGAGCCGGAAGCTCCCGAATTCGATCCCGGCGCGGCACCCCCCGACACCGGCGACATCAACCGGAGCCTGACCATTTCCAACGAAGAAAAAGGCACCTCTCAGGCCCTTCTGTCCTTCATGCGCGACGACTGTGTCATTCCGGACGGATTGCTGGTAGACCCCAATTCGACGGATGGCCCCTATAAGCTGACGGCTGCGGATGGCCCCTATGCTCTCGTCGGTAAGATGAAACTCACCGGTTTTGAAGGCGAAAAAGCGGTTGTCTACGTCAACAACAAGGAAAAAATCACGCTGACCGCCGACACCGACGGCTGGGTGGACATCAAAGATGCTTCCGGCAACTATCTCCTCGTGGATCTCAACGACGTGGAGTATATGATCACGCTGACCTTTGGCCTTATCGACGCGACGGGCGACTTCGCCGTGGCCGATCTCCAGATTGTCGATCAGGACAATACCATTGTTTACTCTTTTGCCAATGATACCTACCTTTATGGTCTGACCGATCTGTCGAAAGCCATGACCCAGTACAAGGCGATCATCGACGACGAGTTTGAGCCGACCTTCCGCGACTATGCTGGTTGGGAAAAAGGCGAGG
Source organism: uncultured Oscillospiraceae bacterium (assembly GCA_902492045.1). GTDB lineage: Bacteria > Bacillota > Clostridia > Oscillospirales > Acutalibacteraceae > UMGS1623. The sequence continues at coordinate 244,602 of CABUKB010000001.1, read as the reverse complement.
ACAGCGACGGCGATTTCACGCTGCTGACCAAGACCGAGGAATATGTCCCCAATAAGGTTCTCACCCTGGTGGTGGACGAAGATCATGTTGCCCAAAACCCGATCCTGATGTACTGCAATGCGTACGATCCTCAGGAACTGTGGGCGAACGGCCCCTATACGATCACCGGTAAGATGCGGATCGATCGTTTTGATCGGATGGATTCGTCCCAGACCCCGAGCATTTCCTTTGCCAACAAGAAATATGGCAAGACCGACGGCTGGATTTCGCTGGCCGACCAGTTCGGGGATGTGTATTCCTTTGAACAGGCTTATAACACGGCGCATATGGGCTTCAGCATCTTCTATTCCTATGCCACGGTTTCCTTCGCGGACATTGTCATCTATGACAAGGACGGCAATGCGGTGTTCGATATGGCGGATATGGACGAGGCGGACGGCTACTATGCACAGGGCGCGATGTTCGGCGGCGACGGTCAGGAAAGCATCGGCCTGCTTCTCTCCTCCTACATGGGAAGCGGCACCCAGGCTATCCTGACGACCAATCCGGAGCCCGTTGAGCATACGGCGGACGATTACATCGTTCCCACCTTTGTAGAGACCGGCCTCGACGGAGAGTTCCCCTCCATCGACGACGATCCGGGCAATACGGACGACCCGGGCAATACGGACGATCCGGATGATACGGGCGACAACCCCGTAATGGGCGTCGAAACCCCCATCGCGCTTTGCGTGACGCTGGCCACGGTGGCCCTGGCGGGTATGGCCCTGCTGGTTGTCTATAAGAAAAGAGTTCGTCAGTAATTCCCAGGCATAATCGGTTGACGCTGACCGGCGGGAATTCGTTCCCGCCGGTCGGGTGCCGCCGGCCCCCATATTTTCTTTGGCCAGAAGGGCATGGTGATAAGGATGACGAAATTGAAACCGGGATCGGGCCCGCTGTCCACGCTTGTGTCCGGATACCGGGACAAAAGACTGGCGATCAATCACAAGACGGCCCGTTTCTTCACGGTGGTCTTGCGCACCGCTTTTCTGGTCGGCATGTGTTTTGTTATGCTATATCCGGTTCTATTTATGATTTCCTCCGGTTTCCGGAGCATGCAGGATGTTTATGATCCCACGGTGGTCTGGCTTCCCAAACATTGGACGCTGGAGCCTCTAAAATTGGCCATGGAAGCCATGAACTACGGCGAGTCGATGGTTCAAACCCTTGTGACCGTTATTCCCAGTGTGCTGTTTCAAATTGTAACGGTACTACTGGCGGGATATGGCTTTGCCCGCTTCCGCTTTAAAGGCCGGGGCATACTGTTCGGACTGTTGATTTTTACCATCATCGTACCGACGCAAAGCTATATTATCCCTCTGTTCAGCACCTTCCGGAACTTTGATTTCTTTGGCATCGGGTCTTTAGTCGGATTGTTCACAGGGGAAAAACTCACCGTCAACTTGACCAACAAGCCGGTATTGTTTTATATACAGGCGGCGCTGGGGATGGGGATCCGCTCCGGGCTGTATATTTTCATTATGCGCCAGTTCTTCCGGGGCTTCCCCATGGAACTGGAGGAGGCTGCCATGATCGACGGATGCGGTCCTTTGCGGACCTTCCTGAGAATCATGCTTCCCAATGCCGTTTCCATGATTGTGACGGTTATGCTTTTTTCAGTGGTTTGGTACTGGAACGATTATTATCTCTCTTCCATGTTCTATCAGACGACCTTCCCCATATCGGTTCAGTTGACCGATTTGAGTACGTTGTTGAACTGGAGTGATACCATAGCCGGTTACGCCAAACAGGAACTCAGGCTGATGCGTCAGGCGATATTGGCATGCAGCTGTTTGATAACGGTGCTGCCATTGTTGGTGCTGTATTTGTTTGCACAGCGGTTCTTTACAGAAGGCATAGAAAGAAGCGGTATTGTAGGTTGATTTTGCAGAAAGGGTGAATTTTGTGAAAAAGTGGAGAAACGCGCTGCTCGGTCTGGCGACCGTGACCATGCTCGGCACCATGCTTGCCGGATGCGGCGGCAATGGTGGCGGGACCACCTCCGGGGGCGGAGATGCGCAAGGGAGCCTCGAGGATGAGAAAGGCAAGAAGCTGACGATTATGGTTCCCGGCCACAACCCCAGAAATAAAGATAGCTGGATCAACCAGAAGGTCGATGAATTTAAGACTCTGTATCCCGAAGTTACGGTGGAATTTGTCACCGCGAGCTGGGAAAACTGGGAGACCAAGGTTCTCGCTAATGCGCAGAGCGGCGATCCGATTGACGTAATCAACGACGGCGCCAACAACAACCCGAAATTTGCGCTCAAGGGCGTCACCCAGCCGCTCCAGAACTACGTCAATTTGGAGAATCCGAATCTCCATAAGACCAGTATGGAATCCACCTTCAAGTATGGAGACAACTATTATGTGGCGGCTTGTTCCACCAACGTGGCGGTCATGTTCTACAACAAGACCAAACTGGAGAACAACGGCCAGCCGGATCCGTTGGAGATGTATAATCAGGGTCAGTGGACTTGGGAGAACTTCCTCCCCATCGCAAAGGCCATGACCAATGAAAGCACGAAAGAATGGGGCGTTGCCACCAACTATCCCTATATCTGGTTCGGCGCCAATCAGACCTCCCTCCTGAAGCTGGATGAAGAGTTCAAATACACGCTGAATCTGGAATCTTCCGAGATGCGCCGTGCATTTGAGATGGTTCAGGATGCGTATTATACCTCCAAGTGGTCGGGATATGACGGCGACCCGTGGCAGACCTTCTACAAGGGAAGCGCCGCCATGTTGATGGATTTCAACAATGTGGAGCAGGATATCATCACCGCGAAAGAATACGGCCTGGTGGACTTTGAATACGGCGTGGTTCCGGTTCCGGCCGGCCCGGACAACAAGGACAACGTTTCCCCGATCACGACCTCCGGTTGGGCGATCGGAAATAAGGCGGACTGCCCGTATCATGCCGGCAAGCTGATCGACATGTTTGTGGACGCCCAAGCGGCCGCCGATGCCGAATTCAACGCGGGTCTGAATCAGGATAACGTGAAGCTGTACGAGGATCTCCGTTCTCGTCCTTATTGCACCAACAGCTACGACTCTGCCGTGGGCGGCGGTTTCGATATCTGCAATGCGATCGGCGGCGGACAGAACATCGCTCAGGCGATTGCGGAATTCAAGCCTGTCTACGAGAAAAAAGTCGCGGATGCGAACGACGCTTCGACAACTTTGACCACAGCTCCTGATGCGACATTAGGAGAAGAATAAGTCGGCCTGGACTGCGACTTTTGGTTACAGTTTTGTACGGGTTATTCAAAATTGAGACTTGTTCGGGATGAGGAATTCAGTCGCGCAGAGGTGACTGCGTGAAAACCGGTGAAAAAGTAAAAACTGCCTCAGGGACGTGGTGATCCATGTCCCTGAGGATAACGGAAAACCGGGTCCTCGATCAAGTCGGATGACCACTGCAACGGGAGGACCTGCGTAAAGCGGGGCCTCCCGTTTTCTGAAAATATGGCCGGTGGATCGTGATCTGCTGTAAACCGGCAGGCGCTCCGAGGCTGTACGGCTGGGATCTTTCATCAACGCAAACAGTAGAGAAGGTGTGACTGCTTGGTAAACTCACAACTGCGCGCGGATTATTCGGAAATGACGCTTGTCCGGGGTGGGAAGTCCTGCTGCACGGTGGTAATTGCGCGGGACGCCGGCGAAAAGGTTAAGAAAGCGGCGGCGGATTTTTGCGATCTGCTGCGGCGAATGACGGGGGCGGAGTGTCCTGTCAAGTCAGATGACCAGGGTTTGACGGGTGCGCTCGTATGCATCGGGCCTTCCCGGTTGACACAGGAGATGGGGATCTCTGCACCAACAGGAGATTTCTCAAACGAAAGGGTCATTCTGAAACGGGAGGGCGACCGGCTGGCGCTGCTGGGAAACGATGACAACGTTTTCACCGGTACGCAGTTTGCCGTAACCATGTTCTTTGAGAGGCTTGGCTGCGGATGGTTCGGTCCGGACGAACTTTGGCAAGTGATCCCCGAGAGACCGGATCTCTCAATCGGCTATCTCGATATTGACCACACGCCGGCCTTTATTTCCCGGTACAACAACGTGCTGAGAAACAATCCTGAAGTGGGTACCCGATGGTATCTGGGCGGTGTCAAACGCATGATCGGCCATTGTCTGACCACGCTGGTTCCACGGGATGAGTACTTTGAGACGCATCCGGAATGGTTCTGCCTGGTCGATGGCAAACGCAATCCTTTTTTGGATTGGTGGCAGTACTGTTATTCCAATGAGGAATTGCTGAGAACTTTTGCGGATAAAATTGTGACATATTTTGACCAAAATCCCGATGCCAATCAGTTCAGCATTGCGATGAACGATGGCTGGTACGGCGGCTGGTGCGAATGTGAGGAATGCCGCAAACTGGGAACCTCCAGCGAGACGGTGATCTGGTTTGCCAACCGTTTGGCCCGTGAAGTGGGGAAGGTGTATCCGGACCATATTCTGACTTTCCTGGCGTACTTCCCGACGTATCATCCCCCCCGCAGACCGATGGAGGTGGAACCGAACGTCGAAGTGATGTTCTGCAAGGAGGCGGATATGTTTATGCCGGTCGATAAAGGACCGGACAACGGGTACCACCTCAAATACACATTTGACAGAAGCCAAAACACTTATCCGGTTCCCTGGAAAGCGAATTTTGAGAAATGGAACCAAATGGTTTCTTTTCCCCATATCGCGATCTGGGATTGGTATTGCATCGCGGCGGCACAGCCGGTTTGGAAAGACGTGCCCTGGGTACAGGGCGATGTTGCGACCCGCAATCAGCGATTTTGGCGGGATCATGGTGCGCGTTATGTCTATAACGACCAGGGGCCGCTCGATGTATTCTACGAAGACGACGCCAGCTACCCTCTTCGTTTTCCGCTTTGGTATGTGTACGCCAAGGCCATGTGGGATCCGGATTTGACCGGATCGGAAATTCTGATGGATGCCTGCAACAAGCTGTATGGGCCGGTTTCCGATTTGATGTTTGCGTATTATGAGGCGCTCGCCGATATCGCGGAACACAATACGGCTCAGACGATTGCCTGGCATCCTCCGGCACCCAGGGAACTGTACACGCCGGAACGAGTGGAACGGCTGGACAGACTGATGCAGCTTGTCCGTCAGGCCTCCCAGACTACGGACGGCGCCGTTCGGAAACGGCTGGAGGTCCAGATGGCCCTGTGGGAAAAGGCAAAAGAGGTGATCGCCACCGGAGAACTGGTTGATTGAACCCCAAGGTACCCGGCGGGTAAGTTTCGGTTAATTGTGGTTTCTATTTTTGCTGCCGGATAATCCGGGCAGCCCGTTGAAAAGTCAAGACCGGTGCGATTTCCCGGCTTGCAGAAAGGATTGTATATGGACGTAAAGAACAGAAGGTTACTTGCCGGCAGAAGAGGAATTGCCGGCTTGCTGGCGGTCCTGCTGCTCTTAGGAGCGGTTGGCTGCCACAACGATACGCCGCCTGTCGAAGATCCTTCCAGCTCGGCCTCCGACACGACGGTACCCGGAGGAACGACGGACGGCACCACGACAGGCGACGGCACGGACACGACCACAGGTGACGGTACGGATACCACGACAGGCGACGGTTCCACATCGCCATCCGGTTCTGCCGGCACAAAACCCTCCGGTACGACATCGGTGCCGACAACGACACCGCCTCTGTCCGGCGATTTTTCGATCGTCAAGGATGGAAAGGTGACCAGCACGATTGTCATCAGCACCAATGCGTCCGACAAAGTGCGGGAGGCAGCCGAAGATCTGCAGGCCAGTATCCTAAAGATGACCGGAGCGGCCGTCCCGATTGGTTATGATTCGACCGACCGGACGAATGGCAATTTCATCCTGGTTGGTCCCTCCAAATACACCGAACAGCTTGGCATTCAGCAGCCCACCGGATATCCCGACAATGAAAAGGTTATACTGAAGCGGTCGGGCAATTATCTGGTTCTGATGGGCAATGACGATCAAGCATTTACCGGAACGCAGTATGCCGTTACCATGTTCCTGGAGAAACAAGGGTGCGGATGGTTTGGGCCGGACGAACTCTGGCAGGTGTATCCCAGCACCCAAAACATCAGCGTGGGCTCCCTGGATATCGAGCATACGCCGAAATTCACATACCGCCGCACCAGAGTGAACGACAGCGCCTCCGCCGTAGCCGACCGTTGGTATATGGGCGGTATGAAGAGCCTGACCGGGCATTTCCTGCCGCTCATCATCCCCAAAGAAACGTATTTTAGTACCCATCCCGAATGGTTCAGCCTGATCGACGGGAAACGGGACGCGAGTGCCACCTGGTGGCAGTACTGCTATTCCAATGAAGCGTTTGCCGAGGAAGTGGCGAAAAAGGTCATCGAAGAGTTTGACCGCAATCCCGATCTCGAGTCGATTCCCGTAACCCCGAACGACGGCTGGAACGACGACTGGTGCGAGTGCTCGGAATGCTCCAAATACGCGTCGTATACCGATGTGGTTCTGGAATTCGCCAACCGTGTCGCCCGGCAGGTGGCGAAGAAGTATCCGAATAAGATGATTTCCATCCTCAGTTACCACGCCACCTGGTTTGCACCCAAGACGGTGAAAGCGGAGCCGAATGTCGAAATCATGTTCTGCCGGGAAACCAGCATGACCAGCCCGATTGAAGACGGCCTGTATATGGGCGACACCCGCGATCCCATCACCCAGAACACGTACAAGACTTCCTGGAAAGACAACTTCCTTTCGTTTATCCAGAGCGCCTCGGTCCAAAACGTATCCATCTGGGAATGGTACTGCATTGCGGCCGACAAAAAGGTCTGGAAGGACATCCCCTGGGTACAGGGCGATGTGGCGATTCGCAACCAGAACTACTGGAAGGCGAATGGCGCGCAGTATGTGTTTTACGACAGTGGCCCGTTGGCGGCTTATGGCGAAACCAATCGGGACTTCCCGCTCCGCTGGCCGCTGTGGTATGTGGCGGCCAAAGGAATGTGGGATGCCAGCCTGACGGGCGATGAAATCCTGATGGATGCCTGCACCAAGCTGTACGGCAGCGCCGCGAACGAAATGTATGAATACTATCAAGCCCTGGCGACTGCCAGCGAAGAGTGTACCGCCTACAGCATGACCTGGGTTCCGCCCGAGCCCAACCAGATGTATACGGTTGCCCAGATCCGTAAGATTGATTCGGCCCTGGCAAAGGCTAAGGGTAAGCTGAATAGCGTGACCGAGGATCAGAAGGCACGGATGGAAAACCAGATCTCCCTGTGGGAAGATGCGAAAAAACTGTTCTGATTATTCACGGTATAGCCCATTATGGCGGCAGGCGCCCAGCGCCTGCCGCCTTTTCCTGTCCCGGCCCTTTTGGAAAAAGGACCTTTATCCGGCGTACACAAAGAGAAACGTTTTGTCAAATGCTGGAGACTGTGCTATAATATTATTTAACGTCCCCTTGTCCAAGCGGCTTAGTTGAGTCCTTGCCCGGGCGTTCCACCGTATCGCGCGCATAACCCCGCGCGGATGAGGACAAGCTATCGTGCGGTTTTTCGCACGAAGCCCGGACCGCTCCCCTGGCAGTGGTGGGACTGTGGAACTAATTGAATATGATCCCATTGTCAGGGAACAGGAAGAGGCGTTTGCGGCCCTTCATTCCCTGAGCAGCTGCCGGTCCTCCCTGCTTGTCCGATATCCAGTGTCCGGAGATGAGACCGTGGATAAATATAAGAAACTGTTATCCAATACCTTGATTTTCGCAATCGGCACCTTCAGTTCCAAACTGTTGGTGTTTTTCCTCACACGCCTGTACACGGCTGTCCTCACGGAGTCGGAGTATGGGGCCGTAGACCTGATTCAGCAGACCGGAAACCTGTTGCTGCCCCTCGTGACTCTCGGTATCACCAACGCGGTTATCCGGTTTGGGCTGGACCGAGGCGTGAAAAAAAGCCATGTGTTTACCACGGGGCTGCTATCTATCGGGGCGGGATTTCTGCTTTTGATGGTTTGCTCGCCGTTGCTGGGCTTCCTTTCCTTCCTGTCGGGCCGTGTATTTCTTCTCTGCATTTTCGTGCTGACTTCTTCTTTACGGTCCCTTTGTGCCCAGTTCGTGAGGGCCAAAGGAGCGGTTAAGCTGTTCGCTCTCGATGGAATTCTGAGTACGCTGACCACCATCCTGTTCAATGTGCTTTATCTGGTTGTTTTTCGGCTGGGCGTATTCGGGTATATTTTCTCGCTGATTTGTTCCGATTTGCTGTCGGTCGCATTCCTTTTTGTCATGTCGAACCTGCACCGGTATATTCGTTTCCGAAAGCTGGACCGGGCGGTTGCCAAGGCTATGCTGGTGTACTCCATCCCCTTGATCCCCAACACCATTCTCTGGTGGATCACCAACGTTTCTGACCGGTATATGATTTCCTATATCTGTGGAACCGACTACAATGGGTTATATGTAGCCGCAAGCAAAATCCCGTCGCTGGTGATGCTGGTTTCGGGAATATTTATGGATGCCTGGCAGATTTCGGCCATCACCGAACAAAAAGCGCGCGATCGTTTCTATTCCAAGGTTGTGAATATTTACAGCATGCTGCTGTTTGTGATGGCGTCGGGGGCCATTCTGCTGACCAAGGTGATTCCGCTCATCCTGTTCGACGAATCCTATTATACCGCGTGGCGGTATATCCCGTTGCCGGTCGTTTCCATCGTGTTTACCTGTCTGGTCAATTTTTTGGGCAGTATTTATATGGTGGAGAAAAAAAGCGTCCGTTCCCTGTTGACGGCGTCACTCAGCGCGGCCCTGAATATCGGCCTCAACCTGTGGTGGATCCCGCAGTTTCAGGTCAACGGCGCGGCCGCCGCGACGTTGATTTGTTATCTGGTGGTTTTTACCGTCCGTCTGGCCGATACCCGAAAATATGTCCGCATCAAATGGCACTATTTCCGCCTGATCCTCAACACGGCGGTGCTGCTGACCCAGTGCTATTGCGTGCTGGCTGAGGTCCCCTATTGGATTCTTTATGAGATCGCCTTATTTGTGCTGATGCTTTTGGTCAACGGCCGGGGACTGATATTGGGGGTAAAAGGCATCATCCGCAAAAAGAAGGCGGTGTGATTCCCGGCGGCCGATGTGGTAAACCGCCTCATTCCGGATATACTAAGCCTGCGCGTTTTCGCAGTTTAGCCGAGAAGAGGGGAGGAGAAGCCGGCGGTGAGAGCCTGTTTATATACGAACGGCACCATCCTGACGATGGAAAACCCGCCCGTCGCCGAAGCCGTCCTGACGGTCGACGGCTATATCCGTCGGGTAGGGGCACTGGATGATGTCCGGCGGGATGCGCCGACGGATACCAAAGAGGTGGATCTGGAGCATGGAACGCTCCTGCCCGCCTTCATTGACCCGCACAGTCATATTACCGCATATGCAAACACCTTGTCGCTTGTCCAGTTGGAAGGCGCAGCGGGTTTTGACGAGATTCTCGAACGGATTCGGGCGTTTCGGGAGGAAAAGCGTCTCAAGGCGGGGGACTGGATCATGGGGTTTGGATACGACCATACCGCTTTAAAGGAGCAGGCGCATCCATCCCGCCGGGTTCTTGACCGGGCCGCACCCGAACATCCCGTGGTAATCACCCATGCGTCCGGGCACATGGGTGTGCTCAATACCGCCGCGCTGCAGGCGCTGGGGATTACAACCGAAACCGCCGACCCGGAGGGCGGCGTAATCGGGCGGGAGGAAGACGGAACGCCCTCGGGATATCTCGAGGAGGCCGCCTTCACCACCTATACGGCCGGGATGCCGCAGCCGACTTTGGAGCAGATCGGAAGACTGATTGATGCCGCGCAGAGGGTTTACCTCAGCCACGGCATCACCACGATACAGGACGGCCTGACCCGCCGGCCGGAATGGGCGATGCTCTCCTCCATGGCCCAGGAGGGCCGGCTGGTCGCCGATGTGGTCGCTTATCCCGATATGCAGGACAGCCGCAGTCTGCTGGATGAAAATCCGGAGTATACAGACGGATACTGCCGGCGGCTGAGACTCGGCGGTTACAAAATCTTTCTGGACGGATCTCCGCAGGGCCGGACGGCTTGGATGACCCAGCCGTACCAAAACGGGGAGGCAGGATACCGGGGCTATGCCATTCATTCCGACGAGGCGGTGGACGCCTTCGTTCGGGTAGCACTGGCGGAAAACCGGCAGTTGCTGGCCCATTGCAACGGCGACGCGGCGGCGGATCAGCTCATTGCCTCTTTTAAGCGGGTCCTGGGGGGGCTTCGCCCGGTGGGGATCCGGCCCGTGATGATCCATGCCCAGCTGCTTCGCCGGGATCAAATCGCGGCGTTGGGGACGCTTGGCATGATCCCTTCTTTTTTCCCCGCTCATATCTATCACTGGGGCGATGTCCATGTCCGAAACTTCGGACTTGCGCGCGCATCGGCAATCAGCCCGGCCGCGTCGGTTCTGGCCGCCGGCCTTCCCTTTACCCTCCATCAGGATACGCCGGTTTTGCCCCCGGACATGCTGGCGGCTGTTAGTTGCGCAGTCACCCGCACCGCCCGTTCCGGCCGCGTCCTCGGCGCGGAGGAACGGATCCCGCCGCTCGAGGCTTTGCGGGCCGTGACCATAAACGCTGCGTATCAGTATTTTGAGGAAGACCGCAAAGGGTCCATCCGGGAAGGAAAGCTGGCGGATTTTGTCCTGCTGGATCAAAACCCGTTGACGGTGGAGCCCGAAGCGCTTCGGGATATCCGGGTTCGGCGCACCGTGAAGGAAGGCACCACCGTGTATGAAGGTTAAGCGTTTCGGTAATTTCCATTTTCCTCTTTACAGCCGGGCCAAAATGTGGTTTGATTAAGGAGACGAACAGGATGAGGGCGGTTATCACAGGCGCCAGTTCGGGAATCGGCCGGGATATCGCCCGTTGCCTGTCAGCGAAAGGCGTCGAACTGGTACTGGTTGCCAGGCGGGAGGACCGTTTGCGGGAACTCGCAGAGGAACTGCCGGTTCCGGTGGAGGTCTATGTCTGCGACCTGTCCGATCCGGCGGCCTGCATGGAACTGTACCGGCATGTGTCGGCCAGGCCGGTGGATATTCTCATCAACGACGCGGGCTTTGGTGTTTTCGGGGCGTTCGACGAGACGGAGCTTGACCGGGAGCTCAAACTGATTGATGTCAATATCCGGGCGCTGCATATGCTGACCAAGCTGTTTTATCGGGATTTTATCAAGCGGGACTCCGGCCGCATCCTCAATGTCGCCTCTTCGGCGGCGTTCTTGCCGGGCCCTCTTCTGTCGACGTATTATGCGTCCAAAGCCTATGTCCTTCGTCTGACCGAGGCCCTGCATGAAGAACTTCGCCGCAGAGACAGCCGGGTGACGGTCAGTGTGTTCTGCCCGGGTCCCGTGGACACCGAATTCGACGCCGTGGCGGACGTGCGGTTCCATGTCAAAGGGCTGCGCAGCGAACAGGCGGCCCAGGCGGCGGTGGATGGCCTGTTCCGGGGACGTCTGGTGATTGTGCCGGGTCTGTCAATGAAGGCGGTGCATGTGGGAAGCCGCCTGCTGCCCGACCGTCTATTGCTGCGCCTGGCCTGGCACATGCAGAGCCGGAAAAGACCGAAAAAACGCATGGAGAAGGGGAGGCCATGAAATACGGGACCATTGGAACCAGCTGGATAACCGAGGCGTATATCCGGGGCGCCCGGCTGACGGAAAAATGGGATCTCGCCGCCGTTTATTCCCGCGATGAGGCTAAGGGCCGGGCGTTTGCCGCCCGATTTGGCGCCCCGCCGGTTTACACCGATCTGGTCCGGATGGCGCAAAGCGATATCGAGGCGGTATACATCGCCAGCCCGAACAGCCTGCACGAGGAGCACAGCCGCCTGTTTCTGGAACACGGTAAGCATGTGCTGTGTGAGAAGCCCATCGCCGTCACGTCTGCGGGCCTCCAGCGCCTGCAGGATCTCGCGGGGAAAAATGGGCTTGTCTATATGGAGGCGATTATGCTGCTGCATATCCCGGGACGGGATGTGCTGCGCCGGGCGATGGGAGAAATCGGGCGGATCACCTCCGCGAGGCTGGACTTTTCGCAGCTTTCTTCCCAATACGTCCGCCTGATGGAAGGGGGAGTCCCCAACGTATTCAACCCCCGTATGGCCGGCGGGTGCCTGATGGACTTAGGCATCTATTGTGTTTACGCGGCGCTCGACTTGTTTGGCAAGCCGGAGGGGATTCGCACGGCGGCGTCCTTTCTGCCTACAGGGGCGGATGGCTCGGGCGGCAGTCTGTGGACCTATCCGGGCACACAGGTGAGTTTGAGCTATTCCAAGACCGGGCAGAGCCGGCTGGGTTCCGAGATTTTGGGAGACCGTGGCACGGTTGTGCTGGAGTCGGTTTCCAAACTGACCGGCATCCGGATGGTGCATAACCAGCGTGGGGAATCGCCGGAAGAGCTTCTGCTGGGAGATGTTCCAAAGGATGAACTTATGCGGGGAGAAGCTGCGGATTTTGCGCGGGCGATTCTCCGCCGGGAAGAAACGCGGGAGGAACTGGACCACTGGTCGAAGCTGGCGTTTGAGGTTTGCCAAACGCTTGAAGATATGCGCGGCCAGGCGGGAATTCGCTTGGAATAAAGGAGAGCTTGACGGATGAAAGTGCTGAATTTCGGGTCGCTGAATATTGATATGGTATATGCGGTGGATCATTTTGTCCGGGCGGGGGAAACCCTGTCATCCGACCGGCTGGAACGTTTCTGCGGAGGCAAGGGCCTCAATCAGTCGGTGGCGCTTGCCAGAGCGGGCGCACAGGTCCTGCACGCGGGCTGTATCGGACGGGACGGCGGGATGCTGCTCGATCTTTTGGCCGCCAGCGGTGCGGATACCCGGTATGTCCGCCAGTTGGATGAACCCAGCGGCCACGCGATCATCCAGGTGGATCAAAAAGGCCAGAACTGCATTCTGCTTTACGGCGGCGCGAATCAGCGGATATCCGAGGCTTTTGCGGACCAGGTGCTGGCGGACTGCGCACAGGGCGATGTGCTGCTGCTGCAAAATGAAATCAACCTTCTCCCCTATATTGTGGAGAAGGCTTATGAACGGGGCATGCAGATCGCTCTCAATCCGTCCCCCATCAATGAGCAGATTGGGAAACTGCCGCTTCATAAGATCCGCTATTTTATTCTCAATGAAATCGAGGGTCGGGAATTGACCGGGGAAGAGGCGCCGGAGGATATCCTGCGCGAGTTTCGCCGTCGGTTTCCGAATGCCGTTGTGGTACTCACGCTCGGCAAAAACGGCGCGGTGTATGACGACGGACACACCCGCTGCCGGCACGGGATCTACAAAGTGCCGGTGGTTGACACCACGGCCGCCGGAGATACGTTTACCGGCTTTTTTCTGACTGCGGTGACTTCTGGAAAAAGTCCGGAGGAGGCCCTGCGCATTGCGTCGGTCGCTTCTTCCCTGGCGGTATCCCGGCCGGGCGCCGCCCCTTCCATTCCCACCATGCAGGAGGTGCTCGAGGCCGACCTCGCATCTGGCTGATTCGGTGTATACTTTCATCCTTTGTGCAAACGCCAGAGGTTTCTTCACCGGTGAAGAAACCTCTGGCGTTTTGCGGTACGTGATAAAATGGATAGTTCACTAGGCATTTCCCCTGCTGGCGAAATGAGGCGCCGCCCTGCCGGACGGCAGGAGAGGAGCGGCCGGATGCTGAAACGGATAAATATCTCAAAACCTCTGTTCGGCCCATTCGGCGGATTGTGCTGCTGATGGTGGTGGTTCAGGAAGCGATATCCTTGGACGGGATTTTCCGTCTTCCGGTGCTGACAGCGCCAGCCTTCTTGGGGAATATAGAGACCGTTTAGCAGCCTATAAAACGGGTATCCTATGGACAGAAGCGGAGGGGCGGAGGCTTTGTAAACAGTTTTTAAACTGCCTTGACATGGAGGTTTAAAAATGATAATCTTGTATTGAAAACAAGATTATATTTTTCGGAGGACAAGATGGGTATTCAGATTTTGGTAGACAGCTGCTGCGACACCACGCCCGAACTGCGGGAGCAGATCGGGATGCTCTTTGCCCCACTGAAGGTGCAGGTCGCCGACGGCCCGCAGTATTCGGACACCCCCGCCCTTGATACCAAAAAGCTGCTTCGGGAAATGAAATCCTCCAAACAGGCGGCGGGGTCGGCCTGCCCGTCGGTGGAGGAGTACGCCGAGCAGATGCGGCGGTGCGAGGAATGCATCGTGGTCACGCTGTCGAGCAAACTCAGCGGCTCCTATAACTCCGCCCGGGTGGCGCGGGACATGGTGCTGGAGGAATCGCCCGGAAAGCGGATCCATGTCCTCGATTCCGAGAGCGCGTCGGCCGGGGAACTCCGGCTGGCGATCTACCTGAAGGAATGTATCGACGCAGGGGATCCGTTTGACGCCGTGGTGGAGAAGTCCACCCGCTTTATGGAATCCATGCGAACCCTGTTCGTCCTGGAAGATTTGGGCAATCTGGTCAAAAATGGGCGGCTGAACCGGGTTTCGGGCATCGTGGCTTCGGTGCTGTCCCTGTGCCCCATCATGAGCGACGACGGCCATGGCGAGATCAAAATGGCTGCGAAGGCCAGAGGAATGAAGCAGGCGCTCGCCAAACTCACCGCTTTGATCGCGGAGGAAACCGCTGCCGCCGCGCCCCGCTCCTTAACCCTGACCATGGCGTACTGCAACTGCCCGGAACGGGCGGGTCTGCTCCGGGGCGAAATTCTGGAAAAATGCCCGGCGGTGCAACGGGTTGTCATCGTGCCGACCGGCGGGGTATCCACCGTTTATGCCAACGACGGCGGGGTCATCGTGGCTTATGCGGCGGGATGATCCGATGCGGTCCGGAATCCAAGCGGGAGAAAGCGGAACGGCTTTCTCCCGCTTGCCGTTAGGGGGGCGGGAGAGGGGGTGCCGGCCCAAAGAGACGAATTGCATTGAATAAAGCCTGAAAAAGTGTTACAATACCATATTAGAGATCCATTTTTGACGATTTCGACGAAAGGGAGGGCAAGCGGATGCGTTTTCGACGGTGGATCCTGCCGGAACTGGACAAGGAAGCCGCAGCCTCGCTGGCTGAAGAGGCGGGACTGGAGCCTTTTCTCGCGCTGATGCTGTCCCTGCGCGGCATTCTGGATGTGGAGGAGGCCCTGGAGTTTCTTTCCGGTTGGGATGTGACCGCCGACCCGTTGGGATTTGCGGACATGGACAAAGCGGTCGCGCGGATTCGCCGGGCTCTTGACGAAGGGGAACGGATCCTGGTATACGGGGACTATGACGCCGACGGCGTCACCTCCACCGTGCTGCTGTATTCGTATCTGAAAGAACAGGGGGCCGATGTCCTCTATATGCTGCCCGAACGGGAGGGGGAGGGCTACGGCTTGCATAAATCCTCGGTGGACCGGATCGCCGAGGCCGGTGTGCGTTTAATCGTGACGGTGGACAACGGTGTGACCGCTGTCGAAGAAGTTGCCTATGCCGGGGAGAAAGGTCTCGATGTGGTGGTGACCGATCACCATCAGCCGCAGGAAACCCTTCCGAATGCGGCGGCGGTCGTGGATCCGCACCGGGCAGACTGTCCGAGCGAGTTCAAGGACTACGCCGGCGTGGGGGTTGCTTTTGAGCTTGTGTGCGCCTTGGAAGGGGATGTGGAGGGTGTCCTGGACCGATATGCCGATTTGGTGGCCCTGGGGACCCTGGCGGATGTGATGCCTCTGCGAGGGGAAAACCGCGCATTGGTGCGGCGTGGGCTGCGGATGCTCGGGGCAGGCAGCCGCCTTGGATTCCGCAAGCTGGCGGAAGTTTCGGGGATGGCCGGCAAGACGCAGACCTCCACAACCGCTGTTTTTACCCTGGCACCCCGTATCAATGCGGCCGGCCGGATGGGATCGCCGGACAAAGCCGCGGAACTGCTTTTGAGCGGTCGGGAGGAGGAGGCCGAGCTTCTCGCCCATGAAATCCAAAGTCTTAACGCCCGCCGCCAGGAAACCGAAGCCTCCATCCTGTCCGATGTTCTGACCAAACTGTCCCGCAGCCCGGAAAGACTGCATGACCGCGTGCTCGTGGTGGCGGGGGAGGGCTGGCATCCGGGAGTGGTTGGCATCATTGCAGCCCGGCTGACCGAACGGTACGGGCGCCCGAGCATTGTGCTGTCCGTCACCGACGGTTTGGCCAAAGGTTCCGGGCGCAGCCTGAAAGGGTTTTCCCTGTTTGCCGCGCTGTCGGCTTGCCGCGACTGCTTGCTCGGATTCGGCGGGCATGAACTCGCCGCAGGGCTCACGCTCGATTTTACCCGTATCGAGGAATTCCGGCAGGCGGTCAATGCCTACGCTGCTGCGGCCTGCCCGGAAATGCCGGTGCCCGAACTCCGGCTGGACTGTAAGCTGCGCCCGGGCCAGATTGGTCTGCCCCTGTTGGAGACGCTTGGATCTTTGGAGCCCTATGGCACCGGCAATCCGGCTCCACTGTTCGGCCTGTTCGGTATGACGCTGGAGGCGGTAACACCGGTGGGCGGGGGCAAGCATCTGCGGCTGCGGCTGACCCGCGACGGGACGGTTCTCACCGCCATGAAATTCGCAACCTCACTGCGGGATTTCCATTTTGTACCGGGGGACCAGGTCAATTTGGCGGTCTCCCTAGACCGCAACGAGTACCAGGGAAACGTCTCGGTGTCTGTCCTTGTTCGGGACATCCGGTACGCCTCGACCAGACAGGAGGAACTCCTTGCCTCAATCCAGGAGGCCGAGGCTGCGTTTCGGGGGGAACTGCCCGGCCCTCTGCCGGTCCCGACCAGGGATCAAACGGCGCAGGTCTACCGATTTCTGGCGGGGAAAAAGGGATTCCGTGGGTCGGGAGAACAGCTTTTTCATTTATTGCAGGGCGCTTCCCTTACATATACCGGTCTTCTCCTGATCCTCGAGGTGCTCCGTCAGGCGGGTCTCATCGAATTGGAGGATGAGGGGGACCTGCTGCAGATCGGCCTGCTGCCCGCAACGGGTAAGGCGGATTTGACCGCCACGCCGCTGATGCAGTATCTGGATTCCCTGCAGAGGGCGGAAACCGCGTAGGAGAGGATGGACATGGTGCAAACTGCCGATGTGATCAGCGAACTCAAAAAGCTGATTATCAAAAGTGAAAAGCCCTATGATCTGGACGCCATCGACCGGGCGATCACAGCGGCCTGCAAGGCGCATGAGGGACAGCGCCGCTCCTCCGGCGAGGCGTATGTCTGTCATCCGCTCAAGGTGGCCTGTATCCTGGTGGAACTGGGCATGGACAGCGAGACCATCGAGGCGGCCGTCCTCCACGATGTGGTGGAGGATACGCCGATGGAACTGGCGGACGTGCAAAAGCAGTTCGGCGCTGAAGTGGCCGCCATGGTGGACGGGGTTACGAAAATCGAAAAGATCCCCTTCTCCTCCCGGGAAGAGCAGCAGGCGGAAAACGTCCGCAAAATGCTGTTGGCCATGTCCCAGGATATCCGGGTCATCATTATCAAACTGGCCGACCGGCTGCACAATATGCGTACCAGCGATGCCTGGCCGCCCCAGAAACGGCGGGATAAGGCCAAGGAGACGATGGACATTTATGCGCCTCTGGCCCACCGGCTGGGTATCCGGGCGGTCAAGGAAGAACTGGAGGACATCTCGCTGCGCATCCTCGACCCGGTGGCGTATAAGGAGATCGAGGACGCCCTGGCCCTGCGGGAGGGGGAACGCAACGCCTTTTTGATGAGCATCCAGGAACGGATCCGGGAACGGCTGGCCGAGTTTGACCTCAAGCCTTTTGTCTCGGGGCGGATCAAGAGCATTACCGGTATCTACCGCAAAATGTATATGCAAGGGCGTTCGTTCGAGGAAATATACGATGTTTACGCCGTGCGGGTGATTGTGGACACGGTCAACGACTGCTATAATGTTCTCGGCATCATCCACGATATGTTCCGCCCGATTCCGAACCGGTTTAAAGACTACATCTCCACGCCCAAGAGCAATATGTATCAGTCCCTGCACACCACCGTCATCAGCAAAGAGAAGATTCCTTTCGAGGTGCAGATCCGCACCTGGGAGATGCATTACACCGCGGAATACGGCATCGCCGCCCACTGGAAATATAAGCTGGGTATCCAGAAGAAAGACAAGCTGGAGGAACGGCTGGCATGGGTGCGGCAGTTCATTGAAAATCAAAAGGATGTGGACGACGCCGAGGACATCGTGCGGTCGATCAAAACCGACCTTTCTTCCGACGATGTGTTTGTTTTCACGCCTAAGGGCGAGGTGATCACCCTGCCGGCGGGCGCGACCGTGATTGATTTCGCCTATGCCATCCACTCCGCAGTCGGCAACCGCATGGTAGGGGCGAAGGTAGACGGGCGGATCGTTCCGCTGGACTTTGAGGTCAAAACAGGGCAGATTGTGGAAATCCTCACCACCTCGGCCCAGGGACACGGCCCCAGCCGGGACTGGCTGAACATGGTCAAGACCGGAGAGGCCCGGAACAAGATCCGAGCCTGGTATAAAAAGGAACGCCGGGAGGAAAACATCGAACAGGGGCGGGAAGAACTCGAGCGGGAACTCGCCCGCAACGGCATCCGCCTGTCCGATGAGAAGATGGCCGAATTTCTCCAAGGGCAGTTTAAAAAACAGCATTGTGCAAGCCTGGAGGATTTTTACGCGGCGATCGGTTACGGCGGGGTTCTTCTGTCCCGCATTATGCCGCGGATGAAAGAGGACTATCTCAAGCTGGCCAAGGCGGAGGAGATTCTTCTCCCCGATCAGGTGGTCACGAGCCCCCCGAAACACCGGAACAGCGGCGGAGTCGTGATTGACGGGATGGACAACTGCCTGGTCAAGTTTGCGCGCTGCTGCAATCCGGTGCCGGGCGACGAGATTATCGGTTTTGTCACCCGTGGTTTCGGGGTATCCATCCATAAAAAAGATTGTGTCAATGTCCCGAAAGATCTTGCCTCAGCGGCGGAACCGGAACGATGGGTGCGGGTCTCCTGGGAGAGTTCTGTCAGGGATGAGTTCAAAGCGACGCTTCATATGGAGGCATCCGACCGTATGGAGCTTCTTGCGGACATCACGACCCAGCTTGCGTCCATGCATGTCATGATTCACGCCATAAACGCCCGGGAACCACGGGACGGACAGACGGTGATGACCCTGACGGTGGGGGTAAACAGCCTGGATCATCTGCAGGGGGTCATCTCCCGCCTGGAACGGATCCGGGGCGTGACCAAGATCGAACGCAGCGGCGTGTAGACGGGAAAGGAAATCTGACCGATGAAAGCGGTATTTCAACGGGTATACTCCGCCGAAGTGACGGTGGAAGGAAAAATCACAGGGGCGATCGGCCCCGGCGCGTTGATCCTCCTGGGGGTGGAACAGGGCGATACGCCGGCTCATGCCGCACTCATGGCGAAGAAAACCGCGGAACTGCGGGTGTTTTGCGATGACCGGGATAAGATGAACCGCTCCCTGATCGACACGAAAGGCGAAGTGCTTGCGGTATCCAATTTCACCTTATGCGCCGACTGCCGTCACGGAAGGCGGCCCGATTTTTTCAATGCCGCCCGGCCCGAGACGGCGGAACCTTTATATGCACTTTTTATGGAAGAGCTGCGGCGCCTGGGCGTTAGCCGGGTGGAATCGGGGCGTTTTGGCGCCCACATGCGGGTGCGGATGGAGGGCAACGGCCCCGTGACCATTTTGCTGGATACCAGAGACTGGATGCGTGCGTCTTCCTAGCATTCTGCGCCGGTGGCCGTTCAAGGAGGTTGCTTTATGAAAATTCGGTGCCTAACGGTGGGACCCATGCAGGCAAACTGCTATCTGCTTTCTGACGAGAAGGGCAGAACCGTGGTGATTGATCCGGGGGACGAAGCCGGGCGGATCCTCGAACAGATACGCAAAGACGGCCTGACAGCCGAGGCGGTCCTGCTCACCCACGCCCATTTCGACCATTTCCTGGCGGCGGACGAGGTCCGTCGGCAGACGGGGGCGCCGTTGTGGGTGTATAAAACCGATGCGTCCGCTCTGGCGGATCCGGGCCGAAGCCTTACCATGCTGGCAAAGGGCGGTTCCACTCCGCTCCAGCCTGACCGTCTGCTGGAGGACGGGGAGGAAATGACAATAGGAAATCTGATCCTCCATGTCCTTCACACACCCGGCCATACGCCCGGCAGCTGCTGCTTTTTGTGCGGGGATGCCCTGTTTTCAGGAGATACCCTTTTCGCGGGGTCGATTGGGCGCACCGATTTTCCGGGCGGGGACAGCCGGGCTATGGCCGCCTCTCTCCGGATGCTGGCCTCCCTGGAGCGGAACTACCGGGTCTATCCCGGCCATGGGGAGGAGACAACCCTTGAACGGGAACGGATGCAGAACCCCTACTTCTAAACGGCGGGCTTACGCCGCCGGATTTTAACAAAGGTGGAGCTTTGTTATGCGGCTGATCATGCAGGGACATCGGCACCGGTTTGAACTTGAAAATGTGATCCGACTGTTTTTGCCGCAGGAAAAAGTCCGAACCGAGGAAGGATCGGCGGATGCGGATGAGCCGGTTGCGCTTGCCCGGCTGGAAAAGAAGGCGGCCGCCACCCTCTTGACATGCCGGTTGACAGCCGGGGACTTTTCCCGGACCCGCGTAGCGGAGGTCGGCAACACCCACCCGGCGTACGAGGCGGAATGTGAATTCCTCCTGGCCGACGGCCTGTACCGTCTGCTGGAGGAATGGACAGGCATCCGTCCCCCCTGGGGCCTGGTGACAGGCGTGCGCCCGGTCAAACTTCTGCGCCGTCTGACCCGGGAAATGGGAGAGGAAAAGGCGGCCCGGGAACTTCGGGACCGCCTTCTGGTCAGTCCGGATAAACTGGATCTCTGCCGCCGCACATTGCATTATGAGGATCCCCTGCTCGCCCTGTCCCGGCCGGATTCTTTCAGCTTATACGTTTCCATTCCGTTTTGCCCCACCCGATGCGCGTATTGTTCGTTTGTCTCCCATACGGTTGAGCGGGCGGGCAAGCTGGTGGGCCCGTATGTGGAGCGGCTCGCCGAGGAACTGGCGGTGACCGGTCGGATCGCCAAGGACCTGGGGCTGAGATTGGAGACCGTTTACTTTGGGGGCGGAACCCCCACTTCTCTGACTGCGGCGCAGCTTTCGGCATTGTTCCGGGCGGTTGAGGACCATTTTGACCTGTCCTGCCTGCGGGAGTACACGGTGGAAGCCGGACGGCCGGATACCGTGACAGAGGACAAGCTGAAAGCCATCAAAGCGGCAGGCGCCACCCGGATCAGCATCAATCCTCAGACGCTCCGGGAGGATGTTCTGCGCGCCATCGGGCGCCGCCATACCGTTGCGCAGTTTTATGAAGCGTTTGACTTGGCCCGCCGGTGCGGGCACGGGAATATCAACACCGATCTCATCACCGGTCTGACCGGAGACGATCCTCCCGGCTTTGCCGAAACGCTCGAGGGGATTCTCGGCCTGGCGCCCGAAAGCGTCACGGTACATACCTTGTCCATGAAAAGGGCCTCCCGCCTGGTAACGCAGAAGGAAACCGCCTCCGCCGGCCTGGGAGCGGCCGAGATGGTGGGGTTCGCAGCCAAACGGCTGCCCGAGGCGGGCTACCACCCCTATTATCTCTATCGGCAGAGCCGCACGGCGGACAATCAGGAAAACGTGGGATGGGCGCAGCCCGGCCGAGAAGGGCTTTATAATGTCTATATCATGGATGAGACCCATACCATTCTCGCCTGCGGCGCCGGCGCCGTGACCAAGCTCAAGGAACCGGGGGGAGAATACCTGGAGCGGGTTTTCAACTATAAATTTCCCTATGAATACAACGCGCGTTTTGAGGAGCTGCTCCGGCGGAAAGAAAGAATACCCGCCTTTTATGAGCGGTTTACAGGGCACCGGCCAGATTGACCGGAATGGGCCGCCTGTGTGCAGCTCTTCGCAAAGAAGTTACCGCTTACTATACTTTTCGGCGTGTTTGGGATTTTAGTATCATAATCCGATGCTCGCTATATATGGACATAAAATAAACAGGAGCATAACTCCTGTTTATTAATTCACTGAACATGTGTCAAGGTTTGTTTTACTCTATCTGAAATTTTTACCGTTCCAACGCCAAATATCGAAGTGTGCAGCGTGTCATTTATTGGGTTTTTCCACACTTCCTCTATACTGTCTATTCCGTTTGCCATCCCCAATACAGATCCTACTGTAGCACCGTTGCAATCCGTGTCAAAGCCGGTTTCTACTGCCATACAAATCGATCTCCCAAAATCACCGTTTCCGTAAAGAAGGGCAGCAACAACAATCATTGCATTCGATATGGTATGGCACCAGCCATGAGTAGTGTGTTCATCATAACGATTGTGGATCGATGCAAAACAGTCTGCCTGGGATACACCGCTTTCAAAAGCAGTCAAAATATCGGTAATAGCCTCATACAATCTGGAAGTGTAGGGTATCTGAGCAAGACCGCCTAAAATTATATCTGTAATTTTATCCGTACATGCTGCAACCGCAAGCATCGCTGCAACAAACATTTCACCATATATGCCGTTTTTAATATGAGAGATGGATGCATCACGAAATGCCATTTCAGCAGCAAGTTCGGGATTTCCGGGGTTGATATAACCGAAATAGTCCCCGCGAATCTGTGCTCCTATCCATTCACGGTACGGATTTTTATATTTAGCAGATTCGGGCGGTTCGAATCCTTTAACAAAATTGCAAAAAGCAACTCTTTCGGCGGTGCAATATGCATCTTTGCTTTGCAAAGTCAACCATGCTCTTGAAACATCGTAAGGGGTAAAATCTCTGCCGTATTTTTCGATGATCTGCTGCGCCAACACAACATAATTTGTATCATCATCCACCGGCATGCCGTCAACTTTGTCTGCACAACACCCTTTTGCGAATCGAAAACGGTATTTACTTAATATGTCGTCATTCAGATCGCTGTGCAGAATATATCTATGCATGGGATAATTATCGGTTTCTTTCAAGAATGGAATCAACTCATCTGTTTTAATCCCTTCAAGCGTTTTACCCAAAAGACACCCGCAAATTCTGCCCATCCATGCGCCATGAATCTTTTTGTTTAGCTGCTCTGTACCGGCAGAAATGAACGACGAAGCATTTTTTCTTAAATCTTTAATTTCCTCAAGCGTAGACGGCTCTATATATTTATAATTTTCTGTTATTTTTGCGTGAAACACAACATCAAATAGAACATCACCGAGTTTTTTCTTGGTTTCGTTTTTGGGGAGTCGGGACACCGCCGCAAACACATCCGCATACACAGATAAATCCAATCCCTCTTCTATGGATTGCTGATACTCCGTCAGCAGATTGGAAGAATAGGATTCCCATTCGTGTATATTAGCATATTTGGGTTTTAAAGTTTTGTTGTAATTCAGTTCTTCCGTAACACGAGTATCGCTTTTCAACACCAATGCGTCAAGGGAAACATCAAAGTATTTGGAAATCTTAATTAACTTTTCGAGCTCCGGTACCGAAAGGTCACTTTCCCATTTTTGCACAGATTGCCTTGAAACACCAAACAGTTCAGCAAATTGTTCCTGCGACATATTTGCATTCGTGCGCAGTTTGTTTATCATATCGCCGATAGCCATAATAGACACCCCTTTTTATTTTTTTTGATATTATATCTAAAAATGGTGGCAGTCACAACAAACCGAAAAGTGCTTTTATGTAAACTGACAGTTGTCGGCATAGTGCTCTTCCAAAATAACAGGGCACCCTTCCTTACGAAGAGTGCCCTGTGTGCAGGCGGCTTTTTTTATTCATATTTTTCTGCTAGGATAGAAACGAATCGGGAACCGGTATCATCCCGGGAAATCCGCCATACGTATAGAATACCGACCGGACGGAAAAGCTGGATGGGAAGCGCCTGTCCGCGGCCCGGTCCGGCGGATGAATTCCGTGAAAGGACTATCATCATGAACACATTTATGGAACGGCGGCAACTGCAACTGTCGGAGATTAACCGGCGCGCACAGCAGGCCGCGCTGTGCTTTATCGAGGAGGAAGACGCGCGGTATGCGGGGGAGGTCGGGCGGCTGGCCCGCCACCTCGCTGCCGGGCTTCACGGACGGCGGATCGTCATGCTGTGCGGCCCGAGTTCATCGGGGAAAACGACAACCGCGCTGCTGCTGCGGGATTCGCTGCGGGAGATGGCGGTAGACGCCCATACCGTATCTCTGGATGATTTCTACCGTGGCCGAGAACGGGCTCCCGTACTTGAGGACGGCAGCTTCGATTACGAGGCTCTTGAGGCGCTTAATCTCGTCCAATTGCAAACCTGTATGCAGGAGATCGTCGAAACCGGTTCCACCAATCTGCCACTGTTCGACTTTAAGGCGGGACGGCCTGCGGCGGCAACCCGGCCTCTGCATATCGGACCGGAATCGGTGGTGATTTTCGAGGGAATTCATGCGCTCAATCCGGTATTTGAAGAGCATTTGTCGGGGGATACCCTGTTCAAAGTGTTTATCAACACCGTCACCCCGGTCTACAACGGCAGCGACAAATGGCTCAAACGGCGGGATATCCGGCTGATCCGGCGGATGCTGCGGGATTACAAGTTCCGGGACAGCACGATTCAGAACACCCTGCAGATGTGGCCGCAGGTGGTTAGGGGAGAGAATCTGTATATGTTTCCCTATGTGGATACGGCTGATGTGGTGATCGACACCACCCATGCCTATGAGCCCTGCGTGTTGGGCGCCGCGTTGCTCCCCTTGCTGCGGCAGGTCCCGGCTGACTGCCCGGGGCGGGAGATGATTGATCATCTGACGGCGGCGTTGACGGATTTTCTCGAACTGCCGGGCAGTTTGGTTCCGCAGGATTCCCTGCTGCGCGAATTTATGGGCGGGGGGTTGTATTCTTGAAAACAGAAGAAGGAGGTCTGTATCCGGACGGAGAGGTATCGGCGGATGTTCATACATTGTCTATTGAATTTGCCGGATAGATCGTCTATAATGAAGCTATCACAGAGCGAAAGGAGCCTGAGATTGATGGGAACGTTTGAAGATGTGCTGTGCAAGGCCCGGAATGTTGCGGAGTCGGCCGGAAAGAAAACGACGGATTTTGTCGAAGTGACCAAGCTGAAAATGGAGATGGCGGACACCGAGCGGGAGATTTCCTCTATCCTGGAGGGTCTCGGCCGGCTGGTGTACGATGGGAAAAAGGCGGGCGAAGACGTATCCACCATGGTGGACGAATGCGTCGCTAAGGTGGATGACCAGTATGTCAAGCTCGAGGCTCTGCGCGCAAAAGTGCTTCAGTACAAAAATGCCGTCTGCTGCAAGGCCTGCAACACGGTCAACACCGACGATTCGGTATTCTGCAAAAAGTGCGGGGCCAAGCTGGAGCAACCGCCAAAGGCGGAGGAAGAAGCCAAATAATCAAGATGGGGGTTCCGGAGTGAACCCCCTTTTTTTGAAGGGATGGAGGCAGCATGGCGATCCCGTTTGAACGGTACGAAAAAGCGGCGTCTTTCATTCAAAAACGGCTGGAGGCATCCGCCGCCCCTCCGCCGGAGATCTGTTTGGTTTTGGGGTCCGGTCTGGGGGGACTGGCCGAAGAGGTCATGGACCCCATCGAGTTGCGGTATGGGGACATCCCCGGGTTTCCCGCTTCCACGGTTAAATCTCATGCGGGCCAGCTGGTGCTGGGGCGGCTGGCGGGCCGTCCGGTGGCCGTGATGGCGGGCCGTTTCCATTTTTACGAAGGCTACGATATGGAAACCGTCGCTTTTTATGTGCGGGTGATGCATCTTCTGGGGATTCGCAAGCTGGTGCTGACCAACGCCGCCGGAGGGGTCAACACGTCCTTTCATGTCGGCGATTTGATGCTGATTACCGATCATATCCAGTTTTGCCGGGAGAGTCCGTCCCGTGGCGAGGTCGATCCCCGGTTTGGCGACCGGTTTTTCGATATGACCCGGACCTATTCCCCGGCTCTGTCCGAAAAGGCCCGCCGGTGTGCCGAAGAACTGGGGATTCCACTGCGTGAGGGTGTCTACTTTTTTATGGCGGGTCCGCAGTTCGAAACGCCGGCGGAAATCCGCGCTATCCGTCTGCTGGGCGGAGACGCGGTGGGGATGTCCACCGCTCCGGAGGCGACAGCGGCCCGCCAGTGCGGAATGGAAGTCCTCGGATTATCCTGTATCACCAATCTGGCCGCCGGTATGCAGGAAAAAGTGAGCGACGAAGAAGTGACGCAGAATGCCGCGGCTGCGGCCGGTTCCTTCCGTGCGCTGGTGCGGAAGACCATCGAGGTGATTTCATAAGGAGGGGTGGCGGATGTGGTTTGACGATATTACGGTGGTGAGGGCCGACGGCACGGTTCTGCCCCATCAGACCGTGGTGGTTCGGGGAACCCGGATCGCCTATGTGGGGCCGGATAAGCCCCTGCCGGCTGAGGGGGAACGGGTGGACGGTTCGGGCTGCCTGCTCATGCCGGGGCTGGTCAACGCCCATACCCATGTGGCCATGACCCTGATGCGGGGATACGGGGACGACCTGCCCCTGGACACCTGGCTGACGAAACGGATCTTTCCGTTCGAAGACAAACTGACGGGGGATGACGTTTACTGGGGAGGGTTGCTGGGGATGGCGGAGATGATCGCCTCCGGGACGACCTCGTTTTCAGATATGTATTATTTTTGCGGCCGAATCGCCGAGGCCGCCCTGTCCTGCGGGATAAAGGCCAATATCGGCCGGGGGATCAGTTGCTTTGATCCGGCCAAGTCCTTTCGCGATCTGCCCGCCTATAGCGAGATTCGGGATCTGCTTTCGTCCTTTCAGGGCGCGGACGGGGGGCGTATCCGCATCGACGTGGCGCCGCATTCCGAATACACCACCCGGCCCGATATTCTGTGTGACGCCGCGACGCTGGCGGCGGAGGCCGGAGCGCGGATGCAGGTGCATCTCTCCGAGACCCGTAAGGAGCAACTCGAGTGCGTGGAACGCCACGGCATGACCCCCACGCAGCTTCTCAAGGAGACCGGTGTGCTGGACAACCCGGTTACTCTAGCGCACGGCGTCTGGCTGACCGATTCCGATATGGAGCTGATCGCCCACGCCGGCGACGCCACCATCGCCCACTGCGCCAAGAGCAATCTGAAGCTGGGCAGCGGCATCGCCCAAGTGAAAAAGTGGGACCAAATGGGGATTCGCGTGGCAATCGGAACCGATTCGGCGGCAAGCAACAACGCGCTGGACATGTTCGAGGAATTGCGGACCGCCTCCTTATTGGCCAAGGGGGTGGATCAGGATTCATTGGCGCTGCCGGCGGCCCGGACCCTGTATATGGCCACCCGCGCAGGCGCCTTGTCCCAGGGGCGGGAAACGGCAGGAGATGTTCTCCCCGGGTATCAGGCGGATTTGGTGATGGTGGATATGCAGGCACCGTATATGACGCCCTGCCATTCCGCCGTTTCCAATCTGGTATACGCCGCGAACGGCGGCGCGGTGCGCCTGACGATGGTGGACGGACGGGTGCTTTACCGGGACGGCACGTTTCTGACGCTGGATATCGAACAGGTGCGGGCCAGGGCTGCGGAAGCCGTCAGGACCATACTCTCCCGCTAGAATTGGTGAAAACTGGCAAATTGACCAGTCAAATATGGACTGTCCGCGCTTCAAGCGGGATTTTAGGCCATATATCAAAGAAAAAATTGCACAAAGTTCTTGAAAAAGGAAATCAAATAAGGTAAGATAGGGTTGGCTTGCGGGACGCTGGTATAAAGGCCAGTGAACGCGGTCTCTTCGATGCGGAGGAGAGCGTATGGCGGTCTCTTTTCAAACAAAAGATCAATACACCGTGGACGATCTGCTGACGATTATGGCTCTGCTTCGTTCTCCCGAAGGGTGCCCCTGGGATCGGGAGCAAACCCATGAGAGCATTGCCAGCGATTTTCTCGAGGAAACGCACGAGGCGCTGGAGGCTATCCGGCTGAAGGACACCGCCGGCCTGAAGGAAGAGCTCGGCGATGTGCTGCTCCAGGTGGTGTTTCATGCCTGCATAGAAGAGGAAAACGGCGCCTTTGCCTTTGGCGATGTTGTGGATGGGATTTGCAAAAAACTCGTGGTCCGGCATCCTCATGTATTCGGGGAGGTCACCGTGGACAGTGCCGGTCAGGTTTTGCAGAACTGGGACGCGATCAAGCGCCAGACCAAGGGCGGTAAAACCCAGGCTGAACTGCTCCGCGCCGTTCCCCGTTCGCTGCCCGCCCTCATGAGGGCCGCCAAGGTGCAGAACCGTGCGAAACGGGTGGGTTTTGACTGGCCGGACATTTCCGGGGCCTTGGATGCGCTCGAAAATGAGACCACGGAATTTCGGGAAGCCCTGGCGATGGAAAACCACGCGGCTATTGAGGAAGAGCTGGGGGATCTGCTGTTTTCCGCCGTCAACGTATCCCGTTTTCTGCACGTCGATGCCGAACAGGCGCTCACCGGTTCGACCGACAAATTTATCCGCCGCTTTGCCCGGGTGGAGGAACTGGCGAGAGACCGGGACATCGACCTGGCCGCCGCGTCTCTCGAGGAGATGGACGCCTTGTGGGACGAGGCCAAACGATTGGATCCGCGCGAGGAATCAACCCCGCTGGGATAGAAAAAGTAATGGAGGTTTCATCATGAACAAAGTAGAACTGATTACCGCTGTGACCGAGAAGACCGGAATGTCCAAAAAAGACGCTGAGAAAGCCGTTTCCGCTGTTCTGGAATCGGTTGTCGAGGCGGTTTCCTCCGGCGATAAGGTTCAGCTGGTAGGTTTCGGTACCTTTGAAGTCCGGAACCGTGAAGCCCGTACCGGCCGCAATCCCCGCACGAAGGAAGCGATTGTCATCCCGGCTTCCAAGCAGCCCGTTTTCAAGGCTGGCAAGTCCTTCAAGGACGCTGTGGCAAAGTAATCTACCCTCATCGGCGAAATCTTTTCGTCAGGAGCCGTCCGCCGGGCGGCTCCTGATATTCTATTCGGCGCTGTCACCAGCAGAATCGAACGGTTTTTCTGCGGTATGCAGGGCGGGGAATGGACAGAGGATGCCAATCCTGTGAGACGGAGCGCTTTGGCCGGTGATTCCCGCCATGATTGGAAAAGGAGAGATCCCTATGCGGCTCGATAAGTATCTGAAAGTGTCCCGCCTGATCAAGCGCCGGACGGTCGCCAATGAAGCCTGCGACGCGGGCCGGGTGCTGGTCAACGGCAAGGTGGCCCGGGCGTCTTATGAGGTCAAGCCGGGGGATGTTCTTTCGCTGTCCCTGGGTGCGCGGGAACTGAAAGCGGAGGTCGTGTCAGTCCAGGAGACCGTCGCCAAAAGCGATGCGGCGCTGCTGTACCGTCTGCTGGACACTTGACGATGGGTTAAAAAGCCTCGGGAGATGGTTGTCTCCCGAGGCTTTATCTATCGGATCGGGTAAAGGTATTGTGCCCCCGCGTAATCAGAGTCTTCCCGCTGGCGCAGGGATTTCTTGCCGAGAAAAAGGGGCGGGTTCCGCTTCGTTTTCTCAAAAGAGCCGTTGTGATAGAATCGCATTTTCAATACAACGGGAGGCATAGGTGGCCAGACGGATTCCCTTGGAATAATCGAAGGTGCTCACCGCCTTCATCAATCCAATCGTGCCGATGGAGATCAGATCGTCCTGGTCCCGCACGGAACTATAATATTTTTTGATGATATGGGCAACGAGGCGCAGGTTATGTTCGACCAGGCGGTTCCGCGCTTCCAGGTCGCCCTGGTTGTGAAACGCCTCCAGGCAGTCCCGTTCTTCCTTCGCACTCAGGGGCTTGGGAAAGGAACCCGAGTTGACTACGTGTAATGCCATATAGAAGATATTGGACAGAGAATGGAACAGTTCCAGCAGCATAGCCTCTCCTCCGTTTCATGACTTTTATATACCTATGTCAGAAAATGAGGTTTTGTGCCTGTCTGTTTCCAATAAAAAACGGATAATGGATCGCCGTTCCCCTTGTCCATGGCGAGAACGCCTGTTTCAACGTCCCGAAACCGAACGGATCATCCGGCGCCCGTCTGTTCCTGGCCTTCTTTCTTTTCCCCAGGACCGGCGGATGCGGTATCCCCCCAGTTGGCCCGGACAAACTGGTCGACCGGCGCGACGAAAAAGAAACGGCGTCCACCCAGATGGAACCACAGAAAGACGCACATGACGGCGGTCCCCAGCATACAGATCATCATGTCTTCCATTGTATCCGCCACCCCGTTATATCCGGCATAGGGGGCTATGGCGTACTGGGAATCGTTCCCAAACAACAGATAGATGACGTATTCCACAATCTCCCACAGCCCTGCGGCGGTCATGGAGAACAGGAAGGAAAAGGAGACGGCGAGCAGCCGGTCTTTTTTCATGGGAGCGTGCTTGTCCTCCCGCAAAAGATAGAAGCCGCACAGCCCCACGGCGGTAAAGACCACTCCGCTCACGCCATGCGCGATCAGGTCGTAATAAGGAAACTTGCTGTACCAGCTCAATGCCACGCCCAGTTCAAACGCGGCGAAGATAAACGCGATGAGGCAGGTGTCAGCGAGGTAGGCGGGTTTGAGGCGGAAAACCACCCGGATCAGCCAGGGAAGCGGCAGAAACAACAGCCCGGCAAACCCCATGAACGGCCGGTCTTTTGTCACCAGCCCGGTATACAGGCCGATGGCGATCCCGCCCACGGCATAGGCAGCCAAGGCTGTATAATAGATCGTTTTCCAAATGGTTGTTCTTTTCATCCTACCACTCCATCCATGCGGATTTTCTCTTTATACTATGCCTCGAAATCCGGTTATGCGTCAAGTCTTTTTCCTTTTTCCGTCCTTTTTATTGAAAATTCCGGCTCCTGCACGGGGAAAAGAGCGGAAGATCGGAAAAAGCGTGGTATTCACACAGATTGCAGTTGAAAATCCCAGCAAGTTCCTATATAATAGGTAACTGATCATCTGAATCCAAAAAAGAGGAGAGTCTGCGGTGGAGTTTTTCGAACATTTCCGTTTCCTATACGACGGGATCGCGTATTTTTTCTCGACCCATGAGGAAATCATCAATGATGAGGTGATGATGGTTCCTGGGTGGAAGCATTTTGTTATGATTCTCATCGGCGGCCTGCTGATCTATCTGGCCCTCGCCAAAGACTTTGAGCCGGCCCTGCTCATGCCGATGGGAATCGGCGCCATTCTGGTCAACCTGCCTTTGTCCGGCGCCATCAACCAAATGAACGAATCTCTGGGGGAAGAGGTTCCCGGTATAATCGACTGGCTGTTCCAGGTGGGGATCGAAGCCTCGGAAGCCCTGCCGCTATTGCTATTTATCGGCATCGGCGCCATGATTGATTTCGGTCCACTACTCTCAAACCCCAAAATGTTCTTGTTCGGCGCGGCGGCCCAGTTCGGTATCTTTTTGACGGTGCTGGTGGCCTCTTTTATGTTCCCGGATTTCCGGGATGCCGCCTCCATCGGCATCATCGGCGCCGCCGACGGCCCCACCGCTATCTTGGTCTCTCAGGTTTTCAAGTCCAATTATATGGGCGCAATCGCGGTGGCCGCCTATTCCTACATGGCGTTGGTCCCCATCATTCAGCCCGCGGCGATCAAGCTGGTCACGACCAAGAAAGAACGGCAGATCCGGATGCCTTATAATCCGCAGTCGGTGTCCCGCCGCACCCGCATCCTGTTCCCGATTCTCGTCACCGTCATCGCCGGCCTGGTGGCCCCGCCCTCGGTTTCCCTGGTGGGCATGCTGATGTTCGGCAACCTGCTGCGGGAATGCCTGAAACTGGACAGTCTGTCCCAGACCGCCCAGACTACGCTGGCGAATTTGATTACCATCGTCCTCGGCCTGACCATCTCCTCCAGCATGAAGGCCGGCGCTTTCCTGACGGTGGGCACGATTGTGATTATGTGCCTCGGCCTGGTGGCCTTTGTGTTTGACACCATCGGCGGCGTGCTGTTTGCCAAGTTGATGAATATCTTTCTGCCTAAGGATAAGAAAATCAATCCCATGGTGGGCGGCGCCGGGATCTCGGCCTTCCCGATGTCGGCCCGGGTGATTCAGAAAATGGCCCTCAAGGAAGACAATCAGAACCATCTGCTCATGCACGCGGTCGGCGCGAACGTTGCCGGACAGATCGGCTCGGTGGTGGCCGGCGGTATCATCCTGACGGTGGTTCCCCGCCTGATCGGCGCCTGATAAGGAGGATATATCGGTGGATATTGTATTTCAGACAGACAACCTGCTCAATGCCCTGCTGCTGATGCTGCTCGGTATGATCGGCATTTTCGTGGTGATGGGTGTCATCATGCTCGTCGTCAATCTTCTCAACAAATTTGCTAAGGATAAACCGGATCAAAACGGCAAGAAATAACGAATAAACGAGGGATTACGATGGCGGACAACAAAAAGATGGTGGAGGCCATCACGTCCATGGACGTGGATTTCGCCCAATGGTATACCGATGTCGTGAAAAAAGCGGAGCTGGTGGATTACGCCGGGGTGCGTGGCTGCATGATCGTGCGGCCTTACGGCACCGCTTTGTGGGAGAATATCCGCAATGACCTCGACGCGCGTTTTAAGGCGCTCGGGCATGAAAACGTGATGATGCCCCTGTTTATTCCCGAAAGCCTGCTGCAAAAAGAAAAGGACCATGTCGAGGGCTTTGCGCCGGAAGTGGCCTGGGTGACGCACGGGGGTGATGAGGAACTGACCGAGCGCCTGTGTGTGCGCCCCACCTCCGAAACCCTGTTCTGCGACCATTACGCCAACATTATCCATTCCTGGCGGGATCTGCCCAAACTCTACAATCAGTGGTGTTCGGTGGTGCGGTGGGAGAAAACCACCCGCCCCTTCCTGCGCACGATGGAATTTTATTGGCAGGAAGGCCATACCATGCATGAAACGGCCGAGGAGGCCATGGAGGAAACCGAGCGGATGCTCGGTGTGTACGCGGACTTTTGCGAGGAGTCCCTCGCTATCCCGGTCATCAAAGGGCGGAAGACCGACAAGGAAAAATTCGCCGGGGCCGAGGCTACCTATACCATCGAAGCCATGATGCACGACGGCAAAGCCCTGCAAAGCGGCACCAGCCATTATTTTGGCGATGGTTTTGCGCGTGCTTTCGGTATTCAGTTCACTGACCGGAACAATACGCTGCAATATCCCCATCAGACTTCCTGGGGCATGTCCACCCGCATCATCGGGGCGATCATTATGGCGCACGGGGACGACAACGGCCTGGTCCTGCCTCCCGCGGTGGCTCCCGTTCAGGTCGTGATTCTTCCTGTCGCCCAGCACAAGCCGGGGGTTCTGGAAAAAGCAGAGGAACTGCGTGCCCGTCTCTCCCGCTTCGTTCGTGTCAAGGTGGATGCTTCGGACAATTCCGCCGGCTGGAAATTCGCGGAATACGAAATGAAGGGCGTTCCTCTGCGGCTGGAAATCGGGCCCAAGGACATCGACAAGAACCAATGCGTGCTGGTGCGCCGCGACAACCGGGAAAAGAGCTTTGTATCTCTGGACGATTTGGAAACCGCCATTCCCGCCTTGCTCAAGGCGGTCCGCGACGGGCTGTACCAGAAAGCCCTCGCCCGGAGAGAGAGCATGACGTACACAGCCGCCTCTTTTGAGGAACTCCAGGACACAGCCGCCAACCGCCCCGGGCTCATCAAGGCGATGTGGTGCGGCAGCGAGGCGTGTGAACGCAGGCTCAAAGAGGAGGCGGGTGTAACCAGCCGTTGCATGCCTTTTGAACAGGAGACGTTGTCCGACACCTGTGTCTGCTGCGGCAAGCCTGCCAAACACATGGTGGTGTGGGGCAAAGCCTATTGAGTTTCCGTTATCCATAAAAAAATGGTCTGCGTGTGCTTTCCCGCCATTTTGCGTCATCGGGATAAAAGCGCCCGTCGATAAAGGAGAGTGGCTATGAACCAGCTCGACCGGCCTCAAAAAGGCGAACCGATTGCCATCATTCACACCAGCATGGGCGATATTTCGATTCGGTTGTTTCCCGATAAGACCCCGAAAACCTGTGAAAACTTTATGACCCATGCGAAAAACGGGTATTATAACGGTCTGATTTTCCATCGGGTTATTCCGGATTTTATGATCCAGGGCGGCGATCCGACCGGGACCGGCCGGGGCGGAGAGAGCATCTGGGGCGAAAGTTTTGAGGATGAGCCGGATATCGAACTGCGTCATTATCGCGGCGCACTTTCGATGGCGAATGCCGGGCCGAACACCAACGGCAGCCAGTTTTTCATCGTACAATGCGGACAGGTGGATCCCCGGCTGATCCAACAAATGAAGGGGCTGGCTGACCAGGGATATCCGGAAGAGGTGGTGGCCGCCTATGAGACAGCCGGCGGTACCCCGCATCTGGATTTTCGTCACACGGTATTCGGCCAGGTCTATGACGGTATGGATGTGGTGGATGCCATTGCGGCGGTGGAAACCGGGCCGCAGGATAAGCCACGGCAGGATGTCGTCATGGAATCCGTCGAGATCCGGGAATTCGTATGAATCCCGCCGTTGCCGAGGCACGTGCTCTGCTGCGGTCGGTTACGCCGCTTGAGGCGGATTGCGGGCGTGTCTGCAGGAGACGGTGCTGTTCCCCTCCGGACACAGACGTACCCTGGGGGATGCGCCTGTTCCCGGGCGAGGATCTGGTGGTTGAGGAGAAACGGCCGGAGACCGGTTTTGTGCTGCACTCTGGAAACGTGGCAATCTGTTCCGGCCGGTGCCGGCGGGAACAGAGGCCATTGAGCTGCCGTTTGTTCCCCCTCTTCCCGTATTTGACGGAAAGCGGGCGGATTCGGGCGGTCTACGATCCGAGAGCCTATCGGGTCTGTCCTCTCGTGCGGCTGGCCGCTCATGTGCCTATACGCCGGGAATTCGTCCGCCTGGTGAGGCGGGCGGGCCGGGTCCTTGCGGGGGACGGCGCCTGCCGGGCGTTTCTGGAGTCTCAGTCGCGGGACATAGACGAGTTTAACCGGTTTCTTTGTTTGGAAGCGATCCGCCCGCCCATCTGCCGCCGGGTTGTCCGGCCCGTTCGATAGGGGCGGCGGCAACGAGAAAGGAATGACCAACATGACGAAGCGTTCAATCCGCCTGCTCTCCGCCGTTCTGCCGGCCTGCCTGCTTTTCTCTTTGGCCGGATGTTCCGCCGACGAGCCGACCAATCAGATCGGCACGAAATACGCCGACAAGGCCTATGGTTTCCAGTTGGATGCCCCGGCCGCCGGCGAACAGGTCGCCGTTATGCATACCTCAAAGGGCGACATCACCCTGCGTTTTTTCCCGGAGGCCGCGCCCAAGGCGGTACAGAATTTTAAAGAACATGCGGAAAACGGCTATTATGACGGCCTTACCTTTCACCGCGTGATCCAGGATTTCATGATCCAGGGCGGGGATCCCAATGGAAACGGAACCGGCGGGGAAAGCATCTGGGGCGGCCAATTTGAAGACGAATTTGACCAAAAGCTGCTCAATCTCACCGGCGCCGTCTCCATGGCGAATTCGGGAACGGATACCAACGGCAGCCAGTTCTTTATCAACCAAAGCAGCACCGAGGCTTTCGGCAGCCGGGACGATTACACCGAAAAGGCCATACAGGAACAATACCAATATTTCTATGAACAGCTTGCCGATATGTACGGCAGCATGTTCACAAACCAGTTCAAGGACTGGAAGTCGTACTATAACAGTCAATACACCGAAACGTATGTGTATAACTGGATTCCCGACGAGGTTTGGGATCTTTATGAAAAATACGGCGGCAATATCAGCCTGGACGGGGCCTGGCGCCGCTCCGGCGGCCATACCGTCTTCGCGCAGGTGATCGAGGGCATGGATGTGGTCGAGGCCATCGCGGGGGTGGAAACCGATGATAACGACAAGCCGCTCGAGGACGTGACCATCGACAGCATCGAACTCGTCGAGTACGAGGGATAGTCCGGCATTCATCGCGCAGGGGTCCGAAATCCGGGTCCCTGCGCGATTTTTCGATGCCGCGCGGGGCTATACTATATACGATATGCCGGTATGCCGTTGAATTGAGGATGATGCGGCGGGCCTCGCAACGCGGTACGCGCATGGATCGGCGTTTTCCCGCATATAGGTGGAAGTGGGCCGCCGATTGCGCCGCTTTACAAATTATGGTATAATACGCTACGCACATAGTACCCCTCGGGAGAATTGACGTCTGACCTGCCGGCGCCAAACCGCGAGATATCCTGGGGGATGGATATTCGTAGTTGTCCGTTTCGTTCGAGTGAGGCTTTCCCATGCCTCCTCCATCCCAAATCGAAGGAGCAGCATTATGGATATTGTGGTGGACGGCCTGCATATTCGGTATATTGATCAAGGCCCCGCCGATGCGCGCGCCACCGTTTTGCTGCTCCATGGATGGGGCGTGGACGGCGGCGTCTATCATCTGATTACCAGCCATCTGTCCGACCGTTTCCGGATGGTGGTTCCCGATCTCCCCGGGTTCGGCGGGTCCCAGGAGCCGCCCGTCCCCTGGACATTGGACGACTATGCCGATTTTGTCGAGCGGTTTGCCGGAAAACTCGGGCTGCGGCAGGTGGTGGGGATGGGGCACTCCAACGGCGGCCGGATCCTCATCAAGCTCATGTCCCGGCCGGCGTCGCCACTGTCCATATGCAAGGCGGTGCTGATTGATTCGGCGGGGGTCAAACCCCGGCATGGACTGGGGTACTATCTCAGGGTATCGGCCTTCAAGACGGCGAAGGCTTTTTTCCGCTTGCCCGGCATCCGTTCCCTGTTTCCCCACGCGGTCGAAAGAGCGGGAAAACGGTTTGGATCGGCGGATTATGCGAAAGCCAGTCCTCTGATGCGGCAGTGCATGGTGTTGGCTCTGCAAGAGGATCTCACCCCCCTTCTGCCCCACATTGCGGTCCCTACCCTGCTGTTATGGGGAAAAGACGACACCGCCACCCCTCTCTCGGACGGCAAGCGGATGGAGGCCCTGCTGCCCGATGCCGGCCTGGTCGAACTTCCGGGGGGGCATTATGCCTTTGCGGAGAGCTTCGGCATCTGCTCCCGCGTGCTTGATTCTTTTTTGGGATGATGGCCCGGTCCCGGATCAGCGTCCGGATACCGGTTGGACAGGAGGAACTTTCGGTTGGAACAGATTGCGAAAATCGCCATGCTGCTGGCATGCGCCGCTTGTGTGCTGGTACAGACGGTCTACTTCACCCATATGATGCAGCTCAATTCCTATCGCAACGAGCGTTACCGCAAATGGTGCAAGGATCATGAAAACCAGGTAGTCAACCTGCGCCGTCTGCTGCCCGCCCTGTTGCTGCCGATCATGTGGCTGCCCGGTGTTTATTCCTATTATGCGGCGGCGGCCGTGCTGTTGCTGACCGTTGTCCTCAACATACCGCCCAAAGCCAAAAAGCCGCTGGTTTACACCCACCGGGTTTGGCGCCTTCTCGGTATGCAAACCCTGCTCCTGCTCTTGGTCTTAGCGGTTGCTTTCTTCGTCGACCGGATGCGGAGCATCGGCATGGCGGCGCTTTATTCCCTGGTGGTCTGGGCCTGGACCCTGGTCGCCAATTTCCTGCTCAAAC
Source organism: uncultured Oscillospiraceae bacterium (assembly GCA_902492045.1). GTDB lineage: Bacteria > Bacillota > Clostridia > Oscillospirales > Acutalibacteraceae > UMGS1623. Next base: position 206,932 of record CABUKB010000001.1, on the reverse strand, counting down.
CTCTGGAAAAGGCGCTGGCGGGCCGGTATGTCCGGGATGCCCGGCGGCGGCTGGGAGAAAGGCCGGACCTGCTGGTCATCGGGATCACCGGCAGCTATGGAAAAACCAGCACCAAAAATTTTCTTTATGCACTGCTTTCCGTGCGGTACAACGTGTTGATGACCCCGGAGAGTTACAACACCACGCTCGGCGTGGTCCGCACCATTCGGGAACAGCTCCGACCGACCCATCAGATTTTAATTGCCGAGATGGGGGCGAAGAATCCCGGGGATATCCGGGAAATCTGCGACCTGGTGCATCCCCGATACGGCATTCTGACTTCGATTGGCGAGCAGCATCTGGAGACCTTCCATACAGTCGAAACCATTGTCAAAACCAAATTTGAACTAATCGAATCCCTTCCTGCGGAGGGCCGCGCTTTTCTGAACGCCGATAATGCCTATATTCGGGAGAGGCTGGCGGAGGGCGGATTTGCCGCACCCATCACCACGTTCGGCCTCAACCGCAGCGATGTTACCGCCTCAGACATCCAGGTCGATGGGGCCGGCACCTCCTTTACGGTCACGGCGGGCGGGGAGAGCCGCCGGTTTACCACCCGTCTGCTTGGACTTCATAACGTCCAAAACATTCTCGGCTGTGTCGCCCTTGCACTGGAACTCGGGATCCCGCTCGCAGACCTCGTCTATCCGGTACGGATGCTCAAACCGGTCGAACACCGGCTCCAGCTTCTGTCCGGCGGGATTATCGACGATGCGTATAATTCAAATCCCGCCGGATTCCGGAGCGCCTTGGATGTGCTGTCCGGTTTCGATGCCGAACGGATCCTGGTGACGCCGGGCATGGTGGAACTGGGAGACAAGCAGGAGGCTCTCAATCGGGAACTCGGCGAATACGCCGCTTCCCGTTGCGACTACGCCGTCCTGGTGGGAGAGCGGCAGGCCCCGCCTTTGAAAGAGGGGCTGCTGGCCGGAGGCTTTCCGGCTGAGAATATTTTTATCGCCCCCACATTGCAGGCGGGCCTTTCCCATCTTCGTGACCGCCCGGCCCCAAGGCCCCGGATTACGCTGCTGGAAAACGATCTGCCGGATAATTTTTGACCTGTGAGAGGAGTTTTGGCCATGCCAACACGCGTCGCCGTCCTGTTTGGAGGACAGAGTGTGGAGCACGAAGTCTCGATCATTTCAGGGCTGCAGGCCCTGGCAGCACTGGATCGGTCCCGGTATACACCCGTTCCTCTGTACCTCGCCAAGGATAACCGGTTTTACACGGGGCCTCATATGGGAGAGATCGCCTCTTACCGGGATATGCCGTCCTGCCTGGCGGCGGCCGTCCGGGTGCTGCCCGTTCCCGGCGAAAAGGGGAGGGTGGATCTGATCCGCTACCCTTTTAAAAAGTTTGGAAACAATGTGGTGGATAGCTTTGACGTGGCCCTGCCGGTGGTCCACGGGACCAATACCGAGGATGGCACCCTGATGGGGTTTCTCGAAATGCTGGGTGTTCCCTATGCCTCCTGTGACGTGGCATCCTCCGCCCTGGGCATGGATAAATACAAAATGAAGGCCGTGCTGCGGCAGGCCGGGCTGCCGGTGCTGGACGCGCTTTTGTATACCGGCCGCCAGGTGGCGGCCGATACGGCCGCCGTTCTGGACCGGGTCGAGGCCGCCTATCCCTATCCGGTGATTGTCAAACCGGTCAATCTCGGCTCCTCGGTCGGCATCTCCAAGGCGGGGGACCGGGAGGCTCTCGGCCGCGCCCTGGATTTGGCGCTGAGTTTTTCGTCCGAGGTGCTGATCGAACAGGCCGTCCATCCGCTCCGGGAGATCAACTGCGCGGTCCTCGGGGACCGGGACTCCGCCCGTGCCTCAGCCTGCGAAGAGCCGGCCGGATGCGATGAAATCCTCAGTTACCAGGACAAATATTTGCGGGGCAGCAAAGAAGCCGGGGTCAAATCGGGCGGCATGTCCAGCCTGAAACGGCGCTGCCCGGCCGACATTTCCGAAGAACTCGCCGCCAGGGTCCGGGAACTCGCGGTCCAGACCTTTCAGGCGCTCGGATGCTCGGGCTGTTCCCGGATTGATTTTCTCCACAATCCACAGACCGGCGAACTGTATGTCAATGAGATTAACACCATTCCGGGCTCCCTCGCTTTTTATTTATGGGAGGCGGCGGGCACGCCTTTCGGCAAACTTCTCGACGAGATGATCGGCCTGGCCTTCAAGCGTGCCAGGGAACGACAGGCGCTGACCTTCAGCCTGGATTCAAATCTCCTCGCCTCCGTTCGCCTGGGCGGGACCAAAGGCGGAAAAATGGGATAACGAACAGCGCCGGAGGGCGGATACAAGGGGTATCCGCCCTCCGGCTTTTTGTTTTTTAAGGGAAGCGGAACCCTCATGTTTTTGGACGCAGCGATCCCGAACGGTAGGCCCGCAGCAGCGCCTTGAGCGCATTGATCCGGCTTTGGATCTCCTGCCCCTCGTCGGTATCCCGGTTGAGAATGCGGGCCTTGGAGGTTTCAAAAATATTGTTGACCGTCAGAATATCGGAATTGTCCCGGATGACGGAACGGATTCCGGGAAATCCCTGGTGGGAGATCAGACGCAGTCCCCAGGAATTGTAGATAAGGGTATAGCCGGCAATCCCGGTGGTTTCATGATAGGCTTTGCAGAATCCGCCGTCGATGACCAGCAGACGGCCGTCCGCTTTGATGGGGCTTTCACCCTTGAGGGTTTTCACCGGCACATGACCGTTGATGATATGCGAAACCGCCGGGTCCAATCCGAATTCGGCGAGGATGCGGTCACATACCGTCCGGTCTCCGAGCAGGCGGTAATACGGATTCTTTTTCTCCTCCCAAACTGCGCGATCCGAGACAAAGTACCGTTCAAAAGTGGTGATTTTTTCCCGGCCGAACAGGGGAGAACGCCGTCCGCACCAGAGATACCATAAGAAATCCACGCAGCGCTGTTTGTCCGGGTGCCCTTTCGGCAGGAAATAGGCACGGCGGGCCATATCGTCGCAGGCATCCATATAGGCCCGGCCCCGAAGTTCCGTCCCTTCGGGAGCAAAAGACGAGAACTGCCCGTCCTCATCCATCGGAATACAGCCGTGATACAGCAGGTTTTGGTTGTAAATCCGGTACATCCCGCCCTTATTGTACAGAAAGGCAATCTGTTGCTGCAAGCGGGCGCTGTGCCGGAACGCGTGGCGGAGAGAGGCTGTCAGTTCCCGCTCCGCCAAAGTCAGTTCATAGGGATTTTCCATATCCACCGTGGGAAAATCCGCGTCGTTGAGCGGATATTCCACCCCGTCGATTTTGACAGTTTTCCGGACGGTATCAATCTTATCCAGCAGCAGCCGGTTTTCCATTTCGTATTCCGGATGGCGGAGAATGAGCTGTCCTTCCAGTTTGAACTGCATGATGGCAATGGCCTTGTGTACCTTGGAGAGCGTATCCATGCTGGTTTTCAGATAGGCCTTGTCGTCGGAGGTGCGGGGCATGAACCAGGTGCAGTCGCGATAGGTTTCCTGGGCGAAGGCGATCATGTCCCGCAGACTGATGCCGTACCCGTTTTCCACGATATCCAGGGTGTTGTACTGGAGGGCCAGGTTGAGAACGCAGGCGATGCAGGCTTCATTGCCCGCCGCGGCCCCCATCCACAGGATATCGTGGTTGCCCCACTGGACATCGACGCAATGGTGACGCATCAGCAGGTCCAGGATCCGGTCGGCGCGCGGTCCCCGGTCGAACACATCGCCCACGATGTGCAGACGGTCAACGGCCAGCCGCTTGATCAGGGCGCAAAGCGCCTCGATCACCTCACCGGCACAGTCGGTCTCGACGATGGTGCCGACAATGTTCTGTACATACGCGGCTTTATCCTTTTCTTCGAGATTGGTATACAGCAGTTCGTCGAGTACATCGGCGTACCTTTCGGGCAGGGCGGCGCGCACCTTGGAGCGGGTATATTTGGATGCCACCAGGCGAGCCGTTTCGGTCAAACGGTAGAGCGTGATGCTGTACCAATCCGTCATATCCGCACCGGATTTCCGAACCTCTTCGATTTTTTCCTCGGGATAATAGATCATGGCGGCGAACCAAGCCCGCTCCCGTTCCGGTACGGTATGGCCGAACGCCGTGTCTACCTTCTCGCGGATGACGCCCGAACAGTTGTTGAGGATATGCCGGAATGCCTCGTCTTCTCCGTGCAGGTCGCTCATAAAATGCTCGGTTCCTTTGGGCAGGCTTAAAACCGCCCCGAGTTGTATAATTTCGCTGCAGACCGCTTCTTCGGTGGGATATTGCCGGGACAGGAGTTCCAGATACGCCTGTTCCGGATGCGGCATAACCATAGTGGGCTCTCCTTTCGATAGGATCCGGCCGCCGGTTTCCTGCCGGTTCCAATTATCTCTGTCTAGTATACCACGCATCCGCCGATTCCACCAGCGAGATGGGGAAGCCGGGGGTATTTTTGCCTTCATTTTTTTAAGGAATTTCACATAGCCAAATGGCCGGGACGGTTCTTGTCCGGCAATGCCGTTCCCGGCCATTTTATGGATATCGAAAAGCCGTTTTGCCTCCAAAGCTACTTTTTTCCGGGTTTTCGTGACAGCCGGACTGCATCAAATGGCGGATATATACGGCGGTTTACGGACATAATAGGATGGCTTCCTTGTGTATCGTCCAGACAAAGCTTAAACGGGAAAATGGACGAAGCGAAATCGGAAGTCAATGGATGTAGGAATCAATTGCCCGTATATCCGGAGACCGTCGCTCCGGCAAACCCAAAAAAATGGAGGATATCCTTATGAAAAAGATACTGTCTGTGGCCCTGGCCGCCGTGATGCTGGCCGGAGTGCTCGCCGGCTGCAAAGCGGCCGAATCCGACATGTCCGGAACGGAACAGAAAGTGCTGAAGGTGGCGGCACTCGAATCCGCCTACGGCACCCAAATATGGAAAGATATTGCCAAGGCCTTTGAAGAGGACAACGAGGGCGTCAAAGTGGAACTGACCATAGACAAAAACTTGGAAGATGTGATCAGTCCCAAAATGAAGGCCGGGGATTATCCCGATGTCGTCCACCTGAGCATCGGGCGGGAAAAGGCGCTGACCGAGACCTTGACGAAGGAAAACGGTCTGCGGGATTTGAGCAATATGCTGGACATGACGGTCCCCGGCGAGGACGTGAAGGTGAAAGATAAAATCATCCCCGAGTTTCTCGGCACATCCATCACCAATCCGTACTCCGACGGCAAACCCTATCTGGCTCCCGCCTTTTACGGTCCCTGCGGCCTGTTTTACAACGCCGGCTTATTCGAGCAGAAGGACTGGAAGGTTCCCGCCACCTGGGACGAGATGTGGGAACTCGCTGAGACGGCGAAAGCCGAGGGAATCGCGCTGTTCACCTATCCCACGGCAGGCTACTTCGACGCGTTGTTCTACGCCCTGCTGATGGAGGCGGGCGGCTCGGATTTCTTTGAAAAGGCCACGCATTACAGCGAGGGTATCTGGGACACGGCAGAAGCGAACCAGGTGTTTGAAATCATAGGAAAGCTCGCCGCCAACACCGAGACCTCCACTGTTGCCAACGCCAATAACGACAATTATCTGAAAAATCAGCAGTTAATTCTGGACAATAAGGCCCTGTTCATGCCCAACGGGACCTGGGTGACGGGTGAAATGGTGGATGCTCCCCGCGCCGACGGTTTTGAATGGGGCTTCACGGCGCTGCCGGCCATAGGGGATGGAGACCGGTATTCCTACACCTATTTTGAACAGACCTGGAGCCCTCAAAAGGCGGCGAACCCGGAACTCGCCGATAAATTCATGGCGTTCCTGTATTCTGACAAAGCCGCCGAGATCTTCGCGACGGCGGGCAAGGCAGAGGGCAAAGGCCCTGCCGTACAGCCGATCAAAAACGTCAGTTCCCTGCTGGAAGGGGAAAACAAGTTGTTTTACAGCATTTATGACAACGACGCAGCCAAGGCGGTTATGGGGGCCTTTGCCACCACCGACCCGGTCGAGGGGGTGAGCATCGCGGATGCGGCGTTCAATTCCATCAACAGCGTGGTCAGCGGAGACAAAACTCTGGAGCAGTGGAAAGCCGGGATCGTCGATGCGAGCAACAAGCTCCGCGGAGCTCTAAAATAATTCGGCTCTAAAGGCGGACGGGCGGCCGCCCTGACGGTTGCCCGTCCCTATCCTTTGCCTCGAATCCGGGATGGATTCGGAGAAGAGAGGAGGCATCCCCATGCGCAGGTTTCGGGGACAGGGACGGTTCGCCGCTCTGTGCGTGATTCCGGCCACTGTGCTTTTCGTGATCTTTATGGTGATCCCCACCTTACAGGTATTTTGGATGTCTATGTTCCGATGGGGCGGCTATTCGGATGAAAAGACCTTTGTCGGATTCCGCAATTTTCAGACCCTCATAAGCGATGAAAGATTTCTCCGGTCTTTTCAGAATACCGTGCTACTCATCGTCCTGGTGACGGTGGTTACCATCGCGTTTTCCCTGGTTTTCGCGAGCATTCTCGTGCGGGGAAGGATTCCGGGCAAAGGCTTTTTCCGCGTGGTTTTTTATATTCCGAACATCTTGTCGGTGGTGGTGATCGCCGCCATCTTCAACGCGATCTATGATCCGAACAGGGGGCTGCTCAACAGCATTATCGGTCTTTTTACCCAGACCGGTACCCCTATTTTGTGGCTGGGGGATCAAAAACTCGTCATCTACAGCCTGGCGGGGGCCCTGGTGTGGCAGGCCATCGGGTACTATATGGTGATGTATATGGCCAGCATGTCCGCCGTGCCCGAAAGTCTGTATGAAAGCGCCGGGCTGGAAGGCGCCGGCCGGTTCCGCCAGTTTTTCCAGATCACCATCCCATTGATCTGGACCAACATTCGCACCACCCTGACCTTCTTCATCATCAGCAATATCAATCTGAGTTTCCTGCTCGTCAAAGCGATGACGAACGGTGGCCCCGACGGAGCCACCGAGGTGTTTCTGAGCTATATGTACACGCAGGCCTATACCAATTCCTCTTATGGCTACGGTATGGCTATCGGCGTGGTGGTGTTCGCGTTTTCTTTTATACTCGCGGCGGTCGTCAATGCCGTGACCAAGCGCGAGCCGCTGGAATACTAAGGGGGTTCCGATATGAAACACAAAAACAGCCTGCGTGCGGATACCCTCTATCGTATTTTTATTTTTATCGTGCTCATTCTCTTTGCGGTCTCCATCCTCGTGCCGGTCGGCTGGGCTTTCATGGCCTCGGTCAAGGAAAACCGGGAATTTTACGGCGACCCGTGGGCGCTCCCCCAGGGCTTTCACATTCAGAATTTTATCGACGCCTTCAACAAGGCGAACATGGGCGCCTATTTTCTCAATTCGGTGGTGGTCACCGCCCTCGCGCTGGCGATGCTGCTGGCGGTGGCACTGCCCGCCGCGTATGTGCTGGCCCGGTATAAATTCCGGGGCCGCCGCTTGTTGAACACCTGTTTCATGGGCGGGTTGTTTATCAACGTCAACTATATCGTTGTGCCGATTTTCCTGATGCTGGTAGAAGGCAACCGAGGGCTCTCCAGCCTGATGGAGGCGATTGGGGCGGAACGGGGCAGCCCTTTGTACGAATGGTTCGGCAACGGGTTTTTTCTGAACAACCGCTTTATCCTGGCTCTGATTTACGCTTCCACGGCGCTGCCCTTCACCATCTATCTTCTCTCGAGTTATTTCCAGACCCTGCCAAAGGATTTCGAAGAGGCCGCCTATGTGGACGGCAGCGGGTATTTCCGGACCATGGTGCAGATCATCTTTCCCATGGCGAAACCCAGCATTATCACGGTAATACTGTTCAACTTTCTGTCCTTCTGGAACGAATACATCATTTCCATGACCCTGATGAGCGGCGATGACAGCACCCTGCCGGTTGGACTGATGAATCTGATGAAGGCACAAAATGCCTCCGCTCAGTACGGCCAGATGTATGCCGGACTGGTGATGGTGATGCTGCCCACCCTGATCCTGTATATGGCGGTGCAGAAGAAACTGACCCAGGGAATGACGGTCGGCGGCGTCAAAGCCTGACCGGAAAAGGAGGATACCGCGCATGACGGTTCTCAAAGGGATATTGGCGTTGGCCGTTTTTATCGCCTGCATCGCGCTTGTGATTGTCGGCCAGAGGTACCGCGGGCTTCCCTGGATCGGGGTGATGCTCCTCGGCCTTGCGGGGCTGCTCGTCCTGCTTTATCTGTATAACCGGCGGTATACCCGTTCCGATAAGAAACCGAAATAGAGCCGACAGACGGCGGCGAATGCCGTATCCGCAGCTGTTTTCGATTTCACGGCGCGCAGTGCGCAGAAAGGGGTTGTCCGCCATGAGGCCAACCGATTCCAAAACCACGGGACGGGTCACGATTCCCACCGATGGAGACGTGGTGCCCGAAACCCTCGAGATCCTGCGCCGTTGGGGTGCCGACGCCGTTCGCGACTGCGACGGGACCGACTTTCCGGCCGCGCTGCGTCAGGTGGATGCCAAGGTGTATGCGACCTATTACACCACCCGCAAGGATAACGACTGGGCCCGGAAAAACCCGGATGAAATTCAACAGATGTATATCAGCACCTCGTTTCATACCGCGGAAGGAGACCGTCTGTCCATTCATCTGATGGATCATCTCTATCCCGATATGCTGGCGGTCAACGACCGGGACGATATTACCCGCTGGTGGGAGGTTATGGACCGCACCACCGGCTGTCCGGTTCCTGTGTCCCGTTGGCGTTATGAGCGGGAATCGGGCGATGTCGTGATCGAGGCCGTGCCCTATCATCAATACTCTGTCAGTTTTCTCGCCTATATCCTGTGGGATCCGGTCCACATGTACAATGCCGTGACCAATGGCTGGAAGGATGTAGAGCATCAGATCACCTTTGATGTCCGTCAGCCCAAAACCCGAGCGTTCACGATGATGCGGCTGCGCCGCTTCATCGAAGAACATCCCTATGTGGATGTCATCCGCTTTACCACCTTTTTTCATCAGTTCACCCTGATTTTTGATGAGCTGGCCCGGGAGAAATACGTGGATTGGTACGGCTATTCCGCCAGCGTCAGCCCATATATTCTGGCGCAATTTGAAAAAGAGGCGGGCTATCCTTTCCGGCCCGAATATATCATCGACCAGGGATACATGAACAACCCATATCGGGAACCCTCCAGGGAGTTTCGGGATTTTCAGGCGTTTCAGCGCCGGGAAGTCGCCAAGCTCGCCCGGGAAATGGTCGAGATTACCCACGAATACGGCAAGGAAGCCATGATGTTCCTGGGCGATCACTGGATCGGCACCGAACCTTTTATGGAGGAATTCCCCACCATCGGCCTGGATGCGGTGGTGGGGAGCGTGGGGAACGGGGCCACCCTCCGCCTGATCAGCGATATTCCGGGTGTCCGGTATACCGAAGGCCGGTTCTTGCCGTATTTTTTCCCCGATACCTTCCATGAAGGAGGGGATCCGGTGCGGGAGGCGAAGGTCAACTGGGTGACGGCCAGGCGCGCCATCCTGCGCAAGCCCATCGACCGGATCGGCTATGGCGGATATCTGAAACTGGCCCTGCGGTTCCCGGCGTTCATCGACTATGTCGAGAGGGTGTGCGATGAATTCCGCGGGCTTTACGCCCGCGTCAAAGGGGCCGTACCGTTTTGTGCCGGACGGGTGGCGGTGCTGAGTTCCTGGGGCCGCATGCGGGCCTGGGGCAACCACATGGTACATCACGCGCTGTACCATAAGCAGAATTATGCCTATTTCGGGGTGATGGAAATCCTGAGCGGTGCCCCGTTTGATGTGTGTTTTATCGACTTCGACGATATTCGGTCCGATCCGAAGATGTTGGATGGATTCGACGCGGTTGTCAATGCCGGAGACGGGGACACCGCCTGGACCGGCGGTGAAAATTGGGCCGACGAAGCGGTTCTCACCGCCGTGCGCCGGTATGTCTATAACGGCGGCGGCTTCATTGGCGTGGGGGAACCCTCCGGCCATCAGTGGCAAGGCCGCTATTTCCAACTGGCGGACATACTCGGTGTCGAGATGGAGACCGGTTTTACCCTAAATGTGGATAAATACAACTGGGATGAGCAGCCCCATTTCATCACCGGGGATGTGCGGGGAGCCATCGACTTCGGGGAAGGGAAAAAGGGTGTTTACGCCTTGCCCGGCACAACCGTCATCGTGCAACGGGACCGGGAGGTTCAGCTCGCCGCCCATGCAAGTGGTAAGGGCCGGGGGGTCTATATCAGCGGGCTGCCCTACAATTTTGACAACACCCGGCTGCTCTATCGCGCCATTCTCTGGGCTTCTCACAAAGAGGATGCCCTCCTCCACTGGTTCAGCACCAATGCCAGCACGGAGGTGCACGCATACGGAAAGCCTGAAAGCGGCCCTGAAGTGCGGCAGTATTGTGTGGTCAACAACACCTACGAGCCGCAGGATACCCGGGTCTACCGTGGAGACGGCCATGCGTTCGATTTGCATTTGGATGAGAGCGAAATCCGTTGGTTCGATGTGCCGTGAACAGGAGGAGCCGCGCAAAAGGAATCCTTTTGCGCGGCTCCTCGCTCCTTGCGCGCCATGCGGCCCGCCTGTCGTTCTCTCGATATGAAACGTCTTACATCGTTTCTGGGTTTCAGCCCTTTCGATTCAAAGAAGGGATCGAATATCCGCCGGCCGTGTCCCCGCGTACCCGCGCAGACACGCCGTTCCGACTTCTGAAGACTGGCCGGCCCCTCTCATTTTGCCTGAATCGACTGTGTGTATTCACTGGGCGTCATACCGGTGGACTGTTTGAAATGGCGGGAAAAATAATGCACCGACGCATAGCCGAGCCGGTCGGCAATCTGGGTGATGTTGCCGCTGCCCTCCCGCAGCAGGCGCTTCGCATACTCGATTTTGAGCATGCGGTAATATTCCATTACCCCCATGCCGGTCACGGATTTAAAGATGGTTTTGAGATTGGTGGCGCTTTGGGCGGAAAAGCGGCAGACCTGAGCGAAGGAGAGGCTGCCGCACAGGTTTTCTTCCATATAGGCGATGACCCGTTCGGCGAGATCCCGGTCGGAGCGGCGCTTGACGGAGGATGAGACTTTGACTTCCCGGGACTGTTCGGCCCCCCGGCGGATCATCCGGATGAGCATTTGTTCAAGCAGGGAAACCACCATTTGCTCGCTGCCAAAAGCACTCGAGGAGGCCCGAACCATCTGGACGGTGCGCGGATCGTCCAGAGGAGACGCAAAAGCATCCCGCGCTTCCGCAATCAGACGGGCGAGCAGTTCCCGTTCATCTGAATCCACGCGCAGAACCTTGCCCTCAAAATAACTCATGGCGGGTGAGCGGCAGATAAAGGAGACCACCACCAGATTGGGGGCGACCACTCCGTTGGCGAAGACGTTGTGGAACTCATTGGGCTTGTGGAAGATCATCTCGCCCTGGCGCAGACGATAGCCGGTGTCATCCGCCATCACTTCCACTTCTCCCTTGTCCACATAGAGCAGTTCCCAGAAATCGTGCTTTTCTCCTTCGAATACATAGTTCTTGGCGTATTCGAAATAATGCACCGTCACGACAGCGTCCACCGCCATCTCCCGTTGGGGAACCGTGGGGACGAATTCAGGCATACGGCCGCCTCCTCTCGTATGAACATCCGTTGCCGGGTTACGTGTCCGGCAAAATATAATTCAGCCGCCCGGCAATTTCGCCGTTTCTGTAAAAAACGCGGGGGACCCGTTTGCCGACCAGACAGACGGTTTCATAGTGAATGGTGCCAGCCAGTTCCGCGATTTCCTCCGCTGGGAGACAGGCGTCCGCGTCCTTACCGAAGACCGTCACCGTCATCCCCTCTCTCGCCTCCGGAATGTCGGTGACATCCAAGACACATTGATCCATGCAGACGCGGCCCACCACCGGTGCCCTTTGACCGCACAGGAGCATTTGAGCGCGATTGGAAAGCACCCGGGGATATCCATCCGCATAGCCGACCGGTACGGTGGCGAGGCGCCTTTCTCCCTTGGTGACAAACGTCCGTCCATAACTGACCGGCATGCCGTCCGGCACGGTTTTGACCATGGACACCACCGTCTTAAGTTCCATGGCGGGGCGCAGGGGGAGCATGCCCCGCATCCAGGGAGCCGGCGGCAGACCATACAGGATGATTCCCGGCCGCACCAGGTCGAGGTGCATGTCGGGAAACCGCATCAGCCCCGCACTGTTGCAGCAGTGGCGGCAACGGAACGTCACCCCCCGCTGTTCAAGTCGGCCGAGAGCCTCCATAAACCGCTCGAACTGCTGTCTGGTATAGCCGCCGTCGTCCTCCTCGTCCGCCGAGGCAAAATGGGTGAAAACGCCCTCCCCGATAAGGTGGGGGAGGCTGCAGAGCGCCTCGATCTCCCGGAGAGTATCCCCGTCCTGCCGTTCGCTGTGATAGGCCAGCCCGACCCGGGACATGCCGGTGTCGATTTTGACGTGGACCCGCACCCGCACCCCTGCGACGGCGGCGGCTTGTTCCAGCTCCCGTGCATAATGCCCGTTGAGCACGGTCTGAGATATACCCAGCCGTGCAAGAGTGGCGGCTTCTCCCGGTGGGGTATAGGCAAAAACCAGAATGGGCTCGGTGATGCCGGCTGAACGAAGCTGCACGGCCTCGTCGAGGTTGGAGACCCCGAACCAGGAGGCTCCGGATTCCCGAAACGAAAGGGCCGCCATTCCCGCCCCGTGGCCATATGCATCCGCCTTGACCACGGCCATGATCCGGCTGTTCCCTGAAAGGGAAGAGGCGATAGCGCGATAATTATCCTGCAAGGCGTCGAGATCAATCTCGGCCCAGGTGCGTTTAAGAAAATTCGACACGGCAACGGCCCCTTTCATCGTGTATCCATTATACCCCGGACGCGCGGAGGAATCAAGACGCGGGCGGGGTCCGGCCGAAAAAGCGGCAACCACGAAAACCATGGTTGCCGCTTGTGAAAACACCGCATTCGCCTCGGAAGTTTATCCGCCGGAGTGTTTGGAAGAGGTCATACCTGAGAAGCCGATAAAACGTTATAGATAAGGACCCAGGTCAGCAGGATGATGAACCCGGCGCAAAAGATGGTCAACAGGCGGCGGCTGCGCTTTTCTGAAATCCCACGGGAAGAAAACCCCAGGAGAAGACAGGAAAACAGCGCCGCAGTCAAATCTATGAGAATCCGGATTTCGGTAAAGTTCAGGAAAAGAATCGGATCCAGAAAACGCGCGAGTACCCCGCTGACGATATGCATGAACGGCACCAGGGTCAGGGGCAAAACGGCCAGCGCATATTCTTTTTTCTTTGCCCGCATGAACACGACAACCATGGCCAGCAGCACGATCACAATCGCCCAGCAGGCGAACAGCATGCCGGCGGGGGTATGGGGTTCCGGCGGGTGTTCCTCCATCACGGAATACACATCCGCGGGCAGGGGGACCAACATGGTCATGACCAACCCTCCCTTTGCCTTTTTGCGCTTTAAATTATAGCAGAATTCACCGCGGCCCGCAATCGTTTCCTGCCGAAAAGGAGCGAAAAGGGCGAAGGCTCCATCCCCGGACGGATGCGGCGGGTGGACAGCAGGACCGGCATCCACCGGGGATCGACGGTTCCCCATAACCGATGGCGGTCACGCGGCGATCCGCCCGGAGCCGGTGTTTTTTTATACCGGACGGCGGAAGGTTTCGGGGTCCACACTGTTATGCCGGTAAAAGTCGGTCATTTGGCGGGTGCAGACCGCCCGCAGCCGGGCGATCTCATCCCTTTTCGGCTTGGTCACGTCGGGATACACCGGCGGCAATACCGTCAGGCGAAGACACGGTTTTCTTTTAAATAAGCGGTGCAGGCCGGTGGGCTGGGCGTAGGTTATGACGGAGGGAAGCATAGGGACGTTGTTGTCGTACGCGTAAGCGAAGGCGCCGTTTTTGAAACGGCGGACACCAGGATAATAAAACCGCAACACACCCTCCGGATAGATCTGCACGATCTGCCCCCGGCGGACCGCCTCTCCGACAGCATCGGAGAACGCAGGCATTTTCCGGAAACTGCGGGGGATCGGCATACCGCCGAGAGCCTTGACCAAATGGCGGATCAGCGGGATTTCAAAATTCGACTGCAGGGTAACAAAATACAGGCGCCGGTCAAAAAACGCCATGCCCAGCATGGTGCAGTCCAACGCGTGTATATGGTTGCAGATGGAGACGGCACCCCGCCCCCGCAACCGTTGGATATTCTCCCGGCCTTGAAACTGAAAGCCGAACAGCAGGGGGTTCAGGATGGCGAACACACCGAGCGCGATGGGTTTGAGCAATGCATACAGCACCCGATAGAACAAACTGTCCCCGAGGTAGTCATAACCCGTCCCGATGCTCATCTCGAGAGGGGACCACATATGCAGTTCATGTTCGTCAATGGCGACCGGCTCTTCCTCTTCGGTCAGGACTTCGGGATATTTATGCAGGTTCATGGTTGGCCGTTCCTTTCATGGCAGGGCCGTTTGGCGTTTCAGGCGGGTGCATCCCAGCTGGTTCTCTCATGTTTCGGCAATCGCCTGCCGAAACATGTCCTCAATCTGGGAGACACAGTGGTCGATGTCGTATGCCCGCCCGTGTTCGGCATAGCGAATTTCCATCCGGTGCCGTTCCTCCGGATCGTCGAGCCAATATTCGATTTTGCCCGCGAGGTCGGCGCTGTCTCCCGCCCGAAATAAGCTGCGATCGTCCAGAGCAAATTGGGGAGTCGCGGACTTTGCGCTGTCAGCAATGATGGGAACCAGTCCGCTTGCAAACGCCTCCATACAGGAGATGGCCTCGATCTCCACATCGGCGGCATGCACATAAAGGTCGCTCATGGCCAACATGTCAAGCAGTTCGGCTTTCGGGAAAAAGCGGATGATGGGGGGAATGGGCAGTTTCTCCGCCCGCTTGAGCAGGGCGTCCCGTTTGGGGCCCTGCCCCGCGAGAACAAGTTGGATCCGGTCCCGATAGGCGCATCGGCTGACCGCGTCGATAAGGACATCCTGCCGCTTTTCCGCCGAGAGGCGGCCGATCATCAAAACCACGATTTTCCCCTGCAGGTCGGGGGATTTTTCTTTTTTCCGATAAATAAAGTCCGAATCAATTCCGTTGGATATCACGTGGAGTTTGGCGGTATAGCCGTTTTTCTCAAGCTGGGATGCGATAAACCGGCTCGGGCAGTGGATATGGGTAAATTTATTATAAAAAATGGTCTTGAACCCCTGATAAATTGCCTTGTTGAGCCCATGGGCATTTCCCAGACCGATGGAAGAGGTGATATTTTCAGGCTGGACATGAAAGGCCGCCGTATGAGGAACCCCTAGGCGGGTGGCGATCTTTTCCCCTTCGATTGAGAGAGGGAAAGGCATGAGAAAATGCACCACTTCCGCCCAACGAATGGCCTCCTCCAGCGTGGTTTTGTTCGGGCGGGCGAAACGCATCCCCTGCGATTTTATCAGCCCGTCGAAAATGGGAACCCGGAATTCCTGAACCGCGTACTTGTCTTCCCGGTCTTCCCCCGTGCAGACCACCCGGATTTCGTGGCCGTGCCGCCGCAGGGTGTCGGCGAACCGGCGGGCCGAGATCGTGGTGCCGTTGTTATCGTTGTCGAATTGGTCGATAATCAACAGAATTTTCACATGGGTGCCTCCTCACACGGTCGCCGGCGGCGACCCCAAACCCCAGATTGATGCCGTAATGAATCAAATGTAGGAATTATGTAGGAATCCAGTATATACCATATCCGAGCCGGAATCAAGTGCGGCCGGAGGGCAGCACGGCGGGATGAGGCCGAGCGGGGGGAGAAACATTCACATGGAACGGTTCGCCTGGTTTAAGTGAAGACGGACCGTCGAACGTATAAGACAAAACCGTTCTTTTATTCCCTGTTTTGCCCGTAACAAATCGCCCAGTTGCGCCGCAGGATCTGTGTGCCCCGCCAGCCGTAGGCTTTCCCGTCCGGGTTGTCCAGGTCGGCCGGCAGGGCCAGAGGGCGGTATTCGCCAAAGCAGGGGTGGGGCTTGCATGCGGTGTCCCTGTTGAGCGGACAGGCCTCCTGACAGGTATCGCAGCCCCAGATTAGGCCGTTATCCCGGATAAGCCGTTCCTCCTTCGGTGCCAGGCTCCCCTTTTTTTGGGTGAGGAAGGAAAGACAACGACTGCGGTCCAGCCGCCCGCCGGACAGACATTGCCCGGGGCAGGCCGTCGAACAGGCCCCGCAGTGGGGACACAAGGAAATCCGCCCGGCCGGTATGGGCCAGGGGGCGTCGGTGGCAATCGACCCGATAAACACGTAGGACCCGTATTGGGGATGTATCAGAAGCCCGTGGTCACCGATACAGCCAAGTCCGGCGAGAGAGGCCGCCGATACCTCGGGTATGGGGGAATTGTCGATAAAGGGTTCAAATGATAAAGAGGGAAAGCGGCCGGTCAGACGGGCACAGGCACGGCGCAGCACGTCGCCCGCCACTGCATGGTAATCGGGGACGCTGGCATAGCGGCAGAGATTGCGGGGGCCGCCGTCATCCGGAAACCGGTAGGGGAACAGCGCGACGATGATCACGGCGGTATCAGCGGGGAGGCGGCCGGCGGCCCGGCAGGAGAGCAAACGGGGCCGGATGTCCTCAAAACGGCAGAAGCCGTGCAGGGGAAGCCCCGCCTCATCCAGCAAAGGCGAAACCTCTGGCAAACGGACCGGCATTTGTCTCCCCCTTCCTTTTCATAGCCGATGTCAGGGTCATTATACAACGAAGACACCAGAAAATGCAACGCAGGCGGCTGGAAATACGCGGGGAACCGGCCGAAAATAAAAAGCACCGCCGTGCTGTACGGCAGTGCTTGCATACCGGTTACAGATCGTCGGCATCCTGTTCCGGTTTTTCCCCATGATCGGCGGTGCCGGTATAACTCCCCAGTACATCGGATAGAATATCGCCCCGCCCCTGCTCCCGCAGTGTCACTGCATCCTGCATGGCTGTTTGCTGGGCCTGCGGATGGGGTTGGGGTTTGTTCGTTTTCTTTTCCATGGCCGTTCCTCAATAATCCTCGATATGCAGCTGAAAATAGGCCTGGGGATGTTTGCAGACCGGGCAGAGGGAAGGGGGGGTTTCGCCCGTGTAAAGATGGCCGCAGTTCAGACAGATCCAAATGGTTCCGGCACCCCGCTTGAAAACCTTGCCGGTTTCCAGATTGTCGCGCAGTTTCAGGAAACGCTGTTCGTGGTGGCTTTCGATTTTTCCGACCAGTTCGAATGCTGCGGCGATGGCTGTGAAGCCTTCTTCCCGCGCCACTTTCGCGAAGTCCGCGTACATCTGGGTCCACTCGTAGCGTTCCCCCGCCGCGGCATCTACCAAATTATCGGCGGTGCCCGGTATGCTGCCGCCGTGCAGTTGTTTAAACCACAGCTCGGCATGTTCTTTCTCATTGGCAGCGGTCGCCTCAAATATCCGCGCGATCTGCATGTAGCCGTCCTTTTTTGCCTGGGAGGCATAGAAGGTGTATTTGTTTCGCGCCTGGCTTTCCCCCGCGAAG
Source organism: uncultured Oscillospiraceae bacterium (assembly GCA_902492045.1). GTDB lineage: Bacteria > Bacillota > Clostridia > Oscillospirales > Acutalibacteraceae > UMGS1623. The sequence goes on along the minus strand of CABUKB010000001.1, from coordinate 189,341 downwards.
GCCGCCATAAGATTGGCCTCGGTGCGGCTTCCTTTGAATTCCATTTGCATCCGTCCTTTCTTTTGTTTCGAGGAGTCACGGCAATAGTATAGACAGGTGGTGACGGAATACTCATTCTCCATAAAATTTCATCCAGAAATTTCTTTTCCCCTTTCCCATAAAAATCCGCCTCCAAAGCCGTATAATAGTCGAAAAGCTTTTCACACAAAGGAGGCGTTGGCTTGGAAAACGACCGGTTCAATCGAGCGATGTCCCGCATAACGGCCGGCGATACAAGCGGCCTCGAGGAAATCTACCGTGCATACGCTTCGAGCGTGTATGCTGTTTGCCTTTCGGTCACAGGCAGACCCGCCGATGCGGAAGATGCGGCGGTGGAGACCTTCCTCCGGATTTGGCAAAAAGCCGGCACCTACCGTCCCGGTGCCGAACACCGAGCCTGGCTGATGACCATCGCACACCATACAGCCGCCGAAATCATGCGGCGGCAAAATCGGATCAGCCCGGTCGAGGACACGGTTTTGGAGGTCTTTCCATCTCAAGACCGGCTGGAGGACGAGGCTTGTACCCGCTTATTTCTGGAATGGTCGCTCGAACAGCTGAGTGAAACCGAACGGCAGGTGGTATCACTGCATTTGATCGCGGACCTGCCCTTGCGGGAAGTGGCCCGTATCTTGGGCGAACCACTCGGGACCGTCGCCTGGAGAAACCGCCAGGCGATGGGGAAACTGCGCCGAATGATGAAGGAAAGGGAGGAAATGGATTATGAAACCACTGTCTGACCGCGATATTCAAAATCGCCTCCAACAGGCGGCGGATTCTGAAACCCCGCCCTTGTGGGAGAGAATCGAGTCCAATCTTCAAGATAACCGCTATGTTTTTGAGGCCGAGGAAGTCCCGCCTGCACGGAAAGTGTGGCGAAAATCGGTTTTGGCGGCCGCCGCCGCTTCGCTGTTTTTGGTTCTGGCGGTCAGCCTGACATCGCTGTATCCTATGATGGCTCCGTCGGTGTCCTCTCCGACAGAGGAAAGAATCGACCTGTCGTTCCAGGTGCATTCCGAGACCCTTGGCAATGTGGATTACGGAATGGAGGGCAATTGCTCCGAAAGCCTGCGCCTGCTGGAGTCGTACGCCGACTTTGAGGCTTCCCTGGCTCGCATCGGCCTGCAAATCGACGAAACCCCGGAGAAGAATACCGTGCCGTATCCGCAGCCGGTGACGGCGGCTCTGCTTTATACGGAAGAGTATTTCCAAGAACACGCGCTGCTGATGCTCCTCTACCCATGGGATACGGCCTATGCGGCGGAGGATGTGGCCCGCGTGACCAAAACCGGCACCGTCCTGACGGTGACCCTTTCATCGAGCGTTCCGGGAGAGGACACCTATATAGGGCTCCGTCAGGCCCTGTTTGTGGAAGTGAATAAAGCGGATGTCGAGGATTGCAATCGGTTTGTATTTGAAGTCCAGGCCTCGAATCAACAAGAGGCCAAGACGTTGGAAACCGCGCGTTATCAGATACAAGGGGCTGTGGTTGATGCCGATAGCGCGGCAGCCAACCGGATTCTGACCGGTGTGCAGGATGTTGCCGACCTGCAAGGTCGCCTTTTCGACGATGCGGCGCAAAGAGTGCTTAACCAATATGACGCCGCCTACTTCGAGGATCATGATCTGGTTACCCTGTATTTGCAGCATTCGGATATGAGCGGCGTACAGGATATCGTCGGCGTGACCAAGCACGGAGGTGCAGAAAATGGTCTGGATATCGTGTTGACACAGCCCGCGAACACTGACGGAACAAAGGAACGGATCCTCTACTGTTTGGAATTGCCGAAAGGCATGGTGTCTGCCGACACGATTCTCTATCTGTACAATGCGTTTCAAGGAAATGTGACCGTTCTGATGGACACGGGCGAGGATGACATGACGGTTGTGGAATTGGTTCAAGGGGTTTATACGAGCGGCCTGCGGATTGACGGAATGGATGTATACGACCTATCGGTAGCCCCGATGGTTTACGGACGCATTTCCGCGCGGCTCTTCGATGCGGATGGAGACGGCGTGAAAGATCTGTCGGTTTCGCTCGACTGGACGCTGCCGGAAGGGACAAAAACCCTGGTATTCCGGAAAGAGAAAAGTGGATGGCTGCTTCTGTCCGAAAACATGCTGACTTCCGAAGAGGCTGTGGGTTGGTTTACCACCGCCCCTTCAGAGATCGCGGGCCGCTAAACGCCGGTTGGCTTTTCGGATAGGACAGACAGCATTTCTTTGAAAATGTTGTCTCCATCCAGTCAATACTTGCTTTGCCGCATAGTATGGCAATAGGATGGAGGGATGTTGTATATGAAAAGACACATGGTACAGGCTTTGGCCGCCGGAATTGTTGCCGGGCTTATCACGATGACGGTCTGCTCCTGCGCGCCGGAAGCCCCTGTAGTAAACACAAAAGAGGCGTCGGACGGTTCCGCCGGATTGAAAGCGGCCGAGACCGAACCGCAGCCGGAAGGAACCGGACAAACCAGTCCCACATTTCTTTCAGATAAAACGACCCCCAGCTCATCTGAAACGTCTTCGGTCCCGTCCTCCGCGTTCACCGGATCCTCGACAACCCAACCGTTGGATTTAAACTTGGAGGATCCGAACACGGCAATCACCTCAGTCCTTTTGGAGGTCCCCTATTTAAGTCAAAAGGATATTTTGCCCAACGGATGCGAAGCGGTCAGCGCGACGATGCTGCTGCATCATGTGGGAGATACGATTCCGCCGCTTGATTTTGTGGACCGCTATCTCGACTGCAAACCGGCTTGGAGAGAGGGCAATGTCCGCTACGCCCCGGACCCGTCGGAATATTACGCGGGGGATCCCACCACCCCGACCGGCGGCTACGGCTGTTTTTCACCCGTGATTGTTAAGTCTCTGAACCGGGCGCTTCAGGACTATGCGCCAGGGGAGTATGAAGCGGTGGATCTCAGCGGCATTCCTCTGGAAAACCTGAAAGGGTATATCGACTGCGGCATCCCGGCAGCCGTATGGGCCACAATTGGGATGAAAGAGGTTCCGTTCTACTATGAATGGACGTCTCCCGACGATGGCGGGAAGTACCGCTATCCGTCCGGGGAGCATTGCCTGGTGTTGGTGGGATATGACGCAAGCCGGTATTATTTCAACGATCCGTACAATTCAAACGGTCTGGTCAGTTACAGCAAATCCACTGTGGAAAAACGCTATGAAACCCTTGGCCGGCAGGCGGTGGTGATCCTGCCCACAGATTGGACCGTGCCCGAAAATTTGGCGGCATCCTGGATATCATAAACGGCAGGCGTCATTGGCACCGCCGTGTGTGCAGCACGGGAAGCGGCGGCTTTTCGAGAAAACAACACAATCGCAATGGAAACAGGACAAGCGCAAGGCCCCCCGCCACTGGCGAGGGGCCTTGTTTTCCATTCTCATGTGCTGTATAGCCGCCAAAAATGCGCAGGGGTGTTCCGCCAAGTGAGGCCGGGAAAAGATTGCTTTTGCAACCTTCCTTTGCTATCATACAAGCAAGGGATCCGCCTGACGGCAGATATGGAGGAACAAAGATGAAAACCTATGATTCCCTGTTACTGGCGGTCGAAAAAAACCGCCGGTTGATCTTGGACACGGAGCGGTATATCTGGAAGCATCCGGAAACCGGCTTTAAAGAGTGGAAAACCAGCGCCTATCTGGAGGAGGCTTTTGAAAAACTTGGGTATACCCTGACGAGGGCGGGCAATATTCCTGGGTTTTATGCCGAGGCGGATACAGGCCGTCCCGGACCCACCATCGCTGTGTTGGGCGAGATGGATGCCCTGATCTGCGCCGATCATCCCGAGGCAGATCCCCGGACCGGTGCGGTGCACGCCTACGGCCACCATGCGCAGTGCGCCACCCTGCTGGGCGTGGCCGCGGCTCTGAAAGAGGCGGGGGCGCTGGATGGCATCTGCGGCAGGATTCGGCTCATCGCCGTCCCCGCCGAAGAACTCATTGAGATCGACTACCGCGAAACACTTCGGCAACAGGGGATTCTCCATTATTTCGGCGGCAAGATCGAATTCCTATTCCGAGGGTATCTGGACGGGGTGGACATGGCCATGATGGTGCACAGTTCGGCCCTCGCGGAAAAGAGCCTGATTCTGTATCGGGGAAATAACGGCTGTATGGTGAAGAATATCCGCTATGTAGGCCGGGCCAGCCACGCGGCCTCTCCGCAAGACGGCGTCAATGCCCTGTATGCCGCCACATTGGGGTTGCAGGCGGCCAACAATCTGCGCGAGACTTTTCAGGAGAAGGACTACATACGCTTTCATTCTATTATCACAAAAGGGGGCGATGCGGTCAACACCATTCCAGACAATGTCAATATCGAAAGCTATGTGCGAGGCGCATCGGTTGACGCTATCATGGCGGTCAACCGCCAAATCAACCGCGCCCTGGCGGCCGGTGCGGCGGCGATAGGGGCCAAAGTGCATCTGTCGGACTATCCGGGCTATATGCCCCTGCACAACGACCCGAATTTGAATGCGGTGGCCGCCGCGCTGTTTGAGCAGATCGTGGGGCAAGAAGGGGTGATGGTGCTGGACGATTGGACTATGGGCAGCACCGATATGGGCGATCTCTCGACGGTGATGCCGGTAATCCAGGTGATGGCCAGTGGCGCCAGCGGCATAGGCCACGGCAACAATTTCTACATCTCGGATCCAGAGGCCGCCTGTGTGAATGCCGCTAAAGCTATGACGCTGCTCAGTTGCCATCTGCTGGCGGGCCAAGGGGAAGAGGCCAAGCGCGTTATCGCGAATGCCAAGCCGTTCTTTACCTCAAAAGAAGCGTATTTTGAGGCGGTGGACCGGATGTTCCTGAATAAAGAGGCGGTCCTCTATCATGAAGACGGTACGATAACGCTGGACTACGCCAATTTGTAAAAGAGCCGGCACTATCCGGCGGCGCAGGCACTCCGCTTTCCGCCTTGCAATCCGGTTCGGCTTCATCGGCTCTCTCGAGGCGCCTGTTCTATCAGCTGGCGACGGCAGACCTCGAGCGCCTGTTTCTGGGTGTCGCGGACCTTGGGGTACTGCGGGTCGAGTTTTTCAAGGGTTTGCACAACCACCTCCGACACCAACAGCCGGGCAAACCACTTCTTATCGGCGGGAATGACGTACCAGGGGGCCGTTTTGGAGGCCGTCTGGTTGACCGCCTGCTCGTACGCGTCCATATATGCGTCCCAATATTCCCGTTCCGCAATATCGGCGGCAGAAAACTTCCAGTTTTTTGACGGGGTGTCGATACGGTCGAGAAAACGGCGGCGTTGTTCTTCTTTGGAAATGTTGAGGAAGAATTTAACCACGGTGATCCCGTTTTCGGAGAGATACATCTCAAAATCCCGAATTTGGCGGTACCGTTTTTCCCAAAGGCGGCTGTCTAAGCAACGGGCAGGCAATTTTTGCGTGTGGGGGAGATCGTGGACTTTGGCGACCAGAACCTCCTCATAATACGAGCGGTTGAAAATGCCGATGTTTCCCCGTTCGGGCAGGCGGCGATGGATCCGCCATAAATAATCGTGGTCGAGTTCCTCTGCCGACGGCTGCTTAAAGCTATAGACCTGCACCCCCTGGGGATTGAGGCCGCTCATCACGTGCTTGATGGCGCCGTCTTTGCCAGCCGAGTCCATCGCCTGAAAAATCAGCAGCAGGGCGTCCCGATCCTGCGCATAAAAGCGCTCCTGCAGATCCGCCATTTTCTGAATATTCCTCTCAAGCAGGGCCGCCCCTTTCTCTTTATTCAGCCCGCCGTTTTGACAGGGGTCGAAGGCGGCGGCCGAAAAGGATCCTTTTTTGGCAAACCGATATGGACGGAGATTCATCTTACCCCTACCTTTCATGATCTTTTCGATATTCGCGTATGGGCGTTGCCGGCTTTCAATAAGCCATACAAGGCCCACCTTCCCGTCCCGCATGCAAAGAGACCGGGAAGAACGCAGACGGCCCGATTGCCTCAATCTATCGAAGATGGGCGGGCCGGCAGCTCATATTCCTTGACGGCTTCCAGCAGCCGGGCACCGAGCGTGACCTTCATATACACGCCCTCCGGACGGTATTCCTCGGTTTCCACAGCGCCTTCTCTCCGGCATCGTTCCGCGAGGCCGCCTTCCCGGAAAGGGAGGAGAAGGCTCACCTTTCGCCGGTCGGGGGGCAGGGCCGCGGCCACGGCTTCGAGCAGTGCGGGCAACCCCTCTCCGGTTTTTGCGCTGATACGCAGAGAGTAGCGGTCTTCCCCCATCAGCGGCGTTTCTGAGGCGGGAAGGCGGTCGCATTTGTTGAACACCGTGAGGATGGGGCGGCCGGTGCATCCGAGAGAGGCGAGCAATTCCCGCGTCACGCGCAGGTGTTCCGCCGCTTCAGGGCTGGATGCGTCGCATAGATTGAGCAGCACGTCAGCCTGTGCGGCCTCTTCCAGGGTGGAATGAAACGCATCCACCAGATGATGGGGCAGACGCCGAACCAGCCCCACCGTGTCGATTAGCAGCACTTGACGGCCATCGGGCAGGCGGAGGGCGCGGGCGGTCGGATCCAGGGTGGCGAAAAGCTTGTCCTCCGCCAATACACCCGCATCGGTCAGCGCATTCAGAAGGGTGGACTTGCCGGCATTGGTATAGCCGACGAGGGCCACGGTGGACAGGCCGATTTTGTGCCGGCGGGCGCGGCGGGTTTCACGCTGCCGTTCCACCTCTGCAAGCTGCATCTTCAGGCTTTTGATCCGGCGGCGGATATGCCGCCGGTCGTTTTCCAATTTGGTTTCGCCGGGTCCCCGGGTACCGATGCCGCCGCCCAGCCGGGACAGGGCGGTTCCCTGTCCGGCCAGCCGGGGAAGAAGGTATTGCAGTTGAGCAAGTTCGACCTGCAAGCGGCCCTCCGCCGACCTGGCCCGTCCGGCGAAAATATCGAGGATCAGCATTGTGCGGTCCACCACCCGGCAGGGCAGCGCGTCTTCCAGGTTCCGCTGCTGGGTCGGGGTGAGTTCCCGGTCAAAGATGACGAGATCACAGGCGGTGTTTTCCGCCATTTGCACGAGTTCCTCCAACCGCCCCGTCCCGAGGCAGGTGGCGGTGTCGGGGCTTTCTCTTTTTTGAACCAGGCGCCCGGCCGTTGTGGCACCCGCCGTTCGGGCGAGTTCCTCCAGCTCGTCCAGGGAACTGTCCATATCGTATTCGCCGGTGTCCACCGCCGCCAATAGAGCGGTTTCTTCGGGAATTGTCCGGTTGTGTTCTTCCATGGGGGATCCCTCCCGTCGGGGTTAGTCGTGGATACGCTCTGCGGATAGTATACCACATTTCCAGTGAAATCCATAGGATTTTCCGATGGGGGCCATATCGTTGCCCTGTTGCCGCCGGGATTCTGTCTACTGTCCCTTGTGCATCCTTCCCAATAACCGCCGACACAGTTCGGGAAAATTCGGTAGGGAAATTGCGGGGCGCCTCTTTTCACCAACAGCCGGGATGTGTTAAAATAAGGTTAGATTTTTTGCACGGGGGAAAAGCCGATGGCCGTGGCCCGGGCCAGCCGGCGGGCTCTTTCGGTTGTCCGGAATACGGTTTTCCCCATAGGTTCGACATCATCCGGCAGTATCTGCGCAAACCGGCCGCTGTGCGGCCCAAAAATCGGGGACGGAAAAGGAGACGTTAAAGTTGTCGGACACAGTAACGGGAGAGACGATTTTTAATTTGCAGGATCGTGTGGCGCCGCTGGATATCATCGCGTTGCCGGGCATGGAAGAGCTCGGGGAGAAAATCAATGCGCATCTGCGGGAATGGGCCGGGAACAGCGGGCGGGATCAGGACACCTTCCTGATCCCGGTGGAGTGTCCCCGTTTCTCCTCCGGAGACGGTAAGGGCATCATCAAGGCCAGCATCCGCGGGGACGATCTGTTTATCCTGGTGGACGTAGGGAATTACAGTTGTACCTACAATATGTTCGGCCGGGAAAACAGCATGTCTCCGGACGACCATTTCCAGGACCTGAAGCGGATTATCCAGGCGGCCGGCGGCAAGGCGCACCGCATCAACGTGATTATGCCCATTTTGTACGGCGGACGTCAGCACCGCCGCAGCTACCGGGAATCCCTCGACTGCGCAGTGGCCTTGCAGGAACTCGAACGGATGGGCGTGTCCAACGTCATCGCCTTTGACGCGCACGATGCCCGGGTGCAGAATGCCGTCCCTCTGATGGGATTTGACAATGTGATCCCCTCCTACCAGACCCTCAAGGCTTTGTTCCGCCGTTTCCCCGATCTGATCCCCGACCGGGAACACCTGATGATCGTCAGCCCGGATGAGGGCGCGATGCACCGCAACATGTATTACGCCTCCGTCATGGGCCTGGATCTCGGCATGTTTTATAAACGCCGGGATTATGCCCGCGTGGTCAACGGCCGGAATCCCATCGTGGCGCATGAATATCTGGGCAATTCGGTGGAGGGCCGGGATATTTTCATCGCCGATGACATCATCTCCTCCGGCGAATCCATGCTGGACATCGCATACGAACTCAAAAAGCGCAAGGCGGCCCGTATTTTCGCCTATGCGACTTACCCGATTTTTACCAACGGCCTGGATGCCTTTGACAAAGCGTATGAGGAGGGGGTCATCACCGGGGTGCTCGGAACCAATCTGACCTACCGGACCCCGGCCCTGCGTCAGCGGGAATGGTTCTGCGAGGTGGATGTCTCCAAATACATCGCGTACTTTATTGCCGCGCTCAACCATGACGTATCCGTCAGCCTCATCATTGATCCTCATGAAAAGATTAAAAAGCTGCTCGCCGAACACCGTCCCGGTGAAAGCCGGTGAACACCGGCGGTGCGGATCGGGCGCAGACCATAAAAGAAAGAATGGCGTATGATGAACGACTATGATGTTCTGATCGCCGGCAGCGGTGTGGCTGGCCTGTATGCGGCGCTGAATTTCGCGCCGGAAGTGCGGGTGCTGGTGTTGTCAAAAAAGGAGCGGATGCTCTGCAACAGCGCCTTGGCCCAGGGCGGCGTGGCCGCGGTGGTGGATAAGGAAAACGATGACTTTCGTCTCCACATCGCGGACACGCTGATCGCCGGCGGATATAAAAACAACCTGCGGAGCCTGGAAATCCTGGTGAATGAAGGGCCGGAGGACGTACTGCGGCTGGTCAAGGAAATGCACGTCGATTTCGATCGGGATTCGGAGCACCACATCTCCATGACGCTGGAGGGCGGCCATTCCCGCCGCCGCATCCTGCATCACAAGGATTCGACCGGGCGGGAAATTACCGAAAAGCTGCTGGCCGCCGCCATGGAGAAGCCCAATATCGCCTTTTTGGACTACGCCCAGCTTGTGAATCTGGTGCCGGGGGAAGGCGGATTTTGGGCCCAGATTCTCGTCAAGGACGAACCCAGGGTGCTGTCCTGTTCCTACTGCATCCTCTGTACCGGCGGCATCGGCCGGGTGTATCCCTATACCACCAACTCCGCCATCGCCACCGGCGACGGGATCACGCTGGCATATGAGCTGGGGGCCCGGATCAAAAACCTGCACCTCGTACAGTTTCACCCGACGGCGTTCGCCGCCGCCCAGGGACGGGAGCGGTTTCTCATCTCAGAGGCGGTGCGGGGAGAAGGGGCGACCCTGCTCAACAAGGACGGGGAACGGTTTATGTACCGGTACGATGAACGAGGCGAGCTCGCCCCACGGGATGTGGTTTCCCGTGCCATTGTACAGGAGGCCGCCCGCACCGGCAGTGAGGATATGTTCCTGGATATCCGCTTCCGGGGAGAGGCGTTTATCCATAACCGCTTCCCCATGATTTACGAGCGCTGTCTCGAAGAAGGGATCGACATCACAAAAGATCGGATCCCGGTGTTCCCCTGTCAGCACTATCTGATGGGGGGAATCGACGTGGGGGTTTACGGCGATACCACCGTGGACCGGTTGTATGCGGCCGGGGAATGTTCCCATACCGGCGTCCATGGCCGCAATCGGCTGGCAAGCAATTCCCTTTTGGAAGCGTTGGTCTTCGCCCGCCGGACGACTTACGACATCAGCCGCCGGATGCGGCATGAGAACAGCGGCCTGAAAGGGGAAGCGCCTGCCATGAGGCTGGGCGGCTGTCCTCTGCATCCGGGGCACCGCACCGCCATCCGGCAGATCATGCAAAAAGCCTGGTTTGTTCTTCCCGATTATGATTTTGTGGAGGAAGGTCTTGCTCAGGCCGAAGAGATCCTCAAGGATCTCCAAAATGGAGGGTATGCGCTGACCACGGATTTCGTGGAGGCCAAAAGCCTCGCGACGGTCTGCGTACTCATCCTCCGGGAGGTCCGGGAACTTAAGAACGGCGGAGAATCGGAGGATTAAGGAGGTTTAGAGCCATGCAGCTTCCTGGTTTTATCGTGGACGACGTGATTCGGACTGCCCTCAAGGAGGACATCCACTATCTGGATACCACAACCGATCTGATGATTCCGGCCGATGCACGGACCACCGCTTGTTTCATGGCCAAAGCGGAGGGGGTGGTTTGCGGCCTGGAGGTGGCTTTGCGGGTTTTCAGTTTTCTTGACGGTACCTTGAAGGCAGAGGTCATCCTGCCCGAAGGCTCCCGCGTGAAGAAGGGCGACTGTATTGCGCGGGTGGAGGGGCTAACCCGGGCGCTTCTCAAGGGAGAGCGCACGGCCCTCAATCTGCTGCAACATATGTCGGGCATCGCAACGGCAACCGCCAGGGCGGTGGATCAGGTGCGGGGAACCCAAGCGGTCATCACAGACACCCGCAAAACGTTGCCCGGCCTGCGCGCCCTGCAAAAATATGCGGTCACAGTCGGCGGGGGCAAAAACCACCGTTTCAATCTGTCCGACGGCGCGATGCTCAAAGACAACCATATCGACGCCGCCGGCGGGATACCGCAGGCGGTTGCGGCCATACGCCGCAAACTCGGGCACATGGTCAAGCTCGAGGTGGAAACCCGCAACCTCGACGAAGTACAGCAGGCGCTCGAGGCGGGGGCAGATATCATTATGCTGGACAATATGGACTGCCCCACTATGGCCGAGGCTGTACGGATGGCCGGCGGACGGGTCCTCCTCGAGGCGAGCGGCGGAATCCGGGAGGATACGCTTCGTGCCGTGGCACAAACCGGGGTGGATATTATTTCCATCGGAGCCTTGACACACTCGGTCCAGGCCCTGGACATTTCGATGAAAATCCAGAGATCTTAAAAAGGAAGGTACGGCTGCGCAAGCCTTTCTTGAGCAGCCGTACCTCATAAATTCACTGGCGGGCCATGACCTATGGTCCGCTTTTTGCGTCATCTCGGTGTGCAACCCTTTATTCCGAAAGGATGGGGGCAACCGTCGGCTTCTCTCTGGATCGGGATTTTAAGCCCGGCGGGCCGTCCTATGGTTTTCACTGTATGGTGGCAACGCAGCTCGTCGGGCTTTAAAACGGTTCTTCTTTGACTTTTACCCCCAGCAGACGGGCGAGTTCCACGGCCTGAAAAGGCGAGACGACAGCGTCCCGCAGTTCGTCGCCCGAGACGAAGATCCCTTCGAGCTGATTGGAGGACAGGTCGATTCCGGCAAGGCGGGTCCGGCAGAAATTGACGTGTACCAAACGGCAGGCCTCAAAGGATAGGCCCTGGGCCGCACATTGTAAAAAAACGCTTTCCGTCAAATCGCAGTGGCTAAAACGCACGGCCTTGAACGGTGTTTCGGAGAAATTGGCCATACGGAAGGGGCCGCCCTCCCACACGACGTGGCGCATGGGGCTGTGAATGAAGGCGGAGCCCACCCCTTTGCAGTTTTCAAACCGGCAGCGCAGAAAAGCACAGCCGGACAACTCAACCCCGGACAGATCACAGCCGGAAAAAATCGTATCCACAAAATCGGCGTGCCCGAACCGGCAGGCGGTCATACGCACGCCGTCGAAGCGGCAGCGCCGAAACTCCACGCGGGAGGAAAAGTCGCCTGTCAGGGTTCCTGTGAGAAAGTGCCGGTCGGCAACATCATCGCCTGAGGCCGCGCACGCGGCTACGACACCGGACGGATCGTCGGACGCCGGCAGAGACTCCGGAAGGGAGGGGGGCAGGATTTTCATGGCGCAGGACCTCCGGCTGGATTGAATTTAGAACAAAAGCCCCGTCATACTTGACGAGGCTTTTCCAGATGATTTTATGCTTGGGCACGTTTCGCAAGGGAGGACTTTTTCCTGGCGGCGGTATTCTTGTGCAGGAGCCCCTTTGCCACGGCCTGGTCAATCTTCTTGACGGCGGCCCGTACAGCCTCGTCCTTATCGGCGGCCCCGGTTTCAATCGCCACGTTCGCCTTCTTGATCTGGGTCCGGAGGGCAGAGCGGTTGGCCTTATTCTGCGCGGTCTTGGTCGCGATGACCTTCACGCGCTTTTTAGCGGATTTGATATTGGGCATGGTCACACCTCCTCTGCCAATTCGTTCCTTGAAAATCACGCACAAATTATCTTAGCATGATCCGCGCTGAAAATCAACTGTTTTTTTAGGAATATTCCGGTTTTTTCTGCAAATACTCGAAAGGCACGGCGATTCCGGGCCAGAGAGGGAATCCCCGGCGGATGTCCCGCTCCATAAACCCGCTCGCTTTTCCGGCCGGCAGAAAGGAATGACCATTTATGCAGGGGCGTACCGATCTGGCGTTAGAGGCCGCCGAACAGCCTGCCCGGCTGAACACGCTGACAGATAAGGACATAGAGCAGGAGAGATTCGAGCGGGGGAACGCGGTGTTCACCCGCATCCGGATCTTGAGCACACAGGGGGAAAAAACGCTGGGCAAACCCCGCGGGACCTATATTACAGCCGAAATTCCGGCCTTGACGGACCATGAAACCCAACTGGAGGATACCGCCCGTCTGATCGGAGAACAGCTCGCAGCCCTGCTGCCCCGGAAAGGCAGCGTGCTGGTCGTGGGGCTTGGGAACGAAGCGATTACCCCCGATGCTTTGGGGCCGCAGGCGGCCAAGATGGTGCTGGCAACCCGGCATATACAGGGGGAATTCGCCCGCGCCGCCGGTCTGGAGGATCTGCGGCCCACCGCGGTGATGGCTCCGGGCGTATTGGGAAACACCGGAGTGGAGAGCGGTGAAATGGCGGAAGGCGTGATCGCGGTGATCAAGCCGGCCGCCGTGGTGGCCATTGACGCCCTCGCAGCCCAAAGCCTATCACGGCTGGGCTGTACGGTCCAACTCAGCGATACCGGCATTGCCCCGGGATCGGGGGTGGGAAACAACCGGCGCGCGCTCAACCGGGAAACCCTGGGAATTCCGGTTGTGGCGGTGGGGGTTCCCACCGTGGTGGATGCCGTGACGTTAGCCGAGGAACTGACGGGGCGGGAGGAGGCTGCCGGCGAAGTCACTCCCCGAGGGGCCGGTATGATGGTGACGCCCCGGGAGGTGGATTTGATGATCCGCCGGGCCTCCAGATTGGTCGCCATGTCGGTCAATGCGGCTTTGCAGCCGGCCTACTCGCCTCTTGATCTGACAGCCGCCGCGCAATAAGTATAGGGACAACCCGCTCCCGCAGGGTCTAGCCGCCCTTTTTACCGCATAGATATATAGCGGTGATGCGGTATGCAAAAAAAGATCAAACGGGCTATCCGGGCGGTGCTGGGGGTATTGGCGGCTTCGGCCTGTGTGGCGGCTCTATGCGGCAATATAAGCCGGGAAGTCCTGTTGGAGTGGGGCGGGAAGCTGGCCATGCTGTCGGTCGGAATCCAGAAGCCGGACGGAGGCGCCGAGGCGTTGAGCGGGCGCCTGCAGAGGCAGCCGTCGGCTGCTGGAAATACGACTGCGGCGCCGACAGATGGGACGACAGCCCCGACAACGACCACCACGACGCCCCTGCCGACCGAATGGGAAAACGGCATCACATGGCCCGCCCTGCCGAGTTTGCCGAGCGCGGTGGTGCCCGAAAAATCCAGCGGTGGTACGGTGCTGACCGAAAAGCTGTCTCCGGGCAGCGATTTTGTGGATGGGGTGGCGGTCCGCAACGGCAGCGACATGGCCCTGGACATCGCGGATCTGTTGTCCCGCAAACCTGACATCACCATCACCGATACATCTGAACCACAGGTTCTCATCATGCATACCCACACCACCGAGTGTTATTTGGACTACGACGCCGGTTTTTACAACGATACCGATCCCACCCGGACGCTGGATGAAACCAAAAACGTGGTGGCGGTGGGGGAAGTGATCGCCGCTCAACTCCGCGCGGCGGGGATTGGCGTGGTTCACGACAAAACGGTTCATGACTCTCCGCAGTATTCCGGCGCATACGACCGTTCCAAAGAGACGATACAGAGGAATCTGGAGGCATATCCCACGATTCAAGTGGTTCTGGATATCCATCGCGACTCGATTCAGAGGGACTCCAGCACCAAAGTCAAACCCACCGCCGAAATCGAGGGGAAGAAGGCGGCCCAAATGATGATTGTGCTGGGAATGATGAATACCGACGCGGTTCCCCATCCGGACCGGCAGGAAAACCTGTCTCTCGCCGTGCGGCTGCAGCGGGAACTGCATACGCGGTATGAAGGGGTGGTGCGGCCGATTTCGCTGGTGGGCAACGCCCGTTATAATCAGCAGCTCACCCACGGCTCAATTCTGGTGGAGATGGGAAGCGAGGCCAACACCCTGGAAGAGGCCATGTATTCGGGCCAGATGCTGGGGCGCGCCCTGGTCAAGGTGTTGGAGGATTTAAAAGCGGCGGCTTGATGGCAACGGAAAGGACTCGAAATAGGACATGGCGAGACGGTCGGATTCAAAAGGAAGACAGAGCCCCGTGCGCGCGTTTGGCTCTGCGTTTATGCTCACCCTATGCCTCTTAATTTTGGGCTGCGGCTTTTTTGTGGCGGATGTCAACACCCGGCAGATGACCTTCGGCAACACCGAGCCACGGCTGGAATACGCGGTGGAAAATGGGGTCCTCCGGCTCAAAGCGATTGACGGGCAGACCGTCGAACTGCCGCCCGTCGTCCGGGAATGGGCGGGACGGATCTGGAACCTCCTGCCGGCCCGCTTACGCGCGGCATCCTGCCTGACCCAAGCTGAACAGGAAGTGGTTCCGGGGCTGCTGGATGCGCTGGCCCCTCCCGCTCAGGAGGACTCAGAGACAGGCGAATCTTCGCAAGAATAAAGAAAAAAACCGCCGGTCGCGTCCCCGATTTGCAGGGACACGACCGGCGGTACTCAGATAAAGGCCTGGAGATTGGCTGGCCAGCACGCAGCCGCTTGAAATCCGAGGGGTCCCGGAGGGAGGAGAGACGGAAAGCGTTTATCCATATCGGCGGGCGGTCAGGAACCGTTCGCTCCAATATCCCGTTGACAGGGAATGCACCCCGGTGGGCTGGCTGGGATTGTTGCAGGAAACGAATTGGCCGCTGCCTACATAAATCCCCACGAAGTCCGCCTCGCCGCCGATTTCGTTGGAAAATACCACGATGTCCCCGGCCTGCAGAGCGTCCCGGCTGACCGCGCTGCCGCCCTGGGCCATGGCGGACGCCCTGCGGGGCACGGTGATACCGTTTTGTTGATAACAGTAATACACAAATCCCGGATTGTCGAACTGTCCGGGGCCGACGCCTCCGAGTTGAAAGGGCGTCCCCACCAGCGAATTCGCCAGGGCGGCGATTGCCGTGCCGGTGGCACTGGCGCCCGGTTCCGGCGCGACGGTCGGGGAGGTGGTTTGGGGGAGGACCGGTTCAGCCGGCGCCTGCCCTTCCTCCGTCGCGTCCGTGGAGGGGAGCGTACCCGGCGTTTGTGATCCGGAATATGCCGTGGTCTGGTTGGAGCCGGGGGCCTTGGTGATGAGGGTGGGATGGCTTCTTTCGGCACTGCCGCACCCGGCCAAAAAGCACACAGCCAGCATGGCGGCCGTAAAACAAGCGGTTCGGGCCTGTGTTCTCATGATCGCCAACCATCCTTTCAGTACCGGCTGGATTGAGGCGCCGGTTTTGTTTTCAGTTTACCGGATCCCCTCAAAAAATGCAAGGGAAAATCCCCCGGCCAAAATCGGGCTGTGAAATTGGAAGAAACGCTTGTATGGAATCCGGGATGATGGTATACTTAGCCCAGTCCCGCTCTCGGTAGCCCCCCTGCCAGGGGTTTCCCCTGGTCACGTTTCAGAAAAAGGAGAATGGTATGCTGACGGTATCCCACCTGACCAAGCGGTATCATCATTTGCTGGCCAACGACGACTTGAACTTCACAGTCGACCCGGGCGAAATCACCGTTTTAGCCGGTCCCAACGGCGCAGGCAAGTCCACCGCCATCAAATGCATCGCGGGTCTCCTTCGGTACGAAGGAAGCATCCGGATCGGGGCTTATCTCAATAAGCAGTTGGAAGCCAAGCGGATGTTTGGGTACATCCCGGAAATACCCGCTCCGTACGACACTCTGACGGTGGACGAGCATCTGGAATTTATCGGCCGTGCCTATCAGGTGCCGGATTGGCGGGATAGGGCGAACACCCTGATGGAGCGGATGGAACTGGCGGATAAAGGCAAAAAGCTGGGCAAAGAACTGTCCAAGGGCATGCAGCAGAAGTTAAGCATCTGCTGTGCGCTTCTGCCGTCACCCAAAGCGGTTTTGTTCGATGAGCCGCTGGTGGGGCTGGATCCCCACGCAATCAAGGAACTCAAGGACATGATCCGGGAACTCAAGGAGATGGGGAGCGCGGTGCTCATCAGCACCCATATGCTCGACAGCGTGGACGAATTCTGGGACAAGGTTCTCATCATGATGAAAGGCCGGATCGCGGCGGTACGGACCCGGACGGAGATCGAACAAAACGGGGAAAACCTGGAACAGCTCTTTTTCTCTATCACCGAAGGCCCTGGAGGGCCGGGCAGTGGGGAGGCTTGAGATCATGAACGCCCTGCTTTTTATGATGCGCAAACGCCTGAAGAACATGCTGCTGGAACTGCTGCATCATCCGGGACGGCTCATCGCCTATCTTTTTATACTCGGGCTCCTGCTGTTCTCCGGTCTGGCGAATATGAGAACGCCGGATGAACCGGACCGTTATATGGATATTCGCCTACTCGAAGGTATATATCTCGGACTGCTGCTGCTCATCACCGTTCCCTCCCTTTTGGCGGGGCTGCGTTCGGGAGCCAATATATTTACCCTGTCGGATGTGAATAATCTCTTTATTTCCCCCATATCCCCTCGAAAGATCCTGCTGTATGGCCTGCTCCGGCAGATGGGAACCGCCCTGTTGATGATGGTGTTTTTCTTTTCCTATGCCGGTATGGCCGTGAACTCTTTCAACGTTACCCCTCTGATGGCGGTGCTGTTGATCGCGGGTTTTGCGGTCACGGTTTTCCTCGTGCAGTTGCTCACCATGCTGATTTACAGCTATTCCAACGGCAAACCGGCCCGAATCCGCGGTGTCAAAATAGCCTTCATCGCGGTGATGGGGGCGGCCCTGGCCGTTGTCGGAGTTTCGCTGCTGCGAAATGGCCTTAGCGCCGATACGCTGTATGCGGCGATTTCCCAGCCACTGCTCGAATGGCTTCCCTTCGCCGGTTGGATGAAGGGCCTTCTTTTCGCTTGGTGGGAGGGCCGCACACTCTGGGCTGTCTTATACGGCGCCCTGCTGACGGGCGGAACGGCGGGGGTGGTCGCGCTTTTCCTGTATATCAAGCCGGACTATTACGAAGACGTGCTACAAAATGCGGAAACCACCTTTGAAATTAAAGCGGCGGCGAAAGAAGGCCGTGTGACCAGCGCCGGCACCACTTCCCGCGCCCCCAGGGTGCGGGACACCGGTATCCGCCGGGGATGGGGCGCATCCGCGTTTTTCTTCAAACATCTGCGGGAACTGAGGCGCCGCAACCGGTTTCTATTCGTCAGTGGTTCCACCCTTTTGCAACTGGCGGGGGGAGTGGCGCTGGCCTTGGTTCTCCGCTTTTCAGGCGATGGGGACATGCCGCCCGGCTGGATTTTCATGCTGGTTTTCATCATGTACCTTTATATTCTCCTGTTCACGAATTCCCTCGGCGAGTGGGGACGGGAACTGTCGAAGCCCTATCTCTATCTGGTGCCTGCGCCGCCACTGCAAAAGCTGCTGTGGGCCAGCCTGACCAGTGTGATCAAACCGGCGGCGGACGGGGTGGTCCTCTCCCTCGGCGTTGGAATAGCGGCCGGTGTGCGGCCTTTCACAATCGTCATGTCTATGCTGCTGTATGCGAGTTTCGGGGTGCTGTTCACCGCCGCGAACATCCTGTCCCAGCGACTGTTCGGCAAGTCCGGCAATCAGGGTCTGCTGCTGTTCTTATATGTGCTGATGCTGATGCTGCTGGTTCTGCCGGGGCTGGCGGGCGGCATCGTCATCGGTGTGCTGCTGGATGCGGGACACCTGCCCGCGATCCTGCCCACGGCTGTGATGGCCCTGCCGATGATCGTTTGGAATCTACTCGCCTCTTTCGGTATCGGCGTCCTCTGCCGGGGCGCGCTGCACGATATGGAAACCTCGTAAGATCTTGAAATCTATTTGGAGGTATAGGATTATGGCTGAAATTCGTCCGTTTCGCGCCCTGCGCTTTACGCCAGAGGCCGGCGACATGCGGGAACTCGTCTGTCCGCCTTATGACATCATCTCGGAATCTCAGAGGCTTTCCTACCTCAAGAGGAATCCTCACAATATCATCCGCCTGGAACTGCCCCGCGACGGAGCGGATCCCTATGCCGAAGCGGGGCGGACCCTGCGGGCGTGGATGGACCAGGGCATCCTGCGGCAGGACGATCAGCCGGCCTTTTACTGCTATGAAATTGTTTTCGACATGCCCGGAATGAGCGATATCAGTGGTTTGTCCGGAGGGCGGCGCAGTGTGGCCGGGCTGGTCGCACAGGTCAAGCTCGAGGAATTTTCCAAAGGCGTCGTGCTTCCTCATGAGGAGACCCTATCCAAAGCCAAGGCCGACCGGTTTGAACTGATGAAAGCCACCGGCTGCAATTTCAGCGATGTGTATGCCCTGTATATGGACGACGGAGGGGAAATGGAAACCCTGGACACCCTCGCGCTCATCATGCAAGAACCTCCGTTGACCGAACTGACCGACGAGGCGGGACTGGTTCACCGGTTGTGGGCGGTGACCGACCCCGCCGTGATTGCGGCGATTCAGGCACGTTTCGCCGATACCAAACTCTATATTGCCGACGGCCACCACCGCTATGAAACCGCCCTTCGTTACCGCGATACCCTGCGCGCCGAAGGGACACCGGAGAGAACCGACGCGGATTACATTATGATGATGCTCGTGGAAATGCACCATCCCGGTTTGGTGGTCCTGCCCACCCATCGTCTGATCCGGGGCTTGGACGGGTTTGATCCGGATAACTTGGTGGAAAGCTGCCGGGATGCATTCGATGTACTCCCCGGTCTGGCGCTGGAATCTCTGGATGAAACTCTGGAACACGCGTATCAGGCGGGCCAAAAGGCGTTCGGGCTTTACGCAGGAGGGGATACATTTACCCTGCTGACCCTGCGGGATGAGGCGATGATGGATGCCGCTTTGCCGCAGTGGTCGCCGGCCTCCCGCCGTCTGGATGTCAATGTGCTTCATACGCTGGTGCTGGAGCGGCTGGGTATCGACAAGAACAACATGGCGAACGGGGTTAATTTGACCTATACCCGTTCGCTCCGGGAGGCGCTGGACGGAGTTGCCACGGGCGTGTATCAGGCGGCCTTTCTCCTGAATCCCACCAGGGTGGAGGAAATCCGCAGCGTGGCGGCCGCCGGGGAGAAGATGCCTCAGAAGTCCACCTATTTTTATCCGAAGCTCATCACCGGCCTGACCATGAACCGGCTGAAGTGATGCCGGGCAATGCGGAGGGTCCTATGTCCCTGCCGGTAACTTTTGCTGCGCCGGCCGGGGCTGTCCCGGAAAAGGAAGGTGCCGCACCAATAGGCATGTACGGCGGATGCCGTTCGAAGAGACAAAGCAGACGGATTTCCTAATAAGATGAGGGAGCGAATGAAAATGAAGATTGCAGTGACCTATCAAGACGGCCAGATATTTCAGCATTTCGGTCATACCGAACGGTTTAAGATCTACGATGTAGAGGATGGCCGGATCCTGCGCTCCGAGGTTGTCGGCACCAACGGCAGCGGTCATGGGGCGCTGGCGGCTTGGCTTTCCTCCCTCAAAGTTGATGCGCTTATTTGCGGCGGTATCGGCGGCGGGGCGCAGACGGCCTTGGCACAAGCGGGTATCCGGCTGTACGGCGGCGTCAAGGGCGACGTGGACAAAGCGGTAGAAAGCTTGGTTGCCGGAAATCTCGTTACCGATTCCCATGTCCACTGTGACCACCACAACCATCATCACGGCGAAGGGCACACCTGCGGCGACCACGACTGCGCAAATCATCCTAACGGCCGGTAAAAGGCCAACCGCATCGGCGCCCATGAGCGCCGATGCGGTTTCTGCGTCTTATGGACATGCGGCGCAGATGGATTCGGGAACAGCGCGTTCATGGATGACCGACTCGTAGAGCCTCCAGCCGCCCGCGAGATTGTAGCAGTCGTAGCCGTTGCCTGTGAGAATCCGGCAGGCGATATAGCTGCGAAGTCCCGAGTGGCAGTGGACATATACCGGTTTATCTCGGGGGATTTCTTCCATCCGCTCTCGCAAGGAATCCAACGGAATATGGATAAACCCGTCGATTCTGCCACGGGCGACTTCAGCTGCGGTCCGTGTGTCAAGCAGGGTGACGCTTCCGTCGCGGGGGAGTTTTTCGACATCGTGCCAAAAAAACTGCCGGATCTTGCCGGTGACGACATTCTCCGCCACATAACCGAGCATGTTGACCGGATCTTTGGCACTGCCAAAGGGTGGAGCATAACCAAGTTCCAGTTCGGTCAGATCGGTTATCTTTGCACCAAAACGAATCGCCGAGGCAAGAACATCCAAGCGTTTATCCACACCGTCAAAGCCGACAATCTGGACCCCGATGAGTCGAAGGGACTTCTTTTCCCACAGGGCCTTGATAGACATATGGGCCCCGCCGGGATAATACGTGGCATGCGGTGCGGAATAGATATACGTCTTGTCGTAGTCGATTTTCGCCGCTTGGGCGCTCTTTTCATTGAGGCCGGTGGTGGCAACCGTCATATCGAAAAGTTTCAGAATGGCCGAACCCTGGGTGCCGGTATAGGCGGATTGGATGCCGGCTATGTTATCCGCCGCGATGCGGCCCTGTTTATTGGCGGGACCGGCGAGCGGAAGAAATGCGGGCGCTTTGGTAATATACTCTTCGACCTCTACAGCGTCTCCCACGGCGTAAATGTCCGGTATGCTGGTTTTCATCTGCCGGTCAACCAGTATGCTGCCGCGGCGGTTGGTTTTGATGCCGCATGTTTGCGCAAGCGTTGTTTCGGGACGAACGCCGACGGATAAAATCATCATATCGGCCGGGACTTCGCCATTTTGCAAAACGACGGAATGGCCGCGAACGGCTTTTAGGCCGTTGTTGAGATAGAGTTTTATCCCTTTTTCCTGGATGTAGCGATGGACATCCGCCGCCATGTCGAAATCAAGAGGGGCGATCAGATGGTCCCCTAGCTCGACCATGGATACGTCGAGCCCGGCCAGAGACAGGTTTTCCGCCATCTCAACGCCGATGTATCCGCCGCCCGCCACAACGGCCGATTTCGGTTTTGCTGTTTCCAGATAGGTCTTGATCTTCAAGGCGTCGGGTATATTGCGGAGGGTAAATACCCAATCCTTATCAATTCCTTCCACATTCGGCCGGATGGGTTCGGCGCCGGGAGAAAGAATGAGATGGTCGTAATGCTCTTGATAAATATCACCGGACCGTACCTTTTTCACTGTGACGGTTTTAGCTTCGGGATCAATATGGATCGCTTCGCTGCCAATACGCACATCAATGTGAAATCTGGCCTTGAAGCTTTCGGGGGTTTGGAGGGTCAGCGCATCCCGACCGGCTATCGTACCGCCGATATAATACGGAAGGCCACAGTTGGCGAAAGAGATGTATTCGCCTCTTTCCAAAAGGATGATCTCGGCCTTTTCATCCAGCCTGCGAAGCCGGGCTGCGGCGGACGCTCCCCCGGCAACTCCCCCTATAATAATGGTTTTCATTGCTCCATTCCTCTTTTCTAAAGGAGTTGTGGTTTTATGGCACGGTCCCTGTTTGAGCCGGTATACAAAGAGATCTTCCCCTTTTGGGAGGAGATATCGGAGGATGACCGCGAGATTATCTGCCGCCATTCGACAGCGTTGACGTATCCCAAAGGCACGAACATACACGACGGCACGGAATGCTCCGGTGTCATTTTAGTACGTTCGGGAAGCCTGAGGCTTTATATGATGTCGGACCAGGGCAAGGATATCACCCTCTATCGCCTGCACAGGGGCGATATGTGTATGCTCTCGGCTTCCTGTGTGCTGCAAGCCATCACTTTCGATGTGCTGGTGGATGCTGAAGAAGACAGCGAGTGCTTTGTCATCAGCGGCCCTGTCTTTTCTGCGGTTTCCGAACACCACCCTAGCATCAAGATTTTCTCGCTTGAAACGGCGGTCAGCCGGTTTTCCGATGTCATGTGGGTTATGCAACAGATCCTGTTTATGCGCATGGACAAACGCCTGGCCATCTTCTTATCGGATGAAGCGGCCAGAACTGGAACCGACACCATCCCCCTTACCCATGAGCAGATCGCGAAATATATGGGTTCTGCCCGTGAGGTGGTATCCAGGATGCTGAAATATTTTGCCAACGAAGGGATCGTCGAGGCTTCCCGTAAAGGGGTGAAAATCCTGGACAAGAAGCGGCTTCGTGATTTAGCCCTCTAACATAGCGAGGATTTGCGGCTTTGGCCTTGCCCCCACCGTTTGGCTGACCACTTCTCCGTCTTTTATGACGACCAGCATCGGGATGCTTGCAACACCGAATGCTTGTGCCAATTCCGGCTCGCTATCCACATCAATCTTACCCACCAGGTACTGCGGATTCTCCTCTGCGATTTGCTCGATCAAAGGAGAAACCATACGGCAGGGGCCGCACCACTCGGCGTAAAAGTCGAGAAGAACCGGTTTGTCGCTGTTTTGGACCAGATCATAATTGTTGCGATTTATGTGGAGTACAGACATGAGATTTCCTTCCTTTCGTTTGGTTGTGACTCTATGATAGCGTGTTGTCTGCGCTGAATCCGTGACAAAGTCACAGTCTGCAGTTGGGAATCTCGAAAAACCGTTTTCGGGAGAATATAGATGATAAGAAGATTTGAAAAAAAGGATCTCCATGATGTCATGTCCATATGGATAAACGAAAATATAAAAGCGCATCCATTTATCCCCCCAAAATATTGGCAAAGCCATTATGACGGGGTGAAAGAAATCCTGCCGGGCGCAGAAGTGTATGTATATATTCTTAAAGAACGCATCGTGGGATTTATAGGACTCTATCAGGATTCCATCGAGGGAATTTTTGTTGAGGCAAACTATCAAGGCCTTGGGGTAGGAACGTCTTTATTAAATAAAGCAAAAGAAAACAGAAGCCGGCTGGTATTGAAAGTATACAAGAAAAATACAAACGCCGTCCGGTTTTACAAAAAGAACGGGTTTATACTTGAAAAAGAAGGCGAAGATAAAGATACCAATGAAATAGAATATACCATGATTTGGAAGAAAAATCAGCAAATGAAGCGAATAGGTTCACCGCAACTCTGAAAAGGAAGGGGACAAAAGGGGCCGGCTCAAACGCAGACCGCCGGTTTGAGCGAAGGAAAAGCCCACGGTGAACGCGTTGCTCACCGTGGGTTTTTGAGGGTGAGACAAAATGGACCTCCGTTTTTGTAGAAAGAGGGTGAAATACTCGTGTGCCCGCAAAAAGTTGGTAGCGACTGCGAACCGTCGTGAGCGCGCTTGCAAGCGAACAGGCGAGCCGAGCGTGACCTTTTGCGGAATGGAGGAATGACGGAGCGGTATAAGAACCCCCCAGTCATTCGGCTGGGGGGTTTGAATGGAGCACCGTCATTCCGACATGGGAAGCGTTGACAAAAAAGATTTCCTGTTATCATAAAAAATTAGTATTTAAACTCTAATCCCATAAGTTTCTCAATTTTATCTCTATTGTTTTCATACAGTTCTTTCCTGACAGTAATTATGCTTAGATTATCATAACCTAATTTATGATACAGACGTAATGCTTCGTTATTACGCGGAACAACGTCAAAACAAATCGATGTATAGCCTGCGTGAGATTTTATAATTTCCTCAGCGATATGAATGGATTGGGTAGCAATACCTTTGTTACGGTAATTTTGGTCCACATAAACATCTTCAATCCAAGCTACATTTCCACCGCGATACCCAATATGTAAAAATCCCACAACAAGTTGTTTGTATTTAATCAAATATAATTCATGGGAGGATTTCAACCAGTTTCCTAAAGTTTCCTCGGCTTCTGCATAACTGCTTTCTGATAACTCGACTTTTTCATTTAAAAGAGAAGAATGGTAATTATAAAAATCTGCTATCCTTTTAACCGTATCATCCTTAAACTCCGGAGTATATAGTATCAATTTGATCATTTTATCTTATCCCCCATTTTATAAAAGTCACAATATTTACCATTAGAATTATAGCATATAAAAACAAAAGAAGTCGACCACTTTTCAGCAATCGACTTCTTTCGACATTCTTCTGTAAGGACGAGACAAGCCGGTCATATCAAGGGTTACACACCCATGTAGAGTCAATCATACTCATTGGATAAGGTTTTAGAGTTGCTTTTGAACTGTGTTTCGCCATTATTGATTTTTTCAAGAACATAGAATAGTATCTTATTGCATATAGCTTCTGTTTTTGCTATATCTGTGCAATACGCATTGAGAATCCAATTGCCCTCCTTTAAAGCGGAATCATACTGTTCTTTGGTTATATCACCCGATAGTAATGCCTCATCCAGTTCATCACGGTCATCAACACTTACATCGCCTTGCGGTGTAAATGTTACATCAAGATACTTGTCGATGAAAACCGCCACACCATCGGGATCGAACTCTACGTTCTCAATAATATCAGTATACCATATAGAAACTGTATAATTAGGTAAATACTTTGCGGTCAGCACATGGCTCTTACCATCTGGAATTAGTTGAAGCCAAGTCATTCCTTTTCCGCAGATGGCTACTTTTCCAGCCTTAGGCCGATCCCAATATTGATACGCTCCATTATTAATGCCGGCGACGCCGCCCTTTAACTGAATCAGACAAACTAATCCGTGAAAGCAATCCATATCAACACGCATTTGATAATATGGATATTTATCAAATGTCCATATATCGCGGTCAAGACGCTTTCGTTTCAAATTTTTCACCCCACAGAATAAAATCGTCTTACCCAGATTACATCACATAATACGAAAGAAGTCAATTGCTTTAACAGCAATTGACTTCTTTCGACAAAATGTAAAAGGGCTATAGAAAGATGTTTTGCGCTTTTAGTGGATAGAGTTGAAATCTCGTAATACAAGGTCTCTTTGTAGGAAACCTTGACAAAAAAATATCCGCTTCCGGTCGGGAAGCTAAATAAAAAACGGTCGGCAACTCCTTGCGAATTGCCGACCGCAGGTCTGTCTAAGGACTATGAAAAAAATACTTTTGGTATTTCTGTTGGCGGAGTTGAACTCCCGCGACTCGCAAAAAGTTGGTAGCGACTGCGAACCGTCGTGAGCGCGCTTGCAAGCGAACAGGCGAGCCGAGCGTGACTTTTTGCGAAGAGGAGGAATAGTGGAGCGGGTGACTGATTTTTTATGAAATAAAAAATCGGAACGAGCGTAACTCGTTCCGACGTGGAGCGGGTGAAGGGAATCGAACCCTCGTATTCAGCTTGGGAAGCTGATGTTCTACCATTGAACTACACCCGCATGAATTGAACATGAAGAATCTTAGCATATCCCGCAGAAAAAATCAAGAGGCTAGAAGGAAAAAGCCGAAGGAAAGGTTCGCGGTGAGTAGGCCGAAAATCCATCCCCTTCCGGCGGGAAGCCGATTGCGGCCGCTCCGTTCGGTGAAGCGTCCTTGCCCCATATCGGCGTTCCTGATTGTAGGAAGCTGTGCGCGATACCACAACGTGAGCGGAATGGAAGGTGCGTTTGAGTTGGAGTGAAGCTGATGGACCGGTGGTATGCCCCTTGTCAAAACTGGGGCACACCGCCGGTTTTGGTGTCCGCCTACAAGGGTTGGGGCTGTTCCCGCAGATTTATCAGCAAGGACGGATCGGATTGGGAGTTGCGGGCTACATGGGCTTGTGGTATAATAAATTGTTATATTGGGAGGAGGGAGAGGCTTGGTCGTGTTGGGCATTGATCCCGGCTATGCCATTGTGGGCTGGGGTGTCGTGCGGTATGAGCGGGGACGGTTTGTGCCCCTGGACTTTGGAGCGGTTGTCACCCCTGCTGGTATGGACTTTTCCCGCCGTCTCGAAATCATATACGATGAACT
Source organism: uncultured Oscillospiraceae bacterium (assembly GCA_902492045.1). Classification (GTDB taxonomy): domain Bacteria; phylum Bacillota; class Clostridia; order Oscillospirales; family Acutalibacteraceae; genus UMGS1623. Next base: position 162,818 of record CABUKB010000001.1, on the reverse strand, counting down.
CACGGTTTTATTAACCAAAACCTCCCCCGACGCTCTGGCGGTGGAAAAACTCTATTTTAAAAATAATCAAAAGACGGCGATTGATGTGGCCCAGGCCCGGGGGGTTATCCTGCTCGCGGCCAAAAAGCAGGGCGTGCCCCTATTTGAGTACACCCCTTTGCAGGTCAAAAGCGCGGTGACGGGTTATGGGCAAGCGCAGAAACCGCAGGTCATGGAAATGACCCGGCGGCTGCTCGGCCTGCGGGAGGTCCCGAAACCCGACGATACCGCCGACGCCCTGGCCATCGCCATCTGCCACGGCCAGATGGGGGGGACGGCTCTCAAACGGCGGATCGTCGCCGGTGGACGGGCCTGAGATTGGACAAAGGAGCGAGGACATGTATTATAGCGTAAGAGGGGAGCTGATCCACGCACAACCCCGAATGGCGGTCATCGAATGCGGCGGAGTGGGCTATAAATGCAACATTACGGGAAATACCGCTCGTCTGCTGCCCTCCGTAGGACAGGAGACAATGCTCTACACCGTATTGAATGTCCGGGAGGACGCGCTGGAATTGTTTGGCTTTGCCACCCAAGCGGAACTCGCCTGCTTTAAACAGCTCACCGCCGTGTCGGGTGTGGGGCCCAAAGTGGGCCTTGCCATTCTTTCCGAACTCTCTCCGGAACGGGTGGCCATGGCCGTGGCAGCCGGGGATTTCAAGGCCCTGACCAAGGCTCCGGGCGTGGGTGCCAAACTGGCCCAACGGATTGTGCTGGAAATGAAGGACAAGGTGGGGGCGTCAATTCCTGCCAGTGAGATGGACTTGCCCAGTGCAGGGCTTCCCGGCGGGGGAAATGCGGCGGGCAACGCCGCCGAGGCCGTCGGGGCCCTGACCGTGCTGGGGTTCACGCCCGGTGAAGCCGCCGCGGCGGTCGGGCGGCTGGATAGTGGCCTGCCGGTGGAAACCCTGGTGCGGGAGGCTCTCAAATCCTTGGGGAAGCATTGAGGCGGCGCTGTCCGCGCACCGGGTCGCTGGCCGGCGATTTGAGAAATTCCGAGGGAACCCGCTTTTGCGGTTTCGCGTGACGGGTTAAAGCCACGCGAGAGGAGGATGGCTGACAATGGAAATGGATTATGAGAACCGGATGGTGTCGGCGGAATACCTGCCGGAAGATGAAGGGGACAATCCCCTGCGGCCCCGCACCCTGACCGAATACATTGGACAAGAGAAAGTCAAGGGCAATCTGTCGGTCTTCATCGGCGCGGCGAAGCTGCGGGGGGATTCGCTCGATCATGTGCTGCTTTATGGTCCTCCCGGTCTTGGAAAAACCACTCTCGCCGCTATCATTGCCAACGAGATGGGGGTCAATTTCCGGATCACCTCCGGGCCTGCCCTCGAACGGCCTGGGGATCTTGCGGCGTTGCTCACCAATCTCGATCAGGGGGACGTGCTGTTTATCGACGAAATTCACCGTTTGCCCCGGACGGTGGAGGAAATTCTGTATCCCGCGATGGAGGACTTTTCCATCGACATCATCAACGGCAAGGGCCAGGGGGCGGCGTCGATTCATCTGCCCCTGCCGCATTTTACGCTGATCGGGGCAACCACCCGGGCCGGGCAGTTGTCCGCGCCACTGCGGGACCGGTTCGGGGTCATCTCCCGGCTGGAATTGTACACGCCGGAAGAATTGGGGCGGATTGTGGAGCGCAGCGCCAGGATTCTCGACATCCCCTGTGACCGGGACGGCGCGCTGGAGATCGCGTCGCGTTCTCGCGGCACGCCCCGGATTGCCAACCGGCTGCTCAAACGGGTGCGGGATTTCGCTCAGATGATGAACGACGGCCGTATCCATGAACAGACGGCGCGCCAGGCCCTCGACCGTATGGAGATTGATGAACTGGGGCTCGATATGGTGGACCGCCGGATGCTCATGGCCATGATCCAGCATTATAACGGCGGACCGGTGGGGCTGGATACCTTGGCGGCGGTCATCGGGGAGGAATCGGTGACCATCGAGGATGTGTATGAGCCTTATCTGATGCAAATCGGGTTTATCAACCGCACCCCCCGGGGACGGGTGGTGCTTCCGGCCGCATATGCCCATCTGGGATTGCCCGCCCCGGGTCAAGGGATGCCGGAGCAGATGAATTTATTGGAGTAGGCGGGCCGGCACCGGAAACATACGGCGGCAATCCCCGGGGCGGGAGAGCCGGTGTATACACTGCAACGGACGCCCCATTCTTTGCGGAAGTGAGGGAGACCGGATGGGAAAACTGTTTGGAACGGACGGGGTGCGGGGCGTGGCCAACACGGAACTGACCTGTGAAACCGCCATGGCCGCCGGGCGGGCGGTTGCCAGGACGTTCGCCGGCGCGGAAGGCCGCAGGCCGAAAGTGGTGATCGGCAAGGATCCCCGCCGGTCTTCCGACATGCTGGAGGCAGCACTGGTGGCGGGATGCTGTTCTGCGGGAGCGGATGTACAGCTTCTCGGCGTACTGCCCACGCCGGCGGTGGCCTATCTTACCAAGGCTTACGGGGCGGATGCAGGTGTGATGATTTCCGCCGCCCACAAACCTTTTGAATACAACGGCCTTAGTTTCTTCAGCGGCGAAGGCCGGTATATCCCCGAGAGCCTGGAAGAGAAGATTGAGGCATGGGTCCTCGGCGGGGACGAGACAGGTTCCTTTCCGGCCGGTGCCGCTATCGGCCGGGTGACCTTGTGCCCGAGCGCGGCGGATGATTATGTCCGGCATCTGCTGTCTGCCGCCGATATCGACCTGCGGGGAATGCGTCTGGCGGTGGACTGTGCGAATGGATCGGCCAGCGCCACGGCGCGCAAGCTGTTTCCGGCTCTGGGAGCCGACTGTGTTTTCCTGAACGACCAGCCGGACGGGACCAATATCAATGAAAACGGCGGTTCCCCTCATATCGAACAACTGGCGGACTTTGTAAAAAAACTCAAATATTTTGCCGGGATCGCCTTTGACGGCGATGCGGGGGGCTGTCTGGCGGTCGACGAAAAGGGCAACCTCATAGACGGGGACAAAATCATGGCGGCGCTGGCAGTGGATATGAAGGAAAAAAACGAACTGCCCGGAGACGCCGTGGTGGTCAGCGACCGGTCGAATTTGGGCTTTTTCCGGTTCTGCGAACAACACGGTGTGACGCCTGTCTCGACCAGGGCGGGGGAACGCTATGTATGGGAGGAAATGATGCGCAACGGCTATACCCTGGGCGGAGAGCAGTCGGGGCATATCCTTTTTTCACAGTACGCCGCTACCGGTGACGGTCAGCTTGCTGCTCTCAAATTGCTCTCCCTTTGCCGCGAGCGGGGACAGAAGCTTTCTCGTATCGGTTCGATGATGGAACGGTATCCGCAGGTGTTCCTCAATGTCCGGGCGGATGCGGCGCAGAAAGCCCGATACGCTGCCAACACGGCCTTGGCGGAGGAGATCCGGCGGGTGGGAGAATCCCTTGGTCGGGATGGCCGGGTTCATGTGCGGGTATCGGAGGCCGAACCTTTCATCCGCGTGATGGTGGAGGGCCGGGATTTTGAGGAGATCAACCGTCTCGCTGTGGAAGTGGGAGCGAAAATTCAAGCAGGTACCGGCGCCCCGTGACCGCGCCGCCTGCCGATACGGGAAGGGAACCAATTCATGAGGGCCGCTTTGCACTGGAAAGACTATGAACTGCTGGATGCGTCGTCCGGGGAACGCCTGGAACGGTGGGGAGAGATCCTCCTCATCCGTCCCGATCCCCAGATTTTGTGGGAGACGCCCCGGCTCCATCCGCTATGGGGGAAAGCCCATGCGCGGTACCACCGTTCCGGGACCGGCGGCGGTCATTGGGAGCGCCTGCGTCCTCTTCCGGAGACTTGGGAGATTGGTTACGGATTTCCGCAGGCGGGTTTGCCGGACCTGCGGTTTCGACTCAAACCCATGGGTTTTAAACACACCGGCCTGTTCCCCGAACAGGCCGTCAACTGGGAGAGGATGGCGTCTCTCATCCGCAAATCCGGCCGCCCGGTGAAGGTGCTGAACCTGTTCGGCTATACCGGCGGCGCGACCCTGGTCTGCGCTGCGGCCGGGGCCCGGGTGACCCATGTGGATGCCTCCAGAGGAATGGTTGCTTGGGGAAAGGAAAATGCCGCTGCATCGGGACTGGGGGACTGGCCCGTCCGCTGGCTGGTTGACGACTGTGGGAAATTTGCCGCCCGGGAACAGCGGCGGGGCAACACCTATGACGGCATTGTGATGGATCCGCCGTCCTATGGCCGGGGACCGGGGGGCGAAGTCTGGAAGCTGGAGGAACAGCTATACGCGCTGCTGGAACAGTGTGCCGTGCTGCTGTCGGACAATCCCCTGTTTTTCGCTGTGAATTCGTACACCGCCGGACTTTCGCCGTCGGTGATGAAGTATATGCTGGATACCCTGCTGGTTCCCCGATTCGGCGGGGGGACAGAGGCGGACGAGATCGGCCTGCCGGTGACGCAGGGGGATTTTCATCCCCCCCGGGTGCTGCCCTGCGGGGCAACGGCGTTGTGGCTGCCGGCCGCAGAGTGAGAAGGTGATGAGAGTGGATACAAAAATGGCGGTAGATGCAATGATTGAGACCAGGGATCTGCACTTTCAGTATGAATACCCGGACGAGCCTCCCCAGAAGGTGCTCGAGGGCATCGACTTTACCGTCGAAAAGGGTTCGTTCGTCGCGCTGCTCGGCCATAATGGCTGCGGGAAGTCCACCCTTGCCAAACATTTTAACGCCATGTTGCTGCCCACCGGCGGTGCCGTGCTGGTCCGGGGGATCGACACCACGGATGAAGAACGGAAATACGAGATCCGCAGCACCGTCGGCATGGTGCTTCAGAACCCGGACAACCAGCTGGTGTCCACCATCGTGGAAGAGGATGTCGCTTTCGGCCCCGAGAACCTGGGAGTGCCTCCGGAAGAGATACGGCGGCGCGTGGACGACGCCTTGCGGGCCGTGGGGATGTATGAATATCGGGAACACGCCCCCCATAAGCTGTCGGGCGGCCAAAAACAGCGGGTTGCCATTGCGGGGATTATCGCGATGCAGCCGGAGTGCATTGTTCTGGATGAGCCGACGGCCATGCTGGATCCGCAGGGGCGGCGGGAAGTTCTGGAGACCGTCCGCACCCTCAACCGGGAACGCGGCATCACGGTGGTGCTCATCACGCATTATATGGACGAGGCGGTGCAGGCCGACCGGGTGGTGGTGATGGACGAGGGGCGGATCCTTATGGACGGTACCCCACGGGAGGTTTTTTCCCGCGTGGACGATCTGCGGAGAGTGGAACTGGATGTCCCACAGCCCACCGAACTGTGCGCCGCGCTCAAACGGGACGGGTTTCCACTGCCGGACGGGATCCTGAACGTGGACGAATGCGTGGAGGCGCTGTCCCTGCTCCTCGATGCCGCCCCGGCCGATCTGCCGCCAGCCTGACCCCGGAAATAACCTGGACCCGGACGGGAATCCCTCCCGCCGGGATCCGTTGGAGGATGACTCATGCCGGTACTTGAGACCCAAAACCTGACCTTTCAGTATTCCCCGGGCACGCCGTTTGAAAAAACAGCCATGGCCGATGTTTCCCTCACCGTGGAGGAAGGAGATTTCATCGGGATCATCGGTCATACCGGCTCGGGCAAATCCACCCTGGTGCAGCATCTCAACGGACTGCTGAAACCCACGTCCGGCAAGGTGCTGCTGGAGGGCAGGGACATCTGGGCCGAACCGAAAAAAATACGGGATGTCCGGTTCCAGGTGGGCATGGTGTTTCAATACCCGGAACATCAGCTCTTTGAGGACACCACCTATAAGGATATTGCATTTGGCCCGAAAAACATGGGGCTCTCCGAGGAGGAAATCGACGTGCGGGTCCGGCGGGCGGCGGCGTTCGTCGGCCTGAAAGAGGAACTTCTCGAAAAATCTCCCTTTGAACTGTCGGGCGGGGAGAAGCGACGGGCGGCCATAGCGGGTGTGATGGCGATGGAGCCCCGGGTCCTTATCCTCGACGAACCCACGGCCGGCCTGGATCCGCGCGGCCGGGATATGATACTGGAACAGATCAAGGCCTATAAAGAAGAAAACGCCACCACTGTGCTGCTGGTCTCCCACAGCATGGAGGATGTGGCGCGTACAGCGAAAAAGGTGCTGGTTATGAACCAAGGCCGCCTCGCCATGTTTGCGCCGGCGGACGAGGTCTTTTCCCGGGCGGAGGAACTCGAGGCCATCGGCCTGTCCATTCCGGCCGTCACCAAAGTGTTCATGCGCCTGCGGGAGAAGGGCTATCCGGTCGGGGCCAACGTGTACACCGTCGGACAGGCCGAGCAGAGGCTTCTGGCCCTTCTGAGAGGAGGGAGTACACGGTGTTGAGCGGTATCACCATCGGCCAGTATTTTCCCGGCGATTCTCTGATCCACCGGATGGATCCGCGGGTCAAGCTGATCCTCACCTTTGCCTATATCATCGCGGTGTTTATCCCCCGCAACTGGGTGGGGATGGGCCTGGCGGCGGGATTCCTGATCCTGTCGGTTGCCCTGTCCCGGCTGCCGGTCAAACTGGTTTGGAAGAGTGTCAAACCCATTCTCCCCCTGATTGTGTTTACATCGGTGATCAACATCTTCTTTGTGGACGGCGATCCCCTGGCGGATTGGTGGATATTTCACATCACGGTTCAGGGGGTGGTCACGGCGGTGTTCATTGCCCTGCGGATCGTCTGCTTGATCGCGGGCAGCAGCCTGCTGACCTATACCACGTCCCCGACCACCCTCACCGACGCCCTGGAACGGCTGATGAAGCCGCTCAAGGTGCTGCACGTGCATGTGCATGAGATCGCCATGATGATGACCATCGCCCTGCGGTTCATACCCACCCTGGTGGAAGAGACCGACAAGATCATGTCGGCTCAGAAAGCCAGGGGTGCCGACATCGAAAGCGGCGGCTTGATGCAACGCATCCGGGCGCTGATCCCGATCCTGATTCCCTTGTTCGTTTCCTCCTTCCGCCGGGCTTACGAACTCGCCATGGCGATGGAATGCCGCTGTTATCACGGCGGAGAGGGGCGGACGAGGATGAAACAGCTTCATCTGTCGCCGCGGGATGTGGTGTGCCTGCTGGTGACAACGGCGCTGATCGGCGGCGTGATCGGCCTAAATTTTGTAATTCCGGCGGCGTTTTAAAGCCTCGCATTGTCTGAGTTGAAAAGTGGGTGTGCCATGGTCCGGCTCTTGCTGACAATTCAATACGATGGTACCCGGTATCACGGCTGGCAGGTTCAGCACAACGCGCGCACCGTCCAGGAGGTTTTGCAGGACGCGGTAGAGCGGATCACCGGTGTGCGGTCGGGTATCACGGGCTGCAGCCGCACCGATGCGGGTGTTCATGCACTCATGTTCTGCTGCACGATGGATACCGACAGCCCTCTGCGGGGGGATCGGATGACCCGGGCGCTCAACGCCTGCCTGCCCGGGGACATAGCGGTGACCGGATGCCGTCCGGTGCGGTCGGATTTTCATCCCCGCTATATGGCGGAGGGAAAGCGGTACCGGTATCAGATCTGGAATGGTCCCGCCCGGAACCCGTTTCTGGGTTCCTATGCCCTGCATCGTGCGGGCCGCCTCGATGAAGAGAGGATGAACCGGACCGCGTCCCTCTTTGTCGGCACCCACGATTTTTCCGCCTTTTGCTCCTCGGGAAGCGCGGTGGAGGACCGCGTGCGCACCGTACGGCTGGCCTGTGTAAAGCGGGAGGGGGATTTGCTTTCTTTCTGCGTGGAGGCGGACGGATTCTTGTATCATATGGTACGGATCATGGTCGGCTCCCTTTTGGACGTACAATCCGGGCATAAGCAGGACACACAGATCCTTGAAGCCCTGAATACGGGGGACCGGTCTTTGGCCGGTTTTACCGCGCCGGCACAGGGATTGTTTTTAGAAAAGGTCTTCTATCCAGAGGGGGTGTTGGAATGGCCAAAAAGCGGGACCTGAAGATTGTTCGGAGAAAACCGGCAGACGGCCGGCGCGGTATGTCAGAAAAAAAGAGAACCATCCCCCCATCGGAGGAATCATCCGCCTCCCCGGCGGAAACGGAGCCGCCGGTCGCTTTGCCGGTGAAAAAACGAAAGCGCCGCCACCCCTTTTTGAGGGCATTCTTTCGTCTGCTGCTGGTTGCGGCAGTTTTGGCGGCGGGGATCGCGGTCTGGAAAAATTGGGATAAGCTGGCACCCGAAGCGCTGCTCGACTGGATCGATTTGAAACTGGCGGGTGCGGATAAGGGCGACGGCTTCCCCTATGCCATTTCGGGCGATACCGTCGTGGCGATGGGCCAGGCCAATCAAAATCTGGTTTTGCTGACCGATACCTCCCTGCTGTTTATCAACGAAAACGGCGGAGAGGTGGCTCGGCGGAGCCATGCGTATGCTCGCCCGCTTCTGAAAACGGCGGGCTCTTATGCCCTGGTGGCGGAGCGGGGCAGCGGCCGCTATCAAATCGAAACCCGGAGGGAGACCGTCCTCACAGGACAGATGGAAGGGCGCAACATCCTGGCGGCGGCCCTGCAAAAAGACGGGAAGTTTGCCCTGGCTACCGACACGGCGTCTCAGAGCTATCAGTCGGAGCTGGATGTCTATGACCGCAAAGGGGAGCTGCTGTTTTCTTGGAAAAGCCCTCGTCTGCTATTGACCGATGTTTCGTTCAGTCCGGAGGGCGACCGTCTTGCGGCGGTGGGGGTGACGGCGGAGGCGGGCAATATGCGGTCCACCCTTTTGGTATTCGATTTAACGCAACAAAACGCCGCCCCGGTGGAATACACCGGGGACGGCCTGATGCTATTTGGCGTCACCTGTTTCACCGGCGGGACGGTGGCTGCGGTCGGCGACACGGAGGTCTGGGTGGTCAATCCCGGGGGAACTCTATTTGAAAAACATAGCTATGAGGGATTGGAGCCGAACGGATTCGCCTTCGGGGATTCCTCGGCCGGTATCGTGCTGCGCCACTCGGGGGCGAGTGAAGGCGGCCGCCTGATGGTGGTGAATGCCACGGGGGACGTGGCTTATACGGCGGAGTTTTCGGGCGCTTTTCGCCATGTCTCCGCAAAAGCCGGCGGCTTCTGGCTGCTCACATCGGATGCCCTCCACGACGCCGGGCCAGCGGGTTTGGACCGGCAGGCCCAGGTGGAGGCCGACGGCCGTATGGTGGTGGATTACAAAGGAAAGGGCATGGTATTGGGCTTGACCGCTCTGACGCCGGTGGAGATGCCATCCGCTTCCGACGGATGAGGCGGCGGTCCGGCGAATCCCTGGACAAGGGACGAGATATTCGTAGAATTGCGGGGCTGCCCGGTTGTACTCCGGAGGAATCCATGATATAATGGGGGGCAGCGCCGGTTTCCGTCTGGACGGGACAGCCCATGGATTCCGGGGATGCGGAAGAAGCCTTTAAAACATACCGGCAGCCCGGCGGAGAAGCCGTGCCGGTGCCGACGTTTTGAGCATGGAGTGAGGTGTATCCAATGGCATATATATTGGATGGCGCGGCCATACTACTGGTGCTTCTGGCGGTATTCATCGGATATCGCCGTGGTTTTGTGCGGTCGCTGATTCAGTTGGTGGGCCTCGTGGCGGCGGTCATAGTGGCGGCGGCCCTCAGCACAGGGATTGCGTCGCTGATTTTCGACCAGTTTATCGGCGAAGGGCTGACCCAGACGGTGGCTTCCAAAATTCAGACCGCCGATACCGCCGCTGCGGCACAAAGCGTTCAACAGGCGCTTGAGGAACTGCCCGGCCCGATCTATAACGCCCTAGTCCAGTATGCCGGTACTCCCGAAGAGATTGTCTCGGGCATTCAAGGCTCCCTGGAGGGCGGCGCCGAGACAGTCGCCTCCACCGTCGTGAAATCGGTGGTTCGTCCGGTGGCGGTCGCGCTTTTGCGTTTCCTTGTCTTCTTTATTCTCTTTATTCTGCTGATGATTGTGGTGGGATTGGTCGCCCGGCTTATCAACGGATTGTTTAAAGCGCCGGTGCTCAAACAGATCAACGGGGCTCTCGGTGCGGTGATCGGCCTTGTACAGGGCGTTCTCATCCTCTTTGTCGCGGTGACGGTGGTGCAGATGGCGGCGTCCTCGGCATCCGCAGACGCGGCTCTGTCCGCCGAGGACGTGGAAAACGCCATTCTCGTCGGATTCATCGCGGAGCATAATCCCATCACCGGCGCTCTCGAATCGGCAGTGAAATCCCTGCCGGAAGTGCTGGTGTCAAAATAGAAATTTCCGCCCTTCCCAGGGCGCATAAGAGGTTCAAGATGGTAGGAAACGTCAAATTTGTGTGGAATATCCCCAATGCCTTGTCCATTTTCCGCCTACTGCTGCTGCCGGTTTTCGTGGTGCTGATCCTGGTGGTGGAAAAAGACGCGGACATCCCAATCTGGTCTTTCGCCGTGCTGGTGCTTTCGGGCGTGACCGATTCCCTGGATGGCATCATCGCCCGCCGCTTCCATCAAATTACCGATTTCGGAAAGCTGATGGATCCGGTTGCAGACAAGATCACGCAGGTGACGGTGGTCATCTGCCTCGCGGTTCGGTATACGGTGCTGATTCCCCTGGTGGTGGTCTGCCTGCTCAAAGAACTTATCCAGGCCGTGGGCGGTTATATTCTGCTGCGACGGGGCGAAAAAATCCAGGGGGCCAAGTGGTTCGGAAAGGTGTCGACGTTTGTCTTTTATGGCGCAATGGCGCTCATCGTGCTGCTGCCGCAGATGCCGGACTGGGTACGGATCGGACTGGTATGCCTGGTGGCGGCGCTGATGCTTTTTTCGTTTGTGAAATACATCCTAGTTTTCCTGCATCTGCGCCGGGACCTTCCTCCGAAAGAGGGGAAGGCGGAGCCCAAGTCATGACGTTTGCTGGCAAGGCAAGTTTCCGGTCGAGAATTCCGAAGCCAATCCCGGTTTCCGAAAGGATGGAAGTACCATATGCTCTGTTCTCGCTGTAAAAAACGACCCGCCGTGGTCTTCATTACCCGCATGGAGGGAAGTGAGCCCGTCCACGACGGGATCTGCCTGACCTGTGCCAAAGAGCTTGGGATTAAGCCGGTGGACGATCTGCTTCAAAAGTTCGGGATTACCGACGACGATATGGAGCAGATGGATGAGCAGCTCAGTGCCTTGATGAATCCCGAAGACGAGAACGGGGCGGAGGGAGAAGAAGGGTTTATGCCCGGCGGCGCTGCGACGTTCCCATTTTTGCAAAACCTTTTCGGCGGCACGCCGGCCGCCTCGTCCGATGCCGGAACCCCCGCTCCCGATACCAAGACAAAGGGGAAAGAAAAGAAAACGAAAGACAAAAAGCGCAAATACCTCGATACCTACTGCACCGACCTGACCCGCAAGGCCAGGGAAGGGCGGCTGGACGCCATCATCGGGCGGGACCGGGAAATCTTCCGGGTGGTGCAGATCCTCTCCCGGCGCACAAAGAATAATCCCTGCCTGATCGGGGAGCCCGGTGTCGGTAAGACGGCCATCGCCGAGGGATTGGCCCTGCGGATTGCGGCCGGGGAGGTACCCATGCGCCTGCAGCAGAAGGAAATCCACCTGCTTGATCTGACCGCCCTGGTGGCGGGGACCCAATTTCGCGGCCAGTTTGAGAGCCGGATCAAAGGGCTTGTCGATGAGGTGAAGGCGGAGGGCAATATTATCCTCTTCATCGACGAGGTGCATAATTTGGTGGGCACGGGCGACGCGGAGGGGAGCATGTCCGCCGCCAATATTCTCAAGCCCGCCCTTTCCCGTGGAGAAATTCAGGTGATCGGGGCGACGACCTTCAACGAGTACCGCAAATATATTGAAAAGGATTCCGCCCTGGAGCGGCGTTTTCAGCCTGTGACGGTGGAAGAGCCTTCCATCGACGACACCGTGACGATGCTGAAAGGGATTAAGGGGTATTATGAACAATACCACGGCGTCACCGTGCCGGAACCACTGCTCCGCCGCGCGGCCGTCCTGTCGGAACGGTATATCACCGACCGCTTCCTGCCCGACAAGGCGATTGATCTGCTCGATGAGGCCTGCGCCTCGGCGGCCCTTCACAATCAAAAGGCCGACGAGTACGCGCATCTCCTGCTCAAAGCGGACCGTCTCCGGCGGGACGAGGAAGAGGAGATGGGCCAGGAGTCGATTGACTATGAAAAGTTGGCGAATACCCGCGCCGAACTGGCGAAAGTGGAGCAGGAGGTAGACGCCATCCGTCCCGCAGCCACCAGCGCGCCTGTGACCGAGGCCGATCTTGCGAAGGTGATCGAGCTGTGGACGGGGATTCCGGCTTCCAAGGTCCGGGAAAACGAACTCGCCAAGCTCGCCCGGCTGGAAGAGGAGATGAAAAAACGGATCATCGGGCAGGACGAGGCGGTCTCGCTGGTTGCGGCCGCCATCCGCCGCAGCCGGGTGCAGATCAGTCCCCGCCGCCGGCCGGCCTCCTTTATTTTTGTCGGTCCCACCGGGGTGGGAAAAACCGAACTGGTCAAGGTGCTGGCCACCCAGCTTTTCGATACCCCCGAGACCCTCATCCGGCTGGATATGTCGGAGTTCATGGAAAAATACGCGGTCTCCCGCATCATCGGTTCGCCGCCCGGCTATGTGGGATACGATGAGGCGGGGCAGTTGACCGAAAAGGTACGCCGCAAGCCGTACTCCGTCATTCTTTTTGACGAGATCGAGAAGGCGCACCCCGATGTGCTCAATATCCTGCTCCAGATTCTCGATGAGGGGCGGGTGACCGATGCGCACGGGCGGGTGGTCAATTTTGAGAACACCGTTATCGTCATGACCTCCAACGCAGGCAGTCAGTTCCGGGAGAACCTGATGGGCTTCGGAAAGACCGACGCCCAGGCATCCCGCGATAAAGCGACGAAGGCGCTGTCCGATTTCCTTCGGCCCGAATTTATCAGCCGGGTGGATGAGATCGTCTATTTCGACCCCCTAAAACGGGAGGATTTCCGGCAGATCGCCGATTTGATGCTGGGAGAACTCAAACAACCGTTGAGCGAGCGGGGAATCGCATTCTCCTGGACCGAGGAGGCGGCTACCTACCTGGCGGAAAAGGCTTTTGGCGGCAAGCGGGGCGCCCGTGACCTGCGCAACGCCGTCCGCCGGGAGGTGGAGGACAGGATCGCCTCTCAGATCGTGGAGCGGTGCGACGAAACGATGACCGCCATCGCTCTGTCGGCCGAAGATGCGCCCGAAGAAAAACTCGGCAAACGCCTGCGGCTGGACGTACTATAAATCCATCAGCCCCTGTCTCAACGGCAGAAGCCGTTGAGACAGGGGTTTTCTTTTGAACAAACTCATTGACGGATTCATGTCGGGGAAAATGACGGCATTTCCTTGGCCGTATTCCACATGCCAGCCGCCGGGAATGGGGAAAACGGCGGGTTCCTATGGGACCGCCGGATAAATCCCGCCTGTGCCGCCCATACTGGATGAAGAAAATGCGATGGGAGGCCGATTCAATGCCGAAGCGCGGACCTTATTTCGAGGGCTGGTATTTCAAACAGCAATGGGAAGGGGAAACCCTGGCCCTGATTCCGGGGTATTATGTGGAGAGGGAGGGAAAACAGGGCGCTTTCCTTCAGGTGATTGACCGCAAAAACTCTTGGTTTATCCCTTATTCCATGGACGAATTCGAGCGGAGCTGCGACCGGCTGGCCGTCCGGTTGGGGGATTCCGTATTTACCCGGGAAGGGATACGCCTGTGCGTGGAGGCGCCCGGCCTGTCCTTGCGGGGAAAGATCCGTTTTGGGTTTCCCGCATGCCCCCGGTCCGATATCATGGGGCCATTCCGGTTCGCTCCGGGGATGGAGTGCCGTCATACGGTGGTGAGCCTGGGTCACAGCCTGCACGGGCAAATCCGCTTGAACGGCAGAATGTTCGACCTTTCCGGAGGAACCGGATATATCGAGGGAGATCGCGGCCGCTCCTTCCCCAAGCGGTATACCTGGACGCAGTGCAATACGTTTGCCGGCCGTACGGCCGGTGTGATGTTGTCGGTGGCGACGATCCCTTATGGGGGAATTCGATTCACGGGTTGTATCGCCGCCGTCTGGGATAAAGGCAGGGAAATCCGGATGGCTACCTACACGGGGGCCAGAGTTGCCCTGTGGGAACAGGGACGGGTGGTTCTGACCGAAGGGAAAAGCCGTCTGGAGGCCGAACTCCTAGAGGCGTCTGCCCATCCACTGAAGGCCCCGGCCATCGGCCGGATGGCCCGCACCATCCACGAGCATGCCTACTGTACGGTTCGGTACCGCTTTATCCGGGATAACCGTCTGCTATTTGACTTGACCAGTCCGTCCGCCAGTTTTGAGGAGGACGGCGTGGTTTGACTTTTTTCCGTGCCGCCCTGGTTGCCGTTCGGGGGAAAGGGAGAACCTGCAAAAGGCGGAAAACGGGAATGGACGTGCAATTCGCCGCGATTCGTGGTATACTGTTCAAAGGCAATCATCTTGCGACGGAAGGCGGACTGGGTATGCGTTTACTGGTTCTCGATGGAAACAGCATCCTCAACCGGGCGTTTTACGGTATTAAACTGCTCACGACGAAAGATGGGCACTATACCAATGCAGTGGTGGGATTTCTTAATATCTTTCATAAACTGCGGGATCAGACCGGTCCAGACCGCATAGCGGTTGCCTTTGACCGCAAGGCGCCGACATTCCGGCATCAACGCTACGCGGCGTATAAGGCGGGAAGAAAAGGGATGCCGGATGAACTCGCGGAACAGCTCCCGGTCATTAAGGAACTGCTTGACCTGATGGGGTGTGCCGTCGTGGAACAGGATGGATACGAGGCCGACGATATTCTGGGAACTCTGTCTGCCGCCGCCGTACGGCAGGGGGGGGACTGCTTCATTGCCACGGGGGACCGGGATGCCCTCCAGCTCGTGGGGGAGAAAGTGACGGTGCTTCTCGCTGCGACAAAAATGGGGCGGCCTGACACAACCGCCTATGATATTGCCGCGATTGAGGAAAAGTACGGACTTTTGCCTGCCCAGCTCATTGATCTCAAGGCGCTGATGGGAGACGCGAGCGACAACATTCCGGGTGTGCCCGGCATAGGGGAGAAGACGGCCCTCAGCCTGCTGCATGCCTTTCATACCCTGGATGAACTGTACGCGCATCTGGATTCCCCGGAGATCCGGGAGGGGGTGCGGAACAAGCTGGCCGCAGGGAAGGATAGCGCCTATCTGAGCCGGGAACTCGGCACCATCTGCTGTCAGGCGCCGGTGGACACCGATATGGATGCCTATACGCTCAAACCGGTCAGGCGGGAGGAACTCGCCCGCCGGATGGCGCAGCTGGAGTTGTTCAAACTCGCGGAAAAAATGGGGCTCAATGATCCCTTATCCGCACCGGAGGTTTCCCCGGAAGGAAACACATCCCCGGTGAAGCCCCTGATCCGGCTGTCTGTTTCGGATCTGCTCGCTCGTGTGCGGGAGGCGAACAGTCTGGATTTTCTGCCTGTGATGGAGGAAGGGGTGCTCGCCGGGTTTTGGTGTATGGCCGAGACGGATGCCGGCCGCGCGGCCGTGTATATCGCACGGGAGGATACCGCATATCCGGAACTGCTTGCTTTGCTGCGGAATGATACCGTGGAGAAACGTACCCACGATGTCAAGGCTTTGTCATCCCTGTTGATTCGGGAGAGGCCGGAAGACGGTCCCGGCCTCGGGCCGGTGGGCATGGATACGATGCTGGCGGGATATCTGCTCAATCCTCTGGCTTCGGGGTATGCGTTGTCCCGGCTCGCGCAGGAATACGGCATTTCACAGCCGGCAGAGGAGGGCATCCCCGCCCAAGCCGGCATCTTCTCCCCCTTATCTGACCGTTTGGAGCGGGAATTGCAGGAGCGGGAGATGGGGGCTCTGCTCCGCGAGATCGAGATTCCTCTGGCGGGAGTGCTGGCGGATATGGAATCCGTCGGTTTTGCGGTGGATGTGAAGGGCATCGCGGAATTCGGCGCTCTGCTGGAGAACCGCATCACCGCGATCCAGGCGCAGATCACCGAAGCGGTGGGATACGCGTTCAACCTCAATTCCCCGAAACAGCTTGCGGTTGCCCTGTTCGAGGATTTGGGGCTGCCCGCCAAAAAGAAGACCAAGACGGGGTATTCCACCAGCGCGGCGGTACTCGAAAGTCTGCGGAATGCTCATCCGGTGGTGGAGATGCTGCTCGATTACCGGACCTTGTCCAAACTCAAGTCGACTTATTGCGACGGCCTGCTTAAAGTCGTTGGACCGGATGGGCGGATCCATTCTTCCTTCAATCAGACCGAGACCCGCACCGGCCGGATATCTTCAACCGAACCCAATTTGCAGAATATTCCGGTCCGCCAGGAACTGGGGCGGGAACTCCGCCGCTTTTTCCGGGCCCGGGAGGGATGGGTACTTTGTGACGCCGATTATTCTCAGATTGAACTGCGGGTCCTCGCCCATATGGCGGGCGATCCCACCATGATCGAGGCGTTCAATACCGGTGCCGATATTCACCGCATCACCGCCTCCCAGGTTTTCGGCGTGCCCGAAGATCTCGTGACCCCTCTGATGCGGTCCCGTGCCAAGGCGGTCAATTTCGGGATCGTCTATGGGATTGGCGCGCATTCCCTCTCCCAGGATATTCATGTCAGCTATGCCGAGGCAAAGACCTATATCGAGGAGTATCTCCGCCACTACGGGGCGGTGGCCGGGTTTATGGACCGCCTAATCGAAGAGGCTAAGGCCTGCGGGTATGCCAAGACCCTATACGGCAGACGGCGCCCCCTGCCCGAACTGCGTGCGTCCAACGGCGTCACCCGTTCCTTTGGAGAAAGGGTCGCGCGGAACATGCCGATACAGGGGACCGCGGCGGACATTATCAAGCGTGCGATGGTGCGGGTCTATCGGAGACTGGCAGAGGAAGGGATGCAGGCCAGACTGATCCTGCAGGTACACGATGAGCTGATCGTGGAAGCGCCCGAAGACGAAGCGGAACGCGCCGCCGCGCTGCTCAAGGAGGAAATGGAAGGGGCGGCCGATTTGTCGGTCAAACTGTCCGCCGATGTCCACGTGGGAAAGACCTGGTATGATGCCAAAGGGTAGTCGTCTCCATGCCAGCCGGCAGGCATGGACCGCGCGGCCGGGCGCTGTCCACGCCGGATGCTCCCCAATAGACCGGCACCCCTGGCTCCTGTTTGGTGCCGGGGGATATCAAAGTCTCCCCCGGGCCGCTTCCACAGGGACCCGGTACATAACAAATTTATAGGAAAGCGGGTATGTTGTATGGCAAGAAACCAGTCGGCGGCCAAGGTTGTATCCATCCTGGATTACATAGGCATTCTGTGGATACTGGGTCTGTTTATAGAAAAGGAGGATCCGGATGTCAAATTCCACACCAATCAAGGGCTGATTCTCTTTCTTTTGGAAGTGATATCGAGCGCCATTACCATTTTGTCCAGCATTCCCTTCCTGGGGTGGCTCTTTTCAATTGTCGGCGGGATTTTGGGGTTCTTATGCCTGATATTGGCGATCCTTGGGATTGTCAATGCCTCTCAGGGAAAGACGAAGCCACTGCCAGTGATCGGCAATCTGTTCCATTTTATCCAGTAAACGCGAAGAACCCGGCGTTTTAGGACGAAACAGCACAGCCGATGCGGCCATTGCCGCACCGGCTGTGCTGTTATGGGGAAATAGAAAGGGGAAAGCCATTGGAGGAAAACACATAAAGAGTTACAGGCGAAGTCACGAATCACCCGCTCAAGATGTCATCATCGGATTTGTCTTCATCATATCATATATGGCAAAAAAATGCAATACATATGTGATACATATTCACATGCAAAAATTATGCATAATAAGGGCAGACGTAATTGAAGGATACGGGAGAGATATGATGAGGAAATTTAAGATACCATCCGTTCCGCCGACCACCAACAAGTGTATTCGGATCCCCAATGACTTGATTGACGGAGTGGAGGAAGCCATTAAGGGACGGGATTGCACTTTTTCGGCATTTGTCATCGAAGCCATCCGGGTGGCGTTGGATAATCTTAAGGATGAATCCAATGAGAATCCGTAATCTTTGAGCCGGGCCGTGCAAGGCCGCTAAAACGAAATTCTATAAACCAGAAAAAAGGGGCTGCTGCAAAATAGGTCTTTGCAGCAGCCCCTTGAGTTTATAATATGGCCTGCCTTTCGCGTCCTATGCTGATGAACGCGAAGCACGGCTTTGCCGGCCTATGTATGTGTGCGTAAGCGCGACCCGTTACTCCGACGTTATATGGCCGTTGTTTCCGGGAGATCGGAAACGCGGACAACCGAGTTGGTGCGAATCGCCCGATCAGCCGCCAGAGCAGCACGGAAGGCGCTGTAGGCTTCCTCAATGGTGGGGGCGTCGGTGGGGCGCCCCTCTATACGGTCGATCAGGGAGGAAAGCTGCCCCCACATGTCCTTGTATATAGCCTCGACGTTGATCTGCTCATAGGTATCGGACGGCGCATGATAGACCTCGATCAGGTCCCCCATTTCCACATGCGTGCCGCGAGCCGCCTGCATGGTCAGCGTGATATGTCCCTGGTCCCCAATGAACTGTTTGACGTTTCCGGAGGCGAAGGTGCGTCCCCAGCCGGCCTCATAATAGCCCATCGTACCGTCTTCCAGCCGCATTGTCACGATGCCGTAATTGATCTGGCCGGGTTCCAAATCCGCATCCACTGCGGTCCCCATTCCCATCACCTCAACGATGGGGGAACCGGTGAACCACTGGAGTACGTCGAAATAATGCACACCGCAGTCCAGAATGGGGGAACAGTCCTCCAGCAGCCGGCGGTAACGGCTCCAATCAAGTGCGTGATGGTTTTGGGTCATGCGGACAGTTTTGAGCCGCCCGATCACACCGGAGCGGATCAGGTCCCGGATCCGGATATAGGAAGCGTTGCGCCGGAGGATATGCGCCACCAATACCTGGGAGTGGCCGTTTTGGGCCAGGCGGTAGAACTCCCGGCCGTCCTGCGCGTTGGCGGCGATGGGCTTCTCGCACAGCACATGCTTGCCTGCCACCACACAGTCTCGCAGGATGGTGACATGGGTGCTGACATACGTGGCGATAATCACAATGTCCACATCGCTGCGGGTGATAAACTCGTGGTAGTCGATGCCATACCGGTCGGCCCCGTATTTGGCCGCAAAGAGCCGGGCCTTTTGTTCGTCCGCGTCTACAACGGCGACGATCCGGATGTTCTCCCGGTAATAGATTTGCGCGATATGTTCTTCTCCGATATGGCCACAGCCGATTAACACCACACCGTAAATTTTATCCATTTAAGGCCCCTCCTCTCGTACCAATCCGGTCTATTTCACATTATACGGAAACTTTGGCCGATGACAAGCACCAAACTCTCTGCATTATGTACCATTTTTCACTGTATTTCTCTCTGTCAGGAAAGATTAGGAGGAATGAGGAGGCTATGCGGCGGGTAGGGTATAAATAAGGCCGGAGGTGGCGCTCAAACTGCCGTCGTCCCGGATAAAAAGGGCTTCGACACCGGGCAGGGCTTCGATGAGCGACAAGGCTTTTTCCTCGCCCAAAACAAAACAAGCGGTGGACAGGGCATCTCCGTCCACCGAATGAGGGGATACGATGGTGACAGAGGCCAGGCCGTTTTGTACCGGCCATCCGGTCTCGGGGTCCAACAGATGATGATACCGCACGCCGTCCAGCCAAAACCCGCGCTCATAAGTCCCCGATGTGACCACCGAGGCGTTTTGCACGGGAATGACGGCAGCCAATTCCTGGTTATCGGCCGGATCACGAATGCCGATTTTCCAGTCTTTCCCCTCCTTGTCCCCTATGACAGCGATATTGCCGCCCAGGTCGATCAGGGCGCTTTTGACGCCGTTTTCCGTCAGGTAAGAGGTGAGGCGGTCGGCGATATAGCCTTTAGCGATGCCGCCTAGGTCCACGGCGGCACTCTTATCGGCCAGCCGCGCGGTAAACCCGTCGAGCTGCAGATTCCGGTAATCCACCAGTTCCGCCGCAGCGGATAGGGCGGCGGGATCGGGCAGAACCGGGTTGCCCCGAAAATCCCACAAACGGCTCGCCGGGCGGATGGTGATGTCCAGGGCGCCGTTTGTAAGTTCGCCATAGCGAAGGCCGATTTGAAGCAGTTCGGCGGTTTCCTCCGACACAGTGACCGGGTTTCCCTCCGCTCGATTGAGGCGCCCGATCTCGCTTTCTTCCCGTTCCGCACTCAAAAGCTGCTCATATCGGGTCAATTCGGCAAAACAGCCGTCAAGCAGAGCCTCGGCAGAAGGCGCGTCGGCTGATAACGCATAGAGAGTGATCGACACGGCGGTATCCAAAGCGAATCCACTGCGGCCGGCCGGCTGGTTTTTTCCACGGCATCCGGCGCATCCCAGGAGGGCAAGGCACAAAATCGACGCGCCATAGGCAAAACCGTGTCTCAATTTGTTCATGCTCTCTCCCTCCTATGGCTATCCGGCTTGTTTCACAGTATACGAAGCCGCCTGTAAAAAGTCAAATTTGATGGAAAAATGTCCGGGATTTTCCTTCTTTCTCATCCTCTCATACAAAGAGCTTGTACTCCAGACGGTAATCCTATTCGAATGTCCAAAAAAAATAACAGCTTTGTAATAAAAGTTGAATCCAGGGGTCAAATATGGTATAGTGCCAAAGAAAGCAGAATCTTTTTGTGAAATTTGGGAAAGGGGTGACGAGGATGAAAGCACGGATCGAGGATTGGAAAGCGACACTCAGCCAGCCTTGGCTGTTGGCTTTGCTGATGGTGGCGGTTATTCCCTTGTTTCCGGAATACATCGCGCCCCTGCTGGCGATTGGCGCCGTAGTAGCCGCCAACGTCGATGCCAAGCGGCGGGGCCGCGTCCTCTCCGTGGGTCCCATCGGAAAGCTGCTCCTTTTCTTTATGCTGTATACCGCTTTTGGCGTGTTATATTCCAAACATCCCTTCAACAGCTTTGCGACATTTCTCATGTGGCTGGTGATGTTCCTCGTCTATCTGGCGATGACGACGGTGATGACCAACCGGCACCGTTTTGATACGGCTTTATTCTGTATATCGGTGACCGCTGGCATCGTGGGCCTGGTGGGGTTGGCCCAGTATGTCCTCAACTGTGTGTTCGGCATTCCCGTCTCCAACCAGTTTTGGAGCTGGATCGACAACATTGTGATGGAATGGATCCCCATGGACATCAATATCACCATCCTGGAGATGCGTTTCAGTTCGACGTTCACCAACCCCAACATAGTGGGCGAATACCTGGTGATGGTGATCCCCTTTGTGGTGTATTACGCTTTCGGCGGACGGCGGACCGGGGTGCGCCTTCTGTGCCGGTTCTGCCTAATATTTGCCGTATGCGGCGTTGCTTTCTCTTTTTCCCGGGGGAGTTATCTCGGCCTTTTGGTTATCCTTCTCATCCTTTGCATCACCAATGCCAAACGGATTGTGCCCTTCCTGCTCTCCTTCATCTCCATGCTGTTGCTGGTCCCCCAGTCGGTCATCTCCCGTTTCCTGTCGATTGGCGGCGTGGACTTCAGCATTGCAGAACGCTTCTCCATCTGGGAGGTCGCGCTGAAAACGTTTGGGAAAAGCCCGATATTCGGCCTGGGACCCGGGGTGGAAAACTTCTGGGACGTGCTGCTGGAATCCGGGGTGAATGCGCCCCATGCCCACAATCTGGTGCTGCAGCTGCTCATGGAAGGCGGCCTCATTTCTTTGACGCTGATGATTATGATGGGATGGAAGATCGTGCGCCGTGGGATGGATTTGATGACCCATTCGGCGGAAACCCATCTGCTCGGCGGGGTGTTTTTGGCCTTTGCCGCAGGGTTTGTGATGAACAGCATGGTGGATTACCCCTTGCTCAGTCCGAAGCTGGTCGGGGTTTTCATGATGGTGATGGCGATTGGGGATTCGGCCTGCCGGGTGTATCTGGGCCACCGCGTACATCCCCTTACCGATTGCTTTCCGGCGAAGGAACTCATACGGCGGGGTATCCCGGTAGGCTCTGCCTCCTCTCAGAATGCGATTCACTTTCACAATAAATGACAATACTCTGCGAACCGCCGCACGACACGTGCGGCGGTTTTGGCTGCGTAGGGATGCCTCCGATTCTACCGGGGGATACCCTATTGTTTGAAACAGCCCGCCCGGCGAAAACGGCCCTGGAGACTGTCCCCGCCCGGGCAACGAAGCAGGAGCGGTTCAATGGAAATTTTTGAAGGTATACCTTGACATGTCAAGCGAAATAATGTAACATGGTCTTGAAAACGAGATTGTCGCAGGAGGAACGATATGAGCTACCGTATTACGACCGAATCTACAGCGGATTTGCCGCAGGAGTTTTTGAATGAGCGCGGGATCGTCTGCGTCGGTATGGCGTTTCAAATCGGCGGGGAGGAATACCGCGAAGGCCCCGGCCTGAACATGACATCCAAGGAGTTCTATGACCGGCTCCGTCAAGGGGAGACGGCATCCACGATGCAGGTCAATACCTACGAGTTCGTCGATTTTGTGGAACCATTTCTGGCTGCGGGCGAGGACGTGCTGCACATTGCGTTTTCGAGCGGTCTGTCCGGCACCTATGAGTCCTGTGCCCGCGGCGCGGAGGAACTTCGCGGAAAATATCCCGACCGGAAGATTTTGGTAGTGGATTCTTTGGCCGCATCCATGGGCGAGGGGCTGCTGGTATATTATGCGGATGAAAACCGCAAAGCGGGCATGAGCATTGATGAAAACGCCAAATGGCTGGAAGAAAACAAGCTGCATTTGTGCCATTGGTTCACGGTAGACGACCTGATGCATCTGCATCGGGGCGGGCGGGTGTCCAAGACCTCCGCTGTATTTGGATCCCTGCTCGGGATCAAGCCGGTATTGCATGTGGACAACGAGGGGCATTTGATTTTGATGAGCAAGGTGCGGGGCCGGGATGCGTCCTTAAAAGCACTCGCGGCTAAAATGAAGGAAACCGCGCTGCCCAATGCCAAGGATCAAATGGTGTTTATTTCCCACGGCGACGCGAAAGAGGACGCGGAGAAAACCGCTCAATATGTGCGGGAGGCCCTGGGCGTGCAGAAATTCCTGATTCACAACATCGGCGCGGTGATCGGTAGCCATTCCGGCCCCGGCACCGTCGCGCTGTTCTTTATGGGCACCGGCCGGTGATGGCTCTGTGCGGCGATGCCTGACCCGGCAGGAAATGGCTGGGACCAGAGGAAACAGGCGGAAAAACCAACCGTCAATAGACCAAACGACACAAACCGGCGCCGTTTTTTGAACGGCGCCGGTTTTGTTTGCGTTGTGCTTATAGCCGTAATCGGAGAAAATCGCGGGTGCTGTCCTGACGAAGGAAAGCGGTATTCCGGAGAGAAGCCGTTCCCTGTTTGACTCATCTCCATCCCCATATCCGCTTTTGACGCCGCTATCCAAGCAGTCCGGCGATCTCATCCGGGGTAAGGGTGAGGAGGGGGCCGCCTTGCCGGATCACGGCATCCGCCAGTTCCTTTTTACTCTCCTGAAGACGGAGGATTTTTTCTTCGACGGTATCGCGGACGATCAGCTTATAGACCTGCACATTGTTTTTCTGTCCGATACGGTAAGCCCGGTCGGTGGCCTGTTCCTGGGCGGAAAGGTTCCACCAGGGGTCGTAATGAATGACCACATCGGCGCCGGTCAGGTTGAGGCCGGTGCCGCCGGCTTTCAGGGAAATGAGAAAAACCTGGGTTGCGTCCCGGTTGAAGGCTTCCACCAGGGCGGCTCTTTTTTTCTTGGAAGTGGAGCCCTGCAGCGTGTAGAAGGTCATCCCTTCCCGTTTCAGGCGGTCTTCCAGGATCGCGAGCATGGAGGTGAACTGTGAAAAAAGCAACACCTTGTGTCCGCCATCGGCGGCCTCACGCAGCAGTTCCAGGCAGCTGTCGAGCTTGGTACTCCCGCCTGTATAATCTTCATAACAAAGGGCGGGGTCACAGCAGATCTGGCGCAGGCGGGTGAGCAGAGAGAGCAGGGCCATACGGCTGCTGTCTGGATTGTTCAGGGCGAGACTGGCGAGCCGTTCCCGGGCCTTGAGTACGTTCCCGAGGTAGAGGGCGCGCTGTTCCTCTCCCATCACACAGGCGCGGATGCTTTCGGTTTTCTCGGGCAGGTCGTGCAGAACATCCCGTTTTAAGCGGCGGAGGACAAAGGGAGAAGTCATGCGGTGCAGCCGTTCGAGCGCCTCGGCATCGGCATTTTTGACGATGGGCCGTTCAAAGCGCTCCTGGAAACGGTTGTAGCGGTGCAGAAACCCCGGCATGAGAAAATCGAAGATGCTCCACAGTTCGCTCAGGCGGTTTTCAATGGGGGTACCGGTCAGGGCAAAACGCTGGCGGCTGTGGAGCGTCTTGACCGCCCTGGCGTTCTGAGTGGCATGGTTCTTGATATATTGGGCTTCATCGAGGACAAGATAATGAAACGTGATCTTTTGATACAACGCCATGTCCCGTTTGAGCAGGTCGTAGGAGGTGATCGCCACGTCATATTGCCCGATATCGGCGATGGCGGCCTCCCTCTGCTCGGCGCCGCCGAGGATGGGCAGTACGGTCAGGGATGGGGCGAACCGCCGGGTTTCGCTCTCCCAGTTGAGAATCAGCGAGGCGGGACAGACCACGAGGGACGGGCCCGGCTGCCCCGCCTCTTTGGCGGCAAGAAATAGGGACAGGACCTCCAAAGTTTTTCCCAGCCCCATGTCGTCGGCGAGAATGCCGCCGAATCCATATTCTTCCATCGTTTTCAGCCAACGGTACCCGGTCTTCTGATACGGACGCAGCACCTCTTCCAATGAGGCAGGCGGATGAAAACCGGCATCGGCGGCATGATGGACGCGGCGGATCAATTCGCTGAAACGGCGGTCCTGACGGAAATCGGACGAGGTGCTGTCGTGAAGCACACGGTCGAGATACAGTGCCCGGTAAGCCGGCAAGCGGGCACGGCCTGCGGAGAGTTCCTCCTCCCCGAGTTCCAGGCCATCGGCCAGCTGGGCGAATTCCTTAAGCGATCCTTCCATTGGGACAAACCGGCCGTTTTTTAAGCGATGATAGGGCTGACGGCGGCGATAGCTTTCCACAACCCGCATGAGCTCGGCGGTATCAAGGCCCTCCGTATCGAATTCAAAATCGAGCAGGCCGCCCGACAAACCGACCCCGACCGACAAACGGGGGATGGGAGCAAGCTCCAGGTTTCGGAAATTCTCGGAGAGACGGACGGTGCCGATCTCGTGCAACTCCGCAAGCCCCTCGGTTAAAAAACGGTATAGTTCGTCGTCGTCCATCCGGCAGACCATCAGGCCGGAGGAGGGGACGCAGTTTGGAAAATACTGTTGGATGACCAACCGGAAACGGAACTCTTCCAGACGGTTGCGTCTGGGGCCGCCCTCCATCAGAGAATTGCCGGACAGGTCGAGAAGCGGGACCTTTTCCCCACCGTAACAACTGTACACCCGGGCGGTGATAAGGCCGGGTTCGGGGGAATCGAGGGTGATTTCCATTTCGGGATCCTCTGGGAGATAGGGTTCCAACTGGTCGGCCTGACCGGTCAATTCCATGAATCGTCCGACAACGGGCAGTACACTGCCGCAGAAATCCGGCATGTCCTCATCCGCGATGAAAAGGGTATAGCCGGACGCCTGAAGCGCAGGCAGAAAATCCCGCATTTGTTCTGCATAATCGGGTGTGCAGCGGGCCAAGACGCCGTCTTTGGCGACATAGATCGACTCGGTGCCGCACACCACCGAAAAAGGATCCCCCGAGAATTGGAATCCCTTTTTCACATCCGAACGCTGAACATCGAGCGTCAGGACGGGGTTGCCGGTCTTCAAACGCAGGGAATGAAGATCCGGTCCGTCTCCCCGCAGGGTGATGTCCCGTCCCTCGCATACGGAAAAAAAGCGGTCGAGCGCGGCGGGACTGAGGAGCAGATCCCGGCCGATATGAGGATGCAGAGAGCCGATGGAACCCCGCTGCGGATGCGCGATGTCTTCGTAGGTGTCGAGCAGAAAAGAGAGCAGGTTCCGGCTGTCCGGATCGAAACTGCCCGGATGATGGAGAAAGCGCAGTTGTCTCCCGTATTCCACGGTTTCCCGCTTTTTCACATCTTCGCAGAACTTCCCGATATCTTTGAGCACATAGGGACGGCGGCGTCCGAGGGTGAAGGATAGTTCCGCCTGCCTCTGCCCCAAACGCAGGATAGGAGATAAAAATACCGGCTCCTGTCCGGCCGTGGAATGGGCGACCAGTTCGGCCGCCTGACGGGAGAGATAGCGGTTCATCATCCGGCGGGCCGATTCATCGGTACGGGCGGCCAAGGCAGCTTTCCCCTGCGCCAAAGGCGGGGAGGACAGGCCGGTGAGCATATCGGCATAGTATTTGTGAACCATCACCGCGACGATGTGCTGGCAGGCGCCGTTCCCCTGACGGTATGCTTCGCAGCCGCAGTCATAAAAATCGGCGTCACCCTGAGGGCCGAAACCCACCTCGACGTGATAATACCCGTCGCGGGCATCGTTTTCCACGTCGGCATGCAAGAATTCCTCGTAAAAGTCGTCCCGATCCCGGATGACGCGGCCGACTTTGCCGGCGTTGTAACAAGAGACACCGCGCAGATAGGTCTGACGGTTTTGGGCCTCCCCTGCAATGCGTTTGAGTGAAAACAGAGACATGAAGATGCCGCGCCTCCTTTCCGGGATGCTATCCTATTATTATACTCTGAAAAGGACGGCCTGACAAGGGAAAAGGGCCACATATAGTCCCCGGCTGATGAAAATTCCCGGCGGCAACGCCGCGCGAAAAAGAGGGGCTGCGGGATTGGCAAGGGCCAATCACCGATTCGCATCGCGGCGCAAGGATGCCTGCCATACACTCACCCGCAGACGCCACCGGAAAATAGCCGGGTTCCGGCGCCCGCACAACGAAATAAGGATGCGTTGCGACTCCACAAGATCGGCAACGCATCCGAAAAAAGCGGGATAACGGGATTTATGAGAATATGGGCCGGGCCCTCTTTTGTTCCGGTCAAAAATCATTCAGGCATGGCGCCGGCGCGGAGCTTTATGCCGGCGGCGGACACGGGATACCGGGGAAGGCACGTCGGTGGGAGAGATCCTTTGCAGGCGGTGGACAGCCCCCGCCCGTACGGTCAAAAACAGGGGGGAAACATAAAAATAAGGCAGAAAAGCGAAACAGGCGAACAGCCAGCCGGAAAAGCCCAGGTACAGCCAGGCCATGTCACCCACCCGCCCTTTCATCAGGTGTCTGGATTCCCGGACCGCCGCCCGGACCGTCGGCTGTTCGGCCAACAGATAGCCGGAGGGCATATACCGCAGCATGACCAGTTCCACGGCAATAAACCCGGCGATGAGCGCAAACAGCCCGAATATGATTGAAAAAAGCATGGTGATTTCTGTCAGCGCGGTGTTGCCGCCCCCGCGCCGCAGCCAGTCCCCATATCCAAGCGTCAGGGCGGCGGGAGCGATAAAGACCACGCTCCAAAACGCGCGCAGTCCCCAAAGGGACAGGCGCCAGCGTATAGCCTTGCCGTACCATTTTGCGCGATAGAAACGCCAAATGATACGGGTAGGAACCGTCTGCGCGGCGGGATCCGGTTCCGCACTGGCTACCAGATGCGTGCCGTTGTCGTCTGTCACCTCGGAAACCGGATGGAGCGGAGGCGGGCCGGGATCGGATAGAAGACGGTAATAGGCAGCCTGTCCGGCCCGCAGGGGAGAGGTGAGGAGCAGATCGGCCAGCAGCGCCATGCCGAGGATCCCGAGACGCCAGCCGTTGTCCCGCCCCTGCAAAAGCCCGTCTATGGAAATTCCCTGGTCCACTCCGAGCCCCATCAGGATCAGTGCGCTGAATTCCGAAACGGTGAGCAGAATGTCGGCTGCCAGCACGATGCACTGAACGGTGATCGCCCCGTTCCAGTTTCCCTTTAGTTGTATACGGGCCAGTTTGGCCGGGCGCATATCCATCCCCGCTTTCCGGATTTTACCCTAGTATGGGCGAAAAGGAGCGGGATGATACAAAACGCGGGACGACCGATGCAGTATCCGGACTATGTAAAAAGAGCGGGATGCTCACCGCACTCCCGCTCTTTTTATGTGACCGATCAGTCGTGATGCTCGAGAATTTCCTCCCGTTCCCGGAAAAACAAGGAAATGCACCAGATACCGGCCAAGGCGACAATGGTGTAGATCACTCGGCTGACCGCGGCGCCCTGTCCGCCAAAAGCCCATCCCACTATGTCGAATTGGAACAAGCCGATGCTGCCCCAGTTGATGGCGCCAATGACAACAAGGATCAGGGCCAGTCTGTCCAGCACGTTCTTCACTCCTTCATCCACCTTCATTTGTGAAATTACGCATTGCTGCGCATAGTTAGTATCGGATGCAGGAGATGAAATTATACCGGTTTCGCATTTTTACCAATGGAACACACCCTTTCCCAACGGTTTCCTGTCTGGCCATTCAGTTGGGTAGGAAAATATTGGATATTCTGTCGGTTATTATAAGAAAAAAGCGGCCTGTAAATGTATATTATTAACAAATAAAATTGTTTATGTGCAAAATATTATAACAAAAAAGTATAAAGTTGGAAAGGAGAGGTTGCTTTCCGGAAAATTTTGAGTATAATAGAGAACAGGTTGTTACAAAGTTGTAACTTTTAAAGGACGGATATCCGCCCAGTCTTTGTGAATCCGACCGGAGCCGACAACGCCGGTCTGGACGGCAATGAGGGAGTGAGTACCGTTGTTTTTTCAAGATAAGATCCCGGCCCTTGCTCGCCGCACCGCGCGGGGGATGGGGATTCTGTGGATGCGGGTCCGTACGGCTGCCGCCAGAGGGGTAGCCGCCGGGTACCGCCTGTGTTATGTCACCGGCGTTCAAGTCATTCGGATCGCCCGAATGTTCGGCCACGGGGCCTCCCGTTTTCTTGCCCCTGTGGGGCATGTCCTGCATCGTTTTTTGGAATGGGCACTGCTGCGTCATCTGCGCGCATTCGCCGGCGAATGCCGGCGGATCGGCCAGGGTTTTGCGATGGCCGGGCGCCGGGTTTCGCAGGCGTTTAGGCGCCATCCTGCGGCGGGGCTGCTGCAGATCCTGCTTTTGCCTTTCCTGGCGGTCAGGCGTCACCGAAAGGCGGTTTTTACCCTTTTCAATATCGCGGCGCCTGTCGCCGCGGCGTTCCTTATGGTTTTTACGCTCAAGTACTGGAGCGGTTTGGAATATGGGCTGGTAGTGGAATACGGCGGTGAGAAGCTCGGCTATATCGCGGATGAATCGGTTTTCGACACGGCCGCAGCCATGGCGGCCGAGCGGGTTATCCATACCGACGATTCCTTCCAGGTGGAACGGATGCCCAAGCTTACCTTGGCGGTGGTGCGCAACGAGGAACTGCTGGATGAAACGGCGGTCTGTGATCGGATTCTCTCCTCTTCCAGCGATTCCATCACCGAAGCGAGCGGCCTATATGTGGACGACCGGTTTATCGGGGCGGTGACTTCCCGTGCCCGGCTGGACAGTATCCTCAACAGCATCCTCGACAGCTATCGGGATGGCACCGGCACCGATCAGGC
Organism: uncultured Oscillospiraceae bacterium; assembly: GCA_902492045.1. Lineage (GTDB taxonomy): Bacteria > Bacillota > Clostridia > Oscillospirales > Acutalibacteraceae > UMGS1623. Next base: position 133,159 of record CABUKB010000001.1, on the reverse strand, counting down.
CCAATTTTTGCAAAAAGTGGAGGTGGTGGACGGCCTGTATCCGGTAACCTCCACCATCAGCGCGGATGCCATGAAAGCCCATCTGACCGCCCAGACAGTGGTGGAAAAGCGGTATGAGGCGGTGCCCGGCGATTCTTACAGCCGGATTGCCAGCAAGCACGGCATGACCATCAGCGAGCTCAAAGCCCTCAACCCGGAACAGGGGGATATGATCCACATCGGGGACGAGTTGGTGGTGCAGAGACCCCAGTCTTTCCTGCGCGTCCAGGTGACCCGGGTCATCGAATATGAACAGACACTGGACTATCAGACCAAAAAAGTGCAGGATTCCTCACAGTACGAGGGCTATGAAAAGGTGCAGACGCAAGGGCAGGAGGGTCTGCAGAAGGTGACGGCTGAGGTCACGTATATCGACGGGGTGGAACAGTCCCGGAATATCTTGTCAACACAGACCATCCGGGAGCCGGTTGATAAGGTGGTCATTGTCGGCGGCAAGAAAGTGAATCCGAGTGCTTATACCGGCGATGGTATTTCAACAGGCAAGTTTATTTGGCCGATGCCCTACACCCGCAACATCACTTCGCCTTATGGCCGGCGGGGACGCTCAACGCATTCCGGTATCGACATTTCATCCAGCGGTATCTATGGACAGAGCATTATCGCCGCCGACGGCGGCGTGGTGGTCAAGACCAACACGAGCGGCTGGGGCATGAGCTACGGCAGCTATGTTCTCATTGATCACGGCGGCGGGTATCAGACGATGTATGCGCACTGCAGTTCGGTTTTGGTAGAGCCGGGGCAGAAGGTATCGAAGGGTCAGGTCATCGCCAAAGTGGGAAGTACCGGCCGCAGCAGCGGGCCGCATCTCCATTTTGAGATCCGCATTAACGGAAAAACAACCAATCCATTGGCGTTTGTAGGTTAAAGAATTCCCAAACAGGACCGCGGATGACCTCCGCGGTCCTGTTTGATCCCTGCCGCAGCCGTTGCGCTTCTTTCCGGGCTGCGGGAATGCCGATAAACAAGAGGGAAGGGCATCGCCATATCCGATATCAAAGGCGCCCGCGATGCGGAAAACCGGTGTCATGAGGGTTTGTCCACATCCGGCCGCCGAACGAACAGGATCGCCGGCCCTTCCGATGAGAATACCACGATAAAACGGGGGTGATCGCCGATGCACCTGCCAGAGGGTCCCGGCCTTCTTTTCCGTCCGCTTACAGCAGAGGATGTCGGGGATTTGTGCGAAATTTTACAGGACCCAATCGCCATGACCGCCTATGAACACGCCTTTACCATGGAAGAGGTTTATACCTGGCTCGGACGGCAGCAGGCGCGGTATATCCGTTATGGCTTTGGCCTTTGGGCCCTGCTCGACGCCGGAACCGGCGCATTCGTCGGCCAGGTGGGGCTGACGATGCAGGAAACCCCACACGGTCCGGAACTGGAGATCGGGTATCTGCTCAAACGGCGGTTCTGGCACAACGGTTACGCCTCGCGTGCGGCGGCTGTCTGCCGGGATTTTGCGTTTTCGCAGATGGACGCACCACGGGTGGTCAGCATCATCCGGGACACGAACGAAGCCTCCAAAAGAGTGGCGGAAAGAACCGGGCTGAGGCCGGAATACGCCTTTGTCAAGCATTATTACGGGGTTGATATGCCCCATATCGTCTATGTTCTCCGCCGCGAAGACTGGCTTTTGAAAGGGAAGCATTCGCTCTGATGAGAGCGGGCGGCGGGAAAAGAGTTTCATTACCGCGCGGATGGGTTTACAGGAGGCGGTTTGCCTCCTTCCCCGCGTCTTCAGCTTAACTCCAGCATGCCGTGGTAAAGACGGTAATACATCCCCTTCTGCGCTAACAGATCCTCGTGATTTCCTCGCTCCACAATTTCCCCCTGCTCCAACACCATGATGGCGTCGGCGTTGCGTACCGTGCTCAAGCGGTGGGCGATGACAAAAACCGTCCGGCCTTCCATCAATCGGTCCATGCCTTTTTCGACCAGTGCCTCCGTGCGGGTGTCAATCGAGGAGGTCGCTTCATCCAAAATCAGCACTGGGGGATCGGCAATGGCGGCACGGGCAATCGCCAAGAGCTGTCTTTGCCCTTGGGACAGGTTGGCGCCGTCTGAGGTAATCATGGTGTCATAGCCCTGCGGAAGGCGTCGGATAAAAGAGTCGGCATTGGCAATCCGGGCGGCCTGCCGAATTTCATCTTCCGTCGCATCCAGTTTTCCAAAGCGGATGTTTTCCGCGATGCTTCCGGTAAACAAATGGGTATCCTGTAAGACAATCCCCAACGACCGGCGCAGTGCGTCCTTTCGGATGTCCCGGACATCGAATCCGTCGTACAGCACACGTCCGCCCTGAACATCGTAAAACCGGTTTATCAGATTGGTTATCGTGGTTTTACCGGCTCCAGTCGAGCCGACAAACGCAATCTTCTGCCCGGGCTTTGCATAAAGACGGATTTTCTTCAGGATGGGGTGGCGGCTGTCATAACCGAAATCCACCTCTTCAAACCGCACATCCCCCCGGAGGGGAACACAGGTCCCGTCTGTTTTCCGCCAGGCCCATCCTGGCTTTTGTTGACCTGTACCCGCCTGTCGGACCAGGTCGATCTGTCCGTCATCCACTTCAGAGGGCTGATTCATCGCTTCAAATACCCGTTCCGCCCCGGCAAGCGCAGCCAGGAGGAAACTGCTCTGTTGTGTGAACTGGTTGATCGGGGCGGCCGCCTGCCGAACGAATACCAGGTAACTGGCCAGGCTTCCTATGTCGGTGGTTCCGTTCATGGCCATGATTCCGCCGAGAATGGCAACAAGGGCATAGTTGACATACGAAATGCTGACCACCGCCGGAATCATCGTCGCGGCGAAAGTCTGCGCGCCGGTCCCCGACTGGCGCAACGCCTCATTTTTGGCTTGAAAGGTTTTCATGCTTGTTTGTTCGTGGTTAAAGACCTTCACCACTTTCTGCCCGTTGACCATTTCTTCAATATAGCCGTCCAGATCCCCGAGGCAGGCCTGCTGTTTCGCATAGAAAGCTTTGCTCTTCCGTCCACTGAAACGAATATACAGGAACATGGCGATATAGCAGACGGTGACAATCAGCGACAGCCGCCAATTAAGGAGATAGAGGATGAGCAGCGTTCCGACTAACTGGATAAAGTTTTGGATAACCATGGCAAAGCTGTTGTTCAGGGCATCTGAAATCGTATCCACATCGTTCGTAAAATAGCTCATGATATCGCCGTGGCGCTGGCTGTCAAAAAAGCGCAGGGGTAAGGTCTGGAGATGGGAAAATAAATCCCGGCGGATGTCAAACAGAACCTTCTGCGCGGCCTTTACCATGATCTGCGTATAGCCGAAGGAAGATGCCGCCCCGATCAAATAGATACCGGCTGTCACTGCGACGCCGAAGATCAGCTTTTCCTTATCGCCCGCCGCCAAATCGTTGACAATCGGGCGGATCATATAGTTCCCCAGAAGATTGGCCAGGGCGCTGACGGCCGCCAGCATCGCGACGGCCAGAAGCAAAAAACGGTGCCGCCCCAGATAGGAGAGCAACGTCTGCAGCGAATAGCGGAAATCTTTAGGTTTTTTGGCGCTCAACCGGCGAACCGGCATGGATATCCGCCCCTTTCATCTGGGATGCATAAATCTCCTGGTAGATTGCATCGTGCTCCAGCAGATGCGCGTGGGTACCGGCTGCATGGATGCGCCCATCGTCCATGACAAGAATCTGGTCGGTTTCCATCACCGAGGTGATCCGCTGGGCAATCATAATTTTTGTGACATCGGTCAGTCGAGCCAAGGCCGTACGAATCCCGCTCTCCGTGGCGGTGTCGACCGCGCTGGTGGAATCGTCAAATATCAGGACTTTCGGATGCTTGAGCAGGGCGCGGGCGATACAGAGCCTCTGCTTCTGTCCACCGGAAAGGTTGACGCCTCCCTGTCCCAATTCCGTGTCCAGTCCCTTGGGCATCCGCTGCAAGAATTCTGCGGCACAGGCTGCCCGGCAGGCCTCCCAGATCGCCTCATCATCGGCCTGCGGATTGCCCCACAAAAGGTTTTCCCGTACCGTGCCGGAAAACAAAACGTTTTTTTGCAACACAACTCCCACCGCATCCCGCAGGGCATGCAGGTCATATTCCCGGACATCCCGCCCGCCTACTCGGACGACGCCCGATGTCGCGTCATACAGACGGGGAATCAGTTGTACCAGCGTACTCTTTGCCGAACCGGTTCCTCCCAGGATTCCCACGGTCTGGCCTGCCTCAATTCGCAGGCTGACATCCGACAGCGCATATTCCCGAGCCTCCGGATTGTACTTAAAAGAGACATTCTCAAACGAAACGCTCCCGTCGGGAATCTCGGTTGCTCCGTTTTCCGGAGACAGCAGGACGATTTTTTCATCCAATACCTCGCGGATCCGGTGCGCGCTTGCCAGAGAGCGGGTCAACAGCAGGAATACGTTGGAAATCATCATCATGGAGTTCATAATCTGGAATACATAGCTTAAAAAACCGGTCAGATCCCCCACCTGAAGGGTGGAGTCCAGAATCATATTTCCACCGAACCACATGATAAGAATCACCGCAGTATATAGGGTCAACTGAAACGCCGGCAGATTCAACACGGCATAACGGTAGGTTTTCTGGCTGGTATCCATCAGCGTTTTATTGACTTGCTCGAATTTTTCATTCTCGTATGTTCCGCGTACGAAAGCCTTTACCGCACGAATGGCCGCCAGCCCTTCCTGAACGGTGCTGTTCAAATGGTCGACCGCCTTTTGCAGGAGGGGATACTTCGGTGCAATCTTGTGTACGATATAAAATAGGAGGACCCCCAAAACCGGCGCGCACAGCACAAAAACCAGGGCCAGACGCGGATTCATCCAAAAGGAAAGCAGGATTCCCAATACCAGCATGACAGGGCCCCGCACCATTGGGCGAAACCCGCCGTTAATGGCATTTTGCAGCACCGTGACATCGGTTGTCATACGGGTGATCAGGGAAGAGGATTCAAAATGATCCAGATTGGAAAACGCGTAACGCTGGATCCGCTCAAACTGGGCTTCCCGGATCCGCGCGCCCCATCCGTAGGCGGCTCTGGCGGCAAACCGGGCATAGAATAGTCCTGTTGCCAACGACAGCAAGGCGCAGACCGCCATCTGAATACCCTTGTTTAGGATATAGGCCAAATCGTGGTTTGCAACCCCAACGTCAATCAAATCCGCCATCAAGATTGGGATAACCAGTTCGAATCCGGTTTCCATCACGATCAGCAGTGCGCCGGCCGCCATGTCTTTTCGGTACGGGCCGAGATAACGGAGCAAAAATGTCAAATCCCGCATGTTTCCTCCTCCTTTCCACTGTGAATATTTTGACGAAATTGTATAAAGAAAAAAGATTGCCGACATAATCGACAATCTTTCGTGGTGCGAGAAACGGGACTTGAACCCGTACGTCAAAGACACACGCACCTCAAACGTGCCTGTCTGCCAGTTCCAGCATTCTCGCATCGAGACGCCCGACACCTTGAGCGCAGCCATTATTATAACACCGGGAAACCGCTCTGTCAACAGGTATCCCCTACTTTTTCGGCGGCCTTTCCCGTGCCGGGAGAGGCGCAGACGGCTAAGGCCTTGCGGTATTCGGCTTCGGTCATGGTGGCGTTGATCACCTCCACAAGGCGGTTGGCCGACAGGTAACGGGGTAGGCCCCAATACGCTAGAAAACACTCCCGGCGCTCCCGGCTCCCCACGGCACCGGATAACCCGTCCTCAAATAAGCGGCTTTTCGTCAAAAAGGGCGGTGCGGTGTTCGGACTTTCCCCTTCCATTGTCGCTCCAGCCCTTCGCAGCGCCTCGATCAATACCGATCCGTCCATTCCCTCCACGCCCAGGAGACCTTCCTTGGAGGCCACGGTTTTCCGCCTTTCCCGTCCTGGAATCTGCGGAATATAGGCGTGTTTGACCTGGGCTGGCGGTACGGCGCCGGACAGCCGGTCTCGAATCAAAAATCCCGCCGCGTCGCTGTCGGTCAGCACGATCAGGCCCTGTGATTCGGCCAGGCGCTTCAACAACGACAGTTTTTCCTTATCCCGGAATATCCGGAATCCTTCTGTCTCGACAATCAGGGCCTCCACCACCACCTGCATACGGGCGCGGTCATACCGTCCTTCTACGACAATGGCCTCTCGAATCCGTATCACGCGTGCTTCTCCCCCTGCCGGTCCCGCTTTCCCGTCAAAATCAGGGATGCAACGGTTTGTTCCAGGACGGTTCGTTTATCCATCCGGGTAGATTTGAGCCGCATATCCGCCTGTGCCAGCACCTCCAGGCACTCCCGCAGCGCGGGAAGGGACAGCTTTGCCGCATCTCTGGCCGCGTGACGCAAGCGGAATTCTTTGCCCTTATAGGCGAAATCCTCCGACAGGGATTCGACCGGTTCACCTGCTGCCACGGCTACCTTTGCCCGATATAGATCCGCATACGCGGATATGAGTACGGCGAGAATCGCCACCGGTTCCTCCCGATGAAAAAACAAGCGGTCCAAAACCCGGTAGGCCGCGTCGTAACGTCCCTGCAACAGCGATTTGGACAGATCGAACACCGAGGCTTCCAGATTTTTCGCGGCGGCGGTTTCGATGATGGTCCGTGTGATTTCCTTGGATGGCTCTTCCTGTTCCAGGGCGATTGCACAGAGTTTGTCCAGCTCGCCCAGCAGCCCATACAACCCTTCTCCGCATTGCTCGAGAAGCAGGCGGGCATTCTCCGGACGCAGGACGCAGCCTCTCCGGGCAGCCCCTGAGCACAGCAGCTTGACGGTCTCAGCCGGGGTTTTGGGCTTAAATTCCGCGCATATCCCATGTTTTTCCACGGCAGAGATGAATTGCCGCCACTTGGCATTCTTTTTTCCATCCGGCACAACGGTGTCCATCCAGAAGATCAGGACCGTTTCCCCGGGAGGATCCCCGACCAGTTCCAACACCCGGTCAAAAGGGACCGACGAGGCGGTCACATCAAAATCCCGCACCACGACACATTTGCGTTCCGCCATCAGGGGCAGGGACTGCGCCGCCTCCTCGATAGCGTCCCAGGAACTGTCCTGTCCGTCGAACCGTTGAAGATTAAAAGCGCCGAGGGGATCCTGCTCGGCATCCTTCCCCATAGCCGAACGCACTGCCTGGCGGGCATAGTGGGCGGTCAGATACGGCTCGCTTCCAAACAAAAGGTAGAGATTCGCGGGCGGGGACTCCTTGAAATGCTTTTTAAGTTGTGTTTCGGTCCAGGGCATGCATCCGTCTCCTTTCCGTATCGCGGTTTACAGCCACGCCTTCCAAGTGAGATCTCCGCACCCTCTGGTCATCAAGGCCAAATCCTCCGCTCCCTGCTGCACGATTCGGATGGGATAGCTTGTCCGTGGAATCCCTTTGAGTGCGATAGGCAGAACGTCTGTAGGGCAGGACATCACACCGGCGGACGCCCGGATCGCCCCCGCGTGAAGAGGGGGTTCTCCGCCGTACAAAACCAGATGGGTCTCTCTCCAATCGGCTGGAAGCTGTGCGGCATTTCCCTCTTCCGAACAGAACAACAGCCGTGTATTCTCTATTTCCATTTTGACAAACCCGTCCCGCCAGAGAAGGGATCCCCCGCTCCAGAAGGTACAGGCGGCGTTTTCGAGGGGATAGGCGCTGCCAAACTCCGGCGCAATAACCTCACAGGAGGCCTGACCGTCCGGATAGAGAAAAACGGTATCCGCGATATACCGCTCCAAGATCACCGGAAGACACGTCAACCGGTCCGTCTCCCCGGCCGACACCACCAGGAAATCCAGTGTCCCGATTCCGCGTTCCCGAAGCATCGCTTCGAGTGCCGAGCCGTCGGACTCCCCGACCAGAACGGCGCCCGCGTGCCCGTCCCGTTCCATGAGCACCTCCAGCGACGCCGTGCGGCGTGCCACGGTCAACGTCGTAACGCCCCGCATGGAAAGGGTGCGGACAAACAGTCCGCAGAACAGAGCGATTGCCGCCAAAGCGGTGGCACAGCGGAGCCCTTTGCTGCGGGACAGGCGCCAGCCCAGAATCAGTAAACCCAGGGCAGCGGGCAACCAAAGGAGCAGATAACCGTCCCGCACGGTCACAGAGGCGAAAGGCAATGAGGCCAGGAGATGCGTGATCCGCAGCAGATAGTCCGACAGGAGACCGGCCGCCAGAAATAGCGGCTTTGCCAAAACCGAAAACAGGGGGAGGCTGTACAGTGTCAGACCCAGGCAAACCGTCATGAGGAGAAGGGAGGCCGGAAAGACGGTAAACAGGTTGGTCAACGGCGCGATCAGGGACAGACTGCCGAACCAGAATGCCGTGAAAGGCAGGGTCGGGAGCATCGCGGACAGGGTGATGCAGATCGCGTCGAGGAGTTTGCCGAACGCTCGGCGCCAGATCGGGGCGGCTGATCGGTTTCTGTGCGGCGGTGCTGCCGCGTCCGTTGCCGGCTCCCAAAACCTACGCAGATGTTCCCGCAAAAACGGATACAGCCAAAGAAGTCCCAGACAAGCGGCAAAAGAAAGCTGCAAACCGATGTCAAAGGCGGCGTAGGGATCGGCCGCCAGCAGCAGAATCAGGGCGAGGCCCATGGAATTCAGGCTATCCGCCCGTCTCTTTATACAGGTGCCCAGCAACACCACGATACAAAGGATGCCGGCCCTGACCACCGAGGCACGGAATCCCACCAAAGCCATATACCCGCCGACGCCGAAGACGGCCAGCAAAGAGGCCGCACGGGAAGGCAGGCGGCATTTTTTCAACACAGACAGTACCGCTTGGGACAAAACCGCCATATGCAGGCCGGATACCGCAATGATGTGTGACACTCCGGAAAGGCGGAAATCCTCCAGGGCCTCCTCCGACAGTTCCCCACGGCCCACACTGATGAGGGAGGCCAGTTCGCCCCGATCACCGGGCAGATGGGCCAGAAGGATATCGCGCGCTTGCCTGCCGGCTTTTTCGAATACCGCTGTCCAGGGCGGCTCCATAGCCTCATAGTGCAGAGCGGCACCTGCATATTCCTCCGGGAAGGCGGTAAGGTAAAATCCGCCCGCCTTATACCCGAGGTTCCGCACAGACGGTGGATCGTCTGCCATAACCGTCAGGCGGCCGCTCACACGGTCGTAAAGGTCGGGATATTCCGACTGGTCACCCAGATACAAGGTGATCCCGGTTCCTTTGGGAAGCGCGCCTTCCTCTGTCACCCGCAGCGCAATCGTCCCGTTCCCGGTCTCGACGACCTGGGCCTCCACGGGGATGGTCTGGCCGCTCCAGCGCACGGCCGGACGGTATACCCATATCTCACGGGCGGCGTAAAGAGAAAAGGCGATACCCGCAGCAAGGAACACCACAGGAAACGCCCGTTTTCGCCGCAAAGGGGAGACCATACATGTAGCTACAAACAAAAGCGCGCACAGGGCCGCGAACAGTACCGTCACGTTCAGCGGCAGAAATGCCGCCATGATGAGAACTGCCATCCACGTGACGCCCACCGTCCACAGAGGACGCGCCATGCCGCCACCTCCCCGGATACCGTCAGGCGTATCAGGCCTTTTTTTTGGCGGATTCTTTCATCCGCTGTTCTTTTGAGAGAATGCGTTTACGCAGCCGAATATTCTTTGGCGTCACTTCGACGAGTTCATCGTCGTTGATGAATTCAAGCGATTGTTCGAGGGAGAGGGTGGTCGGCGGGGTGAGCCGGAGCGCCTCATCCGAACCGGCGGCGCGCATGTTGGTGACATGCTTCTTTTTACAGACATTGACGGCGATATCCTCGTTTTTAGGGGACATGCCCACGATCATCCCCTCGTAGACCGGCACGCCCGGGCCGACGAACAAGGCGCCGCGTTCCTGTGCATTAAAGAGGCCGTAGGCGCTCGTCTCCCCCGATTCAAATACCACGAGAGACCCTTGGACGCGCTGAGGTATTTCACCCTTATAGGGTTCATATCCGTCAAATACGCTGTTCATAATTCCGTTTCCATTGGTATCGGTCAGGAACTGCTGACGATACCCCATCAATCCCCGGGAGGGCAGACGGAATTCCAGATGGCTGACGCCGGTGTCGCGGGTACCCATATTGAGAATTTCAGCCCGCCGGCTGCCGAGCTTTTCCATGACGGCGCCCACGTATGTCTCCGGCACCTCGATCATCAGCAGTTCCATCGGTTCGAGCAAATGCCCCTCGGCATCCCGTTTATAGATGACCTGAGGGCGGCTGACCGCGAATTCAAACCCCTGGCGCCGCATCGTCTCGATCAGGATGGACAGATGCAGCTCGCCCCGGCCGGACACTTCAAACGCATCGGTGGAGTCGGTCTCCTTAACCCGCATGCTGACATTGGTCTCCACCTCTTTGAACAGACGGTCCCGCAGATTCCGGGAGGTGACGTATTTGCCTTCCCGACCCGCGAAGGGGCTGTTGTTGACCATGAAGACCATGGAGATGGTAGGCTCGTCGATATGGACAAAAGGCAGCGGTTCCACGCAATCGGGCGCGCAGACGGTTTCCCCGATATTCAGCCCGGGAATACCGGTCACGGCGACGATATCGCCGAGGGCCGCGCTCTCGTGTTCCACCCGGTTAAGCCCCTCGAACTGATAAAGCTTGCCGATCCGGGCGTTGACAGTAGAGCCGTCGCTTTTGCATAAGACAACGGCCTGTCCGTTGGCCACCTGGCCCCGTTCCACCCGGCCGACACCGATACGGCCGACATAATCGTCGTAATCAATGTTGGAAAACAGGATTTGCAGTGGCCCGTCGAGATCCCCCTCAGGGGCGGGCACATGCCGCAGGATCGCCTCAAACAGAGGCCGCATATCCCCCTGCCGCACATCCGGGTCCAAAGAGGCGTAACCGTCCCGGCCCGAGGCATACAGCACCGGAAAGTCCAACTGATCTTCGTCGGCGCCGAGTTCAATGAAGAGATCGAGCAGTTCATCAATCACCTCGGCCGGCCGGGCGCCGTCGCGGTCGATCTTGTTGATAACAACGACCGGGCGCTTTCCAAGACCCAGGGCCTTTTTTAAAACAAAACGGGTCTGGGGCATACAACCCTCGAAGGCATCCACCAACAGCAGCACCCCGTCCACCATCATCAGGATCCGTTCCACTTCGCCGCCGAAATCGGCGTGGCCGGGCGTGTCGACTATATTGATTTTGGTATCGCCGAACATCACAGCGGTGTTCTTCGACAAAATGGTGATGCCGCGTTCCCGTTCCAGATCCCCCGAATCCATCACCCGTTCGGCGACCTGTTCATTAGCGCGGAAAATGCCGCTTTGCCTCAGGAGCTGATCGACCAAAGTGGTCTTGCCATGATCAACATGGGCAATGATAGCGATGTTGCGCAGATTTTCACGTTTTGCCATATCCGATTCTTCCAATCCGTATCTTAGCTTTTCACGAACCTATATAGTATACACCGTTTTTTCCGAATCGACAAGGGGGATGAGCGATGTCGAAGGTTTCAGGGCCGTGGATACGGAAAAGAGGGGGTTTGCGGTGCCGCCTCCGCCTATTTCGCTTCCTTGTAACTTAGAATACTTCCATAGATTCTGGCGTCGAAATAACCATCACGAATCTGATTATATAACTCTACTCGATAGATTATTGATTCAGCTAAGGCTTCAAGGTCGACTCTCTTGCCCAACTCCTCATGAGCAGTTCCGTGCATATACAGATAGATCGAGATATCCTGGAAATCCTCGCTGATCTCATACCCCTGAACGAGATCGCTGTTGTTTGCCGCTAAGTCATCCAACATCGAGCGGACGTCCTCTTTAATCTTCTCCAGCAGCTTGGCTTTTTGCCCCGGCAGGAACCATATCTTATATCCAGGGCTGGCTCCGTCTAAGCTGATATTGAGAAATCCTCGGATCATGATATCTTTTTTGTAGAGATAGTAATCGCTGTAATCATCGAGATAGATATCGCCTCTGCTGGATACGGTGACACCCGAGAATCCGATGACGCACACGATCAGAATTAAGTACAGCAAGGTGTAGATAAGGAGTCGTTTCGTTCTTTTTTTCACCGCATGTTTCTCCCTTCGGCTCTTTTAGGGCCACATCGCAGGGGGATAGTCTGGCTCGTTCGGATAACGCTCAGAGTTTCATATGGCCATTTCTCCACTCCTGCAAAGTCATTCGGGCTACATGGCCAATGTTACATTTGATATACCGGTCAGGTTCTCCAAAGTCTGTTCGGCCCTTGGGGTAGCGATTGGGAGGGTATAAGTTGCCGCGTATAAACGAACATAGGGATTTTCGTGGTCCAGCAGTTCCAACAGTTCGTTCAGACGGTTTTCTTTTTTCAATCTCTCACGTATCTTCTGAATACTATCAAATTCCTTATTACACTGTCTACTGGTGCCATAATTTTCGTAATGCCCCCAGCGCGTACAGGCCTCGACAAATTTGACAATATCCGGATTCATACCCACCCATCCTCCTTTTCTATATGAAACAAATTTCCGGCGATGGTTTGGCATAGATTTTGTTTGATCCTATTTTTTTATAATGTTATAATCAATTGACGATATCGGAAGGGGTGTGGATATGATTCATTTCAATTTGGGCTTTAGTCCATATTTTGAGGCATTCTTTTATCTTCTTTGGCTGGGCTATCCTTTTTCGATGCTCCTGACCGGGTTGATCCTATATTTGACAATACCGCATTATCATTTGTTTGGGGACAAATCACAGAGAATTTCCTCTTTGGTATTGCTTTTCACTGCACTGTTGGCAATATCTTCATTCATCACTGTAACGGCCTGGATTCGCCACTGCATAATCATCCCGGTGATTTTATTTACCCTGATTGTTCTATTTTCAATCCTACTATTGATTGTGATTCGTGTGAAACAAAAGATAACCGTAAAACCGGTTATCGCCATTATAGTCCTATATGTTGTGGAACAGGTGGCTCTAATCTGTTTGTATTTCCTGGATAAAAAGGTGTGACGTAATTTCTTTATCCCAACATGGTACCAGTATCGGTTGCTACTGTACGAGGCTGATAAGGATTTCCTGCCCGGAATCGGTAAATCAGTATGCCACTCAAGATACATACAACAACAAAAGCCGCTATTGCGAAGGGACGCCAACCTCTGGTTTTCATAATGACCCTCCCATCATGAATGTTCGTGCGCCAGAAATATACACGATGGCGCCGTTTTATAATGGCTACATGAATCAAGGGACGATACAGGAATCTTCCACATGCTGAATTTCGATTTCATAGGGTTGTCCCTGAATGTACAGGGTATAAACACAGCCAGGCTTATATGTTGGATTATCCGGATGATGGTACAATAGCTGAAATCGGAACCCCTCCTCGGTCTTGCCGACGATTTGGACAGGAGATCTTTGAGTATAACCGATATGCTGGTCAAAATCGCGTGTAGTGGGATATATATCGCGTATTTTCACTGGAGGAGAATTTTTAGTAGGAACGAACCTGGCTTCGTACGTCGTCGACGATGGAAACTCCAACAATATATATCTGCCGGTCAGTTGATCTTTTTCCACTCTGAAGTATGGCAATGTAAAAATCCGGGAGATCATCACAAGGAGAAGGAGAAGCACCGGTAGGATGAAAAGACTATGGAAGCTACACAGCACGACAAAAACGATACACAGTACACCGGGGATCACCATGGACTTGTCGTGATTATTCTGGCCATATAGATGATGACAAAATGGACATTCAGCCAAAAATGGGGAGCCGGTTGGATGTATAACCAGTCCTTCTTTTTGTTTTCCGCACCACGGGCAACGTTTCTTCATGTTGTCAGGTCTCCCGTTAAGAATTTGTATACGGTTCATATAATCCCGCGCTGTCGTTCCGATCACATACTATTTGTCACATTTCACTTTTACCAGTTCGGCAAAATATAACTGAATTTGACTAACTATCACAAATATTACCAATACAACCCAGCCGATCCATTTATTATACTCTTCTAATTTGAATGTGATCATAACAACCACGGCAATCAAAAGGCACCCGACCATACTGATCCTTTTTACTTTCATTTTGTTGCCACAGTTTGGACATGTGTATGGATACAGGGTATTCATAAAGAACATCTTTTTAAAGAAAGATACTTTCTGTCCACAAAAAGGGCAGTTTTGATAGTTTCGGTGGCATTTCAAAAAGGCCGTCCCCCTTTAATGGAAATCATAAGTATACAATGAATTATGGAGGTGGTGCCACCGGGCATCCGGAAGTGGAATCGAATGGTCTTTTCTATATTCTAATACAAAATGGCGAGATTTGTCTATAAAAGCCGGTGTATGTTTTTCACAAAAGAAGAGGGGATACGGCAACAAGGAGCGGTGTTGCCGTATCCCCTCAACAACGGTATCGCGGCGGACTGAATATATAGAGAAAATGGGTTTGCGGTTGCAGCCTCCGCCTATTTCGCTTCCTTGTAACTTAGAATACTTCCATAGGTTATGGCGTCGAAATAACCATCACGAATCTGATTATATAACTCTACTCGATAAATTATTGATTCAGCTAAGGCTTCAAGGTCGACTCTCTTGCCCAACTCCTCATGAGCAGTTCCGTGCATATACAGATAGATCGAGATATCCTGGAAATCCTCGCTGATCTCATACCCCTGAACGAGATCGCTGTTGTTTGCCGCTAAGTCATCCAACATCGAGCGGACGTCCTCTTTAATCTTCTCCAGCAGCTTGGCTTTTTGCCCCGGCAGGAACCATATCTTATATCCAGGGCTGGCTCCGTCTAAGCTGATATTGAGAAATCCTCGGATCATGATATCTTTTTTGTAGAGATAGTAATCGCTGTAATCATCGAGATAGATATCGCCTCTGCTGGATACGGTGACACCCGAGAATCCGATAACGCACACGACCAGAATCAAGGCCAGCAGGGAAAGGAAAAAGATGGTTACCGCCCTTTTCTTCGCCATACGCCTTCTCCTTTCGTCAGGTGGAACCGGTGCCCGGCTCCACCTGTTTCTGTTAGGATTTGTTAAACAAGTTGTATTTGACCGCCGTATAATAGGTGAACGCGCCATGTGTGTCAAAAATATAGCTGTCATACCCAAGCGCCCCACTGCCTGAAACAAAATACTGTGCAATGGGAACATAGGCCGTATCTACCAATCCTCTCGATTCGACGAATATACTTAACTGCCCTATAAATTTTTTCATGGCCGCCGGCGCCACCATACCTCTTAAAAACGTGTACAGTGTTTCATCGGAGTCGATACTCGAAGCGCTGACCTGTTCATAGTACTGCTGTAGGGTTCCCCACTTGGTCTGAACATAACTCACCAATGAAGCTGTCCCTCCAGCGTTGAACGTCGCCTGGTCCTTTTCATTTGAATCGCTGACAAACCGGTCCACATCCTTTTGGAAGGCTGGGCTGGTTTTATACAGATCTTCCGCGCATGCCGTGTAGAGGGTGCCGTGCTTGCCATAGCCCCATTCCGTCAGCGGGACCTGGGGCACAAAGTCGTCGGTAAAGCAGAAATTGAAAATGTTGGTTCTGTTGGTGTTCGGGTTCCGGGTATTGTTGGGCGTGGCAAAGGTGTAGGCAAACACGCTGGAGGAACCAGCTATCACGGTCAGGGAGCCTGCCAGCAGATTGGCGACCGCCGCACCGCGGCTGTGGCCGGTGATCAGATATACCGGATTGCTGATGCCGTGATCGGATAAGTACTTCTCCAAGCCGGAGGTTTTTTCATTCGCGGTATTGGTCCGCAGATCAATCTCGGCCTGTTTGAAGCTGTAGTGATCGGTCATGGAGGCGTCATAGGAGGTGCCGGTCAAGTCCATGTTGCCTTTCCATTCCTCTCCGTCGGTTCCCCGGATGACGACGGCGACCAGGGTCCTCGGTCCACCATTATACAGAATCTCCTTATGCGCCAGGGTATAGCTCACGTTATGCGGATTTTCGTCACCGTAATTGCGGTTGATGATGTCGGTATATCCATCCTGTGCCAGCGTGGTGTTTAACAGGGTGGGAGTTTCGGCTCTTTTTTTGCTGTCGGTGTAACTGTCGGACTCCTTAATCATTTCGTCATAAGCCAACAGGGAATACTCCGCACACAGCAAGGCCAGGTCCCGGCTGTATTGTGTGGAGGAATAGTCGAACACTTCCCCCACCATCACGGTACAGGTGGCGAATTTGCTGCTGTCGGCGGCGGATCTGGCCGTAATGACGGCTGTCCCTTTGCTCCTGGCCGAGATAAGGCCGGAGGAACTGACGGTGGCGACACTCTCGTTGTCAGAGGAAAAATAGATCCATTTGTTCGACGCGTTGGAGGGGACCACCTGCGCCGAGAGTTTGGAGGTAACGTCCACATCGAGTGTCATACTGGAATGAGAGAGGCACACCTGCGAAACCGGGACAATATCGACATAGGAAACGGCGAGATAGGGGATGTAGGCGGTACTGCCGGAGGGACGGTAGTCGGAGGAATAGATGGTGTTGTAGTCATTCACACAGTCGCTGTAGCGAAGAAGGACACCATAGTTGTTACCAGGCGAGGCGTACCAGTCGATGACAACGTTCTTAATATGGCTGCTCTTCACCTGGCTGCTATCATAGACAAGCCACTTAGCGGAACCGGAGGGGAGGGAATCGACCTCTCCCAATAAGGTCTCGGCTTGCGGCTTGGTGCCCCAGGTCAGGCTGCCACTGTCCCAACCGGTCTTGACGGTCCAAGCCTCGATGGGGCTCATGGAGGTGGTGCCACTGGGCATCCGGAAGTGCAGGGAGGCGCCGGTGATGCTGGTACCGCTGGGCAGAGTGGGGAGGGTATTGAGCCTCCAGTACGCCCAGTGATCCCGCAGTAAATTGTTGCGGGTGTAATATCCGATGTAGAGTTTATCCGCGCTGTCGTTCATGGGGCTGGTCTGCGCCTGATAGACGTAGGTGTCGATTTGCTGCTGCTGCGCGACGGAGGCCGAGGTCACGGTGGGGTCGATCACCACCGGCCAGACCCGCGCCGGATCGGTGAGCCATTCCCGGCCCGGCGTATAGGTCAGGACGCACTTGTCCCCATTTTGTTCCATCGTCACCGCAACATCACGGCTGGTCTCGTCCGCCGCGTCGTAGAGCAGGGGCGGAGCGATGGTGAAGATGGCCGTCCCCTCGCCGTCGCACAGGCGGATCTCCCCCTCCTCGCCGATGACTGCGCTCAGGCCGTCCGTATCCATCGTCACCCGATAGGATTCCAGCGTGCCGGCCGATTCAAGGACGATTTCCTCTTTGAGTTTGCCGGGCGACACCATATACCGCAGCGTCGTCCCCGTCCCCAGCGCCGCCGGATATTCCACCATCGACGCCGCAAACGTCACAGCCTCGATCCGGCTCTGGTTGAGCGCCCGGATCTCCTCATTGACCGTTTCCACCAGCAGTTTCTGTTCCCGCGTCCACTGCTCCATCTCGGCCGCTTCCAGTTCCCCCAGTTCCTCCAGCGCGGCCGCTTTGGTATCCAGTACCGCCTCGATTTCCACCGGGGCGGGTTCCTCCACGTTTCGCTCGGTCAGTTCCAGGCTGGTGACAACCTGGGCCTCTACCGGCGCCAGGGTCTGGACGGCCGCTTCCGCCGCCGGTACAGCCGCCACCGATGCCCGGCTTACCGGCATCTGGACGGACACCGACGGCCTGGTCGCCTCCACACTCCATTTTATGTCATAGCCTTCCGCCGATATACCCACCAGTTCCGCAGCCTCCGCCGTATTCGACGCCAGCGTCAGCCGGGTTCCGGCTTCCTCTGCCACCAGGGTCTGCCCGTCGGCTTCGGGCGCATAGTCGATGTCCACCCACTCGGTTCCCTGCTGCATATGGACCGGTTCCGGATACGACACGGCCAGATAGGTGCCGTCATCGCACAGAAAATGTTTCTCGTATTCCCCGCGTTTGCCCAGGTCTTCCTCCAGGATCACCGGCAGAATCAGGCTGTCCTCCGGCTCTTCCACAGTTTGCGGCGTCCACTGCACGGCTTCCGGGAGTTCCTCGCTCTGCTCCGCCGCCGACGGGCCCCAGCTTCCCATCAGGATGCTGCAGGTCAATACCACCGCCGTCACTCGCTGCATGTGTTTCCACATCCGCTTTTTCATCTTCTTCGTCCTCCTCCAACGCTGAAACTATCGGCCTGGATCCCGGTGAATCCGAGGGGGATCGCCATCTGCCCGCACGGACCGGCAAAGGATCCGGGACTTTTGCGTGACGATTGGGAAATTGCTGTGATAATCCCATTGGGCATTTTATAATTAAGTGAGTATCATAGAATGATTTTATAATATCATTGGGAAGACAAAAAAGTCAACGAATACCGCATAAAAAGTTGGAGGATTTTGTAAATATGAACAAAACCCGACAAATAAAGATGAAAATCGTGAATGAAAAACGCCTGTTGCACCATTCCGCCCAGTACGGCGGCATGGTGCAACAGGCATTTGATTCACTATGGGAGAGGGACCGGGCCATGACAATCCACAAATCTTATAAAATATTATCGAAGGTGGGGAGTTCCAGGTCTCCCAGCTTTTCGATCTGGTTGCGGCAGCGGGCCAGTTCGGCCGGAAAATGCTCATGGTCCCCCGCCTCCAGCAGAATGGGAAGCATGATGACGTTTTCTTCGATTTTGGTGATGTCCGAATGCCGCATGAAAAAGGCGAAGTGCCGGGTCCGTTTGGTGAATTCCTGCGTGAACTCCTCGGTCAGTTCCAGCGCCCGGCTGAAATCTTCGTCATCGAAAGCCCGTTCGATCTCCTCGGTCATCCCGACGAGCCGGTCGGTGGTTTTCGTTTCCGTCACGATTGAGAATACACACCCCGCTGCCACGACAGCCAGCAGCGCAAAAGCCAAGATGACGCGTTTCATGAGGCCGCTCCTTTTTTTCTGTCAAGCTGTTGATGGCGGAGAATGAAATACTGCCGGCTTTTGTCCGCCGTCATCAGGAAAACATCGTCCAGGGGGCACGACTCCTTTTGCAGGGTGGAACGCACCCAGTCCTCGTCCAGCCCGCTCATTTTCAATCCCCAATCCACCGTTTTCCCGTCGCTGACAACCACGATGGGGACGCCCGTGTCTTTGGGCGCCGCCTTGACATCGCCCGTGGTCGCCGGCCGGAAGGCCGGTTTCATGAAGAGGCTGATTTTGCCGTTGGTCTCCGCGATGGCGTATTCGATCTCCCGGATATCAAAGGCGTTCTGCTGCCGCAATGCCTCCATCAGATCTTCCACCGTCAGGCGCAGCCGTTTGAGCATCTTTTGATCCAGTTTGCCGTCCCGTATGATGACGATGGGATTGCCGCTGATGAGTTTGGAAAAGCCGGGGGATTTGAGCATCAGGCCCGACAGCAGCAATTCCAGAGAGACAAGGATGACGATAGGGACCAGGCCGTTTAACAACGGCATGCCGCTTTCCTGCATGGGGACAGCCGCCAGATCCGAGATGAGCAGCGTGACCACCAGTTCGACCGGCTGCAGTTCGCCGAGCTGCCGTTTTCCCATGATCCGCATGGCCGCGATAATAAATATGTAGATTATCACGGTGCGGATAGCCGAGATCGCCATAGAACAGTCCTTCCTTTCCATTCCGGGGATCGAGAATTGAGATGCGGCTTGCCGATCCTAGTATGGGCGGATCGGCCACGGTTATGCATGTTCCCGTAGGGATATTCCTCGCCCAACGGGATAAACTGGAAAGGACAAGCGTCGCATCCCTGGGGAAAGGAAGGTCTTGGTCACGACATGAAAAAGCGAGAGGAGAAAACCCAGCCAGCGTCCACCCCCCTGACAGACAGCTTGATGGACAATCTGGTGGAACTGCGCGCGATGTTCGGGGGCAGCGCGGATCTGACCATCCGGAGGATGACCGTCTGTTCAAGGGAGATCGCCCTGGTTTCGGTCGAAGGGATGGTGGACCGTCATATGATGGCGGACGCCGTGATTTTGCCCATGGCGCGGATGACGGGAGAAGCCGCCTCGGCACAGGCGCTGATCGCCCGCATTCGGGATGAGGTCCTCGGATTCGTGGATATGCTGCAAGTGACCACCTTCGAGGAGCTGACCAACCTGATTACCTCGGGATTCGCGGCGGTGCTGGTGGAAGGCGTGCCCTACGCCGTTTTAGGCGGACTGCAGGGCTTCATGATTCGCGGCATCGGCGAGCCGTCCACCGAGGTGACGGTGCGCGGCTCCAGGGAGGGGTTCACCGAAGCGATCCGGGTGAACATATCGATGGTTCGCCGCCGGCTGAAATCCCCGTCTTTAACCTTCGAGATGCTCACGGTCGGAAAGACTACCCAGACGGCCGTCTGCCTATGTTACATGCAGGACCGGGTGTCCTGGAAGCTGCTCGATGATATTCGCGCGCGTATTCAAGACTGCCCGCTCGAGGCCGTGCTGGAGTCGGGTTACATCCAGCCGTTCTTGGAGAACAGGCGGCGGTCGCTTTTTACGAGCGTGGAAGCGACGGAACGGCCCGATACCCTGTGCGGCAAGGTGTTGGAAGGACGGATTGGGGTGATGGTGGACGGTACGCCCTTTGTCCTGGTGGTTCCCACCCTGTTTGTGGAACACTTCCAGTCGATGGACGATTATACCCAGCATCCGGTTTATGCGAGTTTCATCCGCATCATCAAATACGTCTCTTTTTTCATCAGTCTGTTTCTGCCGGGATTGTACGTCGCCGTCGGCACCCACCATCCGGAAATGTTTCCGCCGGTGCTGCTGATGACCTTCCTCAATTCGGAACACGCCACCCCATTCCCACTGACCGTGGAGGCCCTTTTGATCCATTTTCTGTTTGAAATCATGCGGGAGGCCGGTTTGCGATTCCCCAAGGCGGTGGGGCACGCGGTCAGCATCGTGGGGGCGATTGTCATCGGGGAAAGCGCGGTGAGAGCGGGGATTATCGGTGCGCCCATGGTCATTATTGTGGCTTTGACGGCCATGAGTTCTTTTGTCCTGCCCTCTCTGTACGGCGCAATCGCGATTCTGCGGTTTGTTTTTATTGTGTTGGGCGGAGCCCTCGGGCTTTACGGGGTGATGCTGGGCGCGGTTGTGCTGCTGTGCAGTATCTGCGCGCTCAATGTGCAGAGCATCCCTTTCATGGCGCCCATTGCGCCGTTCAGCTTCCGGGCGATGCGGGACGTGTTTATCCGGTCCGACTGGCGGAAGCTGGCGAAAAAACGGTTCGTGGTTCAAAATGTCCGGGGTTCCAAAATTCAGGATGGAAAAGAGGAGGAAGACGTGTGACCAAGGTTTCGCAGATCAGCCCAGGCCAGCTCGCGGCGCTGCTGCTCACGGGACGCCTGGCGGTGTCCATGTCCTTTGCCCCCACCGTTCACCAGGTTTCAAACGGTTCCGACTTTTTCCTGTCCGCCCTGCTTCACGGCATTCTCATTTGTCTGTGTATATGCCCGGTGCTGTGGTTCGGCAAACGGTCGGGGGGAGCGAGCACCCTGGATTTTGCGTATGTTCTGTGGGGCAAAGGCGGAGGAACAGCCGTGGCATCGGGTTACGCGCTGCTTTGTCTGCTCATCCAAGCCATTGACCTGCTGCGTTTTCACCAATTCATTTCCACGGTGCTGTCACCGGGTCTATCCCGGATTGTGCTCTGCGCATCGCTTGTGGCGGTGGCATTCGGCGCGGCTTTTTACGGGATACAGGCGGTCGGCCGGGCGGCCTCGATTGTGTTTTTCGCCGTGGTCGCCGCGATTATCGGCATCGCGCTGGCGCTGTTTCCCGAAATGGAGTGGATCCATTTTCCCCCGTTTTTATATGAGGGGATGAGTCCGGTGCTTTACGGGGCGCTCGAGGAACTGCCCCGCACTTTGGAAATCGCGCTGCTCGGACTGGCACTGCCGTATGTGGCGGGGAAAAACGGCGCGGCCAAGGCCGGCGTTATGTTTGCGGGAGGTGTCGTGATCCTGTCCTCTCTGATTCAGGCGACATCGGTAGGGGTGTTGGGCGATTTCAGCGGCATGGTACTGTTTCCCTATTACACCGCCGTCACGGCCGCTCAAGTGAGCGGCCTCCAGCGTTTGGATATTGTGGCCACCGTGGTCTGGCTGGGGGCGTTGCTGATGAAAACAGCGTTCATCAGCGTCTTGTATTTGCACTGTATCGGGCGGATGCTGGGAGACAAGGCCCGGCTTCCCGCAGCGGTGGCCGGCGGGGCGGCGGTGACGGCCGTCGGTCTCCTTCTGGGCGGACTGATCTTGCAGCAGGAGCGGTGGCTGATTTGGCTGATCTCTGCTGTTTTGCTGGGAGTTTTTGCTCTGCTCCTGCCTTTGGTCCTGCTTGTGGCGGGGCGGCGGAGGCGGACCATCCGGACGGCCCGAACAGAGGAGGCGACAGTATGAACAGGAATTCCCGGGTCGGGTCCATCGGCCTGCTGCTTGTTCTGGTCGTGGCGGTCGCTCTGTTCCCCAGTTGTCAGGAAAAGTCCCAGATCAACAGCCGGGTTGTCGTTACCGCCATAGGAATTGACGACAAGGAGGGGCTCTGCGGCATCTCGATCCAGGCAATCGAGGTGCTCAAAACATCCGGCAGCCTGACTGAGCAGGAGGGAAACGTCACCTCGGTGTATGAAACCGAAGGGGAATCAATTGCCGGGGCGTTGAAAGCTTTTGTCGCGGACTCGGGGCGCAACGCTTACGTCCAGCACAATCGGTTGATCGCTCTGGGAATGGCGCAGATCGAACAAAACTCCCTTGAGACGCTGATGGATTATTTCATCCGCAACCATGAGGGCCGTCCTCTGGTGAACCTGGTGGTCTGCCGTGGGGAGGCGGGAAAACTGCTGCAAGTTCCGTCGGAGAGTACCGCCATTCCAGCCGAATATGTCGCGCGTTTATTGGAGGAAGGATACGAGTGGGGCTATGCGGTACAGTCCCGCCTGCTGGATGTCGAACGGGCTTTCAGTGGCATGTACGATGCCGCGATCCCCATCGTTGTGGTCGAAGGGGAGAAGGAAGAGGAAATGGGCATCCGTTTTGACGGTACCGCCCTTTTCCGGTCGGGGGAGTTTGCGGGAGAACTCGATGAAAACGAAACCCGCGGACTGCTGTATGCCCGTGGGGATTTTCGCCAGGGGGTGTATGTGCTGCCCGCCTCCGGGCGGCCCGAAGGGGAGAAGATCACCTTATCCATCCGGGATACTTCCACCAAGGTGGACGTGCAGCCGCAGGGAAACACCGTACGGTATCGTTTTCGGATTAACTGCGAAGCGGAGATACTGGAAGAATACATGCCGGACCATTTGGCAGCCGATGAAATCCAGGCGGCCGGGGAGCAACTGGCGGCCGTCATCCGCGAACAGACGGAGCGTGCGCTGGCGGTTTCAGCCGGGTATGGGTGCGACGCCGCCGGGCTGGGGCGGCTGACACAGAAGCACTGTCCGGAGCTGATCCGCGGCCAGGAGGAGAATTGGACCGAACGGCTGCGGGACTGTGTTTTCGATGTCGAGGCGCAAGTGCGTATTACCAAGATCGGCGCGGAATCCGGAGAACCGTCTCAAGCGGTGGTATAAAAAGGAGGAGGGGAACCCCTCCTCCTTTCCTATTTAATATCAATGACGATCTGGGTATCGGAGCGCCGCATCCCCGCGTTTCCGGTCAGGATAGCCAGCACACTGCGATAAAGCAGTTCGGGCTGCTCGAGAAAATTCTCCCGGATCAGTTGGGCCTGGAATTCGTCCGCCACGGTAAGGGAGAGTGTCAACAACGGCTCGGCTTTATCGCCGATGCGACAGGTAACCAGGCAGCCGGTTCCGTTTTTCTCGATTTCCACCGCGTTTTCCCGTTCCCTCCGGATCCGGGAGAGCAACTGCAGAGCGGCTTTTACCGAACGATCCCGCAGCGTATACGGGATTGAGCGGGACAGGGTGGCCGCCGCCTCCGCCCCGGTTGGTGTGACGGTCAGAGACCCGTCCGGCTTTTCTTCCAGGTTTTTGAGACGGATCAGTTCGTCGATCGCGGCGCTGGCCTCAAAGAAATTCGCCATGCCGTCTCCGGCAATGACATCCAGCACGGCTTGCCGGGGCATGGCTTCCCCGGTTCCCGCGAGCATATAGCAAATCAGAATTTTGATATCTTTGCTGGAATAGAGCCCTCCCGGCTCCACTCCGGCCGAAAACGCATCGTGAGTCATAGCGGCCTCCGGAATGAAAACTCATCTTTACTCTATCATAAAATCGAGAAAAAAGATAGTGCGAATCTCGACAATCTTTTCTCAGGGCGAAGCCAAGATTTTTACGGGGGAAAATGCTGTCGTAATCTTGACAGACGATGGAAAAACCGGTAGATTTTTATCGAGAGCCGCGAGCATTGCGCGTTGTTTGCCGTGGCGGACAAATGAGGAGGAAATGGAATGAACGTTTTTTCAAGGCTCAACCGGCTGCTTTTCCCCGCCAGTCAAGAGTATCCCAAAGTCGGCGCAGGGAAGCTGCTGCTGTTGGGCCTCCAGCACGCGTTTGCCATGTCCTGCGCGACCATTCTCGTCCCGATCCTGACCGGCCTGGATGTGAGCGTGGCACTGTTTGCGGCGGGTGTCGGCACCCTGATTTTTCATCTGTGTACGAAAGGCCGGATGCCCACCTTCCTGGGCAGTTCCTTCGCATTCATCGCCGCCCTGCAGGCGGTCATCGGAACCGATCCGGAAACAAAGGCGCAGAATATTCCCAAAGCCATGGGCGGCGTCATTGTGGCCGGATTGATCTATGTGGTGCTGGCGCTTTTCATTAAGCTGTTCGGCAACAAGTTTATGGACAGGCTGTTTCCGCCGGTGGTCCGGGGTGTCGGCATCGCCATTATCGGCCTCAATCTGGCCAGCGCCGCCATCAACAACATACAGGGCAACGGGGTGGAATTGTTCACGGCGCCGTATTATTGGAGCTGGGGGATCGCGATTTTCGTCTGTCTGCTGGCCATCATCCTGTCCAGCTATGGCAAGGGTATGGTGAAAATGTCCTCCATTGTTTTGGCATTGGCCGCGGGGTATGTGCTGACCCTGATCCTGACCAAAACCGGGTTGGCCCCCGCGTCGCTGATGGATTTTGCCGGCCTGGAGGCGGCGGGAAAAGGGCTGGCGCGCCCGTGGTTTGAGATTCCTCAATTTGTGTGGCCGGTCTTCGACCTCAAGGCCATCGGGGTGATTGCCCCCATTGCAATCGTCACCTGTGTGGAACACGTGGGCGACGTATATGCCAACGGTTCGGTGGTGGGCAAGGACTTTACGAAAAACCCCGGGCTTCACCGCACCATGCTGGGCGACGGCCTTGCCACCGTCGCGGCCGGCTGTATAGGCGGCCCGGCCAACACCACCTATTCGGAGAACACCGCCGTTCTGGCCGCTACCGGCAACTATAACCCTGCGTCGTTGCGGATTGCCGCCGTGATTGCCATAGCCGTTTCGTTCCTGGGCAAGGCCATCGGGGTGATCGAAGCGCTCCCCTCCTGCGTTTTGGGCGGCGCCTGCATCGTGCTGTACGGGATGATATCCTCTGTCGGGCTGCGGACCCTGGTGGAAAACCGCGTGGACTTTACGAAGAACCGCAATTTGTGCATTGCGGCGGTGATGCTGGTCCTGGCTATCGGCGGCGCGACCATCGGCGGTCCCCTGTTCAGCGTCAGCGGGATCGGACTCGGCATCCTGGCGGGCATCCTGCTCAACCTGATTTTGCCGGCCGGAAAAACCAAAGGCCCGGGCCTGGTGGCGCCTACGGTTCAGGATGACGACGAACGCGAGGAGTAATCCCCACAGAACCGGTACCGATATAAAGCGCCTCCGGGAGATGCCGGAGGCGCTTTTCTGAATTGGAAAACCGACAGGTCAAGTTTTGGTTTTTGTGCGGAATAGGTTGTCATTTTTACAAATCCGAAGTATAATATCATTTATTCTGGTCTGTTTGGAGGTCCCGGATATGTCTAAACGCGCTTTGGTGGAAGGGGATCCGTTTTTCCGCATCACTCTACGGATTCTTTCCATACTGCTGCCCGTGCTGGCATTTGTTTTGTATATGGTGGCGGCTTTGCGCCCGGCTGTTTGGATTCTGGGGGCGCTGGCTTCCGTGGTCTTGTCAATCCCGGCGATGTTTATGGGCAGAAGCCAGGGCGTGCGCATTCTGATGCGCACCTTGTTTTTTGTGATCACGGCGCTTATTGTCTTGATCACGATCGGGTTCGTTGCCTCCGTGAAAATGATGATGGTGCAACTGGGGATTCCCAATGCGGATCAAATCCTGTATATCAACGGCGCCGTCCATCTCTCGCTGACGAGCGGGCTGTTGTTTTTGCTGCCGCCGATCGCGTGCAGCGCGCTGTATGCATCTTCGTTTGACAGGATCGTGCTGCGGGTATACGCGGTGGCGGTATGGGTCCTGACCGTGCTGATGTGTATCAACTACGACAGTGAGAAAGGCCTGTTGTTCCTCGTGCAAAGCCGCATCCCCGGGATTGTGCTGTGTGTGTGCGCCACTTTACTGGTGGTGTGCAGCTTTGGGTTCTATCCGCCTCAAAACTGGCCTTTCAAAAATCTGTACGAAAAGAGACGGGAACGGCGTGCCCGGCCGGCACGCTCCCGCCGGGACCACACGGAAGGCGGCGGGGAGCCGGACCAGCCGGAGGCGTCCCAGATCACCGAGCATTCGCCAGAACGCTCGGGTTCGACGGATTTATCTTCCTCTTAAGAAAAAGTGCCGCCGAATGCACAGAATCTTCTGTCAGCATCGGGCGGCATTTTTTTAACAAAGGGGTTCAGGGCTGTAACCGCGCCTCCGCATTGCGGAGGAGATTGAACAAAGAAGAAGCGAAGAGAGGATAGTCCCGGGTGATGTCATCGGGAACCAGGTAGGGAGCTGACGACGGCTCCATCCCCTTTTCATTTGCCGCGTCCCGCCCGGCGGCCAGTTCTCCGATAACAGCGGAGATGCGCGCCATTTCCCCCGTCACCGCCGGCTCAAACAGATATCCCGGAACCGAAAACAGGGCGGCGGGATTTTTCGGGTTGGCGGTATACAATTGGCGGAACACCGCATACACCGCCAGGGTGAGATACGCCGAGGTTTCGTTTGTCAGGCCTTTGTGGTTGCAGCGCTGCAAAAGGTCAAAAATGACATTGACCGAATTGAGAATCAGCTTTTTGTTGAGGACAGGCAGTACGCTGCCGCGAAAATGGTTGTCCTTTGCGGCCGGATCGCTTTCCGGAATTTCATCCACGGCGATCATGGCGCCGGATTTGTCGGCTGTCCGTCCCAGCAGATAATCGCAGGAAACTCCATAGAAGTCCGCCACCCGGACGACAAAGTCCAGCCCGCATTCCCGAATGCCTTTTTCGTAATGGGAAAGCAGTGCCTGGGAAACAAGAAGGGAAGCGGCGGCCTCCTTTTGGCTGATGCCGCGCTCTTTTCTCAGTAAGGTCAATATCCGTGGAAACGCGCTGTTCATGAAACCCCTCCATGCCCGTCTGCGCGGACTTTTTGTCCGGATTTATGTGCGGATTTGTTCGCATATAACCGAAGGATCCGTCGAATGGACAAGAAA
This sequence comes from uncultured Oscillospiraceae bacterium, assembly GCA_902492045.1. Taxonomy (GTDB): domain Bacteria; phylum Bacillota; class Clostridia; order Oscillospirales; family Acutalibacteraceae; genus UMGS1623. The sequence continues at coordinate 105,572 of CABUKB010000001.1, read as the reverse complement.
ACTCCCGTTCCGGGCCGTGGCACAGCCTCTCCCCGGAACCGGACGATTATACCCCATGTACATGATTATACCGCAGGCTGATACCATTTGTAAATCGTCAAAATAGGAGATTTGGAGGTAAATTTTGATGAAAAGCTACAAAATTCACCTGTTGCGTCACGGCCTGACCGAAGCGAATGAAAAGGGCTGGTATCTGGGGCTGACCGATCTGCCGCTTTCCCCCTCCGGGCTCGCCGCTCTGCTCGAGCAGAAGAAAAAAGGGGGATACCCCGGCGCGGCGCGCTTTTTCACCAGTCCTCTGACCCGCTGCCGCCAGACGCTGGAGGTCCTCTATCCCGGCTGTCATCAAGAGGTGGCGGACGGGTTGGCGGAATGCGATTTTGGCGATTGGGATGGGCGGAGCGCGGCAGAACTGCAGAAGGATCCCAGTTTTCGGGATTGGATCGCCGGAAAACGCCAGTCTATTCCCGACGGGGAGGACGCCGCCCGGTTTCAACGGCGGGTGACAGAGGCTTTTGAGAAGATTGTGACGGATCTGATGCGGACAGGGGAGACGGAAGCGGTGATCTGCACCCACGGAGGGGTCATTATGCTGCTGATGGCGGCTTACGCTCTGCCACGCGCGGATCTTTCGGCCTGGGGCACCCCGGCAGGCTGCGGCTTTACCCTGCGCATCACACCGGGGTTATGGATGCGGGAGCCGGTGGCGGAAGTGGTCGGACGGATTCCCGTGGTCGAACCGGCTGGATGACCGCGGGTTTGTTGTATATCCCGCGTTTATGTGGTAAACTAGGATCGAAACCCGCCCGCAAGGGCGCCGTCCGGAGGTGCTGCCGTTGGCCATCGGCAAACTGATGAAATACCTGAAGCCTTATACTTGGCAGTGTATCGTGGGGCCGCTGGCCAAACTGGCGGAGGCGGTGCTGGAGCTTTACCTCCCCCTGCTGATGGCGCGCGTCATCGACGAGGGAGTGGTCAAGGGAGACACCGCCTATATTCTGCGGATGGGCGGCGTGATGCTCGGTATCGTCACGGTCGGCCTGCTGTGTGCTTTGGTCTGCCAATATGTGGCTTCCATCACATCCCAGGGCTTTGGCACCCAACTGCGCAACACCCTTTTTCGCCGGATATCCGCCTTTTCCCATGCGGAACTGGACCGGTTTGGCACACCCTCCCTGATTAACCGGGTCACAAGCGATGTCAATCAGCTGCAATACGCCGTTGCCATGCTGATCCGCTTGGTGATCCGCGCGCCATTTTTATCAATCGGCGGCGTTGTGATGGCCATGGCGATTGATTTTAAGCTGGCACTGGTGATCCTGCTGGCGATTCCATTGTTTGTCCTGGTCATTGTGTGCGTCATGCGCACAACCGTGCCTCTTCACCAAATGGTACAGAAGCGTCTGGATACCCTGACGCGAATCCTGCGGGAAAATCTGTCGGGGGTGCGGGTTATCCGCGCCTTTGCCCGGACAAAAAACGAGGAAGCCCGTTTCGGGGAGGCGACGAGCTCCCATACCGACGCGGCCATCCGGGTGGGCAAGTTGTCCGCCGTTCTCAATCCACTGACACAACTGCTGATGAATGTGGCCATTTTGTTGATTGTGTGGTTCGGCGGTGTGCGGGTCGAAGCGGGAGGGATGACCACCGGAGAGATTATCGCCTTTATCAATTACGTCAATCAGATCCTCGTGGCCCTGATTGTGGTGGCCAATCTGGTGGTGACCTTTGCCAAAGCTTTTGCCTCCGCCGGGCGGGTCATAGAGGTGTTGGACACCGAACCGTCCATTCGGGACGGGGATGGACGCACGGCAGAAGATCCTGCGGCTCCGTCCGTGGAGTTCCGGGACGTTGATTTTGCATACGGCACCGGGGAAAGCGCGTTGGAGCACATCTCTTTTGCGGTCCCGCGCGGTTCCACAGTGGGGATCATCGGCGGAACGGGTTCCGGCAAGTCCACCCTGGCGGCCCTGATCGCCCGTTTTTACGATACCACGAGCGGAGACGTCCTGGTCAACGGTGTCAACGTGCGGGAGTATCCTGTTTCCGCCCTTCGCCGTAAAATCGGCCTGGTCCCGCAGAGGGTGGAGCTTTTCTCCGGCACCATCGCGGACAATATCCGGTGGGGAAAAGAGGACGCCAGCGATGACGAAATACGCGCTGCCGCCGTTACCGCGCAGGCGGCCGAGTTTATCGAGAGCCGGCCGGAGGGGTATCAGGCGCCGGTGGAACGGGGCGGGGCCAATCTGTCGGGCGGGCAGCGCCAGCGCCTGACCATTGCCAGGGCCCTTGTCCGCTGTCCCGAAATCCTGATACTCGACGATTCCACCAGCGCCCTCGATTACGCGACGGACGCGGCTTTGCGGCGCGCGGTCTCGGAACGGAAGGGGATGACGGTCTTTCTCGTCTCTCAACGGGTCAGCGCGGTCAAAAACGCTCCCCTGATTTTGATATTGGATGACGGCACTTTGGCCGGGGCGGGTACCCATGAGGAACTGTTGGATTCGTGCGAAACTTACCGGGAGATCTGCCGGTCGCAGGAAAGGGGGGAGGGGCTGTGAAACAGCCGAAACGGAAAAAAAGCCCCCTTTTCCGCCTGATGGAGGCCGTGGGGAAGAACCGCCGGCCCTTAGCTGGTGTCATCCTTTGCGCCGTCTTGGGCAATACGGGGATTCTGATTGCCCCAAAGCTGGTCGGGCAGGCCATCAATCTCATTATGCCGGACGGAGGTTCGACGGATTGGGGCGCTTTGTTCCGGCTTCTTGTCCTGATCGGGGTTGTGGCGGCTGCGGGTTGCTTTTTCAACTGGCTGACCGCTCTTTGTGCGAATTTGGTGGCCAACCGGACGGTCCGCACGCTGCGAGACGACCTGTTTGCCAAGCTCGGCCGCCTGCCTCTGAAGTATTTCGATACGCATTCAAGAGGTGATGTCATCAGCCGCTTTTCCAACGATATCGACGCGATATCCGACGGCCTTAATCAAGGCATCGTGCAGTTGGTGTCCGGCGTGCTCACGGTGTTGCTCTGCCTCGCTTTCATGCTCTCCCTCAACCCGATGGTCACCTTGGTGGCGGTGTTTGTCACGCCCCTCTGCTTTTTTGTCGGATTTGCGATCACGCGTTACGGCAGCCGCCGTTTTCGGGAACAAAGCCGGGTACTCGGCCGTCTCAACGGGTATGCCGAGGAACTGATTACCGGACAACAGACCGTAAAGGCGTTTGGATATGAAGACCGGGCCTTCGGCCAATTTCAGAAAATCAACGGCGAGCTTTACGAATGCGGCTATCGCGCCCAGTTCGCTTCGGCCCTGGTCAACCCTTCCACCCGTTTTGTCACCAATATCGCGTATGTGCTTGTCGGTGTGTTCGGGATCCTAGCGGTGCTGCGGGGTTCTCTGGATATCGGCGGTGTGGCCAGCTTTTTGACCTATACCGTGCAGTTTTCCAAGCCTTTCAATGAGATTACGGCGATCACCATGCAGTTGCAGCTGGCAATGGCGTCCGCCCGCCGGATCTTCGCCGTCATGGATGAGCCGGAACAGGAACCGGACGCGGCGGACTCGCGGGTTTTGGAGAATGTCAGGGGAGCGGTGTCTTTTTCCCACGTGCGGTTTTCCTATTCGCCCGACCGGCCCCTGATATCGGATTTCCATCTGCAGGTCGATCCCGGCACCACGGTCGCCATCGTCGGGCCGACGGGAGCTGGCAAGACCACGCTTGTCAACCTGCTCATGCGGTTCTATGAAGTGGACGGTGGGCGGATCGACATCGACGGCCAGGGAATCACAACTCTCACGCGGGATTCTCTTCGGCGCCATTTCGGTATGGTGTTGCAGGAAACCTGGCTGTTTGCCGGAACCATCCGGGAAAACCTCGCCTACGGCCGCCCCGATGCCACCGATGAAGAGATCAAGGCCGCCGCGAAAGCGGCCCATGCCCACAGTTTTATCCGCCGGCTTCCGGAGGGGTATCATACTCACATCACTGAGGACGGTGGCAACCTCTCCCAGGGGCAGAAGCAGCTCCTCACCATCGCCAGGGCCATGCTGCTCGACGCGCCCATGCTCATTCTGGACGAGGCGACCAGTTCGGTCGATATTTTGACGGAAATGCGGATTCAACGGGCTTTTCGCAAGATGATGCGCGGAAAGACAACGTTCATCATTGCCCACCGCCTTTCCACCATACAGGATGCGGACACCATTCTGGTGCTGAACAAGGGCGATGTGGTGGAAACCGGATCCCATGAGGAATTGCTGGCGAAACGGGGTTTTTACTGGAACCTATATAATGCGCAGTTTGCACCGTCAGACGGATGAGCGTCCCATGCCAATTGCAAGAGAGGCCACGGCGGTGCCAAGGGAATCCCATTATAAAACAGTCAGGCCCGGGTGTTCCGATAAAAGGAACACCCGGGCCTCCTTACGTTCCATACCCGTACTGACAGCCGAACACCCGTGTTTATTTCGATACGCGATCCAATGGCAGATGCCTTGTTCGCAAAACGAGCTTTCTCCTTTATCCGTTACTGGGACGCTGTAAAGCATCGGACAGGCGGCTTATTCCGCCGCCGTGAGCGTCAGGCTCTCTGCCACCTCCGTCTGCTGCGCCGAAGTCAGGAAGCCTTCGTTGACCTCCAGCCCCACATACTTCATCAGGTCCAGATCATACGCCAGCACGGCCGGACTTTCCTTGGCCTCGCCGTCCGGCATTACCTGCGCCGCATAGGAGACACGGCAGGTTGCTGCACTGGTTTTATCGGTTTGCTTGACCGGTGTATACGCATTGTTCCAGGTGACGGCGTTGGACATCAGTTGATTGTATACGGCCACATAAAAGTATTCGTCCTGCGGGGAGGTCCCTTCCAGGAGTTCAATCGGGAAATTGCCAAGGAAGCCGATGTTTTCGCCGCCCACCAGGATATTTACCGGAGAGTACAGCATATGTGGTTCGGTGTCGTTGACCGGGGCCAGTTCCCAATCCTCCGGCACGATCAGTTCCGCCCGGATGGGGTTGTGATCGCGGAACGTGACCGCCACCGCCTTATACCCCTCGGGCGCATCCGCACCGGTTTCCTCCACCTGGGCGTCGTTCTCCCAGACAGGCATCGCCTGGGTCGTCTGTGTCGGTACGGTGGTGTCTTCTCCGGCATCGGAGGAAATTGCCGCCGGAGGCGCCCCACCGCAACCGGCCGTTAGAAGAAGAATTCCTGTCAGCCAAGCCGCCCCTGTCGCTGATAAAAACGGTTTCATAAAAGCCCTCCTTCTTTAATAAAATCCGTCGATCAGTGCCTTACGCAGATAATTTTTACGATACCCCCTCATATCGCTTGGATAGAATCATTGCATTATATTCCATATAATCATTTATGATATTCCTATTTATTATAAATGTCAAATGAAAATGTAATTTTCAATGATTGGGAAAACCCTTGTCAGCCTCCACTGACAGGGGTTTCTTATGGCTAGCGGTGGCGAGATGGGATGTCAAGTTTTTTCATAGAATGGAAGGGGCGGAATTCAAAATGAGGACAACCAAAACCGACATAAACCGGGACGGTAACCCATAAAATGAAGACAGACGGTCCCTTGCCGCGGGGATGGACGCTGTAGTGAAAATAGGCGGCAGAAGGAGCAGCGGTATGGTTATCGTACTGAAAAAAAAGATCCTGGCCATTGCTGTCCTGTGCGTGGCGGTGCTGATTGCGGTTCCGTTTTTAGTCAGGCTGGCCCTTCCTCAAACGGCCGCCGCATCCGCGGCGAATACCAACTGGGGCCTCAGTTTTCAGGAAAATGGAAAAACGCCGGTTGGGAACGCAACCTCTGAATTTTTGAAGCAATATAACGCCTATTATGTGGGTCCGACCGCTTTGAGCGGGGAGGAAGGCGCGGAGAAAACGATCTATCTCACCTTCGACGCGGGTTTTGAAAACGGCAATACGCCGGCGATTCTGGACGCGCTGAAGAAACATAACGTCAAAGCCTGTTTTTTCCTGGTGGGGAACTATATCGAGACCAGTCCCGATCTCGTCCTGCGGATGGTGGAGGAAGGCCATACGGTCGGCAATCACACTTACCATCATCCCGACATGTCCAAAATCGCCGATGAAGAATCTTTCCGACGGGAATTGACCGCCCTGGAAGATGCCTACCGGGAACTGACCGGACAGGAAATGGTCAAGTTTTACCGTCCGCCCCAGGGTAAATACAGCGAACAAAACTTAAAAATGGCGAACGACATGGGCTACCATACGTTTTTCTGGAGTCTGGCCTATGTGGACTGGTATACCGACAAACAGCCCACACGAGAGCAGGCGTTTGACAAACTGCTGACCCGTATCCACCCCGGAGCAATTGTGCTGCTGCACAGCACCTCGAGCACCAACGCCCAGATCCTCGACGAACTGCTGGGTAAATGGGAGGCGGCGGGGTATACCTTCGGTACGCTGGAAGAATTGGTACAGACCGGTTGAGGCCGGTAGCCGGCAGTTTTCCCGGCCCGATTCGCCGCATTTGTTCCCGTACCTTTTTCCGGGCTTCCGCATAGGATGGAAGGAGCGGAAGGGCCTGCGGGCGGGCGGTGGCGGGATAGGCCCTTCCTTCAATACGGAAGGGGCTGAGAAAATGGGAGAGAACATTGGGCTGATCCTGGTTTTACTGCTGTCGCTGTACGGATGCGCCGAACTGCTTCTGGCGATATCCAGGCGGGTACTGACACCCGATAGGAAGGACCGGGGCGTGCTGATGATTCCACTGTGCGGGCATCGAACCGATGTGGAGTATGTGGCGCGCTGTGCCGCGGCCAGGGAACGATGGGGTGCCGGTTCTCCCCGGGTCATGCTGGTGGATACCGGCATGGATGACGAAACCCGCCGGCTTGCGGAGGAGGTCTGCGGCCGGTTGGGGCAGGGCCTGTATACATATGAGGAATTTGAAAAAGTCCTGTCATCGGGTTTACAATAAAGCGGGAAGTTGCTATAATCAGGAATATATGTTCGAACCCGGCCGGCCTCTGGCCGGCCGGGCCGGGAAAGGACAACGCCATGGAGGAAAACCGGCTCGAGGAACTCTGCGGCAGCGTGGAACGGGTGGTCTTCCGCAATGAGGAAAACGGCTGGACCGTTTTGGAGCTTGAGGCGGGAGATGAACTGCATAAAGTGGTGGGCGTTCTTCCCGCCGCAGGGGTGGGGGAACGACTCCGCCTGAAGGGAAGATGGGTGGAACACCCGCATTTCGGGCGGCAGTTCCGCGCCGAGCAGGCCGAACAACAGCTTCCCGCGGGAGCGGACGCGATTCTGCGGTATCTGTCTTCCGGGGCGGTCAAAGGGATCGGCCCCGCGACCGCCGTCCGCATTGTGGAAAAATTCGGAGACGACACCCTGCACGTCATGGAGGAAGAACCCGGGCGCCTCGCGGAGGTCAAGGGAATCACCCCGGCCAAAGCGCAGGCTATCGGCGAAGCCTTTGCCGGCCAGTTCGGTCTGCGGGAGGTTCTGCTTGCTTTTGCGGATTATGGGCTGACACCGGCGGAAGCTTTACGCTGCTTTAAACGGTGGGGTTCCGCCGCCGTGGAAAAAATACGCGGCAACCCCTATCTGCTCTGTTCGAGCGGGCTGTATATCCGCTTTGAACGGGCGGACCGCATCTGTATGGGGATGGACAGGCCCCCCGACGATCCCGCCCGCATCGAAGCCGGTTTGCTCTATGTACTGCGCCATAATCTGGGAAACGGCCATACCTGCCTTCCGGCCGACCGCCTGATCCCTACGGCGGCCGAACTGCTGGGGGTGGATCCGGGAAAGGTGCGGGACAGGCTGTCGGACATGGCGCTGGCCTTTTCGGTCCGGACGGAAGAGATGGACGGGCGGTTATTTGTTTTTCTACCCTCTCTCTATCAGGCAGAGAAATACGCGGCGGCTAGGCTCAGGCTACAGACCGGATTTGCACCGGTGCCTTCCCACCGGATACGGGAGGGGATCGAAGCGGTGGAGAAGAGCAACGGCATCACCTATGAGGCCCGGCAGCGCCAGGCCATCACGGAGGCCGTGGAAAAAGGGGTGCTGGTTCTTACCGGCGGCCCCGGCACCGGAAAAACGACCACCCTTCGCGCCATCATCGCCCTGCTCGAAAGTATGGGAGAAACCGTCGCTATCGCAGCACCGACCGGCCGCGCGGCCAAACGGATCGCGGAACTGACCGGATGCGAGGCCAAAACCATCCATCGTCTGCTGGAGGTTCAATGGGACGACGCGGATACGCCGGTGTTCGCGCGCAACGAAAGAAACCCCTTGGATGCCGATGCCCTGGTGGTGGACGAAGCGTCGATGGTGGATGTGCTTTTGTTTGAAAGCCTGCTGCGGGCGATGAAAATCGGGGCACGCCTGATCCTGGTGGGGGATACCGATCAGCTTCCCGCCGTAGGTCCCGGCAGTGTTCTCCATGATATCATCGACAGCGGCGCGCTGCCGGTCGTCCAGCTGACCGAAGTGTTCCGGCAGGCTATGGAGAGTGGGATCGTCGCGAATGCTCATCGGATCGTCGCCGGAGATCTCCCGGTATTTGACAGGAAAGAGGGGGACTTCTTTTTCATACCTCAAAGTACGGCCCGGGATGTGACCGACACCCTGCTCGACCTGTGCGCCAGGCGTCTGCCCAACCGGTATGGGTTTACGGTATTTTCGGGGATTCAGGTTCTCTGCCCCGGACGGAAAGGGGAACTGGGTACCAAAGAACTCAACGCCCGCCTGCAGGCGCTTCTCAACCCGCCCGATTCAAAGAAAAAAGAATTGAGTATGGATGGCGGTATCCTGCGGGAGGGAGACAAGGTGATGCATACCCGCAACAATTACGACATCGGCTGGACCCGGGACGATGGGGAAATCGGAAGCGGGGTATTCAACGGTGATATCGGCATTCTCGAAGATATCGACATCCAGCAGGACGTTCTCTCGGTCCGGTATGAGGACAAGGTGGCTCTATATACCCGCCAGGATGCGCAAGATCTGGAACTTGCCTATGCGGTGACGGTCCACAAAAGCCAGGGCAGCGAGTTTGAAGCGGTGGTGATGCCGGTTTTCCGCAGCATTCCGCAGCTCAGTTACCGCAATTTGCTTTATACGGCCGTCACCCGGGCGAAAAGCCTGCTTGTCTTGGTGGGAAGCCGTGATACCATCCGGCAAATGGTGGAAAACAATAAAAAAACCCGCCGGTTCAGCGGGCTGCGCCATTTTCTTACGGCCGCCAGCGAGATGTTTCCGGATAGCTGAACCGAGGGGCGGCGGATAAGGGGGATGCGGATGTCCGCCACAGGAACGGAGAAGGTCAAACGAATCGTGTTGTCCGTATTGTTTCCGGAACGGTGCGCCTGCTGCGGCCGGGTTGTACCGCCTTTCACCGGTTGCTGCTCCGCCTGCCGCAGCCGGCTGGCGGTTATGGCACCTCCACTGTGTCCTTTTTGCGGGGCGAATACAGAGGACTGTACCTGTGGAGGGCGCCGCCGCCATTTCGACCGCTGCGCCGCGCCATTTTACTATGAAGATCCCGTCAAAAAGGGGATTCTCCTGTTCAAGCAATATGGGAGTGAAGAAGCCGCGTCTTTTTTCGCCGAACAAATGGCCGAGGTTTTTCGACGGGAATGGGGCGGTCTTTACCTGGACGGGATCGTACCGGTGCCGATGCGAAAAGAAGAAGTCCGCAAACGGGGACACAATCAAAGCCGGCTGTTGGCCAAGGCCCTGGCGAAGCTGCTGGATACACCGGTGAACGAGGCGCTGATCAAAATCGCCGCCACCCGGCCACAGAAAGAACTGACGGCGCTGGAGCGGAGCGGCAATGTGCTGGGGGCCTTTGATATTCGGAAAAAAGAGGCTGAAAGCGGTGCGCTTCGGGGCGCGCGTCTCCTGCTGGTTGACGATGTGATCACAACCGGGGCGACTTTGGACGAATGCGCCAAGGTACTTAAGATCGCCGGAGCCGGTCAGGTGCTGGCTCTGACGGCTGCTCGTTCCCGGATGCGGGACGCGCATGAACAGCCGGTATGAAGCACCGGCATCTCCAGACGGATGAACCGGCGGAACCCTTTGAACAGCGCGTAGGTTTGCCGGTGGATATCCTTGCCGGGATGTTTCCACCCCTTCCCGCTTGTCAAAAAAAAACCTTTGTCGTATAATTAGACCCAAATGGAGTTTTTTCGGCAAAGGGGGCGGCATGATATGCCCGGTATGGATTTGGGAATTGATCTGGGGACCTCCCAGGTGGTAATCACCGTGGCCGGACGCGGCGTAGTGCTGCGGGAACCTGCGGTGTTGGCCGTGGATGAGAAAAGCGGCCGTATGATTGCCTGCGGCCGGGAAGCGTATGCCATGCAGGGCCGTGCCCCCGCTTCCATTCAGGTCATCCGGCCGCTTTCCAAGGGCGTTATATCCGATTACGACGCCGCAGAGCGGATGCTGAAACACCTGGTGGGGAAGGTGTGCGCATACAAGGTACTCAAACCCCGTGCGGCGGTGAGCGTACCGGCGGCCGTGACGGAGGTGGAACAGCGTTCGGTGATCGAGGCTGTGACGGCGGCCAACGTCCGCCGGGTCGTCCTGATGGAAGAATCGGTTGCGGCGGCAGTGGGAGCCGGGCTGGACGTGGCGGCGGCAAAGGGATGTATGGCGGCGGATCTCGGTGCGGGCACGGTCGATGTGGCGGTGATGACCCTGCGGGGGGTGGCCTCCTCCATTTCGGCCAAAGTGGGCGGAGATGACTTGGACGAAGCCATCATCCGTTTTATGCGGAACAAATACAATCACATCATCGGGGTGCTGACGGCCGAACAGGTGAAAAAGACCATCGGCTGTGCTCTGCCGGGCAAAGCGGACAATTTCATGAAGGTGCCGGGGCGGGACGCTGTCACCGGTCTGCCGTCGGTGCGCCGGGTGACTTCGCAAGAGATACAGGAAGCGATAACCGAACCGTTGGAAGAGATGGTAGGGGTTATCCAGAAAGTGCTGGAGAGTACGCCTCCGGAACTGGCGGGGGACGTGATGGCGGGGGGAATTGTCCTGACCGGCGGACTGGCCCAGTTGAACGGGATGCCGGATTTGATCGAGAAGCGTACCGGCGTCGCCTGCCACGTAGCGGACAATCCGGAAGAATGTGTGGCGCTCGGGCTTGGAAAGGCGATAAAATACGTGGATGTGATGCGCACGGGGGTATACGATATCAGCCAGTTTTCTTATCGTCTGGCCAACCCGGCCTGATGTCTCGGAAGGAGAAAAAATACCCCGGGCCATGGCTTCCACGGCATCCGGGTTCGGACGGGAGTGGTACGGCGGGCCGCGTACCACGGGTTTTTCGGCGGTTTCGCACCGAAAAGGACGGGCAAACGCAGTAACCGCGAAACGGAAAGAGGGGAGTTCCCACGGACGAAGACAGGAGATTTTTGGGAAAGGAGCCGGTCGGCAGACTGCTGCTCAAGCTGGCCCTTCCCACTGTAACGGCGCAGATCATCAATATGCTCTACAACATGGTAGACAGAATGTATATTGGCCATATTCCCGACGTGGGGGATGCCGCCTTGACCGGTGTGGGCGTGTGTATGCCTTTGATTATGATTGTCACGGCCTTCGCCGCGTTCGCCGGATACGGAGGAGCGCCGAGGGCTTCCATCTTCATGGGAAAAGGGGACGCCGAGTCGGCGGAAAAGACGCTCGGCAACTGCTTTACTCTGCAAATACTCATCTCCGTCCTTCTGACAGCGGTTCTGCTGATTGGAAACCGGGATTTCCTCCTGGCATTTGGCGCGAGCGAAAACACCATCGAATACGGCGTCGACTATATGAATATCTATGCGATCGGCACCATCTTTGTCCAAATGACGTTGGGCATGAACGCCTTTATCACCGCCCAGGGATTTGCCAGGACCGGGATGCTGTCGGTTCTGATCGGCGCGGTGGCCAATATTCTGCTGGATCCCCTCTTAATTTTCGGATGCGGCATGGGGGTACAGGGCGCGGCGTTGGCGACCATCATCTCCCAGGGGCTTTCCTGCGCCTGGGTTCTGGCGTTTCTGTGCGGAAAAAAGACGCATCTCAAAATCCAAAAACGCCATCTGCTGCTCAACGCCAAATTTGTCCTGCCGAGCCTGGCGCTTGGCCTCTCTGCCTTCATTATGCAGGCGAGTGAAAGTATCATTTCCATCTGCTTCAACTCCTCTCTGCAAAGATACGGCGGGGACATGGCGGTCGGCGCGATGACCATTCTGACCAGTGTGATGCAGTTCGCGATGCTGCCCCTGCAGGGGCTGGGGCAGGGAGCGCAGCCCATTATCAGCTACAGTTACGGTGCCCGGAAACCCGAACGGATCAAAGCGGCATTCCAACTGCTGCTGAAGGCCAGCCTGTGTTACTCCACCCTGCTCTGGGCCGTCGTCATGCTCTATCCTCAGGGGTTCGCGGCGATGTTTACCAATTCGCCTGAACTCATGGGCTTTACCAAAACCGCTCTTCGCATCTATATGGCCTGTATGCTTCTGTTCGGTATTCAAATCGCCTGCCAGATGACGTTTACGGCTTTGGGCAATGCCAAAGCGTCCATTCTGGTGGCTGTCGTGCGCAAATTTGTGTTGCTTATCCCGCTGATCTATGTTCTGCCGCTGCTTGTTTCCAACGGCAAAACCACAGCGGTGTACATGGCGGAACCGGTAGCCGATTTCATCGCGGTGAGTTTTACCGCCATCCTGTTCACTTTCCAGTTCCGGAAAACTCTCAAACGGATTTCGGGGGACAAAACAACGGCCGGCGGCGCGCTAAACGCGTGACTGCCGGACAGGAGAACAGGACGGCTCTAAATATGGGCCGTTGCCAGGAGCGTCTTGAAATTCAACCAGACCGTCGGCCATGCGGCTGACGGTCTGGTTTATTGTGCGGCCGTCCTGACAAGCCTGACCCCGTGTACGTGTAATCGCCAAGCGGAGGAAGCGGACAAATCCATAGAATCGGCCTGCCGGCCGGTCTCCCCGGATTAAGGGGAGCCATTAAACCGGACAAAAAAGTGGGACGGGACCGGTTTTGGGCGTTGGGCTATTTGCCGGCGACCAGAATCGTGGTGTTTCCCAGGCGGAACACCTCATCCACAAAAGCAAAGCCGGCCGTCCGGAGCATGTTGACCTGGTTTATGACGGTACAGGGAGTGTCGAAATGGTAGAACGCGTCCGGCGGTATCTTCAGTTCTTCGCGGATGCGGGCGTTTTCCGCGAAATAGCTGTCTTCTTCCTCCTGGCGTTCCACCATATAGTTGCATTCGATATAGACGCCTCCATCTTTGAGGCAACGGTGGATCTTTCGATACAGCTCCGTTTTCCGTTCATGCGAGAAATGGTGCATGGTCTGAAAGGATATGGCGCTGTCAAACCGACGTTTCCCCAAATCCTCTGTAAAATAATCGCCGCAGATCAAAGTCGTTTGTTTGTCCGGGTACTTTTCTTTCAATTTGCCCAGCATGGCCTGGGTCAGGTCGATTCCCACGACGGCGATATCGGGCCGTCTTTTCCATATTTCATCCAATTCCAGCCCGGTTCCGCAGCCGAGGTCGAGCAAAACACGGCAGGAACGGGGAATCAGCCGTGCCATCTGGCGGTAGGCCTGGCTGCATCCGTATACGTCGGTGAGCATATGCTCGTCATACTCGTTGACCCGTGCGGTAAAAAAATCGTCCATTTTTTCGAGCGGGTGCATGGCGGTCTCCCTCCTGTTTGACAGATCGTTGAGGATCGTTTGGTATTATAACACGGGAGGATTCATCATGACAAACATCCGGCCAACGGCTTATGGATATGGGGCAAAGTGAATACAGAGTATAAAATCTTCTGCGAATGGCAAACTGTTTGCAGAAGGTTTTTTATTGCCGCGCCCCTATGGGAGAGGAAGACCCGCTATGGAAAAGCATGCCCTGATCCTGACCACCACCAGCGATTTCCTCTGGAAATTTGAAAGAAAAAATGTGAACATTCTTAAACAAATGGGATATGTGGTGCATTTTGCCGCCAACATGGATGAGCCGCCCTATCGGTCGGAAAAGGAAAGGCTGGGGGAGATGGGGATCCGGCTGCACCCTATTGCGATTGCCCGGTCTCCGTTTCTGTTCCAGGAAAATCAAAAGGCGCTCCGCCAAATTTGTGAAATCATCCGGAAGTATTCCATTCAAGTCATCCACTGCCATACGCCGGTGGGGGGCGTGCTGGGCCGTCTCGCGGGGCATTTCGTCAAGGACCCGAACCCGGTGGTGATTTATACGGCCCATGGATTCCATTTTTACAAGGGTGCGCCGTTTTTCAATTGGATGACGTATTACGAGGTGGAAAAGGCCCTCGCCCGATATACCGATATCCTGATCGTGATTAACGAGGAGGATTATCGCAACGCAAAAGAATTCCGGCTGAGAAAAAAAGGCACCGTTTATAAGATACCGGGCGTCGGGCTGGACACCGGGGTATTTCATCCCCTGCCGGAGGAGGAGCGCCGGGCGGGCAGGGAACGGCTTGGCATCCGGGATGACGAGTTCTTTCTCCTATCGGTGGGCGAACTCAATGCCAATAAGAACCATAAAACCGTGCTGGAGGCTCTGGTAAGGCTGCGGGAGACCCGCCGGGACATCTCTCCCATACGGTATGGCATCTGCGGCGACGGGTTTTTCTGGGACCGACTGGAAAGATGGATTATGGAGATGGGGCTGAAAAACACCGTCACCCTATACGGCTATTGCCTAAATGTTCCGGAGATTCTCGGCTGTGCGGATGCCGCCGTATTCCCGTCGATACGGGAGGGGCTGGGCATGGCGGGGCTGGAGGCTTTGGCCATGGGGGTGCCGGTGATCGCGTCGGACAATCGGGGCACCCGGGAATATATGGAACACGGCCGAAACGGTCTGGTATACCGGCATGACGACATCGGCGGTTTTGCCCAGGGAATCGAGATCCTCTCGCATATGGGAGCGGACGCGAAAAAGGCCATGCGCCGTCATTGTTTGGATTCGGTTCGGCCGTTCGAGAGGCGGTATGCCAATGCGGTGATGCGGCGAATCTACGCCGATGTGGATAAGAGAATAGGACGTATGTACCATGAACAAATCCGTGAGCGTCAGCATCGTTATGGGCGTGTATAACCCCCGATCCCCCAAGCGGTTTTTCCAGGCATTGGAGTCCATCCAAAGGCAAAGTTTTTCAGACTGGGAACTGCTGGTTTATGACGACGGATCGGCCGAGCCCTATCAAAGGCTCATCCGCCGGGCGGGAAGCCTGGATGGGCGGATCCGCTGTCTGCGCGGCGGGGAAAACCGGGGGCTGGCCCATGCCCTGAATGTTTGTATCCGGCAGGCGGCGGGGCGTTTTATCGCCAGAATGGATGATGACGATCTGGCCAAACCCGACCGCCTGGAAAAACAGGTGGCCTTTCTCGAAGCCCATCCGCAGTATCAGTGGGTCGGTTCCAATGCTGAGTTGATGGACGATCAGGGCGTCTGGGGGTTTCAAAAGATGCCGGAGATCCCGCAGACAAGGGATTATCTGTACAACTCGCCGTTTATTCATCCCTCCGTTATGTTTCGCCGGGACGTGCTAATTCTTTGCGGAGGGTACAACGAATCCCGCCAATATCTTCTGTGCGAAGACTATGAACTCTTTATGCGCCTCCACCACAGGGGAAACCGGGGCTATAACCTGCAGGACCCTCTTTTGCAGTACTGGGAGAGTTATGAATCCTATCGAAAGCGGACCTTCCGCCGGAGGCTGCGTGAAATGCGGCTGCGCTACCGGGGATTCCGGGATATGGGGCTGCTGGAAACGTCCACCTTCCCCTATGTGCTCAAGCCGTTGCTGACCGGCTCCATCCCGGCGCCGGTACACCATTATATCAACAGGCGTCTAAAACGCACCGATAAGACGATGTGAAAATGATGATCAAACAAGCAATCGAATCCACCGGCGAAAGACGGGAACTCTACCGGCGATATTTGCAGGAAAATCCCCCCATGCTGCGGGCGGTGCGGGAAATGGCCATTCCGGACAGCGATCCGGTGGCGGTGGTGTGCAGTCACGTGCTGGCTCCGGCGCTGGGGGCCTTCACCCACTGGCTGCTGGATCAGGCCGTGAAGAACGGCGTTAGACGGCTCTATTTTTTGGCGAGGGACGGGTATTTCTTTTATCACGCCGCTCAGATTTTCCAGGGGGCCTACCAGTTGCCGGTGGAGTGCCGGTATCTGAGTTGTTCCCGCTATTCGCTCCGGCTTCCGCTGTTTCATCTGGACCGGGAGGCAGCGCTCGATGCCGTCTGCCGGGGGGGATTGGCGGTGACGCCGGAAAAGATGCTCGGCCGGGCGGGATTGAGCGGAGAGGAAACGCAAGAGGTCCTGCGCACGCTGAACCTGCCGTATGCGGCAGACGACGCGATTCCCTTCGCGGCGCTGGCGGATATCCGGGAGCGGCTGAAGAACTGCGAGGTTTTTCTATCGCATATGGACCGGCATTCGCGCGAAGCGTTTCCGAATCTGTGCGGATATTTGAAGCAGGAAAGCTTGGGCCGGGAACTATCCGACGCGGTTGTGGACAGCGGCTGGACCGGCTCCATGCAAAAATCCCTGACCGAGGCGCTGGCCTGCATAGGGCGGAGCCGGCCGATCGAGGGGTATTACTGGGGTTTATATGAATTACCCGATGGCATCCGCCGGTCGGAGTATCACAGCTACTATTTTGCTCCGGAGGGGGACCTGCGGGAAAAGATCCGTTTCAACAACTGTCTGTTTGAGGCGGTTTACACAGCCCCACATGGGATGACGCTGGGCTATCGGAAAGAGGACGAGACGTTTGTCCCCTGTTATGGGCGCCTGTCGCCCGGCCGCCGGGTGTTTATCGAGCAAACCGAACGGTATCTCATGGACTATATCCGCCGCCTGTCCCGGGAGGACTGGGGCCCTGCCGCCCCCGCACGGGACCGGCATACCCTGCGCAAACTTCTGGGCACGTTTATGGGACATCCCTCTGCACAGGAAGCGGAGGCTTTCGGAAGCTTATCGTTTTCGGACGATGTGCTGGAGGGCGGGGAGCAGCCCATTGCCGCGCCTCTTTCTGAAAAAGAGCTCAACGCCAATCATGCGCTTCGCAAACTGCTGGTGATGAGGGGGATTCGCAAGGGCGGCATTCGTGAAAGCGCCTGGTATGAGGGCAGCGCGGTACGGAACGGCCGCCATGTCCGCCGGCATCTTCGGCAGAATGCCTTGTATCAAAGCCTGCGGTACGCCCGGAAAATGCTCAAAGCCCGAAAACAGCATGGAGGTGAAAAACTATGACCGACATACGGCAGCGCCAGCAATATGCCTTTGTGATCCGGCAGCTGACGGCCCGGGAGATCAAGCGGAAATACGCCCGATCCTACCTGGGGATTTTGTGGAGCGTCCTGAACCCGTTGCTGTCTATGGCGGTCCTGTCCCTGATTTTTTCACAGTTGTTCCGCCGTTCGATTGAAAACTATCCCATTTACTATCTGACCGGCTATATTCTATGGCAGACCTTCACGGGTGCCACCAATGCGGCCATGACCAGTCTGGTGGACAATAAAGCCCTGCTTATTAAGGTGAAATTTCCCATGGACGTGTTTGTCCTGACCAGGGTGTATACCTCACTCATCCAGCTGGGCTATTCGCTGATAGCCTATGGGGTGATGCTGGCGGTATTCGGCATATCCCTCAAGCTTACCATGTGGATCGCCCCGTTTATTATTCTGTGTTTGTTCGCCTTTTCCCTGGGGCTTTCCTATATCCTGGCAACCGCGTATGTTTTTTTCGGCGATGTCAAACACCTGTACACCGTGGTGCTGACCCTGTGGATGTATTGTTCCGCCATTTTTTATCCGGTGGAACAGCTTCAGGGTTTCATTCGCTCGGTTATTCAGATCAATCCCCTTTATATTTTCATTCACTGTCTGAGAAAAGGGGTGATGGAGGGCCTTTGGCCGCAGGGGATGGAACTGCTGCAAATGGGGCTTTGGGGGGCCGGCATGCTGCTTATCGGACAGGGAATTTTCCGGCATAATCGGAACCGGATCATGCAGAAACTGTGAGGGAAGGGGAGACGCGCCATGCCTGAAATGGCGGCGGAGATCGAGATTGAACATGTCACCATGCGTTTCCGGCGGGCGAGAGACGAAGCGTCGAGCCTCAAAGAATATCTGGTGCGCGCGGTGCGCCGGGGGCATCGCTATGAGATGTTCACGGCTCTCGACGATGTCAGCCTGTCCATCGGCACAGGCGAGGTGGTGGGGATTGTCGGCACCAACGGCTCGGGGAAGAGCACGCTGCTGAAAATCATTTCCGGCGCGTTGATTCCCACGGCGGGCAAAGTCCGGGTGGACCGGAAAAAGGTGCAGTTGCTCACCCTGGGGACCGGGTTCGACCTGGAATTGACAGGGCGGGAGAACGTTTATCTCAACGGCGCCATCATCGGGTATACGAAATCCTTTATCGACGACAAATACCGGGAGATCGTCCAGTTTGCGGAACTGGAGGGATTCATGGAGGAAAAGGTGCGGAATTATTCGTCCGGCATGGTTTCCCGGTTGGGGTTTGCCATCGCCACCGCCCGGGATACGCCGGAAATCCTGATTCTCGATGAAGTGCTCAGCGTGGGTGATATGTTTTTCCGCAAGAAAAGCGAGGCCCGCATCCGGCAAATGATGCGGGCCGGTTCGACGGTGTTGATCGTCTCCCATTCCACATCGGCGATCCGCAGCCACTGCACCAAAGCCATTTGGCTGGAAAAGGGACGGCTGCGGAAAATCGGAGAACCCGGAGAGGTTTGCGGCGCTTATGAGAAGATGAAGGGGGAATAGGCCGTGAAGCACCGGCTGTATCGGCTCCTGGTCAACCGGGTCCCGGCGATCCGGGACCGCTTTGTGCAAAGGCGCCCGAAAAGCCGATGGAAAGCCGCAGCGTACCTGCTGTGGCTCAACCTGCGGTATTTTTTTTCGTTCGGACGGGACTGGGACGGGAGCGGCGTCATCTTATACGGCAAGGGGAGCGAGTCCTCCCTGTCGCTCCGGCAAAGCCCGGAGACGTTTGCACGGGAACTCGCGCAATACGACGTGGTGTCGTTCGACGTGTTTGATACCCTGCTGTTCCGCCCTTTCTCTCATCCTGCCGACCTCTTTTATCTGGTGGGAATGGACCTGCATTATCCGGATTTCCGCCGTATCCGCATGGAAACCGAGAGTTCGCTTCGAAAACGCAGGCAGCGCGAAACCGGTTGTTCGGAAATTGCGTTTCCGGAAATCTGGGAGGCGATGGAAAAGGAGACCGGCATCCCCAAAGAGACCGGCATGTCCGTCGAATGGAAATGGGAACAGCGATGCTGTATGGCCAATCCCTATATGTTGCGCGTCGTCGCGGAATTGAAAAGGCTCGGAAAGCCGGTGCTGGCGGTGTCGGATATGTACCTCGGCGGGCTCCGCGTCCGTCAGCTTCTGCAGGGATGCGGTTACAGTGGCCTGACGGACTGCTTTGTTTCGAGCGATTACCGGGTCTCGAAAAGCGAGGGCGGCTTATACCGGGCGGTGCAGGCCTCCCTCGGCCCTGGCCGCAGGCTCGTGCATGTCGGTGATAACCGAACGGCCGATTACGATACGCCGAGGAAGATGGCGATTCCCGCCGTGCTGTATCCCCATATCCATCAGACAGGCGGGCGCTACCGCACGACGGATATGTCGGCGATGACCGGCAGTTTGTACCGTGGACTGGTGAATTTCCGGCTTCATAACGGCCTCGATCACCAATCGCGGGATTACGAATACGGGTTTGTATACGGCGGTTTGTTTGCCGTCGGGTACTGCCGGTTCATTCACGATTACGCCGAGGCTCACCATCTGGACAGGCTGTTGTTTTTGTCCAGAGACGGCGCCGTCCTGCTGCAGGCTTACCGGCGGTTGTATCCGGAGGAGAGCGACCGCGCCGTCTATGCCTATTGGTCCCGGCTGGCGGCCCTCAAGGTGACGGCCCGGCATTACAAGGCGGAGTATTTCCGCCGTTTTCTGTTTCACAAGGCGGATCAGGGGTTTACGCTTGAGCGGATCCTCGAGGGAATGGAACTGCCTCATTGGACGGCGGCGCTTTGCCGGAATATCGGCGCAAAGCCGGACGAACCGCTTACGTATAAAAATGTCGGAAATGTAAAAAGCTATCTATGCAGCCGATGGGACGAGGTGCTGGCGCGGTATGCGCCTCAGGCGGAGGCGGCGGGGATCTATTATCGCGGCCTCCTCCGGAACAGCCGCCGTGCGGCGGCTGTGGATATCGGATGGGCAGGCAGCGGCGCGGTTATGCTGGACGATGCCGTCAACCGCCTTTGGAATCTGGACTGTCCGATCACCGGTATCCTGGCGGGCACCCTGTCCGGCGCCGGCTTGGATGCCGACGGGATGGAACCGTTCCTGTTCAGCGGACGCCTGGTCAGCTATCTCTATTCCGCGCAGACGAACCGCGATCTATGGAAAAGCCATGATCCGGCGCAAAACCACAACCTTTACTGGGAGCTTCTTTTGGGGGCGCCGGAAGGGGGATTGCAGGGATTCTATCCCGATGGACACGGCGGGTTTCTTTGCCGGTTCAAGGACCCGCCCGCGCATGCCGACCGGATCGCCGCCATCCATGAGGGGATTCTGGATTTTGTCCGGTTGTTTATTGAAACCGAACGCCGCCTGGAGGTGACGGTCCCCGTCAGCGGCCGGGACGCCTATGCGCCGATGCTCTGCGTCACCGGGAGGAAAAATCGCGCATTTCGCAAGGAGTTGGAGGCGCTGTTGGATGAGACGCACGTCGGATAAACCCGTCCTGGTTTTGTATCACGCCGTCAGTTCCTATCAGCTCCTGGAGGTCATGCTTCACCGCAGGATCAGGCATCCTCAGGACAAGGCGGTCCTGATCCTGCCTGACTTTATTGTGGGGAAATACCCGCAATATAAAAAACTGTCCCGCCGTTTTTTTGACCGGGTTTGCTTGTTTCCCTACTTGCAGATACCCCATGTAAGCGAAGAGCAGGTGCTCGCGGATACCGCCCGTTTCGCCCGCCGCCTCTTTCCGCGCGGCCTGTCCGCTTTTTCTGCCGTCTACGTGGCGGGCGCCCATTTTTACTTTTCGCTGTATCTGATTCAAAACGGGGTCCCGTTCACCATGTTCGAGGACGCGGCGGGGATGATCAGCCGGCCGGAACACCTTAGGAAGGCCCTGGCATGCAAATTTCCGCTCCACGCGGCTTTGGCCGGCAAGTACGGTTTGTTCGACGGCAGCCAGCCTCTGGTTCGCGCGATCATTTGCCTGAAGGATATCCAAACCCGGGATGTATCGGGAGAACGTTACCGGCATTTTTCGGTTGAAGATACGCTTGAGGCACTGCCGGACAAAGAGAGAAAAAAACTGATCCGTTTTTTCGTGCGCCGTCCGATTCAAACCGATGCTCATGCGGTTTTGCTCACCCAGCAGTTCTCCAATCTGGGGATTCTGCGGGAGGATGAGCAGATCCGGCTGTATGAAAATCTGCGGTCCGGGGCTCTGTCGGGGGTGCGGCTCATCATTAAAAAGCATCCGGACGATCCCCTGGATTACACGTCCATTTTTCCGCAGGCAACCGTGATTCGGGAAATATTTCCGGCGGAGCTGCTGCCTTATGTTTTCCAAAAAAAGCCGGAGACCGTCTATACATGGGACTCCACCGGCTGTGAAAACCTGAGAAAACATTTTCAAATCCGCAAACTGGGAGGAAAGCCGAATGCCGGACAGACAGCGTCTGATGGTCGTGAATTCGATTTATCAGCTTTTGACAGCGGTTCATCTGCGGTGCCACCTGTTGAAGGACGGTGACACCGATCTGCTGCTGACCGACAGCCTGCCGAACCAGTCGTTCTACGCGCCACGGTTGGAGGAGACCGGCCTGTTCCGCCGTGTTTTGTTGGGTACGACCCGGGATATGAACCGCCGGTATGCCGTGGGGAAAGAGGACGAGATCGCGGAGGGGTTTGAAAACATCCCCCGCCTTTTCCGCTTTGCGCTCAGTGACGAACTGGCGGATTACGATCAGGTGTATTTTTCAAATTTCGATATTTTTATCCGGATGCTCGCCTGCTTATACGACGGCCACCCTTGTGCGTTTTTTTGTTATGAAGATGGGTTTTCCTCCTATGTCATTGATTACCTGCGGGAGGGACGGGCCCCCATCAACCGCTACCCGGCGGGCGTTAAAATTCGGGAAAAGGTCACCGCAGTGTTGCTTTATGAGCCGCGTCTGGCGATGCGGGGAGACGACCTGCCTAACCGCCCTCTCCCCAAAATCCGCCGCGACGACCAGGGACTGCGGGAGACGCTGAATTTCATTTTTGATTACCGCCCTCCCCGGGATAAACCCGATTTTTTGTTCCTTGAGCAGTCGTTTCGGGCGGAGGGAATCAAAAGCAACGACCTGATGCTCATGGAGGAATGCCGGCGGGCGGTGGGGGCCGGGCGGTTTGCGGTCAAACCCCATCCCCGCAATCCGGAAAACGTCCCGCAGCAGCTGGGGCTGACCCGGAAATATACCAGCGACGTGCCGTGGGAACTGTTTTTGCTCAATGAGGATCCGGGGGACCGCACCGTGATAACGGTATGTTCCAATGCAGCCCTGACCGGGCGGATCGTTTTTGGGCTGGATAGGAATACCGTGATGCTGTACAAGCTGTTCCAGGGCAAAGTGCTTTGGCAGGAGGATGCGGTTTTGAAGCGGTATCTGCGCAAATTTCGGGATCAGTTCGCAGGCAAGCGGTACTATGTGCCGCAGACATTTAAGGAACTGCGGCATATTCTCCAATATCTGGGAGGCAGTCATGAGCCAGCGTGCTAAGGTGTCGGTAATCATACCGGTTTATCAAGTGGAAAACTATCTGGAACGGGCGGTGGATTCGGTCCTGGCCCAAACATTGCCGGAAATTGAGATCCTGTTGGTTGACGACGGCAGCGAGGACGCATCGCCTCAAATCTGTGACCGCTACGCCGAGGAATATCCGGACCGCATCCGGGTCATTCATCAGGAAAACCAGGGATTGGGGATGGCCCGCAATGCCGGCCTGGACCTGGCCTCCGGCGCGTATGTCGCCTTTTTGGATTCGGATGATACGGTGGAGCCCGCGATGTATGAGGAACTCTACGAAAAAGCGGTCGAGGGTGACTACGATATCGTGATGTGCGACGTCCGGATTCATTATGTGGAGGAAAACCGGAGTTCGGTGGTTTCCACTTACTCTGGAAAAGAGATCGACCTGCCGGATTATCTGGCCCACGGCAACAATATCACCTACAGCGTCAACAAACTGTTTCGCCGGTCGGTCTGGGAAGAGAACCGCTATGAGAAGATGCTGTTCGAGGATATCGCGTTGATCCCTTCCCTGGTCACGCATTACCCGCATATCGGCTATGTGCCGAAACCGTTTTATCAGTATTATCGGCGGGACAACACGCTGTCCACCACCCAGTCCGGGGATATGGTGGATATCATCCGGGCCTTCCGCCTTTTTCTCGACACCAGTGCGCCGGCATACCGGGAGGAAGTGGTTTACTGCACGGCCAAACAGCTTTTCTGGAATATGACCCAGTCCCGCGTACTGTTTCAGGCCGACTTCATCGAGCTGCTGAAGGAGTACGAGCCGGATTTCCGGTTAAACCCGTATCTCGCCAAGGACAAGCGGATACGCAAGCTGCTCGACTATCTGGATCAAGAGGTGATTCCCGAGACCTTTATCTGTGTCCATTTCGGAAGACCGGTGCCCGCAGGGTATCGGGAAACGCTCCAGGCGAACTTTCCAAACGCGCGGCTGATCGAAGCGGAGGAATCCCAGCTTGATCCGCAGACCCTGCCGGAGCCGGTGCGAACTGCGTTGGAAGAGGGAGATACAAAATTTGTGGAGGAATATACGGCGCTGAAAATTCTGGCCGAAGAGGGCGGTATCGTGCTCACCCCCGAAAGCCGGGCGGGACTTCGGCTGAAAACCCTTCGGCTTGCCCGCATTTTCTTTGGATTTGAAGACGACGAGAATATGACGGCGGGTTGCTTTGGGGCGCTGCCCGGGCATTATGTGATCCGGGCGCTGCTGGATACCTATGAGAGGCACAATATATTCAATCAGGCAAGACTGCCGTTGCAGGACCGGCTGCGCGATTTTCTGGCCGTCCATTTCCAAATGAAAGTCAACGGGCGGAAACAGCTTCTCGCCCGAGAAATTCAGGTTTGTCTTCCGAGCGTTCTGGCATACGACATGCATGACGGGGAAAACTGCTGTAAAAAGGCGGAATACCCGGTGCCCGAGGGGTATGAACTGGTCAGTGGAAGGGTTCTGCAGATGTGGTCAGACCGGCTGCTGGAAAACTGGAACCTATACAAACAGGCATTGGGGGAAAAACCCGCCGTGGTGCCGCCCCCATCGGCTCGGAGCGGAATCACGCCGGATCAGCTCAACCGGGAACTGGACGAGCGCACGCGCGAGGTGATGGCCAACTATGAAAATTCCACTTGCTGGCGGATCACCAAGCCCCTCCGGACGCTCGCAAAATGGTTTGGAAAACGAGGTGGATGAGGATGCAAACCGTGGCCTTTATCCCGGCACGATACGATTCGAGCCGGCTGAAGGGAAAACCTCTGGCCGACCTCTGCGGCCATCCGATGCTGTGGTGGGTGTACAGGCGGGTCAAACAGGCCAGAGGCGTCGGTTGCGTCTATGTGGCGACCGACAATGAAGAAATCCGGAAAACCTGCGATTCCCTGGGCATGGCGTGTGTGATGACCTCCCGGGATCATCGGACCAGTACCGAGCGCTTGTATGAGGCGGCACGCCAGATCCCCGCCGACATTTATCTGTGCATCAACGGAGACGAGCCGTTGATTGAACCGGAACTGGTCCAACAGGTGATACCCAAGAGCACCGACGGGTTCTTCGCCGCCAATTTGATGACGAAAATCGAGAACCCGGTGGAGGCGGTGGACGACACCAATATCAAAGTGGTTGTGAACCGGGATGGGATGGCCCTGTTCATGTCCCGCAGCCCCATACCCCATCCGAAAGCCAGCATGGCGTTCGATTATTACAAGCACTTGGGGGTGCTGGCCTATTCTCTCGAAGCGCTGCGCTTTTTTGCCGAAACGCCGAAAGGACCTGTGGAAGAAATCGAGGACATCAACGAACTGCGCTTTATCGAACACGGCAAACCGCTCCGCATGATCCCGGTCCGGGCGCATACCTTGTCGGTGGACACGGCCAAGGATTTGGAATACGTGCGGGGGATCCTGCAAAAGAAACTGGAAAGCGGGGAAATCGAGCTGTGAGCATACAAATACTGGATTGTACGCTGCGGGACGGCGGCTATATCAACGATTGGAAATTCGGACGGAAGACCATTGCCTCCATCCTGGATAAACTGGACAGCGCCGGCATTGACATCATCGAATGCGGCTTTCTGACTCGGATGGTGCAGGACCGGGATTGTTCGCTGTTCGGAAGCGTCGCCGATATCGAGGAGGTTCTGCCCCGGCGGGACCGGACCTCGATGTACGTGACCATGATCGCTATCGGGGAAAAGGAACTCCATCCCTATGAACTGGAGCCCTGCGATGGGAAAAGCATCGAAGGGATCCGGCTGACTTTCCATCAAAATGAGATCGCCCAAGCCGTCGGCTGGGCTTCCATCATCATGGAAAAAGGATATAAGGTTTTTATGCAGCCGGTGGGTACGGCGTTCTACACCGATATGGAGCTGCTTCAGCTTGTAGAACGCATGAATAAACTGCGGCCATATGCCTTTTATATCGTGGATACTCTGGGGAGTATGTACCGCAACGACGTTTCCCACCGCTATTATCTGATAGACGAGAATATGCGTCCGGAGATCCATTTGGGCTTCCACGGCCACAACAATTTACAGCTGGCGTTTTCCAACGCCCAGGTGCTGGGCAAGATTCAGACCAAACGGACCCTGATCCTCGATTCGGCCGTTTACGGCATGGGGCGGGGGGCCGGGAATCTGCCAACCGAGCTCATCACCCAATATATCAATAAAAACATCGTTTCCAAATACGATGTGTCGGTCATCATGGACATTTACGACGAGTATATCGCCCCGATTCGCAAGGAATACGAGTGGGGATACACTGTTCCTTATCATATTGCAGCCAGCCATGTCTGCCACCCCAATTACGCTTCTTACCTGATCAATAAGCAGACCCTAACCATGAAGGATATCGAAAAAATCATCCAGTCGATTCCCGAGGACTATAAGGTCCTGTATGACCGGAAACTCATCGAGAGGCTGTATGCCCAGTATCAGAGCAAAGCCATTGACGACAGCGATGCGGTGCGGGAATTGAGCGACTGGATCCGGGGGCGGAAGGTGCTCCTGCTTGCACCAGGCAAGAGCCTGACCTCGGAATTCGAGACGATCCAGGACTTTATAGAACGGGAGAATCCCTTTATCCTCACCGTCAATTTTTTGGATGCCCGCTTTCATATGGACGGTTGTTTTGTGAGCAATCATAAGCGGATAGACGGCATAGAGAGAGAACTCCGCTCTCTGCCGCAGGTCCGCGCCATCCTGACCTCCAATATAACGGGGGGTAGCGCGAACAGCCTGTATGTGGATTACGACCGGTATACCAACGACGATGAAATGGTCGCCGACAACGCCGGGCTGATGCTCCTCAACCTGCTCAAGCGATGCGGCGTGGAACGGGTATTCCTGGCCGGGTTTGACGGTTTCCACCACAAACACAATTATTACACCGAGGAAATGTACTCTCATGTCGATGAGGATGAGATACAGGAAAAACAGCATCGCATCCGCAGGCAGCTCCAGCGGCTTTCCCGCGACATGACCGTTACCTTTTTGACCCGGTCGGTGTATGAACAGGATGAGCTCTATGTATAAATGCGTGGTATTCGATATGGACGGCACCCTGGTCGACTCCTATAAAGGGATTTACCGGGCTTATCGCTGGGCGCTCAACGCTCTGGGGCGGGAGTTCGGCGGCGAATCCTTCGTCCGCCGGGCAATCGGAGCGCCGCTCCCACTGGTTTTTGAAAATATGAGCGGTCTCACCGGCGAGGAGATTCCCAAAGCCGTGGACGCGTACCGCCGCTATTATCAACAACAGGGAAAGCGGGAGGTCACGGCTTATGCGGGAATGGCGGAGGCGCTGCAAGCCTTAAAAGCGGGGGGCTGTTCTCTTGGCGTGGCAACCTTGAAAAAGGAGACGTTTGCGCAGGACATTTTGCGGGAAACCGGCCTTGCATCCTATTTCGACGCGGTACACGGGATGGATCGGGATGACCGGCTCACCAAGGCGGAACTGATTCGGCGCTGTATGCGGGATATGCGGGCCGATGATAAGGAGACGGTTTTGGTGGGAGACAGCGCGTTTGATGCGCAGGGTGCGCAGGAGGCGGGCGTGGCTTTTCTGGCTGTAACGTATGGCTTTGGGTTTCGGGACGGAAAGGAAGCGCGGGCGCTCGGCGCCAAATGGGTCGCGGATGCACCCGGGCAAATCCCTGATGCGGTCATCGGGTCAAAGGAAGCGGCGGCGAGAAAATGAAGAAAAAACGAATACTATGGATCTCGGTCAGTCTGCTTGGTATCCTGTTGCTCACAGCGTTGGGACTCGGACTGTATTATGTCGCGATCCTAAAGAATACATTGAAAGACATTACCACAGTCGAGGGCGTTGAAACCGTCTTGGCGATTTATGTCCGGGCGGACGATGAGGCCGAAACCGTCGCAGACACGGCCGATTACGCTTACGGCGTGAGCCGGCATGAGACGGATTGGGATGAAACGGAAGCTCTGTTGCAGACATTGGCGGAGGACTGGGGACACCCCGCGCATGTATCCGAATATGCCGATGTATTTGCGCTGGCGGACGGAATCCGCGAGGGGGAGATCCGTGCGCTGATCCTCAATGAAGCGTATAAAGACAGTTTGGCGGAAACCGAGGGATACGCATGGACCGAAGAGGGGCTTCGCAAACTGGAAGCCTTTGCTTATCAACAGGAGAACACCGAAATGCAGGAGGAGATCCCCGCCGAGATTCCCGCGTCTTTTGTCCTGTATATCAGTGGGATTGATACCTACGGCGGGCTATCGGCCCGGTCCAGGAGCGACGTGAATATCCTCATGGCGGTCAATACCACCGATAAAAAGATTCTCATGCTGGCGACGCCACGGGATTTTTATGTGGATTTTGCCGCCTCGAAGGGCCAGAAAGATAAACTCACTCATGCAGGGATCTATGGGGTGTCGGCCTCGATGGATGCTCTGGAACGGCTGTATACCATAAAGATCCCTTATTATCTGCGGATCAATTTCAGCGGTTTTATTCAGGTGATCGACGCCCTGGGCGGCGTAGACGTATACTCGGATTACGATTTCACGGTGAAAAACATCCGGGATTACCACAAGGGATACAACCATCTGACCGGATTGGAGGCGTTGGCGTTTGCCCGGGAACGGTACAGCTTCGCCAATGGGGATTACCAACGGGCCAAAAATCAGATGGAGGTCATCCGGGCCGTTATCGACGCCTGTACCTCCCCGGCGTTCCTCAAAAATTACCGGTCGGTGATGAAGGCAATCGGCGGAAGCTTCGAGACCAACATGCCCGAGGACCAGATAACGGCGTTGGCGAAAATGCAGTTGTCCGACAACAGGGAATGGAACATGGACACCTTTACGGCAGATGGAACCAGTGCATATAAACCGACCTATTCGATGCCCGGGCGGAACCTGTACGTCATCCTGCCCAATTCCGAGTCGGTGCAGAAGGCCAAGGCCCTCTTAAACGAAACGATGGGGTAAAGAGGGACGCAAAACGCCGTGGATGCGACCGACAATAGAAAATCGCCGGGTTCCCGTTGGGGTACGGGAACCCGGCGATTTCAGTAATCGTAACCGACTTATTTCTTGCCGTACAGGCTGCCCAGACGAAGCAGATGCTCGTACCGGTCGGCCGCATTCTTTTCCGCCTTGGCGAACAGGGCCTCGGCGCGCTCCGGGAAGGAGCGGGTCAGAGAGTTGTACCGCACCTCGCCCATGATGAAGTCGCGGTAGGAAGCGGAAGGCGCTTTGCTGTCCAGTGTGAAGGCGTTTTCCTCCTTGCGGGGATCGAAACGATAGGTGTGCCAGTAGCCCGCCTCGACCGCTTTTTTCTCTTCCAGCTGGGAGATGCCCATGCCGCCCTTGATGCCGTGGTTGATACAGGGCGCATACGCAATAATCAGGGAAGGACCCGGATAGGATTCGGCCTCCTGGATAGCTTTCAGGGTCTGATTCATGTCGGCGCCCATGGCGATCTGGGCGACGTAAACATACCCGTAGCTCATGGCAATAGCGCCGAGGTCCTTCTTTTTGACCGCTTTGCCGGCCGCCGCAAACTGAGCGACAGCGCCGGTCGGAGTGGCCTTGGAGGACTGACCGCCGGTGTTGGAATATACTTCGGTGTCGAACACCATGACGTTGATATCCTCTCCGGATGCGAGTACATGGTCCACGCCGCCGAACCCGATGTCGTAGGCCCAGCCGTCGCCGCCGAACATCCAGAAGGACTTTTTGACCAGCATATCGGTGTTCTTCAGCGCTTCCTTATACAGAGCATCGAATTCACAGCCGCATTCGCCGCAAGCCGCATTCGCTTTTTCGAGGGCGGCTACCACTTTGGGCGCGGCCGCCTTGGAAGCCTCGGCATCGTCCTTGCCGGCCAGCCATTCGGCAGCCGCTTCTTTCAAGCCCCACGCTGCGGGGAGATCCGCTTCGGCAAAGGTTTTCATAAGATCGGCCATACGGTTCCGGCGGGCGGTCACGCCCAGGAACATGCCGTAGCCGTACTCGGCGTTGTCCTCAAACAGTGAATTGGCCCAGGCCGGTCCGTGGCCGTCCTTGTTGACGGTGTAGGGGGTGGAGGGAGAGGAACCGCCCCAGATGGAAGAACAACCGGTGGCGTTGGCGATATACATCCGATCACCAAAGAGCTGGGTAATCAGCTTGGCATAAGGGGTTTCACCGCAGCCCGCGCAGGCGCCCGAGAATTCGAGCAGCGGCTGACGGAACTGACTGCCCTTGACGGTGGAAGCCTTGAATTTGTCCGCGACCTCCGGCTTCTCCGGCAGATGATAGCCATACAGGAACTTCTCTTCTTCTTCGCGCTGCGTGTCGAGCGGCTTCATCACCAGGGCTTTGTTTCCCTTCATGCCCGGGCATACCGAAGCACAGGAACCGCAGCCGGTGCAGTCGAGAACCGAGATCGTCATACCGAACTGATACCCGGCCAGACCGGTGGCAGGCTTCATTTTCATGCCGGCGGGCGCTTGCTTGGCCTCCTCCTCATTCAGGATAACAGGACGGATGACCGCGTGGGGACAGACGTAAGAACAGAAATTGCACTGGATGCAATTTTCGGGGATCCAGGTGGGCACATCCACCGCAATGCCCCGTTTTTCGTATGCCGAGGAGCCGAGCGGCACCGTGCCGTCCGCATCCTTCACGAAGGTGGAAACCGGCAGTTTATCGCCTTGCTGCGCGTTGACGGGGGTCAGCACGTTGTCGATGTAGTCCTTGATTTCAGGCCGCCCGCCGGCCGATGCAACCGCAGTGGTGTTGTCGGCAGCGCGGGTCCATTCCTTGGGCACCCGCACCTTTTTAACTTCTTTAACGCCGCGCTCAATGGCATCGTGGTTCATCTTGACGATGGCTTCGCCCTTTTTGGAATAGGACTTGGTAGCCGCGTCCTTCATGAACTTCACGGCGTCTTCGACCGGGATGACACGGGCGAGTTTGAAAAAGGCCGCCTGAAGAATGGTGTTGGTGCGGTTGCCCAGCCCCA
Organism: uncultured Oscillospiraceae bacterium; assembly: GCA_902492045.1. Classification (GTDB taxonomy): domain Bacteria; phylum Bacillota; class Clostridia; order Oscillospirales; family Acutalibacteraceae; genus UMGS1623. Next base: position 74,670 of record CABUKB010000001.1, on the reverse strand, counting down.
GCTCCTTGGCGATATGGGTGGCGTCAATGGTATAGAACTTGATGTCGTTTTTCGCAATGGTCCTCTTCATCGCGGCGGGCAGCCTTTCCTCCAGTTCTTCGCCGCTCCACGAGCAGTTGAGAAGGAAAATTCCGCCGGGTTTGACATCGCTGATCATGTCGTACTTATCCACATAAGAGGGATTGTGGCAGGCGACAAAGTCGGCCTTGCTGACAAAATAGGTAGATTTGATCGGTTTTTTGCCAAAACGCAGATGGGAGATGGTGACGCCGCCCGACTTTTTGGAGTCATACGCGAAATATCCCTGTGCGTACATATCGGTATGATCGCCGATAATTTTAATAGAGTTTTTATTCGCTCCGACCGTGCCGTCCGAACCCAGACCCCAGAATTTGCAGGAACGCGTGCCGCGCGGGGTGGTGTCCAGATTTTCCTTGACTTTCAGAGACAGGTGGGTCACATCGTCGTTGATGCCGATGGTGAAACGCTTTTTGGGCCGGCGGGCTTCCATGTTGCGATAGACGGCAACGATCTGCCCGGGAGTGGTATCCTTGGAACCCAGACCATACCGGCCGGTGTAGACCGGCACCGTCTCGAACGCCGAACCCTTGAGGGCGGCACAGACATCGAGATAAAGCGGCTCACCAACCGAACCGGCCTCTTTCGTGCGGTCGAGAACACTGATGGATTCGACGCTCTTCGGCAGGGCGGCGATGAGGTGTTTGGCCGAGAAGGGACGGTACAGGCGCACCTTGATCAGGCCCACTTTATCGCCCGCCGCGTTGAGATGATCGACGGTTTCTTCAATGGTTTCGCAGACGGAGCCCATCGCGATGATGACCCGTTTCGCGTCCCGGGGCCCGTAGTAGTTGAAGAGCTTGTAGTTGGTGCCGATCTTGGCATTGACCTTGTTCATGTACTCTTCCACGACACTCGGGATGGCTTCATAATAAAGATTGGAAGCCTCACGGGCCTGGAAGAAAATGTCGGGGTTCTGAGCGGTGCCGCGCTGGACCGGATGTTCCGGATTCAGCGCGTTGCGGCGGAATTGGTCCACCGCATCCCAGTCGAGCATGTCGGCGAGATCGTCGTTGTCCCACACCTCGATCTTCTGGATTTCGTGGGAGGTGCGGAAACCGTCGAAGAAATGCAGGAAGGGCACGCGGCCTTTGATGGTGGACAGGTGGGCAACAGCGCCCAGATCCATGACCTCCTGCACACTGGAGGAGCAAAGCATGGCATACCCTGTTTGGCGGCAAGCATATATGTCGGAATGGTCTCCGAAGATCGAGAGGGCATGGGAGGCCAGCGCGCGGGCCGACACATGGATGACGTTGGGCAGCAGTTCGCCGGCGATTTTATACATATTGGGAATCATCAGCAGCAGGCCCTGGGACGCGGTGTAGGTAGTGGTCAGGGCACCGGCCTGGAGAGATCCGTGCACCGCTCCGGCGGCACCGCCCTCGGACTGCATTTCCGCCAGTTTGACCGGACGGCCGAACAGGTTTTTCTGTCCTGCGGCACTCCATACATCCGTCACTTCCGCCATCACGGACGAAGGCGTGATGGGGTAGATGGCGGCAACGTCGGTGAACGCATACGCAACATGAGCGGCGGCGTTGTTGCCATCCATGGTTTTAAACTTTCTTGCCATACCATATCCTCCTTAAGGAAAACTTGGAATGTTGAACGGCACAGGTTCTTCGATAAAACTTTGACATGCGCCACAGTTAAGTCTATCACGTTTATTCCGGCATGTAAAGGCGAAAAGTACAGAAAAACGAGGCTTTTTTCAAAGCTTATTTGGTATTCTTTTGAAAAGACGCGATACAAGGCAAAAACCGGGGCATCCGGGACTGAGGGCCCGGTGGCGGGCCAAATCGCAGTATATAAGGGTTTTTTCGCTTTCCTTGCCTTCAGAAAAACAAAAGACGTGTTTGACAGTGGACAGAAAAAACGGTATTATGGAAACATCGAAAATCCGGCCTTTTGAGAAGTCCGGTGATTCGGCGCGATATCCAATGAACGGCGCGATGCCGTATAGGAAAGGGGACAACGTTTCACATGCCTGACCCTAGCCCTGCCCAATCTGGTAATCTATGGCTTCAGCTTCTGCTCTTAGTTGTTCTGATTTTATGCAACGCGTTTTTTGCCGCCTCGGAGATTGCCGTCATCACCTTGAACGACAACAAAATCCGCAAGATGGCGGAAGAAGGGCACAAAAAAGCCCAGCAGGTGCTGAGGCTGACCGCGGATTCTTCGAATTTTCTGGCCACCATCCAGATCGGCGTTACCCTGGCCGGGTTTCTGACTTCGGCGACGGCGGCCCAGTCTCTGGCTGAACCGCTGGCCAACTGGTTTATCGGTCTGGTTCCGTCGATGCAGCCGTATGTCGGTACAGTGACGGGGGTCAGCACGGTGCTGATCACCTTGATAATGTCCTATTTTTCTCTGGTCTTCGGCGAATTGGTCCCCAAGCGGATCGCCATGCAGAAGGCGGAGGCATTGTCGTTTGCCTTTATCGGTGTGCTGCGGGTGGTCGCGGTGGTGACAAAGCCTTTTGTCAAGCTGCTGTCCGTCTCCACCAATCTGGTTGTCCGGCTGTTCGGCGTGGATCCCCATGCGGACGAAGAGAACGTCACCGAGGAAGAAATCCGGATGATGGTGGACGTGGGAGAGGAAAAAGGCGTTATCGAAGGCGTCCAGAAGGACATGATCAACAACATTTTTGAGTTTGACGATATCACCGCCGAGGATATCATGACGCCCCGCACCGACGTGGAAGCCCTCGACGTGGATGAACCTGTTGAAGAGGCGCTGCGCATCGGTGTGGAGGACGGGTACTCCCGCGTGCCGGTGTATGAAGAGGATATTGATCATGTGATCGGGGTGCTTTATATCAAAGATCTCCTCCCCTATGTGGGACAGACGCTGCCGGGGGATGTGTCCCTGCGGCATCTGGTCCGCGAAACGTATTTTGTTCCGGGCACCAAACGGTGCGGGGAACTGTTTTCGGAGATGACCGAAAAGCATATTCAAATGGCGATGGTGGTGGATGAGTACGGCGGTCTGGCCGGCATCGTGACGATGGAGGACCTGTTGGAATCCATTGTGGGCAACATACAGGACGAATACGACCATGAAGAGGAGGAAATCACCTCGCTGGGGGACAATATCTTCGACGTGGACGGCTCCATTGATATGGAGGAACTGGGCGAATTGATCGGCCGGAAGATGCCGGAAGGCGATTACGATACCCTGGCCGGATTTATCATGGATGAATTGGGCCGGATTCCGGGCGAGGATGAACAGCCGGCCGTTACCTATGAAAACGTCACCTTTACGGTCCTCAAGATGGAGGACCGGCGGATTGACCGGGTGCATATCGAAATTCAGCCGCCCCCGGAAGAACCGGATCCGGAGGAGGCTACTGGCCGGGACAAACGAGGCCGGGAAGGCAAAGATAAGGAGAAAGAGAAGGATACGGCTTCCTAACCAGAGCTGCCGCGAGGCCCGGATATTGTGTATCCGGGCCTCGCTGTTTGTCATATAGGGTATAGGGCCGAGGAGGGGAGGCTTTCGCTTCCCCTCTTTGCTAAAAAAGGGTCGGAAAGACAGGCTTTCCGACCCTTTTGGCGCGTTTATCGGTATTCCTTAAAAGAATTACGGAAAACAAGGGACAGCCCCCTACAGGTCCCCTTCGTCGGTTACGCCTCGTCCTCTTCCGACGGACTGGACGAGCGTCCGGGGTTGCGGAGTACTTGCCTGGCCTGACGCAGTTCCCCAAGATGCTTGGCCATGGTTTCCTCGGTCCGTTTGAGTACATCCTCCGCAAACTCATTGGCACCCCGGCGCATTTCCCTTGCCTTTTGCTGTGCCTGGCCAAGGATTTCGTTGGCCTTCTGCTGTGCCTGGCGGACAACTTCCTCGTGAGCGACCAGGTTGCGGGCCCGTTCTTCGGCGTTTCGGACGATCCCTTCTGCCTCCCGTTTCGCCGTGGCGATGATATCAGCCCGGTCGGAAACGATGGCGCGCGCCTGCCGGACTTCGCTGGGGATATTTCCCCGGATGTCGTCGATGATGTCCCGCAGATGGTTGGCGTCCACGACGCATCGGCCGCCGGACAAAGGAAAACTCCACGCCTTGTCGATCATATCGTCGATCTGGTCGAGCAGTTCTTCTACCGTCATTGTAGACCATTCCTTTCCTTTGAACGTCACCGGAGGATTATTCAACGCCGGGGATTCCCTGAGCGCCTCCAATTTTCTGTAGAATATCCGGCATAATGCAGGTCGGTACGAATCCCGTGATATCTCCGCCGAGACCCGCCACTTGTTTGACGAGGCTGGAAGAGAGGTACATGTGTTCCGCCGTTGTGGTCAGAAAGACTGTTTCGACAAGAGGGTTGAGTTTGCGATTGGTCAGAGCCATTTGGAATTCATATTCAAAATCCGACATGGCCCGCAGGCCCTTGACGATCACATTCGCGCCTTTGAGCCGGGCATATTCCGCCAGCAGGCCGCCGAAAGCGTCGACTTCGACATTGGATAGGCCGGCGGTGGCCCGCCGCAGGAAGTCCACCCGTTCTTCGCATGTGAAGGCCGGAACCTTCTGCGAATTGGTCATGACCACCACCGTCACCCGGTCGAACATGGCGGCCGCACGGCGAACGATATCCAGATGGCCGTGGGTCACGGGATCAAAGCTGCCCGGACATATCGCGCTTTTCACAATCGGTCGCCGCCTTCCGGACATTCCGTCCCGTTTTCCTTCCGGTATAACCAAATGCAGACCCGTCCGTAACGGTATATTTTACGAAGCCGGAGGCCGGCCGTCTCGCCGGGGGCCGTGGCCTGGTCGCTCTCGCAGATCACGGTCCCGCCCGGATTGATCTGCGGGGCCAGCAGCGTCAACGCCCGAGGGAGCAGACCCGCTGCGTACGGGGGATCGAGAAACGCGAGGTCAAAACGTTCGCGGCCGCGTTCCAGAAACTGCATGGCGTCGGTTGTGAGAACATGTGCGCTGGCAAATAACCCCACCGCCTGCAGATTGCGCCGGATGATATCCGCCGCTTTAGGATTCCGGTCGACAAAAACGCATTCCGCCGCACCGCGGCTGAGCGATTCGATGCCAAGCTGACCGGAACCCGCGAACAGGTCGAGCACCCGCCGCCCTTCGATATCAAACTGTATGGCGGAGAACAGGCCTTCTTTAACCCGTTCCGCCGTCGGCCGGGTTTCTTCCCCCGAAAGGGTTTCCAGACGATGCCCCCGGGCCGTTCCCGTGATCACTCTCATGTTGTATTGTCTCACTCCGACTGTTCACAGCATGTCCGGGCCGCCGGGGTCCGTCAAGCACAGAACTCACGTTACCCTTCTATTATCCCATCAACCGTCTGTGGTGTCAACCTGCAATTTCCGGTCCTTGTCGGTGCTCGCCTCGACAGCGGCCTGTACAGCGGCTTCAAAACCCTCCCGCACGAGCGCCCGCACCCCCTCGATGGTGGTGCCGCCCGGTGAACAGACGGCATCCATCAGCGCGCGGGGATGGTCCCCCGATTCTTTGAGCAGCCGCGCACTTCCCAAAACTGCCTGTTCCGCGATTTGAAGCGCGGCGGCTTTGGAGATGCCATACCGGACAGCCGCCTGAGCCAAAGCGTCCACGTACAAAAAGGTAAAGGCGGGTGAACAGCCCGCGATGGCCGAATAGGCGGAGAAGTACCGCTCCTCGAGTTCCATGATTTCTCCGACGGTTTCAAAAATCATCCGAACGGCATTCCGGTGTTCTTCCGTCACCAGAGAATTTCCGCAGAAGGCCGACATCGCTTCTCCCACCCGGGCGTTCAGATTGGGCATCACCCGTACAATCGGCAGTTCCGGCCCGGTCATCGCCTGGATGGAGGCGAGTGTCTTGCCCGCCGCGATGGAGATCACCAGAGGCCGTCTTTGGCGAAGCACCGGAGACAATGCCGGAAGTACTTCGGGAAACACCTGGGGTTTGACAGCCAAAAGCACGGCGTCCGCCCCTTCGGCCGCTTCCGTTGAGGAATCGCAGATGCGGATCCCGCATTCTTCGAATAAAGCCGCCAGCTTGGCGGCATCTGTGTCGTAGACCAGCAGGTCGTTGCCGGGGAACCCGGCAGCCGTCATCCCGCGGAGTATCGCGCCCGCCATATTCCCGGCACCTATAAATCCGATTTTCATTCCGTCTCCCCCAGTAGGGCCTTTTCCGTTCGGAATCGGCCTTTTTTCTTCCATCTTACCACAATCCCGCGCGCTGTCAAGAAAACGCCTGATTTCCTCCGCTGTCTGTGCAGAAAACCGGCCGCATCCGTAACGGCGCGGCCGGTTGAAGCCCGATTTGTATCAGAACGCGGTTTTCGTTTGCAAATAGGCGGCCAGGTTGTCGATGGCGACCCGTTCCTGGGACATGGTGTCGCGGTCCCGTACAGTGACGCACCGGTCCTCGAGGGAATCGAAATCAAAGGTAACGCAGTAGGGCGTGCCGATTTCATCCTGACGGCGATAGCGTTTGCCGATGGATCCGGCGTCGTCGTAATCCACCATGAAATCCCGGGCCAGAGACTCGTAGATTTCCCGGGCGGCTTCCCCGAGCTTTTTGGACAGAGGCAGCACCGCCGCTTTGAAGGGGGCGAGAGCGGGATGGAGCCGGAGCACCACCCGTATATCCTGCTTCTCCTCGTCTACCACTTCTTCGTCATACGCATCGCACAGGAAGGCGAGCACCACCCGGTCGGCGCCCAGAGAAGGCTCGATCACATAGGGCACATAATGTTCGCCCGACTCGGGGTCGAAATATTCGAGTTTCTGTCCTGATTGACGGATATGCTGGGTCAGGTCGTAATCGGTGCGGTCGGCCACGCCCCACAGTTCGCCCCACCCGAAAGGGAAACGGAACTCGAAATCGGTGGTCGCCTTGGAGTAATGGGACAGCTCCTCCTGTTCGTGGTCCCGCAGTTTGAGATTTTCGTCCCGCATTCCCAGAGAGAGGAGCCACTGATGGCAGTAGGTTTTCCAGTAGCTGAACCATTCCAGATCGGTGCCGGGCTTGCAGAAAAACTCAAGTTCCATCTGCTCAAACTCCCGGGTGCGGAAGGTAAAGTTGCCGGGCGTGATTTCGTTGCGGAAGGATTTGCCAATTTGAGCCACGCCGAAAGGCACTTTTTTGCGGGAGGTCCGCTGGATGTTCGCAAAGTTGACGAAAATTCCCTGTGCCGTTTCGGGCCGCAGGTATATTTCGTTTTTAGCGTCCTCCGTCACACCCTGAAAGGTTTTAAACATCAGGTTAAAGGTGCGGATATCGGTGAAATTCCGCTCGCCGCATTGGGGGCAGCGAATGTCGTGTTCGTCGATATAGGCCTTCATCTTCTCGAAACTCCAGCCGGCAGGGTTGACCCCGGTGCCCTCAATGAGCTGATCGGCCCGGTGGCGGGTTTTGCAGCTCTTGCAGTCCATCAGCGGATCCGAAAAGTTTCCCACGTGACCCGATGCCACCCACACCTGGGGATTCATCAAAATGGCACTGTCCAGGCCGACATTATAGGGGCATTCCTGGACAAATTTCTTCCACCAGGCCCGTTTGACGTTGTTTTTCAGCTCGACACCCAATGGCCCGTAATCCCACGTGTTGGCCAGACCTCCATAGATGTCCGAACCGGGATAGACAAATCCCCGGTTTTTGCACAGGGCGACGATCTGATCCATGGTCTTTTCGCTGTTGTTCATCGAAATGTTCCTTTCGTAGCAATCTTCCCTATCCCGGCGGGAAATGGAGCTATTCATCAGTTTAAACCGGCCGCCGGCGCTTGTCAATCCGAAAAAGGGGGATGGGAACTATACGTAGAATCCCACTACGGTGGCAAAACCGCCGGTCACGCTGTCCTGCCCCGAGAGTACGATCCCGTCCAGGCTCATCAGCTCGCCGCTTTTGACCGTATCCAGGGGGGCGGAAAAGACCTCTTTCCCGTCCGCCATGACGATAACCCGGTCCTCCAGCACCATCAGACGGCCGTCTTTTCCCAGTACAACCTCAATCGGGCTGCCATTCTCGTCAAGTTCGCGGCGCACGGCATATTTGAGCAGCCTGCCGTCCAGCCGGCGCAGTGCCTCGTCCGCCATGCTGCCGCTTTTTTTGGGGCCCCGTCGGAACCACCCCATAGGCCGCCCTCTCTTTCATAGGGGATTTTAGCCATATTGTACCGGGTTTGCCGCTTCCTGTCAACGCGGCGGGCCGGCCACGAGAACATACCGCTAAAAATGGCCCGCCGGCGGCCGCGCTTTCTTATAGCAGGGCTTCGCCCCGGGCCAGCCTGGCCTCGGCATCGGCGACAAACTGTTTTGCATACCGCGGCGACCGGGCCCCGCGCTCCAGCGCCCATCGTTCGGCGGCGGCCAGCAGGATGTCCCGTTCCACCTTCAGGCCACGGTCGGCCGCAATCTGAGCCACAATCTCGAGAAAGTGCTTCTTATCCGGCATGAGGAAGGTCAGGCTGATACCAAACCGGTCGGATAGGGATACCGCCTCCTGGACGGTGTCGGCGGCATGCACCTCGTCCCCGTCCCGGTCCCGAAAACTCTCCCTGAGAAGGTGCCGCCGGTTGGAGGTGGCATAAATGAGAACGTTGGCCGGACGGGAAGCCAGCCCCCCTTCGAGTACCGCTTTGAGGGCGGCGAAAGAATCGTCGTTTCCCGCAAAGGAAAGGTCGTCGATAAACAGGATGAATTTCATCGGCAAACGAGCCAGGTAGCCGGTGAGCCCGGGCAGATCGCACAACGCTTCCTTGGGCAGCTCGATCATGCGCAGACCCCGGCTGGCGTATTCGTTGAGAAGCGCCTTGACGGTGGAGGATTTGCCGGTGCCGCGGTCCCCATACAACAACATGTTGTTGGCTTCAAATCCATCCAGAAATGCCCGGGTGTTGTCCACCGCGATCTGCCTTTGCGCCGCATAATCCTTGAGATCCGACAGGCGAATCGGATCGGGATGCTCCACGGGCTGGATAGCCCCTTTGCTCCATAAAAAGGCGCGATGGGCGGTAAAGAGGCCGCAGCCGTGGGATTGATGGTAGGCTGCCAGGGCCGCCAAAGCCGTGTGCCAAGGCCCGTTCAAGGGGGACGAAGCGCCCGCAGTTCCCCAGGCGGGCAGGGAGGCGGCGAGTTCCGGTTCCAGATCCGCACACAATTCTTCCGGCCCGGCGGAAGCGGCGTCGTATAAAACCCTCAAATCCCGCAGCGCGGCTGCGGTCAGCGCATCCGGCGCGGCGGTGTCTGGCGTTTGGGAAACCAGCCGGATGACAAAGGGGTTTTCATCCTCCAGGACTTCCTCCGCCACGGCGGCAGGCAGGCTTGCCATCTGTCCTTTTTGGAGCAATATGCGGCAAAGCTCTCCCCACCGGGCGCACAAAGCCGCCGCTTCTCCTTCCACTGCGGCTTCAAACACCTTCAAGAGCGAACTGGTCACCGGCTTTTTCAAAACGCTTCGGTAGACCGATAATGAGAGGAGTTCCAGATAAAGGCGGCGGATAGAGGCGGATACCGGCATAAGAGATGCTCCTTCTTTCGTTCCGGTGAAAACCGGGGGATTCTCCCGCATTTTAACCCCATGATACCGATCTGTCAACTGATCCGCCCTTGCCATTCTCTCTCGATCCCGTTATACTATAGAGCAGAATGACAGCGCGCCGGTGCTGGAATACAGGGGGGACGATTATGACCGCGCCGGAATTCCGGAGGGAGACCGCCTGCTGCTTGAGCGGCCACCGCCCCGGCGAACTTCCGGGGGGATACCCCGCCTGGCACTCTTCCACGTCGCCGCTGCGTGGGCGGATTCGGACGGCGCTGGAAGAGGCGTACGGCGACGGGTATCGGGATTTCGTATGCGGGATGGCGCTGGGGGCCGATACCCTGGCCGCCGAAGAGGTTTTGGCCATGCGGGGGACGCGGCCTGACGTTCACCTGATTGCGGCAGTTCCCTGTCCGGGCCAGGAGACGCGCTGGCCGCCGGCCGACCGGGCACGGTATCGGTCCCTGCTGCGGATGGCCGATGGGCGGCTGACCATTTCCCCCGCTTATGCCCCCTATGTCATGCATGTCCGCAATCGCTGGATGGTGGAACATACCGCCCGTTTGATTGCCGTCTTTAATGGGTCGCCCGGGGGAACCGCCTATACGGTCCGATTGGCGGAAAAACAGGGGCTGGAGATCCGCCTGATCCCTCCGTGTACCCCGATTCCCTGAAGGTTTTGCCCCCGCCGCAGAAGGCGGCTGGTCCATGCGAATTCAGTTTTTTGAGAGGCGGGTTTTTCATGATACGGCAGTTCGCACGGTATTACCGTCCACATATCAAACTGTTTGTGGCGGATATGCTTTGCGCTTTTATGATTGCGGCGGTGGATCTGCTGTTTCCCATCACGTCCCGCTACGCGATGCAGAATCTTTTGCCTCAAAACGCCTATGCCGCGTTTTTTGGGGTGATGGGTGCGCTGGCGGCCGCTTATCTTCTTCGGGCGGGGTTCCAGTATTTTGTCAATACCTGGGGCCATATGCTGGGGGTACAGATGGAGGCCGATATGCGCAGCGAACTCTTCCGCCATTTGCAGACGTTGCCTTTTCGCTTTTTTGATAAAAACCGGACCGGGCATCTGATGTCCCGGGTGGTCAACGATCTGTTCGAGGTGGTGGAGCTCGCGCACCACGGCCCCGAAGATTTGTTCATTTCCGCCCTTACCCTGTTGGGCGCGGTTGTGATCATGCTTACCATCCGTTGGCAGCTGGCGCTGCTGATCTTGATTTTGATCCCTTTGATCTTACTGTTTACCGTCTGGCGGCGCAAGCGGATGATGAAGGCTTCCCGCCGGGTCAAGGAACGCACTGCCGGGATCAATGCGGATATCGAATCCAGCATATCGGGGATACGGGTAGCCCGGGCTTTCCATAACGAGGCGCATGAAATCCGGAAATTTGAAGAGGGCAATACCCGTTACCGCACAGCGAAGCGGGATTACTATCGTGAAATGGGGATTTTCCTTTCCGGCCTCGACTTTCTCAGTAGTATAATGAATGTGGCGGTCATCGCTTTCGGCGGGTTTCTCATCATGCGGGGAGATCTCGATTACATTGATCTGTTCACCTTTTCTCTGTATGTCGGGACCTTTTTGCAGCCCATCCGCCGCCTGTCCAGTTTTGTGGAACAATATACCGTCGGGATGGCTGGATTTGTGCGGTTTCGAGAATTGATGGCAGTGGAACCGGATATCGCCGATGCGCCCGACGCAGCGCCTCTTACCCATGTACGGGGGGATGTGGAGTTTCGGGATGTGGCTTTTTCCTATGATGAGGGAATCCGCATCCTGACCGGCATTAACCTGCATATCCGGGCAGGGGAGACGCTCGCCCTGGTGGGGCCGTCTGGCGGGGGAAAGAGCACCCTCTGCCATTTGATCCCACGGTTTTATGAGATTGAAGCAGGAGAAATCCGCATCGACGGACGGGATATCCGCAGCATCACCCTAGCGTCTTTGCGGGAACAGGTGGGGATTGTGCAGCAGGAGGTTCTCCTGTTTGCCGACACCATTCTTGAAAATATCCGGTACGGCCGCATTGACGCCACGGATGCGGAAGTGATTGAGGCGGCGAAAAAAGCCGAAATTCACCAAGACATTCTCGCGATGCCGGACGGCTACCAGACCTATGTCGGGGAACGCGGCATGATGCTGTCGGGTGGGCAAAAGCAGCGGGTGAGCATCGCCCGCATCTTTCTCAAAAACCCGCCGATTCTGATCTTGGACGAGGCAACATCAGCACTGGACACCATGACGGAAGCGCATATTCAAGCCGCGTTTGATAAATTGTCACAGGGCCGCACCACCCTGGTGATTGCGCATCGCCTCTCCACCATACGAGGTGCGGATGTGATCGCCTATATTGATAGCAGCGGCATACGGGAAACCGGCACACACGACCAATTGTTGAAACGCAACGGGCCTTATGCCCGTCTGTACCGGGTGCAGTATGAAAACATGGATATCTTGGGTGAATGAATGCGGTCAAAAACGATGAAGAAGGAGATGGAAGATGGATCCCCGTTTGGAATCTCTCAACACACTGCTGGTCGAGACGTTTAACGCGATTCTCAAGGTGGAGGAACAGTCGCTGCGGCGCGCCACCCAGGAGAGTGTGACGGTGACGGAACTGCATTTGCTGGATGCCGTCGCCAAGGACGGGCAGGCCACCATATCGTCCCTGGCCGCCGCCACCAAGGTGACAGCCGGCACCATGACGACTGCGGTCAACCGGCTGGAAGCCAAACAGTATGTGGAGCGGGTGCGGGAGGTAGCCGACCGCCGCGTGGTGCGGGTACGCCTGACCGAAAAAGGCCGGGCGCTGGCGTATGCTCACAAGCGCTTTCACCGCCGCATGGCGCGGGCTGTCGTGCAAGGTTTGCCGGAGCCGGAGATCGACGTGCTGACCAGGGCCATGGAAAATATCCGAAATTTTTTCCGGGAAGAAGGGAATTCCCTTCGCGACGGGATGCAGATGACAGAGAAGACGGAGTAGGGAGTCCAAACAACCCGTACATCCCGGCAGCTTACCCAAAAATCGCCGGGCAGGGAGTTGTGAATTTTTCGTCAAATAAAAAGAGGAGCCCTTGCGCTCGACTGGATTTTTTTGTATAATGCATGGTAGTGTGTATAAGCCAAAGGTCATCGAAGCCGAAAGGAGCAGCAATATGAAGTATTCGCATGAAGTTGAGCAGATGTGCGTGGTGAAAAAAGGGCCTCACCACGGACCGGCCCCCATTCCGGAGGAGGGCAAGTGGGTGGAGTCCACCCAAATCGGCGACATCTCCGGTCTGTCCCACGGTGTGGGCTGGTGCGCACCCCAACAGGGCACCTGCAAACTGACCCTCAATGTGAAAAACGGCATCGTGGAGGAGGCTCTGGTGGAAACCATCGGCTGTTCCGGCATGACGCACTCAGCCGCTATGGCCGCCGAGATTCTGCCTGGCAAGACCCTTCTCGAGTGCCTGAATACCGACCTTGTGTGCGACGCGATCAATGTGGCCATGCGGGAGTTGTTCCTTCAGCTTGTATACGGCCGTTCCCAGTCGGCGTTTTCGGAGGATGGTTTGTCCATTGGTGCCGGTTTGGAGGATTTGGGCAAGGGTCTGCGTTCGCAGATCGGCACGATGTATTCCACCAAAGCCAAGGGCGTCCGCTACCTGGAAATGGCGGAGGGATATGTGACCAAGATCGCGCTCGACAGCGAGGGTGAGGTCATCGGTTATCAGTTTGTCCGGCTGGGGAAGATGCTGGAGGACATTCGCCACGGTTTGGAGCCGAATGAGGCGTATAAAAAGAACATCGGACAGTACGGGCGCTTCGACGGGGCCGCCAAGTACATCGATCCGCGCGAAGAATAAGGAGGACACGCAAATGGCAAACGATGTGAAATTCGAAGGCAAGGACCGGCGGATCGAAAAAATCGAAACGTTTCTCGCCCAAAATCAGTTGGGCAGCCTGGAAGACTGCCGGGAACTGTGTTTGTCCAAGGGAGTGGACGTGGACGCCATTGTCAAGGGGGTACAGCCCATCGCGTTTGAAAACGCGGTGTGGGCGTATACCTTGGGCGTAGCTCTGGCGCTCAAGCGTGGAACCAAGGATGCGGCGGAAGCCTCTGCCGTCATCGGCGAAGGGCTCCAGGCGTTTTGTGTACCGGGTTCGGTGGCCGAACAGCGCAAGGTGGGCCTTGGCCACGGCAATCTCGGCAAAATGCTGCTCAGTGAAGAGACCGGGTGTTTCGCATTCCTGGCCGGCCACGAATCCTTTGCGGCTGCGGAGGGCGCTATCGGTATTGCCCGCACGGCCAACAAGGTGAGAAAAAAGCCCCTGCGCGTGATCTTGAACGGCCTGGGCAAGGATGCCGCTTATATCATCAGCCGGATTAACGGGTTTACCTATGTGGAGACCACCTATGATTTTCATGCGGACGAGCTGAAGGTTGTGGAGGAAAAAGCGTTTTCCGACGGCGAGCGGGCCAAGGTCAAATGCTACGGCGCCAACGATGTCCTCGAAGGCGTGGCGATTATGCAGCATGAGAGCGTTGAGGTGTCGATTACCGGAAACTCGACCAATCCGACGCGCTTTCAGCATTTGGTGGCCGGTACGTATAAAAAGTGGGCAATTGAAAACGGCAAAAAATATTTTTCAGTCGCGTCCGGCGGCGGTACGGGCCGTACCCTGCATCCCGACAATGTGGCGGCCGGTCCGGCATCCTACGGCCTGACCGACTCGATGGGCCGCATGCACGGCGATGCTCAGTTTGCGGGTTCGTCGTCGGTCCCAGCTCACGTGGAGATGATGGGCCTCATCGGTATGGGCAACAACCCTATGGTCGGCGCCACCGTCGCCTGCGCCGTGGCGGTGTCCGAGGCGCTGAAATAAGGCGCGAAGGCGCATAAAATCAGGATGTTTATAAAACAGGGCCTTCCGATGTTTGGTCAACGGAAGGCCCTGTTTTTTTGCCGTTTACGGCGCCCATTGTAGGCCGGCAGGTTGTCAACCCGATTCTGCTTCGCCAGGCTCCAACCTTCCCTGTCCGCAAAAGCAGACCACCGGCCCTTTGATATTGGCCACATCCTCCTGGTTGGGCTGCGCCGTCTGCAAAGCCCGTGACTTTAACGGTACTCAAAATGACGATTAATACTTTCCGTTTTCCATTCTTTTAGAGCGTGAAGCATCTTGCCGATGAGAACTTTATTGCTGAGACAACTCATCGGTGAGCCGTATAATTTCCGGAGCCAGTTTCTCACGGCGCTTTTTGGTGATGCGGTTATAAACCGGGTATGCGGCAATTACAACGGCAATCCCAACTAAACCGATGATTACGCCGGGAACGAACAGCGTCTCGGCCCAGACCATCGTACAGCACATACCAATGCCGAGAAGCAGGGTGCCAAGAATCCCCACCGTCACAGCGGCGATGGTGCCGGGTTTTGTGGCGCTTTCATCCAGCCGCCGCAACTGGTCCATCTTATTTTCCTCTTTCGGGATATACTTTTCCCGAATCTTCCGGATTTCCTCCTGCTGCTTTGCCGAATAGCTGAAATGGAATGTATCCTTTTTTTCGCTCATGGCGGTGACCTCCTGTTTTTAGCATATATCGGTATCTTACATGATGGGTATTTTAAAAAATAACCCTATGTTTCTGAATGATGAAACCGGAGCTTTTTTAACTGATTGGTTGACCGGACGATCATATAGACGGCCATTCCCAGCACAAACACGCATACCGCGCCACCGGACGCACCGGTCATCATGCGCCGGAACTCCGGCTGATTTTCTCCAAATTGAGCCAGCATAGCGGTTTCCAGCGCCAGCATGGACACCAGCGCCGCCGTCAGGCTGATGACCTTCGCCGCCGACAGGATGGGACTGCCCCGTTTTCGGAATTTTACTACGTTAACGATGGCTGAAATCGTAATATAAAAGGTATACGCGGCCATGGCGTAGATCAAAACACCGGAATAAGTAAATCCCCGGTTCTGGTTTACGATGTAGATCACAATGCCAGCCAGTGCCTGGTTCATCAACAGCAGTACGATTCCGCAGGTGCGGTAGCTGCGCAGTTCAGACGAAATATCCTGACCCACAGGCGTCTTGTGAATCCGGCCAACCAGAAGCCCCCGCATAACCGACAGCAAAATATAATAGAACGCCAGCGATACAAACCAGGCGGATTGATACCGCACACCGGAATACATGTTCAACGCGGCGTACAGCAGGTTCATCACAAGTCCGCCGCGAAGGGTGACCTCCGAGCGGAAAACAACATCTCCCAGTAGTTTGTTTCCCAGAGGATGGCTGCGGATCTTTTTCAGCAGAGGGATTTCACCCCACCCGTTTTTTGCGGCCTCTATAATCCCCGCAATCCCCGTTGAGGTGATCATCACTGCGTAAGCAGAAAGGGCATACGACACATAGGCAAGAGGGGACTTGTTCCCGGTGCCAAGGATCACAAATACAAAAATAAAAGAGGGTATCGCAATCAGCATTGTCGGAAGAGGCGGCAGGCAGAACAGCTTTTTTAAAATTCTCTTAAACCGTTCCATCCATCTCCCTCCTGAGTCTGACCGTAAAGGTACTGCCTTTGCCGACCTCGCTGTTCACCTGAATATCCCCTCGAGTGATATCAATCACCCGTTTTACCAGTGCCAGCCCCAGCCCGTTTCCTTTGGTGGCATGTGAGGTGTCGCCCTGATAGAATTTTTCAAAAATATGATTTCCTACCTCTTGGCTGATGCCGCAGCCGGTGTCCGAAACCTTGACCACGGCTTGGTCCCCCTGGGTCTCCAGAACCAGCGAAACGGTACCGCCCGGTTCCGTGAACTTAACGGCGTTTGAAAACAGGTTGTTCCATACCAGCGACAACATCTCCGGATCCGCTGTGATACGGACATTTTCCTGAATTTCCGTCTGGATATCCAGATTCTTGTCTTCCCACAGGTCTTCAAACCCCAGCAAACACTCGCAAAGCTGCTCTCCCAAATCATAGGTTTTGGTGTCGGGATACAGGTTTTGATTTTCCAGTTTGTTCAGCTTCAGAATATTGGTGACCATAGCCGCCAGTTGACGGGAGGCATCCGTAATGGTCTTGGCGTATTCCAGGCGCTTTTCCTCGGATAAATCCGGCTGCTGGAGCATGGTCCCGTAGTTTTGCATGATCGCCAGCGGTGTTTTGATTTCGTGGGACACGTTGGCAATAAAATCCGTCCGCAGGGTCTCCATATGGGACAATTCCTCCGTCATACGGTTAAAGTAATCAATGATGGTATTAAAGCCGTCGTTTGGGTCGATGCTGCGGATTTTCCCAACCCGTACGGAAAAATCTCCATCCATCACCTTCTCTGCGGCACGGATAATATGCTTCACAGGGCGGTCAATCATAACCTTCCGGCGCAGATAATCCACGAAAGCGCAGAGCAGGCTCAAAAAAACAATATTGATAAAGGTCAGTTTGGCGGCTGACTCGATATGGTCTTTCTGCAGCGTAATCCCGGTCATCCGGGAAAATACATGCAGAAAAAGGAGCAGACAGCAGGTGATGGCAAAACATAAAGTCAGAAAAAAGATCAGATAGTTGCGCAGCGCCAGCAGTCCTCGCCGAAAGCGTTCCGCCTTTTGGAGCCGTCTCATTTCAGCACCGCCTTATAGCCCAGGCCATGGACTGTCACGATCTCAAAGTCCTTGCATTTTGAAAATTTGTTCCGCAGCTTTGTCATATAGACGTCCACCGTGCGCAGGCCGGAGGAGGTATCCCCATCCCAGAATTCGTCCATCAGCTGGGATCGGGTAAAGGTTTTTTTCGGGTAGGATAGGAGTTTATAAATCAGATTAAACTCCCGCACGGTCAGAGGGACTTCCTCACCGTCCAGATAAGCGGTGTGTTCGTCCGCATCCAGCAGGAGCTTGCCAATTTCCAGCTTGCGGCTGCTGGCGATCTTCGCCCGGCGAAGCAATGCACCGATGTGCAAAAGCAATTCGTCCAGGTCGATGGGTTTGGTCATGTAATCGTCGATTCCCGCCTTGAAACCTTTCTGTTTTGCGGAAAAATCATCCCGCGCCGTCATGAACAGAATGGGGATCTCCTGGTTTTGTTCCCGTATGGTTTGCGCAAATTCAAAGCCATCCACACCGGGCATCATGATATCGGAAACGATCATGTCAAACAGGGTACCGCCGTACATGGCATCGTAGGCCGCATTGGCGTCCAGACACCCGGTGGCCTCGTATCCGTTTTGCCCCAAAAAATGGCAGACGGCATGATTCAGTTCCTTGTCATCTTCCACGACTAATATTTTAAACATCTCATCATGCGCCTCCCTGCATTTTTTATATTTTAACATGGAGTTGTTAACGTTTTGTTTAAGTTTGGGCAGGCTTTAAAAGATTTCTTTGTCATCGGAATAAATATCCCGCCCCAGGCCGGCAGAACCCTCCAGATGCGCCGTCTTCTCGATCTGCGGCCGCCATGGGTGTCTCTGCCGGCCGGCTGCCGTCCGTCCTGTATAATGAGGACGGTATTTTTGCTCTTTCTCATTGACGCCTTTGTTTGTCCCCCTCATTATACAACACCTGGCAAGGGGTTCCAAAGCGGCAGGGAAAGCGGCATCACCTGGCAATGCCGCTTTCCCGTCTCCACCCTCCGAATCAATCCTTCTTCCCGGCGTTTGCCTCCGCGACAGCTTCCCGGGCGGCCTGTTCCCCGGCAAGCCTTTTTTTGGCCTCCTTCACGGTTTCGCCTTCTTTGGTCAGGAACTGCCCCACAAATTGATCAGTCATTTTTGTAAACCCGCTGACGACGCCTTCCTCGATCTTCTTATAGCCGCCGACCACGCCGTCTTCCATTTTTTTGTATCCGCCAACTACGCCTTCGGCGATCTTTTCGGTCACCTTTACCAGCTTGGATTTTGCCATGATAAAACCGCCTCCTTAGTAAGTTCTTATGTGCCTGCGCACAAAGCCGACCACTGCCACTGCCATACCGGCCAGCGCGGCCACGCCGGTCACTGTAGGAATCAGAAACTTTGTCATCTGTTTTTCCTCCTTACTTTAAGCCCTTGATCAGGGGAATCAGGCAGAGCAGAAGCACAATGCCGACTACGCCAACCAGGATTCCGGGAATCAGCATGCTCCACACCATCACCATGCACATACCGAGGCCCAGCGTCAGAGCGCCAACGATACCCAGCAGAATGGAACCTATGGTCTTACCCGAAAGCTTGACGATAATGGCCTTGCCCTCCATTTTGCGGCGGACCATCAGCATAATGAGAAGCACTGCCGCACCTATCGCGGCGATGACGACGCCCTGGTTAAACGCATTCCACTCCGGCAACAGGCACATGCACATGCCGATGGCAAACAGGATCCCACCGATGGTTCCCATAATCATGGATACGAAATTCTTTTTTTGCATAACAGACAGCCTCCATTTGATTTTTTGTGATTTCTCACTGGATGTCTGGATTCTAAAGTCCTGGCGTTACTGAATTGATTCAGAAATGTTTGCGAATTATGAAAGTGAATTCGACAGGTTATGTAAAATAAAAACGCAGCCGGTATCCCAAAGATACGGCCGCGTTTTTATTGCGGTGGAGCGCCTATGCACAATGTCAGATCGCACGACTCCTGCACTCGCTCACGGTACTCATATACCGCTGCGCCGGCCAGAGCTCGAACTTGCCATACTTCGTTTGCCCCTTCAGAGGAGGAAAAATGGCCGGGGCGGGGAGCCGCCGTTGGTGAGCGCCCCGTTGGTTTCCGCCGACCCGCTTATTTGCCGGATGCGGCATACCACTGTCATCTGAACTTTCCCCAACTATGCTCGGGGTTAGTCCGCAGAGTCCATACTTCCCGTCTTATTCCACGTGTTTTACCAATCCCTGAATCGCCGTCACGCATCCCTCGATTCCGAGATTAGACGAATTCAGTACCATATCATAACCTCTGAAATCCTCCCAACGCCTTGCTGTATTGGCAAAATAGTAATTGGCCCGTTTTTTATCAAACTGCCTGCGCACATGATCCACCCGGGATTTTTCAATACCGTAATCCTGGATAATGCGTTGCCTTTTATCCTCCTCGCTGGCACAGATGAATATTTTTAAAACACCCTTTCGGTTTTTCAGTGCTTCGCAGGCGCAGTGCCCCAAGAAAACAGCGGGCCCGTTATTCGCCAGACGGCGGATTTCAGCTTGCTCTTCCATAAAGACTCTCGCTTCCGGCGAAAGAGAGGCCGTTCCGCCGGCGCTGACCTGCCCGATCAGCGATATGGTGTACAGAAGGCTGGTGGAAGCACTTTCTTCGTACCGGTTGATGCTGTCCACCGAAGCGGAAAATTTATCCGCGACAGCCTCTAGAATCTCCTGCCCGTAACAGGGAATGCTGCAGACCTCCGCCAGCCGGCGGGCAATGATCGTCCCCGCGCTTCCATACTCCCGCTCGATGGTAATATAACCATACTTCATGGTAAAACTCTCCTCCCTTTTCTACCCCCTGTTCTGCGGCAAAACGCTGCATATGGAGGTCTACGTATTTGGGGGTTTGATTGTGTGCCGTCAGGCAGACTGTTCAAACTGGCTGTTGTAAAGGTCCGCATAGAAGCCACCCTTCTGGAGCAGTTCCTCGTGGGTACCCTTTTCTATGATATCTCCGTCTTTCAGCACCAGGATCAGATCGGCGTTCTTGATAGTGGAGAGCCGGTGGGCAATTACAAAAGAGGTGCGTCCCTTCATCAGCTGATCCATGGCGTTTTGAATCTGCAGTTCCGTCCGGGTGTCCACCGAACTGGTCGCTTCATCCAGAATCAGCATCGGCTTATTGGCGATCATCGCCCGGGCGATGGTAAGCTGCTGCTTCTGGCCCTGAGAGAGATTGACCTGGTCGTTGAGCACCGTATCATATCCCTTGGGCAGCGTGCGGATAAAGTGGTCCAGCCCTACCGCTTTGCAGGCGGTTTTCATTTGTTCATCGGTTACATTCTG
The DNA here is from genome assembly GCA_902492045.1 of uncultured Oscillospiraceae bacterium. Taxonomy (GTDB): domain Bacteria; phylum Bacillota; class Clostridia; order Oscillospirales; family Acutalibacteraceae; genus UMGS1623. Next base: position 54,108 of record CABUKB010000001.1, on the reverse strand, counting down.
ATTGTTGTACACCAGGTTTTCCCGCACAGTCCCCTCGAACATCCACGTATCCTGAAGCACCATGCAGAACTGGTCATGAACATTCTCCCGCGTGAGTTCCTTTGTGGGCACGCCGTCGATCCGGATCTCCCCATCCTGCAACTCGTGGAAGCGCATCAGCAGGTTGACCATGGTGGTCTTGCCGGCGCCGGTGGGGCCGACAATGGCGATCTTTTGTCCCGGTTTGGCCTCGGCGGAGAAATCGTGGATGATTACCCGGTCGGAATCCTCGTAGCCGAACCGGACATGGCGGAAATCCACTTCGCCACGGACCTTCTCCAGCTTTTTCGTTTTGGCGCTTTCGTCTTCCATCTCTTCGGCTTCCAGAAATTCGAAGACACGCTCGCCGGCAGCGGCACCCGACTGCAGGGTCTGCACCGCCTGAGCCATCTGGCTGAGTGGCTGGGTGAAATAGCGAACGTACATCATAAACGCCACAATAACCTCAAAGCCGATAGAACCGTTCATGGTGAGCAGCGCGCCCACCACGCATACCGCCACATAGCCCAGGTTGCCGATAAAGCCCATCAGAGGCTGCATCATCCCGGCCATGCATTGGGCTTTAAACGCGCTGTCCCGAAGGGAGCCGTTGTGCTGGTCAAAAACCTTTTTGGAGGATTTCTCGCCGTTGTACGCCTTGACCACCGTATGTCCGGCGAAAATCTCTTCTACGTGCCCGTCGAGCAAACCGAGATCCCTCTGCTGCCGTACGAAATATTTTTGAGAATGCTTTGTGATGAACAGCATCAGGGCAAATCCAATCAAAGTTGAGAGCACTGCCGTAAGCGTCATAACCAAATTGGTCGACAGCATCATAATCAGGGAGCCGAGAAAGAGCGTGACCGCCGAAATCAGGTTGCCGATGCTCTGGTTCAACGACTGGGAGATGGTATCCACGTCGTTGGTCACCCGGGACAGGACATCGCCGGTGCTGGTGCGGTTATAAAACCACATGGGCAGCCGATGGATCTTGCGCGAAATATCGCTTCGCATCCGTTGGGAAACCCTCTGTGTAATCGTCGCCATGATGAAATGCTGCAGCAGGGAAAGCAGCGCGCCGACAACGTAAAACGCTACCAGCGTAAAGCCGATTCGGGTCACCGACTCCAGGTTGATGCTGGAGGCCAGGCCGTCCGTGATCACTTTGGTCAACTCTGAGAGTTTATCCGGCCCGATCAGGGTGAAAACCGTGCCGGCGACGGCACACACCAACGCGATCAGGATAGCGGGAAGATACTTTTTACAGTAGAGCAGCAGCTTTTTCCAGGTGCCGGTAAAATCCTTCGCTTTTTCGCCGGCGCCCCGGCCCATTCTCCCGCCCATCGGGCCTCGGGGCATGGGACCGCGCTTCGGAGCATGGTTTCCGTATTCCTTGTTCTCCATTACGCCAATTCCTCCTTTGAGAGCTGGGACAGGGCGATCTCCTGATAGACGCTGCAATTTTTCATCAGTTCCTCGTGAGTGCCCATACCGGCCACCTTACCTTCGTCCAGTACGATGATTTTATCCGCATTTCGGATGGTACCGATCCGCTGCGCCACAATCAGACGGGTGGCGTCCCCGCATTCCTTATCCAGCGCCTGCCGCAGTGTGCGGTCGGTTTTATAGTCCAGTGCCGAGAAGGAATCGTCAAAGATAAAGATTTCCGGACGGCGGCAGACCGCGCGGGCTATGGACAGCCGCTGCTTCTGCCCGCCGGAGAGATTCGAACCGCTCTGGGCGATATACCCGTCGTAGCCTTCCGCCATTTTTTCTACAAAGTCGTTTGCCTGCGCCGTGTAGACGGAATCCACGATATCCGAATCCAGAAAACCGTTTTTCCCGTTGTCGCCATAGGCCACATTGCTCCGCACCGTGCCGGCGAACAGGATGGCCTTCTGAGAAACATAGCCGATCTTATTGCGCAGGGCTGCCTGTGTATAATCCCGTACGTCCACGCCGTCCACCAGCACCTTGCCTTGCGTGGTATCGTAGAACCTTGGAACAAGGTTGATCAGTGTGCTTTTGCCGCTGCCGGTCGAGCCGATAAACGCCACGGTTTCCCCCTGACGGGCGGTGAAGGAGATATTGGTCAGCACGTTTTCCTCCGAATCCGGATAACGGAAACTGACGTTTTGGAACTGGATTTCCCCTTTTATCCCCGGCTGTCCTTCTGTAACGCGGCCGTCCTTGATAGAGGTTTCCGTATCCAACACTTCGTTGATACGCCTGGCGGAAACCGAGGCTCTGGGCAGCAATACGAAGATCATAACCAGCATCATAAACGACATGACGACCTGGATCGCATATTGGGAAAAAACCACCATTTCCGAGAACAGGGGCAGCTTATCCATAATCCCCGCGTTCTCAATCAGATAGGCGCCGATCCAGTAAATGGCGAGGGAAAGGCCGCTCATCACCAGCTGAACGCCGGGGAAAAGCACGGACATGGTGCGGTTGGCAAATAGCTGCGTCCCTGTCAGTTCATCGTTGGCAGCGGCAAATTTCTTCTCCTGATAGCCCTCTGCATTATAGGCCCGGACCACCTGCTGGCCCGTCAGGTCTTCCCGGGTGACGCGGTTGATATTGTCTGTCAGGGCCTGAAGCCTTTTGAACTTGGGCATCGCCAGCAAGATGCATCCGCCCACCACGGCAAGCAAGACGACCACAGCCACACCGGTGGCCGTGGTCCACTGCCAGTTGCGGTTGGCAATCTTGCAGATCGCCCAGACGGCGGTGACCGGCGCTTTCAGCAGCACCTCCAGCCCCATCACGATCAGCATCTGTACTTGCATCACATCGTTGGTAGAACGGGTGATCAGGCTGGCGGTGGAGAACTTCCCGATTTCCGCCATGGAGTAGGACTGCACCTTGTCAAAAATCTGCCCCCGCAGGTTGGCGGAAAAGTTGGAGGCAATCCGTGCCGCGCAGATAGTGGTCAGCACGGCCGATACCAGGCTTCCGAGAGCGCAGAGCAGCATTTTCCCACCGGCGATGAGGATGGCGCTCATCTCGCTTCCTTCCGTTTGCACCAGGGTGGTGATTTCCGACATGTAATCCGGCATTGTCAGGTTGAACCAGACCTGGACAAAGATCAGGACAAAGGCTGCTGCCGCCAGTATCCACTCTGTTTTTGTGAATTGCTTGAGCAGTTTCAGCATCGCATAGGCTCCTTTTCTTCGGACTGTATTTATTGAATCTGCGTCAGTATAGCAGGCGAATCTAAACTGAAACGAAACTGCCGGGGATTTTCTGTCCGATGCCATTCGACACGGCGGACAGCCATGTCGCCCTTCCTTGACTTTTATCGGCAAACCTATTAAAGTGTACTTGAACCTGGAACTTGCCGGCCTCTATTTTCCTGCAGGGGAGAATCGTATACTCCGGCAAAAGCGATCCAGAAGGGTCCATCTGCCTTCGGAGTTCTCCACGCCTGACAAAGCACATGTGTAGGTGACGAACATGGTCCAGATTTTAGTAGTCGATGATGATAAAAACACCCGGCGGTTGCTGCGAGCCGTACTGGAGGCGGAATCCTATCAGGTGTCTGAAGCGGAAAACGGCGAGCAGGCGCTGGAGATACTGGACCGGGAGCACGTTGATCTGGTTGTACTGGATATCATGATGCCGAAGATGGACGGTTATGCATTTACCAAAACGCTTCGCGGCAGCCGGAACGATCTGCCGGTTCTGATGGTATCCGCCAAGCAGCTGCCCGCCGACCGGAAAAGAGGATTTCTCGTTGGGATTGACGACTATATGACCAAGCCCGTAGACGAGGAGGAAATGCTGCTGCGTATCAAGGCGCTGCTTCGCCGTGCCAGGATTGTCAGCGAAAACAGAATCGTCATCGGCGACGTGGTGTTGGACTATGCCTCTTTTTCCGTTACCGGCCACGGTCAGACCCAAACGCTGCCGCAAAAAGAATTTCAGCTATTGTATAAGCTGCTCTCCTATCCCGGCCAGATCTTCACCCGCATTCAGCTGATGGATGAAATCTGGGGGATGGAAAGCGACACGGGGTGGGAGACGGTGACCGTCCATATCGGGCGGCTGCGCAAACGGTTTGCGGACTGGCCGGAGTTTGAAATCGTCTCTGTGCGGGGGCTCGGATATAAGGCGGTGAAGAAGGTATGAGGTCTAAGAAAAGGCCGTTCAAATGGCAGGTTCGGCTTTTGTTCACCCTGATAATATTCGGCATTCTGGTCGTTACCATGCTGATTGTCGGCGCAGGTATTTATATGCTATACCAAGCCGGGGTATTATCGCCCTTGATGCGGGAAAAGAGCTTCTTTCCTGTTACCATCCTGATCTTCATCCTTGCCAGTATCGCGGTCAGCACCGTGCTCACCCTGCTGTTCAGCCGTGTCCCTCTTCGCCCGGTCCACACGCTGGTGGAGGGGATGGCGCAGCTTGCAGAGGGAAATTACGAGACCCGCATTGATCTGGGCGACACGCCTCTCGGCAAAAACCTGTCGGAAAGTTTCAATCTTCTGGCCGGGGAACTGGAAAGCACCGAGATGCTTCGTTCGGATTTTATTAACGGGTTTTCCCATGAGTTTAAAACACCCATTGTGTCCATTATGGGATTTGCCAAGCTGCTCAATCGAGGCGGTGTGCCCAAAGAGCAGCAGGCGGAATATCTGGAGATCATCGAAAAGGAATCCGCCCGGCTGGCAGCCATGGCCACCAATGTTCTGAACATGACAAAGATCGAAAACCAAAACATCCTGACCGATATTACCAGATTCGACCTTTCCGAGCAGCTTCGCACCTGCGTACTGCTTTTGGAGAAAAAATGGAGCCGCAAGAATTTGCAGATGACCGTGGATTTTGAGGAATATATGATTTCCGGGAATGAAGAGATGCTCAAGCAGGTATGGATCAATCTTTTGGACAACGCCATCAAATTCACACCGGAGCAGGGAGAAGTTTCCATTGAAATCCGGGAACAGCCGGGGATTCTCACGGTTGAAATAGGCAATACCGGTTCGGAAATCCGTGAGGCCGATCAGGTCCGGATTTTCCAGAAGTTTTATCAGGCGGATAGTTCCCACTCCACAGAGGGAAACGGACTTGGCTTATCCATCGCGCAGAAAATCGTCCAACTGCATAACGGGCGGATGGGAGTTTCCAGCCAGTCCGGAAAAACCACGTTTTCTGTGGAATTGCCGGTCCACCTGCCCCTTGGATGAAAGGATACTATTCGGAGGAGATATCTATGCCTGTTGAGATGAAAAACATCATCGCGGAGACATTCGCAACCCTGGTGAAACAGAAAGGGATCGACAAGGTGACGGTAAAATCCCTCATTGACGCCTGCCACATATCCAGGCAGACCTTTTACTACCATTTTCAGGACATTATGGACGTGGTGGAATGGTCAACTCAAAAGGCGCTGCAGGACATTCTCTCCCGCAGCCTTGAGAAAGACACGCCGCAAGAAGCTCTCGATGTTTTGATTTCCTCTATTTTGGAGAACAAGGTGCTGCTTCGCAAGCTTCTGGATTCCCAACGGCGGGGAGAAATGGAGCATCTGTTTATGATGACGGCCCGTTCATTCTTTGAAGAGACGCTGAAAGCGAGAGGTCCGACTCTTTCCGTGAGCTATGCGGATCTGGATATCGCCCTTGATTTCTTTGCCTTTGGCATCACAGGGACGATTCTCCGCAATTTGGCACAGGAACGAACCGATACCCGAAAGCTGGCGGAACAGATTTGCCGTATTTTGCCCAACTATATTGTTGAATAATAAAAGAGAAGCATACAGCTTTTGTATGCTTCTCTTTTCGCCTTTATCCCTCTGCTTCGATCACATAGCGGGGCGGGTATCCCGGTTTCCAAGGCCCTGCCTTTGCGCGGAGATGGAGAAGCACCGTATGGCTCTAGCGTTCACTCCAAATCCGCTTGCCGGGAGCTGCGTAACCCCGCTTACCGCATGCCAACCTTGCTTACCGCCAATACAATATGGTCAATGCCCAGAAGCAACAGGTATCCACCGATTACATAGCTGACGGATAGGAAGGAGATGAAGGGATTGAAAATCATAAATATCCCTAAAATCAGGCCGATGATATTGATGACCAGGGTGAGGTAATAGTATCCCGTCCCCGCCGTCAGCCGGATAACCGGCAGATGGGTCAGCCGCGAGATACAGTGGGTGATAAACCAGAGGGGGAACAGAATCGTCAGAACCCATTTTCCGGCGTTTGGGTTGATCAAAAGCAAGATGCCAGCAATCAGGCTTAAAATCCCGGTGACCAGAGAGACTGCCGGGCCAAAACCGGTATGCTTTTCCACCTTTACATAAAACGCGATATCCATAATCCCAGTTACAATGGCTAGAATCCCGTAAAGGAAAACGATGCCGGTCAGTGCGCTGGAGGGGCGGACAAATGTAAAAACTCCCAACAGAATCAGCAGGATTCCGACAACGAGTTCTCCCCACCCCAACATAGATCTTCTTTTCATTTTGCGTGCCTCCTTTGTCCTGTTTATGAATCTGTACTTAGTTTATCAGATACGGCCTTTCTCTGGCACTTTATAATATTCCAATTCTATCATGACAAAAACGCGAAAGTGTCAATCTTTTTGACACTTTCGCGTTTTTGTCAGCACACATCATCGAAACTGTCCATATCGCAAAAGGAACAAATCTGCCATAATCATGGCAGACCGTACAGAAAGCGATGTCAGAAAGGAGATTTTTATGCGATGAAATTAAGTCAGGGCATATTTTCAATTAAACTTTATGAATTGGAGCAGCAGTACGCTGAGATGTTGAGCAGGCTTCAAATCTGCCAGCAGCAGGATCACCAAAAACTTCAGTCGGAGCTGCAACGCGTCAAGGACGAATACAAAAGCAAAGAGATCACACTGCAGAACAACATAAAAAACAGCCGGTCAAAGGCTGTCGCGGCTCTTTCCGATGCGCAGCTTCATTACCTTCATCAGGCAAAAAATATTTTGCAGCGGGAGCTTCCGGAATACCTTCACAGCGAGGCTAACACCCGGATCGAGGATCAGGCGGAGGCCGCCTCCCTCTATGCGGAATATGCAGTGGATTTTGCCGTCCAGTCCGCTCGGTACGCGTTGATCGCCGCTATGACCGCCATTGATTTACAAATGACCTGCGAAGAACAGGATGGAGAAAAAACCCCTTGAAAAGAAAAGGGTTAGGAACCATTCTCGGCCCGTGTCCGGGCCGTCACCCTGGCTGCAGAGGTGCTTTTCAGAATATGCAAAAACACAGGCATGTTTGTCTGATACGGATAGAGAAACGAACCCAGAGTCCAACCAAGATGAGAGAGAGGAACCGATAGTATGAATGAAGTGAAGCGCCCGAGGAAACCCCTGATTTTTTATTATGGGATCGCTCTGCTGATCCTGCTGCTATTTAATTTTCTGGCCATGCCCTGGCTGCTGCAACGGCAGATTAAAGAAGTGGATTACGGCACCTTTATGACCATGACCGCCGAAAAGGAAATCGGCCAGGTGGAAATTCAGGCACAGGAAAACCAGATCGTTTTTACCGATAAAGAAAACACTCAAGTTTATAAGACCGGTATGGTGGATGACCCGGAGCTGGCCCAGAGGCTTTGGGAATCCGGCGCCAAGTTCTCCGGCGAAATCATTGAGCAGATGTCCCCTCTCCTGAGTTTTCTGCTCACTTGGGTGCTGCCCATCCTGATCTTTGTAGGCATCGGACAATTTATGTCCAAAAAGATGATGGGGCGCGCCGGCGGGCCAAATTCCATGGCCTTCGGCATGGGAAAAAGCAACGCCAAGGTTTATGTGAAATCTTCAGAAGGCATCAAATTCTCCGATGTCGCCGGTGAGGATGAAGCAAAAGAGAATCTGGCCGAAATTGTGGATTATCTTCACACCCCCCAGAAGTATAAAGATGTGGGCGCTGCCATGCCGAAGGGCCTTTTGCTGATAGGGCCTCCCGGTACCGGCAAAACCATGCTGGCAAAAGCCGTGGCCGGCGAAGCCAATGTCCCGTTCTTCTCCATGTCCGGTTCCGAATTTGTGGAGATGTTTGTGGGCATGGGGGCCGCAAAGGTACGGGACCTGTTTAAGCAGGCAAAAGAAAAGGCGCCCTGCATTGTATTCATTGATGAGATTGACGCGATCGGCAAGAAACGGGACGGTCATATCGGTGGGAACGATGAACGGGAGCAGACCCTGAACCAGCTGCTCACCGAGATGGACGGTTTTGAGGAGAACAGCGGCGTGGTTTTGCTGGCGGCCACCAACCGGCCGGAGTCTCTGGACCCCGCCCTGACGCGGCCCGGGCGTTTTGACCGCCGGGTGCCGGTAGAACTCCCTGATTTGAAGGGACGCGAGGAAATCCTGAAGGTCCACGCCAAGAAAATCAAACTCAGCGACCATGTGGATTTTGCGCGGATTGCGCGTATGGCTTCCGGCGCCTCTGGCGCAGAGCTGGCCAACATTGTCAACGAAGCCGCCCTGCGGGCCGTCCGTGAAAACCGAAAAGTGGTTTCTCAGGAAGACCTGGAGGAAAGCATCGAAGTTGTGATCGCGGGCTATCAGAGGAAAAACGCTATCCTCACCGACCAGGAAAAGAGGATCGTGGCCTATCACGAAATCGGCCACGCCCTTGTAGCCGCCAGACAGTCCCACTCCGCACCGGTGCAGAAAATCACCATCGTTCCCCGTACCTCCGGGGCGTTGGGCTACACCATGCAGGTGGAGGAAGGCGACCATTACCTGATGAGCCGGGAAGAGATTGAAAACAAGATCGCCACGCTGACCGGCGGACGGGCGGCCGAGGAAGTTATCTTTGGTTCCATCACGACCGGCGCTTCCAACGATATCGAGCAGGCCACCAGGCTGGCGCGCGCCATGATCACCCGTTACGGCATGAGCGAGGAGTTTGACATGGTGGCTATGGAAACGGTGAATAACCAGTATCTCGGCGGAGATGCCTCCCTGACCTGTTCTGCGGATACCCAGACGCAGATCGACCAACAGGTGGTCGGGCTGGTCAAGCGGGAACATCAAAAGGCCATTCAGATTTTGACGGAAAACCGCCATAAATTGGACGAACTGGCCCAGTACCTGTATGAAAAGGAAACGATTACCGGCGAGGAATTCATGCGGATACTGGAGGCGTAATCCCGATATGTGGATATCGAAGAATCAGACTTGTTCTGATGTCTGCGGCCGTATTCATACAAAGTCGAATTTACAAGGAAAACGCCGAAACGTGTTTTCCTGGAGAACGGGGCGAAAGATGGAGCTATTGCCTGCACAGGCTCACAGATATCGAGGCGGCGCCTGTTTCGTTTCAGTTTAGAAAGCGGTATTATGCTATCGTTCATTCCAAGATCGAAAGGTCGTGAGACTCCTGTGTTAGAACTCAAGAATATTACAAAAGATTATCCCGCTGGGGACGGAAAGGTCCACGCGCTCAAAGGGATTGACCTGCAGTTCCGGGAAAACGAATTCGTAGCCATTTTAGGCCCGTCCGGCTGCGGGAAAACCACTATGCTCAATATCATCGGCGGTCTGGATCAGTACACCAGCGGAGACCTCGTCATCAACGGGCGCTCCACCAAGGATTTTAAAGACCGGGACTGGGATACCTACCGGAACCACTCCATCGGGTTTGTGTTCCAAAGCTACAACCTGATCCCTCACCAGACCGTTTTGCAGAACGTGGAGCTAGCGCTCACCCTTTCCGGCGTCTCTAAAGCGGAGCGCAAAAAACGCGCCAAAGAGGCGCTGAAAAAGGTAGGACTTGGGAACCAGCTGAACAAAAAGCCCAGCGAAATGTCCGGCGGACAGATGCAACGGGTGGCCATTGCCCGCGCCATTGTCAACAGCCCGGATATCATACTAGCCGACGAGCCAACCGGCGCCCTGGATACCGAAACCAGCGTGCAGGTGATGGATATTCTCAAAGAGATCGCCTCTGACCGCCTTGTGGTTATGGTAACGCACAACCCGGATTTGGCAGAGAGATACGCGACGCGCACCATTCGGATGCTGGACGGCGAGATCATCGGGGATTCTGCCCCGCTTACCCAAGAAGAAATCAATGAGGAACAGGATGCGGCAATATCCCGGAAGGAAACGCGTGAAAAAGGAAAAAAGCCCTCCATGTCCTTTGCCACCTCCTTTGGGCTTTCGCTAAAAAACCTGTTCACCAAGAAAAAGCGTACCGCCCTTGTCTCCTTTGCGGGCAGCATCGGTATCATCGGCATCGCCCTGATTTTCGCGGTTTCCCAGGGAACCACCGCCTATATCAACACCCTGCAGGAAGATACGCTGTCTTCCTATCCTTTGACGCTGGAATCCCAGAACATGGACATGGGAACCCTGCTGCAAACCTTTATGGGAAAAGCGTCTTCCACATCCGAACATGAGAACGACGCGGTGTATCAAAAGGCCATGGTGTATGAACTGGTCAACTCCCTCAACCATATGGATGCGGGGGATAACGACCTGAAGGCTTTTAAAGCCTATCTGGAAGAGGAACTGAAAAAAGAAACCGAGGATCCGGAAAGCCTGAGCAATGCCGTCAGTGGCGTGCAGTACACCTATGACATGGATCTTCTGGTCTTTACCAAAAATGTGGACGGTACAGTCATTCAATCCGATACCAAAGCCCTGCTTCAAGATCTGCTGATGGAGTATTTCGGCACGGATCTCTCGTCCATCCTGAACATGAGCGAGGAGTACGGCATGGCCGACAGTATGGAAGCCATATCCAGCCTTTCCCCTGTGGGCTCCACGGTATTGTGGCAGGAAATGCTGGCGGGGCAGAACGGGGAACTGATTAGCCCGGTGTTGGAAAAGCAGTACGACGTGATCTACGGGTCGTGGCCCACCGCCTATAACGAGGTGGTTCTGGTGGTTGATGAGAATAACGAAGTCGACGACCTAACCCTCTATGCGTTAGGCTTGAAATCCAAGAAGGACATTGACGCACTAGCGCAGGCAGCCTTCAATCAGGAGAGTATCGAGATTCCGGAACAACAGTGGTCCTATGAAGACATTTGCGGAATGGAATTCCGCACGGTTTTCAACGCGGACTGTTTCACCCGGGAAGAATCCACGGGGCGGTATCTGGATTTGCGGGATACGCAGGCTGGCATGAAATACCTGTATGACAACGGGCTTGACCTGAAGATCACCGGCATCATCCGGCCCAACGAAGATGCGGTGTCTACCATGCTTTCCGGAACGATCGGCTACACAAGCGAGCTGACGGAATATGTCATCGAAAACTCCAGAAATGCAGCCGCTGTACAGGCTCAGTTGGATTCGCCGTCCACCGATATCTTTACAGGGCTTCCCTTTCCGGAGAACACGGGCAATCTTTCCGATCAGGAGAAGGCAGAGGAATTTTTGGCCTATATCGCCTCTCTCGATGAAGGGAAAAAAGCCTCCGCCTATCTGGAGATGATGAGTCTGCCCTCTCAGGATGAATTGGATGCGATGGTTTCTCAGGCGTTGGGTAACGTGACCCGCGCCGATATGGAAGAAGTGATGAGCCAGGCGCTGTCCCAGCAGATAGGAATGAGCGAAGAGGAAATAGATGGCTATATCTCCGCCATGTCCGACGAGGAATTGACCGGTTTGTTTACCGAGGCTGTGACGGAACAGGCCAAAACACAGTATGCCGAACAGGTCCAGGCACAGCTTTCCGGAATGAGCGATACCCAGTTGGCGGCGGCCCTGGATGCGGCGTTGCCCAACTATACGCAGGAACAGCTGGTCAATTATTATGACGGGGTTTTGGTATTCTCCGACTCCAGTTACGAGGATAACCTGGTCAAGCTCGGCTATATGGACTTGGATGACCCGGCCAGCATCAGCATTTACGCCTCCACCTTTGAAAACAAAGAGATCATTGAAAACGCCATCGCCGCCTATAACGAATCGGTGGACGACCTTTCCGAAATCCATTATACCGATTATGTGGGGCTGATGATGTCCTCTGTGACCTCCATTATCAACGCCATCACCTATGTGCTGATCGCGTTTGTAGCGGTCTCTCTGGTTGTATCCTCCATCATGATCGGGGTCATCACGCTCATTTCGGTACAGGAACGCACCAAGGAAATCGGCATTCTCAGGGCCATCGGGGCCTCCAAACGGAATGTATCCAGTATGTTCAATGCGGAAACCCTTATCATCGGTTTTGTTTCCGGCGTTTTAGGCGTCCTGATCACCTATCTGCTGTGTATCCCGATCAACTTGATTCTGCACAGCCTTACCGGGATCAGCGGCCTAAACGCTTTCCTGCCCGTTCCTGTGGCGATTGCGCTTATCCTGATTAGCATGCTCCTGACGTTAATCGCTGGAATTATTCCCTCTAAGAGCGCCGCGAAAAAAGACCCGGTTGTCGCACTGAGAAGCGAATGAGGCATGCTTTGTTATTAAAAGACAGCGCCGATTCCTTTCGGAATCTGGCGCTGTCTTTGTAATTCCGTATGGCGTCATATGGAGACCATGGGGATAGAACAGGGAAGGTGCAGGTAAAATGAACGCCACCGTTCATCCTATCGGAGAATAAAAAAATAAACCCCGCCCTGCCGTATTGCCGTCTGGATAACCTGCTACCATACCGAGCAGGTGGGCGCCGCCCGAAAGGTTCGCGCTCCCTTCGTCCCAAATGAATGGGGAGGTCTGCAATCCGCTTTCGGAGCCAAGCTCCCGAAACAAATCTGTAGTAGGGTTAAAAGACGGCAGTCCACGCACAGGGCAGGAAAAAATCAGTTCCATTCGCTGGAATCCATATCCTCGATCTCGTACAGGTCGGCGAGTCGTTCCTCAAACAGTCCGGCGATTTCATCGAAGGTGTCTTCATCCTCGATGGGGACCAGGGTCTCTTCTCCGTCTTCCTCGTCCACTTCCAGAATGATTAGTTCCCCGTCGCCGTCCACCAGATCGGATGGATCGTCGTAGACAGGCAAAAGGGCGACGTACCGGCCATTGTCTGTCTCAATGGCATCCAATAGTTCAAATTGATGTTCGTTTCCTTCGTCATCCAAAACCGTTACCAGATCTGCACCATATTCATCGGCCATCGTTTATGCTCCATCCTGCGGCCCGGCCGCTCTTTATTTTGCTCTTTTATCATACCCTCTTCCACATCGTTCGTCAAGATGGGAATGCAGGAAAACGTTTGCCGTTAGTATTTCACAACGGTTTACAGAATATTCACAAAAAAACTATTGACAATTTACAATTGATCCGGTATACTGTAACCAGAAACAGAGAAGAACAGAAAAGACCAGAACATGCAGGAAAGGGGTGAGTCCCATGTACAGCGACAGCGACGCCCAGTCTTCAGCCCGGCAGGGGACGGCGCCTCTGCGGGCGGGTCTTCTAGGAACTTCCCGTTAGGCATGTATGAGGTATCGCCGATTGGCATCGCAGGAATATAGACGCGGATACCGCGGTTCCTGCATCGACCGAAAGGAAATCCTGACCGATTATGAATCGAAGTGACCTGGGAAATTCCTGGCGACCGTTTCTGTGGGAGCGGATAGCCTAAACCGGATGAAAGGTCCGGACATAACGCCTGTAAAACGAAAAGCTTGAAAAGTTCCCACGGATAAAAGTGAATATTTTATATAGATCGCGTTTACTCACGGTCCTGTGCACTACCCGCGTCGGCGGTGTAATGTGTACAATATTACAAACGAATGGGTGAGTCCCATGTTTTCGTTTCAGTCCGGTGCAAGCCGGTGATTTTCGCAAGAAAATCGGTTGAAAATTCAAAAATCCCTTCGGTCAAACGACCGAAGGGATTTTCTATCTTTAGCAGGAATGTGCATCGGCTGACCACAACATCACAAAAGGAACCTTTTGCCCACATAGCGCAACCAAAGCCAAAGCCGTCTTCCCAAGGAGACGGCTTTGGCTCATGGGGGATTGGGGGAATCCGGCCGTATCAGACTTCAATGTAACGGCTGCTGACATATCCGATATGGCCCATATATTCAACTACATACCAGTCCTGCCACTGGCCGTATACGATGACAGGGGAACCATCGGGAATGGTGGTGATGATCGGTGCATCCAGGCTGGGGCGGCTGCGCAGGTTAAGGTTTCCGCGCACCGTATCTACCCGTCCCTCTCTGGCGGGTTGCGCTTCGATGAAGGGGATGCCGAAATATTGGGTGAGGGACTGAACCAGATTGCGGGCTATCGGCTGGATATTGTCCCGGATCCATTCCGCGTCCTGCACGTTGTCGTGGTAGGCGATTTCCACCAGAACAGAGGGAGCGCGGGTGCGGACCACTTCCGCCAGTGTGGTGGTGGGCACAGTCCGGACCAGGGATGGATTCGGATAGATGTTTTTAAAATTTTCCGCAATTATGTCGGCGGCCCGTTTCCCTCTGGTGCTGCCCGGATAATAATACACGTCGGTTCCCCGGACCTGACCGGCATTGGCCGCGCCGGCCGCGTTGGAATGCAGCGCGAGGTGGAGATCATAATCCCCCGCATTGGATTGGGCGATCACCTGAGACAGCGTCTGTTCCGGATCGTTGCGCGTAAAGGCGATGCCGGATGAGCGGAGATAGGGTTCCATGGCGTCGGCGACAAGATTCATATAATATTCCTCTGAACCGCCGATTACATAGGGATTGTTTTGCTGAAGGGAAGGGCTTAGATAGATACGCGGCATGAGGCATCACGGCTCCTTTGGCAATATTTTTTGGAAAAAGGCGGCAGAACTGGTTTTAGGCGGCCGAAGGTAGCGGCCCAATCCATACAGACTGTCCGGATCGCGGGTAATGGTGTTGATATGGCTTTCGCATATAAGAGTGGCCTGAAAGCCCAGCTCCTTGAGGATGGGAAGGGATTCCCGGCTCACTGCCCCATAGGGATAGGTGAACGCCGTGGGAGTATAGCCGGTCTCATCGTGCATGCGGTCCTGCATTTTCATCACGTCGTCCACTAAAAGCGTGCGGTAATCCACCAGGCTTTCGACCGCCTTCTTTTTTGCCCCTTTTCGTCCATTGCCGATGGAGTGCAGATTATAGGAATGGTTTTGAAATTCCACCAATCCGGAATCCATCATTTCTCGGATTACATCCCAGTTGCAGTGGGCGTAATTGGGATGGGTATCCCGGTTTTGGGTATATTCATCGGTATAACGCCCGATGGGGGAGAGCACCATTTTGCAGTGATATTGTTTCAACAGTGGAAAGGCATAGAGGTAATTGTTGTAGTAACCGTCGTCAAAGGTCAGCATAATCGTTTTTTTCGGCAGCGCCTTTCCATCCCGCACATACGCGATTAAGTCCGCGATGACAATGGTGGTATAGCCGTTCTCCTGCAAATAGCGGAGATCCTGTTCAAACAGATCGGGAGATATGACGTATGGCCCCTGCCGCTTTTCCTCTTTGAGCAGGCCGTGATACATGACGATGGGAAGGTCGATTTTTTCCTCTGTGCTGGCGTCGGCGTCTGCCTGCACGGCGGTGATGATTCCAAACGCCGCCCCTCCGCTTGCGGTGATAGTCATGGCCGCTGCTATCGCGCCGGCAAGCGCTTTGCGGATCCGTAGGGTTTTATACATGCTGCGGTCGCCTCCGTTTATCGTACGCCTAAAATGCTCTATTTCCATATATAGTCGGGACAAACCGCCGATTATCACCGTTATATGGAAATTTTGATTCCGCGAAGATAGGATCCGGCGACAATAAAAACGGCCGGATGGCGAAGCATCCGGCCGTTTTTAGAGATGACATAGGGCAGCGAAAAAGCCGAGGGGGGACGGGCGATTGCCGCCCGTTCCGGGTGGCCGCCCCAGCCCCGCGATTCGAGCGGTTAGTCGGGGAGAACGTCGGCCTCCACGCGGATACCGCCGCAGGGGCGGATGGTCAAAGAGTGGCAGCTCCCCTTGCCGAAAACGGTCTCCATGGTATCCCGGAAGGAGGCGAGCCGATCGTCCGGCACAAAATTTTGGGTCGTGCCGCCGAAGCCGCCCCCGTGGACCCTCCAGGCTCCCCGGCCATTCAAATGGAGTTGAGCCAGGCAGAGGGCCAAAGACAGTCCCTGGTTTGCAGGATCGCCGGGGGCATACACGTTTTGCAGATATTCAAAGGAAGAATGTCCCGACTCGATCACCAGACGTTTAAACTCCTCAAAGTTTCCGGATTCCAAGGCTTCTACCTGCCGGACCACGCGGCCGTTCTCCTCGAGAAAATGCATGGCCCGCAGTACGGCACGGTCTCCGTGAAGGCGGCGCAGTGCGGGAATTTGAGGAATCAGCAAGGAAAGCGAGGCGTCCCGCAGATATTCGACGCCCAGGGAGTGTGCGACAGCCCGCATTTCCGCCGGGACAGCCGCGTATTCGTGCGTCAGGGCGGCGTGGTTTCCCCCCGTGTCCACGATACAGAGGTGATACCCGCAATCGGAGAATGGAAAATGGATCCGTTTGACCTCCGGCTGTTCGGGATCCGCAAAATCAATGGCCATGATGCCGCCGACAGAGGAGGCGACTTGATCCATCAAACCGCTTGGTTTCCCGAAGTAGACGTTTTCCGCGTATTGAGCGGCCTTGGCCAGTTCAATGGGGGAAAGGGCTCCTTGGTTGAACAGATGACTGAAGATCGTGCCAAGGAGGATTTCAAAAGCGGCGGAGGAGGATAGTCCCGATCCCTTGAGTACGTCCGAAGTGGTATATGCGTCGAATCCGCCGACAGCGACATTTCTCTGCACAAATCGGGCGGCCATGCCCCGCACCAGTGAGGAGGAGCGGTTTTTTTCCTCCTTACGAACAGCAAGGTCTTTCAATTCCACCGTATCCATCGGATACCCGGCGGACTTGACGCGGATCCGCGCCTCGGAACAGGGAGCGGCTACCGCGATCACATCGAGGTTTACGCTGGCGGCCAAAACCCGGCCGTGATTGTGGTCGGTGTGGTTTCCACCGATTTCCGTGCGTCCGGGTGCCGAAAAAAGATACAGGTTATTCCGGTCTCCGAAACGGTCAACAAATGACTTGACGGCACTGCTGTAGCGTTTGCGCTGATACGCGATGTTCGCAGAGCCATACAGACGGGTAAACAAGGCATCAAACCGGCCGCCGTCCAGTGCTTTAAACAGTTCTTTGCTCGAAGGCATGTCCCGCTCTCCTTTAATCCCCATTTTATGCCGGATGCTTTTCTTATTATAAAGCATCCGGAACATATTGCAATAGTGGAAAGTGGGCTTCTGGCGATATTGTCAAATTGAAATACGGGGGTTTAGAGCGGAAAAATAAATTAGACTATATGACTGAAAGTTCCGCTTCATTTTGTTAGACCTGCGAGGATTGTCAAAAATAAGTTCATACGATATAATATTCATATAGTCCTTATCAAATTGACAGGGGGAAGGTTATGAGGCGCAACGGTATCCTGTTTGTGGTGAAGCTGGCTGTTTTAGCCCTGGTTGATGCCGGAACCATAGCCCTCTTGGTTTTCCCACGGTCGATCCTGGCAGAGGGCTTGTTTCCCTGGATGATCGCCAATATCCTGCTGGTTTTGTTTCTCCTGGATCTGCTTATCCTGGCGCTGCCGGTGTTTTGTGTTCTATTGCGGGTGAATTCCGCCGCTCCGCCGGTGCTGATCGCCCTACTTTACTTTCTTTTCACACTGGCGTTCACCTATTTGACCCGTTCCTGGATCGAACCGGTTTGGTACGGCGTCGGGTCTCTGCTGGCGCTGATGGTTTACTTTCTCTGCATCATTTCACTCCGCCTGACAGGCCGGACAGTAAAGCGAGGTCCGCAGGTGCGGATGGAGGATATGCAGCTTTTGATATTGCAGATGCAGACCTCCTTGCACCGGCTGCAGCCGCTTTTGGAGGTACGTGAGTATGAGAGCCTGCGCAAATCGCTGGACAGTCTGAGGGAACGGCTGGAGTTCAATACCCCTTTCGGACGCAGCGAACAGCCGGTGGTGCTGGATATCGAACGGCAAATATATGGACGTGCAGATAAGCTTTTTCACCGTATGCAGCTCCTGATAAGCCAAGGCGAACAGACAAGGGATGCTTCTGAACTTGTCGGCGAGGCCTTGGCCATGCTGGAATTGGTTAAAAGCCGGGAAAAATTGAATGTCCGATGACCGGTTATTGAGGGAGCAATAGGTCGCGGAGCGCATCCACGGAATCCGCCAGGGCGATGGCACCGGCCTCCAGAAGCTCCTGTTGGGATCCGTAGCCGTAGGTGACGCCGATACAGTCTATCCCCACACGGCGGGCTCCCTCCACATCGTATTTCCTGTCGCCGATCATAAGGGAGCTAGACGCTTTCGCTCCTGTCTGTTCCAGGGCGTGCTTCAGCACGTCTTCTTTTTTCACCCGTTTTCCTTCCAGGTCGCCGCCGGCCACTGCGGCGAAAAAGGGCCGGAGACCGAAATGGACCAGGATCTGTTCGGCGAATATTTCCGGTTTTGAGGTGGCGAGAACATGCCGTTTCCCCACCTCCTGCAGCGAACGGAGCAACGCGGCAATACCGGGGTAGACGGTGTTTTCACGCCACCCCTTATCGGAAAAATATTCCCGGTAATATGAGACCGCCAGATCCGCGTCCGCGTCCGAAAACCCGTAAAAACGCATAAAAGAGTCCTTGAGCGGCGGGCCGATAAAAGGACAAAGAACGGTCCGGTCCGGCACCTCGATATGAAAAAAACGCAGCGCATAGACGATGGAATGGGTGATTCCCTCAAAAGGATCGGTCAGAGTACCGTCCAGATCCCAAAAAAGGGTGTCGGCGTTATGCATTGGAAATTCCTCCCGTCGGATGATTATCACAAGATCCGAATCTCATCTTGCCGTGACCGGTCATGTTCTGCGGGGCCCAACGGGGCCGGATTGCTCACCCTGGATAGGCTTCTGACGCTTTTTCAAATGCCGTCTGCCGTTCCACCTGCTTCATCACGCGGTCAAACTGTTCGGGGGTGAGGGACTGCGCTCCGTCGCATAAGGCCGACTTGGGATCGTTGTGAACTTCGATCATCAGCCCGTCCGCCCCCGCCGCGACGGCAGCTTTGGACAGCGGCTCCACCAGCCAGGGAATTCCCGCCGCGTGACTGGGATCGACCATGACGGGCAGGTGGGAGTGGTGTTTGAGAAGGGGGACGGCGGAAATATCCAGGGTATTCCGGGTCATGGTCTCGAAGGTCCGGATGCCGCGTTCACAGAGAATGACCCGGCTGTTTCCCCCGGCCAT
This sequence comes from uncultured Oscillospiraceae bacterium, assembly GCA_902492045.1. Taxonomy (GTDB): domain Bacteria; phylum Bacillota; class Clostridia; order Oscillospirales; family Acutalibacteraceae; genus UMGS1623. The sequence goes on along the minus strand of CABUKB010000001.1, from coordinate 34,880 downwards.
GATATATTCCGCGCTCATGAGAAATTCCTCGAGGGTATTGGCCAGGCCCCGTTTGAGCAAAATGGGTTTTCCGCAGTGCCCGAGTTCCTTGAGCATCTCGAAATTCTGCATGTTCCGCGCCCCGACCTGGATGATATCCACGTCTGCAAACAGGTCGAGATGGGTCAGGCTCATCAGCTCCGTCACAATGGGGAGGCCGGTTTCCTTTTTGGCAAGGGTTAGCAGTTCGATTCCCCGCCGGTGCAGCCCCTGGAAAGCATAGGGGGAGGTTCGGGGTTTGAAGGCCCCGCCCCGGAGCCATTTGGCCCCGCTGGACTTCACCGCCTTTGCCACCTGGATGATTTGTTCCTCGTTTTCGACGGAACAGGGACCGGCCGCCACGGCAAAATGTCCGCCGCCGATTTTAACCGTTTTTCCCGCCGGATCTTTGATCTCAATAACCGTATCCTCGGGATGGAATTTCCGGTTGGCCGCTTTGTAGGGCTCGGAAACCCGTTTCACATCCTGGACCGCGTCGTTTGCCAGTACGCTGTCGATATCCACCCGGGACGTATCCCCGATGATACCGATGATGGTGGTGTTGAGACCGGTACTGATGTGATGGGACAATCCCTCAGCGGTAAAGGTCTCCAGCAGCCGGTTCACCTTGTCCGGATTGGCCTGGGGTTTGAGAACGATGATCATATGAAAACCTCCCGATTATAAAAGAAGCGGTAACTTTTGCCCCGCAAAAGTTACCGCTTTCTTAGGATACCGTTTCATCAAACGGCGACGGTACATTTTGGACAGCAAAAGACGCCCGGAGCCCGAGAGCCCAAGGAATAATAGCGGTATTCCATTCGTACCATGTCAACGGATACCGTCATGATGGCGTCTCCTTTTGCTTTGATGCTTTAAAGTGTAACATTTCAGCCCCGCCTTGTCAAGAGGTCTTTTGAAAAGGCGGGGTTTTGATTTGGCTGAACATGCGAACCGGCAACGCAAGGGACGCGGGGAAACGTCTTTCCGTCAGCTCGCCGGGGTTTTAACAGAGTCATTTTCCTTTTTGGATCCTCCGCGTTTTCTCAAGCCTTTGGCAAGGGAATGGGCGAGGAATACCCAAAGCCCCATCAGGCAGAGGAAATCCAGGTAAAACGACCAGACAGGCTCCTCGTAGTCCAAAAACACAAACTCCGATTGCAGGAACAGGTAGGTAATGAAATCCCGCCTGACGAAAACAGAAACACCATAAGCTGCAATCAACAGGCCGATCAGGAACAGCACCGCCTTGCGGGCTTTGGAAGGGTTTGCCGCACCGATTCTTTTTTTCGCCATGCCCAAAAACATCTGCCAGTGCAGCCCCAGATGAACGCTCATCAGAAGAAAGCCCCAATAGGCTCCCAGGATATGTAGCTTTCTGGCCAGCGCCATTCCGCCGTCAATAGGTAAAAAGGCGAATACATGGCGGGACATCACAATGCCACTGTACATCTGTGCTAGCATGGCGATCAGAAGGAGCATATCTACACAGATTTGACATACCCGCATAGGAGTAAACCTGCCTTTGAACAGGTTTTTATACCAATTCCGATTCAGGATGTGATGGGCGAGGAACAGAATCAGCATTCCGGCTCCGGCCCACTCATGGGCTGTCTCGCCCCAAAGCTGGTAGCCCATCAAAAACAGCAGGGCCAGCGTCATCAGCCCATCCACGATGATTCTGGCAATGGCGGTTGGCTTCATCCCTTTTTATCCTCCGATCTGTTTTCCAAGCGCGTACGCCTCCTGCGGGAACCGGGTATGCTTTGTCATCTGGACCGTCCCGCAGCCGCCCCCCAGAATTTCCCCCTGGTTTTGAAAATTCAGGTAACGGCACAGGGTTTCATAGTGCGCTTTGATATCCCGCATCGTCCAGTCATTGCTGTCCCAGGCGGCGGCGATCAGGGCGGTTTTCAGCCCCTTGACCGTCAGTTGCCCGTTAAAGCTGTAAAACCGGTCAATGACCGTTTTCAACTGGGCGGAAAAACCGAAATAGTAAAGGGGCGTGACGAAAACCGCCATATCACAGGCCAGCAGCTGTTCCCGCAGGTCCGCCATATCGTCCTTTTGCACGCAGGGGCCCGCCATCCCGCAGGCGCCGCAGCCCAGGCAAGGATGCAGGTTCGCGTGCCCGGCGTCAAATACGGTGACCGCATGCCCTGCTTCCTGGGCGCCCCGGATGAACTCCCCGGCCAGCAAATTGGAGGAACCGTGCTTATGGGGACTGCTCTCGATGACTAAAATCTTCATCGCTTCTCCTCCTTAAAGCCCCAGGCTTTTCACCCAGGATGAAACTTCGTCCACCGAGGCGGAAGCGTTCAGCCTCTTTCCGTCCAACACCGTTGCCCCCGGACAGCTTTTTTGCAGGATGGCGGCTGTCTTGCCCATGCCGCTGCCGCCAGAGGTGGCAAAGGGAATCACCGTCTTACCGGAAAAATCGTAGCTTTCCAGAAAGGTCTGAATAATGCGGGGCGCTTCGTACCACCAGATGGGGAATCCTACAAATACCGTGTCGTACCGCGCCATATCCTCCGCACGTCCGGCAATGGCCGGGCGGAAAGCCTTGTCGTTCATCTCCAGGCTGCTGCGGCTGTGTTTATCGTTCCAGTTTAGATCCGCGTCGGTATAGGGCTTGGCGGGTTTGATCTCATACAAATCCGCGCCAGTGGCTTTTTCCAGCGTTTTGGCCAGCCGGGCGGTCACGCCGCTGGCGGAAAAATAGGCGATTAGTGCCTTGTTCATCGTTGGATTCCTCCCATCGTCATATTGTTTGATTTCCTGTAGACCAGACATGCTGTTTTTTCGCGGCGGCCTTTGTATTCTGGGCCATGACGCCCACCAGCGCATGGGGCAGATAGGGCTCCTCTAAATATGCGGTCTCCTCCGGCGTCAGGTGAAAATCCACCGCTTTCGCCGCCCCTTCGATGTGGGAAGGCTTGGTAGCCCCCACCACCGGCGCTGTCACTTTTTGCAGCAGCCAGGACAGCGCGACTTCTGTCATGGAAACCCCGTGCCTTTGGGCCAATTCCGCCACCCGGCGGAGGATGACCTCATCCTGCATGGCGGTGGTATCATATTTCAGGCGTGCATAGCTGTCCGCTTCATATCGTTTGGTGCTTTCTCCCGGGCGCCGGGAGAGCCGCCCGCCGGCCAGGGCGCTGTAAGGCGTCATGGCGATGTTGTCCTCGGCGCAGAGTCCCGCCATTTCCCGCTCTTCCTCCCGGAAAATCAGGTTATAATGCCCCTGCACGGAGATAAACTTGGCAAAACCCTCCCGTTCCGCCAGCGCGTTGGCCTTTGCCAGCTGCCAGGCAAAGCAGTTGGAGATGCCGATGTACCGGACTTTTCCCGCCTGCACCACCTGATTCAGCCCTTCCATCACGTCGTATAACGGGGTCTGATAATCCCACATGTGATAGATATACAGATCCACATAGTCCATGCCGAGATTCGCAAGGCTCTTGTCCAGCATCCGCTGGATGTGCTGTTGGCCGGTGATGCCGGCCGCGATCTCTTCTTCCGTGCGGGGCAGGAATTTGGTGGCCACCACCACATCCTCTCGTTTTGCAAAGTCGCGCAGGGCGCGGCCTAAATACTGTTCGCTGGTCCCGCTTTGATAGGCGATGGCGGTATCGAAAAAGTTGACCCCCAATTCCAGCCCGCGTTTGATGATGTCTCTGGAATGTTCCTCGTCCACCGTCCAGGTGTGCTGGCCGTTTTGGGCGTCTCCAAACCCCATGCATCCCATGCAGATGCGGGAGACCTGTAAATCAGAATTCCCCAGTTTAGTATAGTTCATTGTTTCACCCGTTTTCCAACGTGCTTCCCCTGTGCTATTTCAGCTTACTGTACTCTTCCTCAGAAACCGCTTCCAGCCATTCGTTGGCGGTGTTTTCCCCCGGAACCTCTACCGCCAAATGGGAGAACCAGCTGTCCTTTGCCGCGCCGTGCCAGTGCTTGACGCCGGCAGGAATCACTACCGCATCTCCGGGGTGCAGCTCCTGCGCTTCCTTGCCCCATTCCTGATACCAACCCCGGCCCTCGGTGCAGAGTAAGATCTGTCCGCCATTTTTGTCCGCCTTGTGAATATGCCAGTTGTTGCGGCACCCCGGCTCAAAGGTTACGTTGGCGATCGGAACCCCTGCTGTGGTGAGCATTTTCAGGTAACTCTGGCCCACAAAATACTGGGCAAAGGCGTCGTTGGGCGCCCCAAGTCCAAATAATCCGCCGCGTTCCGTCTGGGGTTCAGCATCCTTCCAAACCTCTTTCGCCATGCGGAAGGCCGCCCACGCTTTGGGCCACCCGGCATAAAAAGCCGCATGGGTCAGGATCTCTGCAATCTCCTCCCGGGTGATGCCGTTCTTTTTCGCCGATTCCAGATGGTACTGGAAGGACGGATCTATGAGCCCCTGTGACATCAGCGCCACCACGGTGACAAGGGAACGGTCCCGCAGGGAGAGCTTGTCTTCCCGGCTCCACACCTCGCCAAAAAGCACATCATCGTTCAGCTCTGCAAATTTCGGGGCAAATTCGCCCAGGTCACGGCGTCCTGCCGTCTGTTTTACTGCCATAGTTGATTCCTCCTACTTCTCAAGTTCTTTTTTCACAATACATGGATTTCCGTAGGCAAGTGTGCCTGCCGGAATCGAATCCTTTACCACGCTCCCAGCGCCGATCACCGCGCCATCGCCAATCGTAACGCCGGGCAGGATTACCGTGCCGCCCCCGATCCAGACATAATCGCCAATGACCACGGGAGCGGTGCGGGTGCGCACCGCATCGTTTCCGTTTTCATCGGTGAAAAAGCGCTCTGCGGCATTGACCGGATGAACAGCCGTATAAATCTTCACATCAGGGCCAATGAGCGTATGGTGGCCGATGGTAATGCTGCCCGTATCCAGCAGGGTGCAGTTCATGTTGATGAGGCTGTGGCTTCCCACGCTGATATGGCGGCCGTAATCTACCAATATGGGCTGATTGATACGGGTATGCGCGCCGCACTTTCCCAGCAGCAAACGGAGAATTTCATTCCGAAGTCCTTCATTCTCCGCCGGCAGGCTGTTATAAAGGCGCATCAGATCCTTTGCCCGGCTGCTCATGCTGCGCAGTTCCGGGTCACGGGCATCGTACCATTCGCCGCCCGTCATCTTTTCAAATTCTGTCATAACCGCATTACTCCATGGGATTTTCCCAGGAACCTCTTGTGTCTACATTGGCTTCTTTCGCCAGCGTACCCAGCCGCTCCAGGCTGTCGTCGCACAGTTTAGCCACCGGATCGGCGCCGTTTCCCGCAATCTGCGGGGTGAGCTTTAGCTGCCGGATATTCCGTTGGCCGACAGCCAACTGCTCACATCCCCCGGCATACTGCTCCCGCCGGAATAGTGGATGCTGAGGGCTTCTCCCATGGCTGCATCCGGCGCCAGCTTGGCAATGGCTGTCAGGCTTTGTCCAAAACGCCCGCCGCCATGGCTGCAAAACGGGATAATCGTTTTCCCTGAAAAATCATATTCCTCCAGGAAGGAAGCGATCGGCATGGGAATGGATGCCCACCAGTTGGGGTATCCCAGAAGGATCGTGTCATATTGTTCCATGTTCTCCACATGACTGGCCAGCTCCGGCCTGGCCTGTTCATTTTGATCCCGCTGGGCCTGGTCCAGCACTGTGTTGTAATTGTCGGAATAGGGGTTCACCAACGTGATTTCAAACAGGTCGGCCCTGGTCTGCCGATGGATTTCCTCCGCGATTCCCCGGGTATTTCCGCCCCAGGAGAAATAGGCGATCAGGATATTTCCGTCTCCGCCGGCGGCATTTTCAAGCGCATCACCGGATACGGTGCCGGAACCTGCCACGGCGTTTCGCACCAGCCGGATGCCAATATTGAAGCTCATAAGATCCGGCTCCAGAGTGGCCCGGTAAGCGGAGCGCATGTTTTTGGCAAAATCGTTCCACCCGCCGCCACGGTAAACCCGGAGCGAACCGGTCTCCGGCCCGGTGGGGTCCGTCTGTTCTTCCGTTTCATAAGCGCCGTAGTAATCCCAGACCCATTCGCTTACATTGCCGTGCATATCGTAAAGGCCAAATGCGTTGGGGGAAAAGCTGCCCACCGCAACGGTTGTCTCCCGATACAGGCCGGGCTTGGTGTCAAGATTGTCCTGGGAAAAGTAATTCCCCTCGATCTCATAGGGGTAATGCCCGTAATAGTTGACCTCCTCGGCGCTGGGGGAGTTTTCTGTGTTGAAAGGAGTCACCGTTCCGGCGCGGCAGGCGTATTCCCATTCCGCCTCCGTGGGAAGCCGGTAACCATCCGCTTCCCGGTTCCAGGTGACGTTCTGCCCCTCTACGGTATAGGCGGGGGTCAAGCCTTCCTGCTCGCTGCGGGCGTTACAATACGCGATGGCATCCAGCCAGGATACCGTTTCCACCGGCAGGTTTTCTCCGGAAAAATTGCTGGGGTTTTCACCCATAACCGCTTCATACTCCGCCTGTGTCAACTCGTATGGGCTGATATAGAAATCGCTGACGGTGACGGTGTGCTGCGTTTCGTCCTCACTGCGCCAGGCTTCGGAATCCGGGCTGCCCATCTGAAAGCTGCCGCCCTCGATGAGGACAAATCCTGTTGGTACACTCTGCGTGGCTGTGGTAGCCGAAGTTGACGAACTCTCCGGTTCCGTCTGTGGGGAAGGGTCCTGTGAACAGGCTGTAAGCGTTACGGCCATTGCCGTCGCCAGGAGGAAAGATAGGAAGCGTTTCATAGGTTCCTCCTTACCCTGCCAGACCGATGTCGGAGAGCCACTGTGCAACATCACTGCCGGGATTGGCCGCCTGAGAGCTTCTCAGAGATAGCCCCTCGGTCACAGTGGCATCCGGCTCCATGCTTTCGATGGTGCGGATGGTGCCGGAAAAGCCGCTGCCCCCGGAGGTAACGAAGGGGGCGATGGTTTTGCCGGAGAAGTCGTACTCATCCAGAAAGGTGTAGAGGATCATCGGCATATCGCCCCACCAGTTGGGGTAACCCAGATACACTACGTCGTACTGCTCAAAATTTGCCACGGTGTCTGCAATGGCAGGCCGGGCGTCCCTGGTCTGTTCCTCCTGCGCAATATCCAGCAGGGTGTTGTAATCGTCGGTATACGGCTCTGCGGGAACAATCTCAAAAATATCCGCACCAGTCTGCGCCTGGATCTTGTTCGCTACCGACTCGGTATTGCCGGACCAGGAGAAATATACGACCAGTGCGTTAGAGCCAGCTTCGGTTTCCGGCTGAGAGGCTTCTTCGCCCTGTGGGGTGCTCTCGGAAGGGGTCATGTTTTCCTCTGACACGGTAGATGCCTCCGACTGAGAGGGCGCTTTCGAAGAACCATTTTGACAGGCGGCAAGGGCAAATACCATGGTAAGTGTCAACACAAGAGAAAGAATGTTTTTCATTTTAAGAATCTCCTTTCGTTTGATCGGCTTTCTGGATTTTGTACCGCAGGTAATCCAGACGGTCTAATTGGGTCTGCTTGAAATGGATCTCATCCAACGTGCTGCTGCGGTGCCGGCTGATGATCGCCAGCCGTTCCTGCTCCGTGTTTTCTCCCTCCAGCAGCAGCCGCATGTAGGTCTCCACTTCTTCGCCTGAAAAGCCCACGTCGTGAAGTGTCATGATGGTACTTAAACGGTGAATATCCTCGTCATCATACTGCCAGGCGCCCATCACGTTTTTGACTGCGCCGCATAAGCCCCAGCTCTCATACTCCCGGAGAATTTCAATGGGGATTTTGTACCGTTCACTTGCTTCCTGAATCGTCATCTTTTCACCTCAAACGCCTTGTTTAACCAAAAATAAAGGTGTCCCGTGGTTGGAACACCTTTATTGTAACGTCTTATATTCACTATGTAAAATACTTATATTTTATCGCCAGAAATAACTTTTAGGCATTGCGAGGCGAAGTCAATAAAGGCCGCTGTAGCGGAGGAAAAAACAGCGTCCTTTTTCCATACCAAGGCAGTGCGCGATTCGACAGCCGGGTATAGCGGGATAAAACAGAGGTCTTTATAGGTGCAGTTCAGCTCAATGCAGACCACGGCTCCCATCCCGCTTTCCACCAACAAGGCCTCGTTATAAAGGAGGTTGCCTACCGCCGCAATCTCCAGCTGATCGTAAAATTCGCCAAACCAGCTGATAAGTTCTCCCTGAAACCCCCTGGAGGCCGCTACCAGCGGAATATTCCGGAGATCTTCTGCCCGTATCCGTTCTTTTTGCGCCAGCTTGGAATCCCTGCGCACCAGCACGCCCCATTTTTCCTTGACCGGCATGGAAACAAATTCATATTTGCGGATATCCACCGGCTCGCCCATGACCCCCAGATCCAGATGGCCCCGCCCGATATAGTCCTGAATATTGTCGGCATTGCCGCTATAAATCCGGAACTGCACCAGCGGATGCTTTTCGCGAAAGGCTACTATAATTTTGGCGAGCTCTCTGGTACTGCAAAATTCCCCGCTGCCGATGGCAACTTCGCCTGACAACTCGGCGTCTTTATTGATAAAATCCCGCTTGGTTTTGTCCGCAAGAGAAAGCAGTTCCTGAGCCCGGCGCTTCAGGAGCAGGCCGTCCTCTGTTAAGGCAATGTTGTGATTGCCGCGGACAAAGAGTTTGACCCCCAGTTCCTCCTCCAACTGCCTCATTTGGCGGGAAAGCGCAGGCTGGCTGACATGGAGCATTTGTGATGCCTTTGTCATGTTTTCTTCTCTGGCAATCGCCAGGAAATAGTGTAACACCCGAAGTTCCATGATCGCTCCTTCCGCCGGCTACACAGCATCGGCCGATTCGTGTTAGCAGCTTGTTTTTATCCAAACAGAGGAAGGATTCGGAGCAAGAGCTTAGGACACAAGCCTCAGTGGGGGAGTACCAGCCTCCTCTGCCGGAGGGCGCCTATGCCCCTTTTTACGGTGCAGTGCTGTGTTTGGGAATAAAAAATTCATCTTTAAAAGCGCCTTCCAACTTGAGAAGGGCGATCTTTTTTTCGATTCCACCGGCATATCCCGTCAGGCTGCCGTTTGATCCAACCACCCGATGGCAGGGGACAATAATGGAAATCTCATTGCGCCCAACGGCTCCGCCTACTGCTTGGGCCGACATATGTTTTAACCCGCGTTTTGCAGCAAGCCGCTTTGCGATTTCGCCATAGGTCATGGTCTGCCCGTATGGAATGGTATAGAGGATTTCCCATACCTCATTTTGAAAGTCTGTGCCGATAAAATGAAGCGGGACTTTAAAATCCGGTTCTCTGCCCGAAAAATAAACATCCAGCCACTTCTCAGCCAGATCAAATACAGGCAGTTTCTTTTCCTGATGGTCCTTGTCCAGGCAGAGGGCAAAATATTTCTGCCCTTTAAACCATAATCCAGTCAGGCCGGTTTCATCTGCGGCCAGCAAGATGTCTCCCATGGGGGATGGATAATGGTCGATGTACTGCATAGAAACCCTCCACATCTTTCGCGCTGAGACTCGGGTAGAGTTACGAAATAAAAGGCCTGCCGGCAACGCATTCAGATCCCAGTTCCTTCGGCGGATGTCTCACGATATAGGTCCGTTCGGCTTGTATATACGTATGGTTTGCCAAGGTCACAATACAGCCGGTTCCGTCCTATTCATTATATCACACTTTCCTGCGCAACACAATTTACCAGGAGAGTTTATCGTATTTACTTTCTATATGTAACATGGTATTCTTATAAAAAGGAGAGTGATATGATGCGGTATGTATCGGGTATCATAAGATTAAATCGACTGACTTGCTCCACTCAAAAAGGGAACGACGAGACGTTGTGTGGAGCTTAATCGGAAAAGAGTTTCTTTTCTGTTTTCGTCGGTAATAGGGCAGAAAGCATAGTGGTTGTAAGCTATGCTTTATTAGGTGTTGCCATTTACCGAGAAATAGAAATGAAATTCATCCTTAACGAATTAAGTCATCCGGCCACGGACATCTCGTCCGTGGCCTTTTTGTTTTATACAGAAAAGGTAGTTGCTTTTATTAGAAATATTCGGAGGGATCCTTATGTTTTATGAAATGAAATATGTTAGGGATAATAACACACTTGACCGTGTTCTGCGCTTTTCCGACAGGATGCTCAAAACGCATGATTTTATAAAATGCCGCTCACTATGGCAGGCAAGAATGACCGCACAACCCGAATTGCTTGTATATGCGCAGGCCTCTGACGAAGTGATAGCGGTTGCGCTTGCTTATCTTGAGGATAATGGAAATATCACCGTCGGCGTTGTCGCAACGGAGCAACATTACAGAAAGCAGGGCCTTGCGAGAGAATGTCTGTCTTTGATAGAAAATCGTGCGAAAGCTCTGGGTGTCCATCTGATTGCTCTGGGTTCTGCCGATTCCGCCGTGGAATTTTATGAAAAACTTGGATACACTTCTCAACTCTTAATTCAATCCCCAAAACATACGGTTGACGAACTATTATCCTTAAACCCGGGTCTTCCTATTTTGTTCACAAATATCTATGACGGCACTATCCATCAACTTTGTTTGAAGTTAACCAAAGCGGATAGCGGCTTGCGACAAATCTATGAAAACGCTTTTGATGACTGTGATACACAGATTATGTGCTGGAAAGCTATTTGAGGGGGAGAAAAATGAATCGTTAATCGAGGGGATACAGGGGGGAGCCCGCAGGGTAAGAGAATTCCTGATAAAAAACTTGTCATCATTCACTTATTATGCTATGATATACAAAATGGGGGTGCGACAATGGCGAACTCGAGATACCGTTCAAATCATGTAGTCGTTATGCCGTCTGTTCCTGCTATGTATTGGCAAGGAAACGGGCTTACATTGTCGTACCCTTATCAAGATGATTTGATTTTTATTTGATAGGATGTACAACAGTGCAGGCTATGAATTTTTCCATAGCCTGCACTGTTTTTTTATTATTGAGGGGGATGTGTCATGACAACAAAAGACTACTTAGCCAACTATTATCAAAATTACGATGAAGACGGACGGCTATTATCCAGGCATGGCATGGTTGAATACATCACCACCATGAAGTATATCGAGAAATATCTGCAACCCGGTATGCGTATTATGGAAATCGGCGCCGCCACGGGACGATACAGCCATGCCTTAGCTCAGAAGGGCTATCCGGTGGATGCGGTCGAACTGTTAGAACATAATGTGGATATCTTCAAGAAAAATACTTGTAAAGGGGAACCCGTCACCATCACACAAGGCAACGCCATGGATCTGTCGGCTTTTGAGAACGATACTTACGATATCACGCTGTTGCTTGGCCCGATGTATCATCTGTTTACCGTCGAGGATCAACGCAAAGCATTGGCCGAGGCCATTCGTGTTACCAAGAAAGGCGGCATTATTTTCGCCGCTTACTGCATGGGCGATGCCAGTGTATTATCCTATGGCTTTATTCGCGGAGCAATCTACGATATCATTGAAAAGTGTATGCTGGACACGGAAACGTTTGATACTTTTTCAAAACCGTGGGATATTTTTGAGCTCTACCGCAAAGAAGATATCGACGAATTGCGGCATCCATTTCCCGTAACACAACTCCACTTTATAGCGTCTGACGGGTATACCAATCACATGCGCGAAACCGTGGATCGGATGGACGATACCCTATATGAACTGTATCTCCAATATCATCTGGCCACCTGTGAACGGCAAGATATGATTGGCTATTCCCATCATACACTGGATATTTTCAGAAAGGAATGATTCTCCGTGCTTACACACAAAGGAACTCAACCGATCCATACGAAAAGGCTTTTACTGCGGAAATTCCGAGTCGACGACGCCCAGGCGATGTTCGATAACTGGGCCAACGACGATAGAGTTACCCGATTCTTAACCTGGGTGCCACATGGTTCTCCCGATTTTACTAAACAATTGTTGGAAAGCTGGTGCGCGGCTTATGAAAATCCAAGCGCCTATAACTGGACTATTGAATTCGAGGGAAAAGTCGTTGGCAATATCAGCGTTGTTCGGCTCAGTGAAAAATGTGAATATGCCGAACTGGGTTATAGCTTAGGCTACGACTACTGGAACAAAGGAATTATGACCGAAGCGGCGAAAGCGGTTATAGATTATCTTTTTGCTGAGGTTGGAGTAAACCGTGTGGGGATATCCCATGCAGTAAAAAATCCCGCTTCCGGCAAGGTGGCACAAAAACGCGGTTTGACTTATGAAGGTACAAAACGCGAGTATTATAAGACTTCAAATGGCGAATTTCTGGATATATCGGATTATGGTATTTTGCGCAGAGAATGGGAAATCCGTTGGAAACCGGCTGATGGACCGAATCAAGCAAACCGGCAGGTCACTTGACTTGCCGGTTGACTTTTTTCATGTTATGGCCAAGGTGACGGCTCCGGATCCCGCTTACACAACACAACCCCCGAGACGGGCCGTTCCTGTTACAGGAAGACCGGGCTTCGGGGGTTGTACTTTGTACAAGGAGCGGGTTAATCCAGTTCCAGAGCACCAGTGTACAGCTGATAGTACGTGCCTTTCAGCTGGATGAGGTCTTCATGGGTTCCGCGTTCGATAATGCGGCCGTGATCCAGTACCATAATGGCGTTGGAATTCTGGACGGTGGAGAGGCGGTGGGCGATGACAAACACGGTGCGTCCGGTCATCAGTGCGTCCATACCCCGCTGCACAATGGCCTCGGTGCGCGTGTCAATCGAGCTGGTCGCCTCATCCAGGATCATGACAGGCGGGTCGGCGACCGCCGCGCGCGCGATAGCCAGCAGTTGGCGCTGGCCCTGGCTTAGATTCGCGCCATTGCCCTGCAGCATGGTGTTGTAGCCTTCCGGCAGGCGGCGGATAAAGTCGTCTGCACCGGCAAGCTGCGCTGCGGCGATGCATTCCTCGTCGCAGGCGTCCAGGTTGCCGTAGCGGATGTTCTCCATCACCGTGCCGGTAAAGAGGTTGGTGTCCTGCAAAACAATGCCCAGGCTGCGGCGCAGGTCCGCTTTCTTAATCTTATTGATATTGATGCCGTCATAACGAATCTTGCCGTCTTCGATATCGTAGAAACGGTTGATTAAATTGGTGATGGTGGTTTTCCCTGCGCCGGTGGATCCGACGAATGCCACCTTCTGGCCAGGCTTGGCGTACAGGGAGATGCCGTGCAGCACCATCTTTTCCGGCGTGTAGCCGAAATCCACGTCAAAGAAGCGCACGTCGCCCTGCAAACGGGTATAGGTGACGGTGCCGTCCTGGTGCGGATGCTTCCATGCCCAGACGTTGGTACGCTCTTTGCACTCGATCAGGCTGCCGTCGGCATTCTCCTTGGCATTGACCAGGGTGACATAGCCCTCGTCGGCTTCCGGCTCCTGATCCAGCAGCGCAAAAATGCGGTGTGCGCCGGCCAGACCCATAATCACCATATTTACCTGGTTGGACACTTGGCCGATGGCGCCGGCGAACTGCTTGGTCATGTTCAGGAAGGGCACCACGATGCTGATGCTGAAGGCCATACCGGAAATGCTGATGTTGGGCACATCGGTGAGCAGAAGCGCCCCGCCCACCAAGGCCACCACCACATACATCACGTTGCCGATGTTGCCCAGCAGGGGCATCAGAATGTTGGCGAAGCGGTTGCCGTTGCGGGCGTTGAAGAAGATTTCGCCGTTCACCTTGTCAAAGTCGGCCTTGGCGCCCTCCTCATGGCAGAACACCTTGATGACCTTCTGACCGGTCATCATCTCTTCCATAAAAGCCTCGGCCTTGGCAATCGTGATCTGCTGACGCAGAAAGTATTTGGAGGAACGGTTGGTAATCGCCCGGGCAGCAAATACCATGCAGACCACCCCGGCTACCACAATCAGGCCCAGAATCATGCTGTAATACATCATGATACCGAACACGGTCAGCAGCGTGATACCGGAAATCAAGATCTGCGGCAGGCTCTGACTGATGAGCTGACGCAGGGTGTCCACGTCGTTGGTGTAATAGCTCATAATGTCGCCGTGCCCATTGGTATCGAAGTATTTAATGGGCAGGTCCTGCATACGGCTGAACATTTTTTCACGCATTTTTTTCAAGGACCCCTGGGTAATGATGGCCATCATCTGGGTATAGAACGCGCCGGCAGCGAGGCTGATGACGTACATCACAATGAGGATCGCCACATAGGTGAAGATGCGCCCGGCGACCGACGCCCAGTCACCGCTCTGGTAGGACTCGTCGACGATGGCGATGATATTCTGCATGAATATTGAAGGGGCGGAGCTGACGATGGCGTTGATGAGGATGCACACCAGCGTGATGGGCAACAGCACCGGATAAAACTCAAACAGGGTGCGCAGCAGCCGGCGCAGTACGCCTTTAGGTGCGCGGTGGCCCCGGGCTGTGGTGGCAGGGACGGCGGCAGCGGCCTTGGTTTTCTTATTCGCCATCTTGATCACCTGCCTTGTTCTGGGAAGTATAGACCTCGCGGTAAATTTCGCTGGTTTTCATCAGTTCGTCATGACTGCCGATGGCGCTGATACGCCCGCCGTCCATGACAATGATGCGGTCGGCATCCTGCACCGAGGCGACGCGCTGCGCAATGATGATCTTCGTAGTTTCAGGGATGAACTCGCGGAAGCCTTGGCGGATCAGCGCGTCGGTGCGGGTATCCACGGCGCTGGTAGAGTCGTCTAAAATCAGCACCTTGGGCTTTTTCAGCAGCGCACGCGCGATGCATAGACGCTGTTTTTGGCCGCCGGAAACATTGGCGCCGCCCTGTTCGATCCAAGTATCGTACTTGTCGGGGAACTGCTGGATGAACTCGTCCGCCTGCGCCAGCCGGCAGGCTTCCACCATTTCATCGTCGGTGGCGGCAGGGTTTCCCCAACGCAGGTTTTCCTTGATGGTGCCGCTGAACAGCACGTTTTTCTGCAGCACCACCGCCACATTGTTGCGCAAGGTGTCCAAGTCGTATTGACGCACATCTTTGCCGCCCACCTTGACGCAGCCTTCGGTTACGTCGTACAGGCGGGGAATCAGCTGTACCAGCGTGGATTTGGAGGAACCCGTACCGCCCAGAATACCGATCAGCTCTCCGGACCGGATATGCAGATCCACATCGGCCAACGCCATGCGTTCGGCCTTTTTGGAATACTTGAAGCTGACGTTATCAAAATCAATGGAGCCGTCTTTCACTTCGGTGAGAGCCTGTTCCGGACTGGTCAGGCTGCTCTTCTCGTTGAGCACTTCAACGATCCGCTCGGCCGATTCCAGCGACATGGTGATCATGACAAATACCATGGACAGCATCATCAGACTCATGAGGATCTGGAAACTGTATGTAAGGATGGCGGACATCTGGCCCACATTGACCCCGATGCCCTGGCTGGTGATGACCGCATAGGAGCCGAAGGAGAGCACAAAGGCCATTCCCGCGTACACGCAGAACTGCATCATGGGGTTGTTGAGCGCCATGATCCGTTCCGCCCTGGTGAAGTCCCTGCAGACGTCCTCAGCGGCGGCGGAAAATTTCTTTTTCTCATAGTCCTCCCGCACATAGCTCTTGACAACCCGCATGGCCTGCACGTTCTCCTGCACCGAATCGTTGAGCGCGTCGTATTTGCGGAACACCCGGCGGAAAATGGGGGTAGCCTTGCGGATGACCAGCACCAGCCCGATTCCCAGCAACGGGATGGTGAACAGGAAGATCATCGCCAGCCGTCCGCCCATGGCGAAGCCCATTATGAAGGAGAAAATGAGCATCAGCGGGCCGCGGATCGCTATACGGATAATCATCATGAAGGACATCTGCACATTCACCACATCGGTGGTCATGCGGGTTACCAGGCTGGACACCGAAAATTTATCAATGTTCTCAAAAGAATAATCCTGGATGCGGTAGAACATATCCTGGCGCAGGTTGCGCGCAAAGCCGGTGGAAGCGGTGGCGCAGGTGTTGCCGGCCGCAACGCCGAAAATCAGCGACAGGACGGCCATCGCCACCAGTTGAATGCCGTACCGGACGATGACGTCCATACCGCACCCAGCCTGCATCTCGTTTACGAGATTGGCAATGACGAAGGGGATAATGCATTCCAAAACCACTTCGACAACAACCAGAAGCGGCGTCAGAACGGCCGCTTTTTTATACTCGCGGATGCTGCGGGCAAGGGTTTTTATCATATGAGTTATTCCTCCAAACCATGAACCGCTATGAGGGGACACAAACGGCTCTTTTTTTAAATGCTTAAAGTCGATTTGTGAACCGGGCGGCGGTCTATTCCTCCAGGTTGGCGTACATACGCTCGGCACTCTCCTGAAAGAGCGCGATTTGCGCATCGGACAACCCACTGGTCAGCTTCTGTTCGGTCCGGCGAAGGCACTCTCCGATTTGAGCGTCCAGATTCGCCGCCTTTTCGGTGGGGATCAGGCTTTTCAGTCGCGCGTCGCTGGCCACGCTCTCCCGCAGAATCAGGCCGTTCTTTTCCATCAGCTGCAAAATACCGGTGGCCGTGGAACGGTTGAGGCCGAAAGCGTTTTCCACATCGCGCTGGAAAACCGGCCCGTCGGCGCATTTCACCAGAATGTAATGCATCACACGGCTCTGTACCCCGGTGAGGCCCAGATCCTGCATGTTGGCGTTCATGCGCTTCTTAATCTTGTGGGACAGAATATTGATCCACGTCCCACAGTCCTTTTCCATCTGAAGGTTCCCCCTTTCCAGCAGCAAGGGTATGTTGCTTATTAAAAATGTTCGTAAACAAACAAAATTTTAGCGCGGGCTGCGAATTTTGTCAATATACCATTTGAACGGTTTTGATTTGGGAGGCCGAACCAATTTTTGTGCGAATAATACGCACAAGGCGAACAGGCGGCCGGATTTAGCGCAGGGATTTCTCATTCTGAAAAGCCCTTGTTCTTCAGTAAAGCTGTCCCTGTAACACGTACCGAATGTTCAGATCGGTTGTTTCTGCCAATGGGAACGGCAGTCTTTACATATGCTGCAAAGGCATGTGAATAGCTAATCAGGGTATGACGGATAAATAGTATAAAAAACGCGCCTGCGGCATTTTTCCCGCAGACGCGTTTTCCCGCAAGACGCAGGGTACGCATTCTCCGTCCTCCAATGAACCCAAAGAGTCATACCCCATAATCTTATCTGTCTTGTAAATATTTCTATCAATCTCACGAATCCTCTTTTTCTCTGTTAAGGTCTTGGCATCCGTACAATGCTGCCTCCCAGTCTTCTTTGAATTGTTTGATGGTCTGCTGTCTGTGTGCTCTATCGTGGCTTACCGCTTTAGCGGCAACCGCGAAGAGCTTTTCGTTCAACTGCCACTTGTCCTTTGTGCGCTCGTAACCGCCGAACAGGGCAAAGGCGGTAGCTCCCACAGTGTAGACATTGGTAATTTCGTCGATGACGGCACCCAGTTGGTATTCTTCCGGGGATTGGAAAAGAGAACTCCCCCACATCCGCCCCATATCGTTGATACACGGCTGCTTCCGGAAGAAATCAATGTCGCAGACCGTGGTCTTCCCCTGCTCGAAATCATAGAGAATGCTTCCGTCATAAAAGTCGATGGCCACATAGTGTTGAGCCGCGATATACTCAAAGAAGTTCAGAATATCGTGGAACACATCCTGTTTGGCGCTAATGGGCAGATGCATAAAACGGCGGTGCGCCGCCGGATACATTCTTCCCATACAATCCCCATCTACCCATTGAAACACCATGGAGAATCCGCCGCCGATGTCTTCGCCCTCTATGAATGAAATCAAATTCTCGTGGCGCAAATCCTTGTACACAGGTAATGTGGCTTTCAGTCTGTCTATTGCGTCTATGGGATCACCGGTATACTGCTCTGTCGGAGCACCGGCGAACTTTACGAAATAGCGATATCCGTTTTTTTCGGTACCAAAGCAGATGTTGCCGGAATCCTGGTCATCATAGACCTTGAACACCCGGCCATATTTACTCATGAATGAAAAATCGAAAGCGCCTTTCAGCTTATAGGGGATACCGTCGATATATTGCAGATAATAGCCCTTACAATACCAGGTCGGTATGGGGTTGCGCATATTGTCATACCAGGCCAGAACCTCTCTCGCCTGGTTGAGCATAGTATTCACTTCCTCCTGACCGAAGGGAATTGCCCAGTATACAGAGGAAAGCGTGTTGCTCGAAATGTAGAGAGCCAGCAGCTTCCAGAACTCCAGAGGAACCTCACCGTCAAAATAGCCGTTCACCATCCCGGAAGCAAACAAGGATGACTTCTGCGCACACCATACGATCCGATTAAATTCCTCCCACGGATCACCAAAATCGTTGCGGTTAAAATCAAGAATTTGAAGATGACCGCCATGATCGATCATCATGTTTCCAATATGGTAATCGCCGTGCTGGTATACCTGTGGCCTACCTTGGAGCAAATGGCGATTTTCGCTAATGTAGTCGATAAACACTTGTCCGTTTTCATAATGAATGGGAGATTCCTTATACCGGTTGATTTTATAGTCCATTTTCCGATTGAACCGGCTCTCCCAATTCTCCTGAGCTTCAGGAGCCGGTATGGAGTGGATTTTGCGCAGGATGCGGCCGGCTTCCAAACCGTAAACATACTGCTCGGTATCCGAAAGCGTAGGAATCACCTCTTCGGCATCAACGCCGTCGATCCAGCTCTGGACCGAATAGACGCCATCTTCACAGGTGCCAAACTCAATGGGTAAGCACATCGGAACACCAAGGGCCGCCACTTGTTTCATCATGTTAAATTCCGACAGTTTCGCATCATACAGCGCCTTATCGGAAACACGCAAAAGGTACCGTGTTCCATTCTCATCTGTAACACAGTATTTTTTATCGCCGGACCAGCCTTTGTTTATCGGCTCTTTTGCTATGAAATGAAGCTCTGCCATCCTGCACCTCCGTCTTTCCGAATTACAGCGCAATTCCCGCGCCAACTCGGCAGGATATTGATTTATGTAATACAATTCGCAGGAACCGACCAGTTCTCTTGAATCTTTAGCATAACAGCGCCTTTGCGTCTGTCCTTTGGCCGTTATCGTTGATCTGCCGAAACAAATCGGACTGTGTACCCTTGGGCAAGTCGGGGGAATTTATTATAAAAAAACGGCAATATAACGGATAATGTATGAGAGTTATTAAATAAAAAAGAATTCTTACTATATTGCATGATAACATATATTTGCATGATAACATGCGAATTTCATTTTTTCAACTATATCACATCACATTTACGAGCTTGTAGATCCGGATGAACCGGATAGCGACCGTTCCCAGATCGGCGACGATCGCGACATGAAGATAAGAGAAAATGAAAAACACCATTGAAATCCAACCCTTAAGGGTCAGATCTCAATGGTGTTTTCAAAAAGATCAATCAAACCGCTCGCTTTTGAGTTCCTAATTTTGACCGCTACTCATGAACACTCAAAAACGTTTTTTCCGACGCTTTGCTGCCGCACAGACAACCATCATACCGCCGGAACCCACGAACAGTACCAAGGCAATGGGGGCAACGCCGTTGTTACCGGTAGCGATGGACGGCAAGCCATCGTCTGGCTGTATCTGGTTGACCGTATAGGAAACGGCTGTCTCCTGCCCGGCGCCGGTGACCAAACGGAAGGTATAGGTACCGTTTTCCGTTGCCAGATAGGTAAAGGTGTTTTCGGGCAGCCGCTCTTCTTTGCCGCCATCCTTAGAGACATACAGGGCAACACCGGAAACGTATTGGTCAAGCAGATGGACCGTCAGGGTGACCGGGCCTTCTGTCTGTCCGGACGGGTCGGCATCGACGGTGATACCCGGTACGGCGCCTTCCCGTTTTACAGCGATCTTGTGTTCGTCGGAGCGGTTTCCGGCGGCGTCCACAGCTGTGACGAGGATTTCATATTCCCCATCCGGCAGGTCTTCCATCACAAACTCCGCCACATCGGAAGTATAGGACTGACCGTTGACCACATATTCCACCGAACGGATACCCGACTGGCTGTCCGCCGCTTTTATAACCACGCCGGTCTCGCCGTCTGTATCCCATTCTCCGGCTTTATCGTAGGATATTTCCAGTGTGGGAAGCTCTTTGTCGATCTTATCCACCGTGACGGTATAGCTGGATTCAAGCCCGGAGCCACTGACCAGACGGAAAACATAGGTGCCGTTTTCTGAAACCGTGTAGTGTTCGATACCCTGTTCCAGCATGACCTCCTCGCTGCCGTCCTGGGACACATACAGGGTCTGACCCGACAGGACTTCACCGCAGGCGATGGACAGTTCCACATCTTCATTGGTCCACTGGTCCAGATCGGCGGTCACGGACAGTCCCGGAACAACTGTATCCTTTTTGACGTGGATCGTCTCAGTCGCCGTGTTGCCGGCCTTATCGGTGACGGTTACCACCACATCGTAGTCGCCGTCCGGCAGGTCCGCAATGCGGAACGAGGTTTGTCTGGTGGTATACTCCTTGCCGTCCACCGTGTATGTGATGGAGTCGACACCGGACAGGGAGTCGCTTACCTCCACTTCGATGGAAGCACCGGACTCCGCCGTCCACTCGCCCTCGCCGGCATAGGTCATGTGGAGATCCGGTTTGCTGGCGTCGGTTATGACACCGTCGCTGCTGATGAGAATGGCACGTTCGGTGTTATCCGTGATGCGGGCATACACCACAAAGGTGTCGTCCGG
Organism: uncultured Oscillospiraceae bacterium; assembly: GCA_902492045.1. GTDB lineage: Bacteria > Bacillota > Clostridia > Oscillospirales > Acutalibacteraceae > UMGS1623. The sequence continues at coordinate 14,180 of CABUKB010000001.1, read as the reverse complement.
TTCTACCGAGAAGGAGTCTCCCACGATCCAATCCGCTTCGGCCAACTCAGCCTCGGTCAGCGGAGTACCGGCTTTCACATACTCGATGGACTGAACGCCGCTCAGGCGGTCGGAAGCCTTTATGTCTACATCCACCGTTTCTTTAAAAAACAGGCCGAAGGTAATGGTGTTCAGGAATTTGGCCCAGGTGTTTTCACCGACGGTGATTTGACCGGTCGGGTCGGAGGTGTCCACCGACAGCACCAGAGGTTCGTGCAGGAAGGTGGTTTCCACCATCTTTCCGTCCACTATCTTTCCGAGTTTAAAGGACACATTCTGTTCCTTCCCCTCTTGAATGGTGTAAGAGGTATCCCATTCTTCTCCATTCCAAATGACTTCATAGTCACCTGAGGGACGAATCACCACGTCGCTGGTGTACCAATCCCCGGCCTTTTCGCCGGATATGATGTAATCGTCCGCCGTGACGATGTTCTCCGACCATCCGGCGTACAGGTGTACAGGGGTTGTCACGCCGATGGAGAAATCGAAACGGTCCGCTTCCTCGCAGCCCTTATCGGTGTACCAGCCGGTAAAGGTGTAGCCTGGGCGACTGGGCTCCGATTCCGGCTCCTGAGCCTGCTCCATATAGCCGACGTTCTGCATATTCGGCAGATCTCCCACCGCGTCGTCGGTGTTTTTGTCAAAGAGTATGGCGTAGAAAGGAAGGGTGGTGATCGTTGCCGTACTGGCAAAGCTCTCGGGAATGCCGCCGGAAGCGGCGATTCGCATTTCAAAGGTGTATGCCATATTGGGGGTCAGACCCGTAAACTGCGGAGATGTCTGCCAGGCCGTCCATTCATCGCCCTCAATCAGACGGCGGTACTGTGCCCCTTCCACGGCCTTCAGGGTGATCTCCCGGGAGGTCCGGGATTCCATCTCCGGCGATTTGGGTGTGGCGAAGCGGGTGGTTGCCTGAATGCCCTTAGTCACCGTGCTGTCGCCCACGACGTTGCCGGCCGCCAGCTGGAAGTCGTACTGTGTGGCTGCGTCCAGCTTATCCATGACCACGTCGATGTTTTTGGCATCCTCGGCGTTCCGGTAGGTCTCGGCAACCCTCCAGTTCAGTGAATCCGCCTCTTTGACCATCAGCTTGACTTCGCCGAAATAGTCATCCTTCTCAAACTCCACAGAACCAGACAGCCGGATGGAATCCTCCGTTACGTCGCTGTAATCCAACTGCATTTCGGGAGCGGGCAGCTGATCATCAATGATTACATTGCCACTGTAGGCCGGGGCGCTGCGGTTGCCGGCGTTGTCGGTGGCGATCACCGTGATCACGCCTTCATAGGCCCTGGTAATCATGGTGGAGTAGGTGCCGTCGCCGTTGGCGGTCAGCTCATAGGTATCGCCGCTGGCCGTGGTGGCAACGACCGATTTCAGGCCGCTGATGTCATCCAAGGCTTTAGCGGTGAGTTTTACCTGTCTGTTGGTGGCAATCTTGAAAGCACGCAGCATCCGTTGGAAAATATTTTCGTTTTCCAGAGGTAGGGTGGTCTCCTCCAGCGTCAGCTCCCAGTCAAGGGTGGGAGCGGTGCGGTCCACCCGGACGATCGCCGGGTTCGCCTCGATCTTAGCGCCGGATACGTCAACCGCTTTTGCCCGGATGTCATAGACCCCATCGCCAGGCAACGGGACGGAAACCGAAGCCGCCTGTGTTTCTTTCCAGTTTTTGCCGCCGTCCAGGGAATATTGCAGGGTTTTAAGTTCAAACTCCTGCAGATCCTGCGCAGAGATGGTGACCTGCAGAGGCTGGTCGGTGGTCTGCGCATTGACCCAGTCGTTATGATTGGCCATGGGCGGCGAGATCACCACAGTACCGGAAATGCGCTGATTGTTTTGAATAAGCAGAGTGTAAGTAACCGGCTGCGCCCCTTCGCCGGTGGGCTGTACCTCCACGGTGAAGCGGTTGCTAGCCCCATCGACCGCCTCGCCGTCGATGGAGGTATATGTCAGAGGCACCGTGACGGCAACCGTCCCAGTTCCCTGACCACGGAGGATACCGTTGCCATCCCGGACGGTGATGCCGGCATCGCTGCTCATGGCGACGGCGGTGATGTTGGTCGTCGTTTTGTTCTCGGCCTGCAGGGTGTACTCTACGCGCTTAGAGTCAAAGGTGAAGCCGATACCGTTGGCTTTCAAATCGGCCAGATGACCTTCCATGGCGTCGACCGATGAGGTGAACTGGACAACTTCTACCGAATCTCCCAACTGGCTGAAGGTGACAGCAGCCGTCAGGATACCTTCCGGTCCGAATTTCAGCAGTCCTTCGGCGTCCGTGGCCAGATATTTGGTCTCGATGACGTCGCCCCGGCTGTTCAACAGGTTGACTGCGGCGTTGCCGTTGGACACCGTCTGCATGGTCAGGTTCTGCATGGTAATTTCAGCCGTAGTGGTATCGGCATTGGTCAAATCCACGCTGACTTTGAAGGTGTCGCCCTCGTTGTCCTTCTGCAGGCTGTAGAACTGTTGCAGATTCGTGTTGTTGACGGTGTTGTATTCGGCCACCTCCTGGTCGCCGGACACAATCCACGCCCGGATATACACCGGAATGCCCGAATCCGGAATCTCGCCGTAACCCGACTCCGCGATGTAATCCTGAATGTCAAAGGTAAACTTGTGTACATAAGACCCCTCGTCCACCGCCTGCAGGTCGGCGTCGCTGCTCAGCGTAATGACGTCCATCAGGGTTTCCTGATAGTCGCCGTCGGCATACAGGCCCAGCTTGACGTTTCGGCCACTGTACGCCAGTTCCACTTCGGAGCCGTTATAGAGGGTCACCGTGAATTCACGTTCTCCATCCGCTTCCTTGGTGACGGTCACATCGGATACGCCCACATCCGGGATAGCCAGAGTAAGGGTGTCTTCTGCATAGGCGTAACTGTCATCGGTGTAATGTGCTATCACAGAATAGGAGGGATTCACCACAGCGTCGGCCGGAACCTCATAGTCGACGGTGACCTGCACCTGCTGGCCCGGCTGAAGCTGGATGACATCGCTGCCAAAGGTGGTGGTTGTGCCATCCAGGGTAATCTGAATCTGGTCGATCGTATGGATGCCGTCGTTCTGCACGGTAAATTTGACCGGCATAGAAAGCCCCTTAACCATATTTTTCAGATCCGCATCCACGGCGGGGACGGACAGGGTGTTCTGATAGGTTTCGGTGGCGGTATACAGGCCACTGACCGTCTCGAGAATCTTGAGTGGAACCTCTTGATATACGATATTGCCCTTTTCGTCCAGTTCACCGGTCGGTTCCTTCGTGGTTTCGCTGGTCACGATGGTTTCTCCGGTAGACGCAGTCCCCAGAATGATCGCTTTGACGGTATTGTTGCTCGCGTAAGCGTCAAAATGGTCGATCTGTGCGTTATCGGGCATCTCCGCTACGTCGATGACCGCGCTGGCATACACCCGGGTGCCGTCCTGCACAAAGCGGACCGCCCGGAGAATACCGGAATCCGCAACGTTTTCGTCGGCATTTTTTTGATCTCCCGCTGTAGAAGCCCAGATCAGGGAGAGGCTGTTCACGTCTCTATCCGCCGAACGGACAAAGCGGAAGTTGGAATCCACCCCCACATTCTGTCCGCCGGCGGCATTGGTCAGGCTGTCCACAAAGCCTGTCTCGGCGGTGCGGATATTGCCCATGCTGTCAATGGCCGCCAGACGGATATCGCTGACCGTTTTCTGGTCGCCATCCTTCTGCGAACCAGTGGTGGATACGTTGTACCAGGCTAGGATGTAGTATTCCTCATCGCCGATTTTGGCCGTGGTGATCTGCGGGTTTTCGTCCAGTTCACTGTCGCTGGTGATCTGCTGATTTTTGCGCACCTGGCCATCGTCGCTTATCACCGCGTACACAATCTCGTAATCCTCGGTCGTATGCTGCACGCTGCTGTCGGTTCGCAGACCTGTGGCCTCGTCCGCGCTGCCTTTATCCAGCGTATAGGTAATGGCCGCAGTGCCGTCCTTCAGCATGGCCGCTTCCAGGCCCATAACGCTGCCGGAGGTGCCGTTGTACAGGGTGTCCGGCTCGCTCCAGTCTGTACCATCAAACACGGTGTACAAAATGGCATCCGAACCGGTGAAGTCGGTGACGTTGGACTCGTCGGCGATATAGACGCTGCGCCAAGCCACAAAGATGCGCTCGCCGTTGACCGCCACCACAGGGGCCATATCCGGCGTGCCGTTGTTGGTCAGGCGTTCGGTGGCGGTCCACTGACCGTTGACCATGCGGCTGACCATGATTTCCGTGCTGTTGGCCATCAGCGCCTGCTCCGCGTTGGTCAGCTCGTCACCGGCGTCCTTATTGAGACCGCTGGTCTGCCGCACCCATACGGCGGCCCCGAATTGGCTGTTCCCTGCAAAATTCAGGCTGCTGTCGCCATAGCCCTTGTCATCGGGTGCGATGGCGCCCCTATCGGCATAGCTGCTGCCGGAACGGACAGCGTAGCTGGCGACCGTGTCCTCCACGTTTTCGCTGCCGGCATCCGACAGGTATACAAAGAGGCTGCCGTCCTCGGCCAACTGCGGATCGGCATAGGGATAGGCGTTGGTCTGCAGATTTGTGGGCGCGCCGTTGGCCGTGTCAAGGGAAAAGAGCCGGATGCCGGAGCCGTTGTTCCACACACGGTCAAATTTGGAGAGATAGTCCCGATTCTCCAGCCGGGGGACGTCGGAAATCTCTGAAATTCCGGGGTGGGCGGCAATATACGTATCAATGGCCAGGGACAGGGTGTTGGCAGTCACCGGCCCGCCGGTGGTCTGTTCCCAGTAATCGTAGATTTTCTTCCAGTTGTTATAGACCCAGGTTTTGGTGTAGGTATAGGAGGTGAGTATCTTTTCGTAGGAAATAAACAGGAACCGGGCATAGAACCGGATACCCACCCGGCCTTCCAGCGTCAACTGCTGGCCGTTGAGCTTCCGTTCGCTCTCATCGGCCAGGTACTCCCGGTTGAGCCAGGTGTTGCGGCTGTCCAGGGCGATCTGCCCGAAGACGCCGAATTTAAAGGCGATCACCGAATAGTCGAAGCCGATGCCGCCGAAGGCGTTGAGATAGGCGTAGATCCGCAGGGTGGTCAGATAATCGTTGACATACTCGTCGTCCATATCCGCAGCCCACTCCAGCACCTCGCCGTTATAGGTCTGTTCCTCGTACTGCGCCTTAACGGCGAAATCCACGGCCACCGCCGCGCCAAGACCCAGCTCGGCCGTAACGGGGACAGGGCCTACCCAGGAGTTGAAGTTCCACTGGTAGCCGAAGCCGCCGCCCGCCGTGAAGCCGCCGGTATGGACGATGCTCTTCCAGCAGTCTTCCTCATAGTCGTAGACCACCTGGCCCTCATAATAGCCGGACAGCTCGTAATACAGCTCGCCGGCGCCGTATTTGGCTCGATTCTTTATCTTGGTGTCAAGCGGATCGTCCGCTAGATACTCGTCCTTGAGCATGGCCAGCTTATCCGTTACGGAAGGATCCGCCGAGCTCTCCTCCCGTTCCGCCGTCATATACAGGCCGGTGGTATCGCCGCCGTCCATGTTGCCATACCCCGCCTTGATGAGGACGTTATAAACGGTGGGGTCCTGGGTCGCGGCGATCTGCATGGTGAAAATGGGCGAAGAAAAACTGGTGGCTTCCAGGACGCCCAGTCCGGCGCCGATGAAAGCGTCGCCCAAACTCATGGAGCCGCCGTCCACCGTCATGGCGTCCTTGATGGTGGCGATGATGGAGACCGTGCCACTGTCGTCCGCTATGACGCTCTTTGTCCCCAGCATATTGATGACCCGGAAGGGGGCGCTGAAGGTCTTGTAGAGCGTGTTTTCGTCCTTGTTCAGCCGCATGGTGATGCCACGGCTGTATTTTGGCTCCATCCAGATGGTGGATTCGTTGAGCACCTGGGTGTTCTGGCTGACAGTGATGGTGCTGAAAGGATATTTGAAGGTCTGGTAGGTCTGGCCGGTGGGAACCACGCCGTATTCGTCCGTCAGTTTCAGACTGGCCGCGCTCAGATCCTCGTCCTCCATGCCCCACCACAGCACGGTGGTTTCCAGCACGTTATCGGGATAATCGGTGCTGGGGCCGATCTTTTTGCTGTATTTGCGCACGTCGATTTCCTTGGCGCCGATATAGTTGTCCCGGTACACCTGCCGGGCGATAAACGGCTCTTTCCCATCCGCCTCGTCCAGAGAGACCACCATATCCGCCGATTTGACCAGGTCGTCGGTGCCCAGGTTGCCGCTCTGCTTGAGAAGCAGCGGATAGTAGGCGTCGTCCGCAAACTGCACCTCAAACATGAAATCCAGCTTGTCGGCGGCGTACAGCTCGGTCTCCGGCTGCTCCTTGCCCTCTACCCAGAAGGTGGTGACATCCATGGAGATGGTCAGCTTGCCGTCGGGTCCTACCTGTACGGTGGTGCCGTCCATATCGGTGGTGGAGGCGTTGCAGTACTGGCTGTTTTTGTACACGCCGCCCCGATAGGTGACCTTGCCGGTATAAGGGGTGCCGTCCGGCTTTTTCAGGTAGAAGACTACCTCGGCAGGCTGGCGCAGCTTGATGTTGTTGACCGGGTACAGCCCCACATCGGTCACGTCCACCTCGCCCGACTGGAGGGAGGAGTGGGTGATGGTGCCCATGTAGACCTTGCCCGCATAGGTGGACTTCATCTGGACGCTGCCGGTGATGCCGTTCGGCTCATACACCGCCAGAGCGCCGTCGGCGTTGGTCTTCACCGTTTTTTCCACGGCTTCACCTTTTTCGTTCTTGGTGGTGTAGGTGACATCCGTTATCGCCTTGGGGGAAGCCTGGAAGATATACAGCTTATCCTTCAGGGTCTGAACTTCCACCTCAAGCGTATCGGTCATGCCGGTGGCGTCATGGGTGACGGTGATGATCGTTTTGCCGTTGCCGCGTCCCGACAGGATAAACTCCTCGGACGGGCGGTAGGTGGTATAGCTGTAGTTTTCGATGTTGTCGTACCGGCCGCCCTGGGCAAAATTGACACTGGCAATGCTGCTGTTTTCCACAGCCCAGGCGATTTTGTCGGTCACCTGCTGCCAGGCGTAGGCGCCGAAATTGATGCTGATGGCCTTGCGCAGGGTGATATTCCGCCCCAGGGACAGGATTTCCTCGCTGTTCATGCCACTGATGCCCTGGATGTTGCTCAACACCACCTTGTCGTACTCTTCGCCATCCACCAGGATCTGCAGCGCGTCGGCGTTGTAGACATAAAACACAAAGGAATCGTAGGACCAGGTGGAATCCGTCCGGTTCTTGGCCTTGATGTTGACGGTGTAAACGTCGCTCAGGGTGCCGTTGCTCACCTCGGCCAGCGGCACGACGCAGGTTCCACTGTAGGCGCCGCCGCCGTTATCGGTCACCGTTTCCGAGGTAAACGCCTTGTTTTCAAACGTGACCACCGAATCCGCGATCACCGTATCGTTGCGGCTGACCTTGAACTCAAATTCGCCTTCATTGAGGGTATCAAAATACGTCATGTTCCAGTGCAGGGCGACCGGTCCTGCCGTATCCAGCAGATACGAATTGGACAGTGGATCCAGTCGCACCACGGCAGCCTGCGAGCGCACCAGGATATACGCATGGGCGCTCAGGATGGTGTCGTTTTCCGGATGCTTCACCTCCACTCGAACGGTATAACTGGGCCGATTGCCCTTGGATATTTCCTGGATATCCTGCGCGGGGATGGAAAAGCTGGACACGCTCTGCTCCGCATCGGCCGCCGAGGTCACCGTATAGGTCTTAAACGGGGAGGCGGCAGCCGTTTGGTCCGCCGTCAGCTCGCCCTCATACAGTTTCACGGTAAAGGTGGTATCTCTGGCCGGCGAGAAGTCGGTCATATTTTTATAGGTCACGTTGGTGGACCAGCGGATATCGGCCGGGTTCCCCTTGGTGACGATCACGGTGTTCATATCCTCCGGGATCACCAGGGAGGGCTCGCCGCCGGGGTTGACGGTGATCTCGACGCTTTCCACAAAGACATTCTGAGCCGGATCCGCCTCGCCGTTGAGGGCGGTCAGCTTAAAGGTGACCTTGCCTGCCGAAACCGGCTGGATTTTCCCGGTTTGGGCATCGATTTGGGCCACCGACACATCGCTGCTGCTCCAGGCAAAATCCTTATAAGTAGCGTCGCCGTTGTAGGTATAGGTCAAGATCGTGGAGGTGCTGGCCGTGAGATAGACCAGGTTCTCCTTCCCGGAGGGCCACGAAACGGGATACTGGATGGAGATATCGTCCTTCTCGACAAAGACTACCGGGTGGATGACATAATCCACATACTTGCCGATGACACAAGTAAAATCCTCCGGCTTGCCGGTGTTGTCCTTATTTAGGTACAGTTCGACCCGCAGTTCATGGTCTTCACCGTCCACATACTGCTTGAGCGGGATCTCCGCCTGCAGGGCCGCCCCTTCATTAATCAGTTCCATGTTGAGGAAGTTTTGGCCGCCGTCGACGGAAGCCTTAATGGAATTCACCGCATTCCCCTGCTCCACCCAATTGGACTTGCTTTTGTCCAGCGCCACGGTGAGGACGCCGGTGCTCTGTCCGGGGTAATAAGAGGTCTTATCCAGCGTGATGCTCTGGAATGCCTGAGTCTTTTCCATCCCGTTCAGGGCGGCGGAGACGTTTTTGGAATAAGCAGGCATGACCTTGCCCGCCATATCCTTGGCGCCGGTGGCCTGCTGCGCGGTAATGGTGGCGGCGTCCGTATCCTTCACTTCATAGACGAAGGTGAGCTGGCGGGAGTAGGTGCCGCCGCTCTCCACCGGAGACAGCGTTTGGCCGTTGTTGAGGGTCAGACGGGCCTCGGCAGGGCTGACCGGCTCGCTGTAGGTGACCACAAAGGGCACCTTCTCGCCCGGGTTAAAGGTGCCGGAAGGACCCTGGATATTGCTGCCCTGGGGAGCCGTTTTGTCTACGAAGTAAAGCTGCGCACGAGACATCGGCTTAGACATCAGGGTGGCATTGTTTCTGCTAAATCCAAAACTCATGCTAAAGCCATTGGACAGAAATTTCGTCTTGTTATCGGAATTGTTCAGATCATATTCCACAACACCCCATGCGTCTACCCACGACGGTCCCCACTGATATCCTTCAAATTCCCCCTCTATGGACACGACTATCGTATTGGTCGGAATCTCAAAATGTTTCGTACCGGGCACCGCAATCAATACTTTTCCCGAATGAGTACGTTCCCCTTCGGAATTTACTGTATAGAGGTCGTCAGAGTGCATGATCATCCAGCGGATCCCGGAAACCAGATCCTCCCGGACGAGGCCCTTCATATATTCCGTGGGTTCCAAATACAAAGAACTGTTTGTGGTTGTTCCAGGACTAGTCCAGCTCGCGCCGTAGCCGCCAGTTATCCAAGCAGTGCCACCCCAATCGTCGCCATCTATGTTTATAATCGCAGAATCTGTCGAAGGCATACCTTCTATATTATAAGATGTCGTCTGCGTCAAAAACGAATGGGTCAGCAACTTGGCTACACTGCCCGCATAGTCGTAATTGCCCTGCACCCGCACCACCGTGCTGGCGGCGATTTTGTCGCCGTCAAACAGGATATTCTTCGGGTTGCTGTACTGGATGAAGAACGCCCGGTCGCCGCCCCATCGGTCGGTGGTATAATTTGTGCTGGAACTGCTCCGCGTGCTGGTTTGGATGGTGATGCTTTTTTCGGTTGCGCCCGCCTCAAAGATGACGGTGTCGGAAGCGGCCGTATAATGGGTGCCGGCCTTGGCCGCGCCGTCCACCGTCCGGTAATCAAAGGACACGGCATAGGGCAGGGCTTTCGTCAGGTTAAAGGTCACTGTGACGCTCTGGCCCTGATTCACCGACACGTCGGCCGTGCTGACCGTTATGCGGGCCAGCTGGCTTTTATAGCCCTTCTCGATGGCCGCGTCGTCCTTGGCCGCAGAATCCTCCAGCTGCAGATTGATGCCGCTCGCCTGAAGCTGGTTGATCAGCGACTGCAGGGTGGCCTTGTGCTCATCCGTCATATCCACGCCGGTATCGTAATAGGTGGTGCGGATGCGCTCGAGTTCCTTTTCGATTTCCAGCATGATTTTGATATCCTGAAGCGTGATGGTCTGCCCGTCGACCGTGCATTCCCGGGTCAGATCGGTATTGGGGTCGGCCAGGAGCGCCTCCAGCTCGGCCCTGGACAGTTCCTTGCCGTCCAGCACCACCGAATAGGTAAGGAAATTCCCGTACCGGTCGATGAGCCCCATCTCATACAGGCTTTCGAGTACCAGCCGGGCCCCCTCCTCACCATACAGGGCGGTGAGGTAGTCGACCAGCTCCTGGCTGAAGGCTGTGGACGCGCCGTTATCCAGCACGTCGCCCAAAGCCGACAGTGGCTGGCCGACGGCGAAAATCAGCACCAGCATAAAAGACAGCAGCCTGGTCAACAGCTTCGGTTTACTTTTCATAGCAGTTCCTCCCTTTCACTCATGCAACAAAAGCATAATCCATTCGGACAGCTCCTCCGGACGCCACCCGGCCATTCCCGGCCTAATAGCACATAGTGTATCAGCACCTCCCGGTTGCTATCTGTCAAAAATTTTTCTCCTTTGGATACTCCAAAGGAGAAGAGGGGGGACCCCCCTCTTCATTTTCCTATCTTGTATTTTACCAGAAGCTCCCCTTTTTGTGGGATGTCGTTTACGTCGGAAATACGGTCGTTTACGCAGCCCCTCTTTTTGCTGCTTGTAATAGGTGGACGATCCATGTAAAATGGAAAAGCGGAAGCAAACCTTATCGAGCGAAGGAAGTGCCGACATGAGAAAAGCGGTTCGATGGCTCTGTCCTCTGGTTTTTCTGCTGCTGTGCGCCGCCGTCTTTTGGTTCCTGCATCTGTTCATGACGACGAGCGAAAGGATGCTCTATGTCGATTGGCAGTCTGCCGTGCAAATCGCGCCGGACGGCACGGAAACCCCTTATGAACCGGGGGACCATATCACGAACATGCCGGGGCACGACGGCACCTACCGCTTTACGGCGGTACTGCCGGAGGGGTTGGAGAACGGATACCTGCTGTTTGAAACCTCGGGCCTCGAACTGACGCTGTACTTAAACGGGACGGAAATCCATCATTCTGCCGGGGTGTCGCCGGAGGGAGCGGTGAACATGTCGCAGGCGCATCTTCCGCTTCCGGAGAACGCCGCCGGGGAGCTGACGGCAACCTGTACAATCCTGGACCCGGAAAACGTCCTGTTTCCGCCGCTCCTCCGCTTTATCCCGGAGAAAATGGAATGGGCCGAGCCCATGTCCAACGCCAACCTTTTCGGCATCCCGGCGGGGTTCACTGCCGCCGCGCTGCTTTTGTCGGCCGGCCTGTTTCTGTTGAGCATCCTGCGCAAACAGACGGAATGGAGCCTTATCCCGCTTTCGCTGGCGCTCACGGGATTGACCGTTTACCGGTTGGTGCAAAGCTGCGGCTATTACTTTTTGCCGGAAGCGGCGGTTCGGATTCTCAGCTGGCAGGGCTTTGCCTGGCTGGCGCCGCTGGCTCTGGCTGTCTATCTGGTGATGAACCGCCGCCGCGATTTCTGGAAGCTGCTGGGATGTACGGCGGCTTGGAGCGCCGTGGCACTGCTGGCAGGGTATCTGATCTCTCTGGCACGCGGCGGATACCTTGCCCGCCTTATCCATATCTTGGTCGAACAGATCTGCTACGGCCTGTATGACGACCTCCTTTACTGGTTTACCCTGTGGCTGTCGAGCGCGTGCGCGTTGATCTCGGCCTACTGGCTGATGCGTTCCCTGGTGCGGCAGAGGACGGAGACGCAGATGCTCGAGATGAAAAACCAGTTGATATTGGGCAGCTACCATGCCATTGAACGGAAAATGCGGGACAGTGCCGGGCTTCGGCATGAAATGCGGCATCAGATCGCCGCTTTGGACGCCCTGTATCAGCAAAAGGATTTCGACCAGATGGGCAGGCTTCTCAGCGAATGGAAGCGGCAGGGAGCCATGCTCGCCCAAACACGGTTTACGGACAATTTCACCGTAAACGCCATTCTGCAGGACGCCGCATCCCGGGCGGCGCAGGCCGGAGCCTCTTTTGAGGCGCAGGTATATCTGCCCGAGAAGCTGTCTATCCCGGAAAGCGACCTTTGTACACTGCTGATGAACATGCTGGACAACGCGCTGGAGGCCTGCGCCGATGTGGAGAAACCGGAGGATCGGTTTGTCCGCTTCAAGGCAGAGGTGCGCAACGGTTTCCTGGCCGTCAAGTGTGAAAATCGTTACGCCGGCAGCCTGGAAGAGGATGAACAGGGACGGCTGCAGACCAAAAAGCCGCATCCGGATACGCATGGATTCGGGCTGCCACAGATGTCTGCCATCGCAGAGAAATACCACAGTGTGTTGGATATTAGCTATACCGAGGGCCATATATTTACCGTGCAGACGGCGCTGAAGCTGCCCAATCAACAACAGGTATAAAAGAAAAGAGCCGGAAGAGACACCCGAGATAAAAAAGTAAAAACGGATAATAGTTGAGTTGCGATTCAACTATTATCCGTTCATTTATTATCCCAGTATATCAGAAGTTATCTGTTAAGTCCATAACGATGTTATAAACATCGGACTTGCATCGTTTGCTTTTTTGAAACCGCAGTTTTCGTAAAAATGCAGTTCATCATTATATGCTATTACAGCAATCCGCAGATAATTGTCATATTTATCCTTTATCATTTCCACAAGTGTTCTGCCGATTTTCATCCCGTGGAATTTGGGATTCACAAGCAGATAATGAACATATGCCGTCATGATCCCATCATCCATTACGCAAATCATACCAATGAGTTTATCGTTATCCCAAGCGGAATATACTGTTTTGAATCCCTGCATTGCAGCAACGAGTTTATCCGGATAATGGCCTGATGACCACTCGACCGACAGGAACAAATCCTGTAATTGTTCTTCTGTAAATGTTTTAGTGTCGCTATACTTAATATCCATTTGAATAACCTCCGTAAATCCCAGTTCACAGCACACTAAACATAGCTTCTCAATAAGTCTGCAATCTTAGAGGGCATCGGAATTTGCATCATATTTTATATTTATTGATTGATATACCGGACAAAGGCGCTTTGCAGGGCTTTGTAGTACGCTCTCCCGATGGGGAGACGGATGCCGCCCCGCAGGGAAAGCTCGGTACGCCCGATCTCTTCCACATAGGCCATATTGACCAGATAACTGTTGTGGCAGCGGCAGAACTGGCCGCCCGGCATCTGCTTTTCAAAATCCCGCAGGGACAGGAAATAGGTGCGGTCGCCGCCCGACTGATGTACGACGATGTTGTGGTTGTAGCTTTCAATATACCGGATATCCGACAGCGGCAGCGTGGCCGTTTTGCTGCCGAACCGAAGCACGACGGTTTTGGGCCTGTGGTTGAGGCTCCAGTCGGTGCGCAAAGCGCCCGCCAACGATTCCCGTCTGACCGGCTTGAGCAGGAAGTGGACCGGCTGCACGCCATAACCTTCCGGCAGGTAATCCTCACAACCGGTGATAAAAATGATGCTGACCCTGTCGCCCCGCCGCCGAAGGGCCTGCGCCAGATCCATGCCGGTCATACCCTCCATCTGGATGTCCAGAAGCAACAGGTCGAACGGCTGCCCCTTCTCTTTCAGAAAGCACTCCAGCTGCTGTGCGGTGGAAAAGGCGGTAATCTCATGGTTAACACCGTCTTCCTCCAAAATATCATGGCAAAGAGACTGCATTTCCTCACGCAGCCTGTCGTCATCTTCGCATATTGCCAACCGATAACAATGCATCCCTCCGCCTCCGTTCCACCTTCGATTTACTTCTTAATTATAACAAAAATATCGGTTTTTTCAAGACAGAGAGGGGCCTCGGTGCCGCATACGAAAGAGGCTGCTTTGAGAAATGATCGTAAGACGGACGGTATTTAGGAGCAGGGTGAGAATCCCCCCGCAAACGGATTCCCGCGATGCTTGCATAGACAAGCTCAGATCTTTGACGGACGTTGTAATTGACATTGATTACAAAATATAGTACAATTATATTCTGTAAAGGGGTTGACGTCTGGATGAAAGCCGCTTACAATCTGTTAGACAGACAGACAGACAGACAGACAGACAGACAGACAGACAGACAGACAGACAGA